>JAYOTF010000087.1:0-1549 GCA_038150265.1 Deltaproteobacteria bacterium | reverse complement strand
ATCCCAGCCTGCGCTGGGATGACCACCAAGCGGCCGTCTCCACCAACCGTAGCCCATTCTGCCAGCCATTTGTTTCAGGCGGTGGCCCTGCCGCCCAAAAGCGAGCCATCTGGACCACAGGTGTGACGCCGGTAGGCATTTGGAGCAGATATTGAATGGCAGAAGGGATCGAAACGGGGAAGGTGACCCCGGGGAGGGAAAATCCCGTGAAAAGGGTAGGCAATTCAAAAAATTGATGGTAACGTGCATTCCATCCCTCTTGAGGCGTCTAACTCGTGACGAGCCTCATGCTGGTCTCCCCCACTTCTTCAAAGCAAATGTTAACTTGTCCGGTGAGTGCAGGCCGGAGCATGGGTGCCCGAGCCGGCCCCGGCTTTCTGCTGATCACGGACTCCTGTTCAATTAGGTCGTATGAGTGTTGGTAAGCTAACCGGTCCCAAAAAAGCCGCTATCCTGCTTCTGGCGTTAGGAGAGGAAGGGGCTGCGGAGATCATGAAGAACCTGGATGAGCAGGAGATCCAGCAGGTCGGCTACTTCATGACCCGCTTCACGGATGTCGCTCCCGAGGAGTTGGACATTGTGCTGGAAGAGTTCTACCGGAACTCGGTGATGCAGGAAGAGGGGGTGTCGCTGGACAACTCCCCGGACTTTGTCCGCAACGCCCTCACCAAGGCGCTGGGTCCGGACAAGGCGAAGGAGTTGGAAGGCAACCTCCGCTCTGGAAACGAAGAGGGCGGGCTCGACTCCCTGCGGTTTGCGGAGCCGATCATGATCTCGAACTACGTCCGGGGCGAGCACCCGCAGACGATCGCCCTCATCCTCTCGTACCTCACCAACGTCGACCAGCAGTCCTCGGTCCTCCGGGCGCTTCCGGAGAATGTGCAGTCGGATGTGATGTTCCGGATGGCGACCCTCGAGAGCATTCCGCCTGGGGTGGTGACAGAGATCAACGACGCGTTGGCAGAGGAAATGAAAATCGCTGGAACCAGTGCCGCCAAAGTGGGCGGCATTGCCCCGGTGGCGGAAATCCTCAACGCGGTGGACAAGGCGACGGAGACCCGGATCCTGGCCACCATCGAGGAATCGAATCCGGACCTGGCCGAGTCGATCCGCGAGCTCATGTTCACCTTCGAGGACCTCTCCCTCATCGACTCCAAGCAGATGCAGACCGTCCTCAAGGACGTCGATCAGGCAGACATGGTCCTGGCCCTCAAGACTGCCAGCGATGCGATCCGCGAGCTCATCTTCAGCTCCATGTCGTCTCGTGCAGCCGAGATGGTCCGGGACGACCTGGAAAACCTCGGCCCCGTCAAGGTCTCCGATGTCGAAGCCGCGCAGCAGAAGATCATCAAGGTGGTCAAGAAGCTCGAGGAAGAAGGCAAGATCGTCATTGCCGGCGGGGGCGGCTCCGACGTCGTCTAAGGCTCCCTGCTCCTGCCCTTTCAAGGGGGCTGAGCGCTCGGCGCTGCCCCTTCTCCGGACGGAGCATCATGAGGATCAGCGCAGGCTCTGGCTCAGGCCCTGAAGCCGCTTGTTGATGAAGTCGAGG
>JAYOTF010000086.1:0-1705 GCA_038150265.1 Deltaproteobacteria bacterium | reverse complement strand
GCCTTGCCTGAGGTGGCCGGAGAGCAGGTTGATGCGCGGAGAGCCAATGAAGGCGGCCACAAACTCGGAGGCCGGTTGACTGTACACCTGCATGGGCGTGCCGATCTGCTCCAGCCTCCCCTGATTCAGCACCGCCAATCGGTCGCCCATGGTCATGGCTTCCACCTGGTCGTGGGTGACAAAAATGGAGGTGACCTGAAGCTGGCGCTGGAGCTTGCGGATGTCTACTCGCATCTGTGCCCGGAGCTGTGCATCCAGGTTGGAGAGGGGTTCATCGAAGAGAAACAGCTTGGGCTCCCGGACGATTGCCCGGCCCATGGCCACACGCTGGCGCTGACCGCCGGAAAGCTGAGAGGGCTTGCGGTCGAGCAATTCCTCCAGCTGCAGCATCCGCGCAGCCTCCTGCACCCGACGGTCGATTTCCGGCTGAGGCACCTTCCGGTTTTTCAGAGCATACGACATGTTGCGCCGCACCGTCATGTGCGGATAGAGGGCGTAGTTCTGAAACACCATGGCCACGTCTCGGTGAGCCGGTTCCACCTGGTTGATGGGCTGCCCATCGAGCAAGAGGGTGCCGGAGCTGATTTCTTCGAGCCCGGCAATCATGCGCAGCAGCGTCGATTTGCCACATCCGGAGGGGCCCACGAAGACCGTCAGCTCTCCCGCTTGGATTTCCAGGTCAATGCCCTGCACGGCATGGGCGCCGTTGGGGTAGGTTTTTTCGAGCCCCTGAAGGAGTAAGGAAGTCATTTATCGCTTTCGAGAAGTCCCTTGATGAACCATCGCTGGAAGGCCACAACGATGAGAATGGGAGGAATGAGGGCAAGGATCGCCAGGGCAAAGCCGCGGTTGTATTCTGGAAGACGGTAGCCGTCGATGTTCTGCATCACAGACTTGATGCCGAGCACAATGGTCGTGTAGCTCTCATCGGTGGTCATCAGCAGGGGCCAGAGGTACTGGTTCCAGCCGACGACAAACATGATGATGAACAACGCGGCGGACATGGTCCGGGAGAGGGGAAGGAGGATGTCAATGAAGAACTTCCAGGCCCCGGCGCCATCGAGCTTGGCCGCTTCCAACAACTCATCCGGAACCGACTGGAAGAACTGACGGAAGAAGAAGGTCCCGGTGGCAGACGCAATCAGCGGAACAATCAATCCGGAGTAGGTGTTCAGCATTCCCAGGTCCGCGACCACCTTGTACGACGGGATGATCCGGACCTCAAGGGGCAGCAGGAGGGTGGTGAAGATCACCCAGAAGAGGAAGGACCCAAGCGGAAACCGGAAGTAGACGATGGCATAGGCGGCTGTGACGGAGATGACGATCTTGCCAACAGCGAAACCAAAGCCAAGGATGAAGCTGTTGAGCATCATTGAGGCGGCCGTCACCTGCTCGGTGAAGCCTTCCTTGGCATTCAGGACGCTGGAGTAGGTCTCCCAGAAGTGATTGCCCACGGTCAGCTGCATGCCATCCCGGATCAGGGTGGCCGGCTCATGCGTTGAGGAGGCAAAGACCATCCACAGTGGCAACGCCAGGAAGGCGATGCCCAGGATGAGGATCAGGTGGTTGAGGAGCTGGTGACGCCTCCAGAGGGTTTTCATATCAGTAGTGGATCTTTTTTTCGAGGAAACGGAACTGAACCACCGTCAGGGCGAGCACAAACAGCATCAGGACCACCGACTGCGCCGACGATCCTCCAAGGTCC
>JAYOTF010000085.1:0-2077 GCA_038150265.1 Deltaproteobacteria bacterium | reverse complement strand
CAGGCCTCCTTTCAGGAAGCTCAGGATCAGTTTCAGGCTGGAGCTTTCGCTTCACTCCCCCAACCCATCATCCGCCACAGCTGGGCGCCTCAGGTAACGTGGCTGTACCTGGAGCTTGACTTCCGGGCCGCAGGAAACTGGGTGTTTTTGCTGGATTACCCCCTTGTTCATGACATCCGCTTTTTTGTCAAACGCGGAACAGGAGCCTTTGAGCAGGTCAACGCAGGGAACCGGGTCCCCGCCGAGCAGCGTCCCTTTCAGTACCGGTTGAACGGCCTGCCGCTTTCAGTCACCGAGCCCAGTACCCTCCAGATCTTCACCCGCATTGAGACCCGGGGCCAAGCGGCGATCACCCCACAGCTCAAGGAGTTCGCTCAGTTGCGTCGCGAGGAGCAGCCCGAGTTGTTGCTCTTTGGCGCCTTTTTTGGGTTGATCTTCATCACAGCCATTTATCGGCTGGGTCTTGCCATTCGAGGAACCCACCAGCGGAGCAGCATTCTCTACAGCCTGCTGGTTCTGTCTCAGGGTTGGACGTACTGGCTTTATTCGGGACTCGCCCTGCAGTTTGACCTGGCTGGCAGCCCAGAAGTCTTTCGCAATAGCCTCTACCTCTCGGTTGCCCTCCTGGGGGCGACCCTGGTTTCATTTGTCGGGTACTTCCTCCGACTTCCAAGCTGGAGCCCGGGCTGGACCCGTACCTTTCAGGGCCTCTTGTTGGTTTACCTCGCCATCGCCCTGTTCAACTGGGTGTTCGACAACCAGGCCGCCCGCTACCTCTTCCCCCTGGTTGCACTCACCTACGTGTTGGTGCAGGTCGCAGGCGCCGTTGCCATTTATCGAAAGCGCCCCTTTGCCTGGGGAACCGTTCTGACGTTTATCGGCCCTGCCGTGGGAGCGCTGGTTGCCAGTTTGGGCGCAGAAGGCCTGCTGCCGCCCAACTTCCTGGTGTTCTACGCTCACCTCTTTGGGGTGCTGATTGAAATTGCCATCCTGAACATCCTGCAAGCGCGGCGAACCCAGTGGCTGGCCCTGGCGGCCCTGGACCAGAAGCAGCAGCTCCTCGATACCGAACGGCAGCTCTCGGAGCAGCTACGCGAGAGCAACCTTTTCAAAACGGAATTGATCCAACGGGCCTCTCACGAACTGCAAACCCCGCTCAACGGCATCCTCGGTCTCCTCGAAGCCCTTCAGGAGGACGTCCGCCGGAAGGCTCCGGAACTGCTTGAACGCCTGCAGCACATCCGCAACAACGGTTGGCGCATGGCCCGGCTCATTGCAGAACTGCTGGATCAGCAGCTGCTGAATGAAGGGCGGATCACCCTCCAGCTGCAGAAGATTGACCTGGGGACCTTGTTTCGGGAAACCCTCCCCCTCGTGCAGGAGCAGGTACCCCCGGGCGTCAAGCTGGTGGCCACGGCTCCCGCTGACCTGCCCCCTCTTCACGGAGACCCGGAACGCCTCCAGCAAATCCTCATCAACCTCCTGACCAACGCCATCCGCTACACCGACTCTGGAACCATTACCCTGAGCGCCCATCAGGCAGACGGATCTTTGGAGATTCAGGTGCACGACACCGGAACCGGCATTTCTCCAGAAGAACAGGCTCTGATCTTTGAGCCCATGCGCCGAGGCAAGCAGTCTCGCGGAAAGGGCATGGGAGTGGGACTGAGTGTGGTGAAGGAACTCGTGGAAGCCCACGATGCCACGCTCCACCTTGAGTCAACCGTAGGAGCAGGCAGCTGCTTCCGCATCCGCTTCCCAGCGTCGCTTCCAGAAACTCCACGGCCCCCGGCACCTGGTGCTTCTGGGACCTCTCTGCCTCAGGCGTCGCTTCTGATTGTGGATGACGAGTGGATGAACCTTCGGGTCGTTCAGGAATTGCTGGAAGGAGAGGAGGTGGAAATGCACCTGGCGCAGAATGGCCCGTCGGCCCTTCAGTTTCTGCAGCAGGCTCAGGAGGCCGGACACCTCCCCGCTCTGGTGCTGCTGGATGTCCGGATGCCGGGAATGGATGGTCTGGAGATTTGCCAAAAGATTCGGGAGCAGTTCAGCCGAGAGGCGCTCCCTGTGCTCATGA
>JAYOTF010000084.1:0-2271 GCA_038150265.1 Deltaproteobacteria bacterium | reverse complement strand
TTTTCGGACGGCTGACTGAGCCGCGCGCTCCCTCGTCCGTCCCCCTCTCTTTGCCCCCCTCCCCGTCACGCTTTTCCTCAAACAGCCTCAAAAAGGCCGAGGAGCCCGTGCCTCCAAAAAACCTCCCAATTCACCCAGCGGAAAATCTCCCAATTTTTTAGAATTTGATTTCAGATACTTGAAAAACCTCCCAATTCACCCAGCTGTCCGGCCGATAATTATTTTCCCAGTGAATCCAGTGCTTTAAGGGCGTTCGGTTAAAAGCTCCCAGAAACGCTTTTGTGTCTCACGCCTGCTGTCTGCAAGACTGGCCGCCACGAAAAGGAGCAACCGGCTCCTGCCTACGCCTGCATGAACACAAGACGGAAATGATCATCAGCATTCACCGCGAACAGCACCAGGTCATCTACCGCGTCAGCGGTTCCGTGACCCGACAGGACATCGCCCGCCTGAACGAGTTCCTGCTGGAACAGTCGGAGCGTTATCCGGACAAGGAAATTGCGGTCCAAATCAACAACCCTCAGTTCCTGGAGCTGTTCCGACCCGTCAGGTACTCCGTCCTGCCTCAACCGGAGGCCCCTGAAGCCCTCCAGCCTGACCCTCAACCTGAATCCTGCGGGAAGAAGAAAAGATGAGTGAACCCAAGGAAGCGCCCCCTCGATCAGCAGCAGAGGATCCCTCAGCGCTGAATGCTCCACCGCAGCCCAAACCGCTGAAGAGCGTGTACACGAACACGCTGGCGGAGGTGCTGACGCAGCTGAAGTTGAGCCTGGTCATCTCCACCTATCAGGCGGGGCAGGTGATCCTGGTGCGCTATGACGAGGAGACGAAGACGGTCAACAACCACTTCCGGAGCTTTGAGAAGCCGATGGGCATGGCGGTGCATGGCGGCGCTCCGGCTCCTCGCCTGACGATTGGCGGACGCAAGAGCGTGACTTACCTGCGGAACATGCCGGCCGTGGCGCGCAAGCTGGAGCCCAGGGGCAAGTACGACTCCTGCTACCTGCCCCGCGAGATCCACATCACTGGAGACATTGACGTCCACGAGATGGCCTATGATGCCGACGACGAACTCTGGATCGTCAATACCCGCTTCTCCTGCCTCTGTACCCTCGACCACGACCACAGCTTCACGCCCCGCTGGCGTCCGAAGTTTGTCAGCACCTACGCCGCTGAAGACCGCTGCCACCTCAACGGCCTGACGATGGTGCATGGCAAACCGAAGTACGTCACCGCTCTGGGAGAGACCGATGCGGCCGCCGGGTGGCGCCAGAACAAGGCCCGAGGCGGCATCCTGATCGATGTGGAAACCGATGAGATCCTGCTGAGTGGCCTCTCCATGCCGCATTCCCCGTTCTGGCACAACGAAAAGCTGTGGCTCCTCGAAGGCGGAGAGGGATCGCTGGCCCGGGTGAATCTGGAACAGCGCACCTGGGAAACCGTGGCCACCGTCCCCGGTTTCACCCGTGGCCTCGACTTCTATGGGCCGTATGCCTTCATCGGGCTCTCTCAGGTCCGCGAAAGCGCCGTCTTCAGCGGCCTTCCCCTCATCGACCGCCTCGGCGAAGAGCGAACCTGTGGCGTCTGGGTCGTGGATGTCCGCACCGGCGAGACCGTCGCCTTCCTGCGCTTTGACTCGGGCGTCGAGGAAATCTTCTCCGTCAAGGTGCTGCCGAACTGCACCTTCCCGGAGCTCATGGAGTGGAACAACCCGATGATGGCCACCTCCTATGTGCTCCCAGATGACGCTCTGGCAGAAATGCCACACGTGGAACGCGCGTGACCCCCAACGGCACCAACCCGACGGGCGGCTCCTGAGCCGCCTGAAGACTCAATCACTCATTCATCACTGGGCGGCCTGCGGTGCGCCCCAACATGACACGGAGACCCCATGAGCCCTCAAACCACCCCGACCTGGATCCAGAAACTCGGAGCCGCCCTGCGCCGGAACACTCCCCGTCCGCAGCAAGCCCGCACCCGCTGGTTGGCCCGCTTCTGGGAGCAGACCCTGCCCACACTGCTGGAGCAGCTCGACTCCATCCTTCAGCAACTGGCCCGGGCCTCACGCCGCACCCGTCGCCTTTACCAGCGCCGCTTTGCCTCCGCCCTCCTCGGCACCGCCCTCGGGCTGCTCCTGACCCAGCCCGTCACCCCGCAGCTGCAGGCCGCCACCATTACGGTGGATGGGGATGATTCCAATCCAAGTAACTGCTCTTTGATTGATGCAATCTATTCCGCAAACGGAGACAATGCGACGGGTGGCTGTAGTAC
>JAYOTF010000083.1:0-2398 GCA_038150265.1 Deltaproteobacteria bacterium | reverse complement strand
GGAGGACAGCGACAATGCGACCCTGAGCGCCTCGGACTTTGGGCTCTCCGGGAGCATCACGAAGATCCGCATCGACGTGCTGCCCACGCTGGGGACCTTGCAGTACCTGCAGAACGGGGCCACCTGGGTCGCGGTCACGGTGGGACAGGAGATCAGCGTCGCCGACCTGGCTTCAGGCTTCCTGCGCTACCTCCCTCCAGAGGACGCCAACGGTTCGGGCCTCGACAGCCTGAGCTTCTCGTCTCATGACGGCACCAGCTGGAGCGCCACTCCTGCAGCGCTTTCGTTCAACGTCACGGCGGTGGAAGATGCGCCGGTTGCCACCGGAGGGCAGATCAGTGTTCCACCGGGTCAGTCGTACTCCAGCCAGTTCACGGCGGTGGATGCCGACAACGACACCCTGACCTTCAGCATCGCCGTCCCTCCCACCATTGGGACGCTGACGCTGGATAATGCGAGCACGGGGGAGTTCACCTTCAGCACCCCGTCGAGCGCTTCGGCATCCGGGTCGGACAACTTCACCTTCACCGTCACGGATAACACGAGCCGCAGCGACAACGGGACGTACCTGGTGTCGTTCACTCCCAACACGGCCCCTGAAGCCGGAGCCCTGGATCTGGTGAGCGTTGGCCCGGGGAAAACCGTCTCGGGCACGCTGACGGGGACGGATGCGGACGATGACTCCCTGACGTTTGCGATCACGGTGGCACCGACTCAGGGGACGGCGACGCTGGACAACGCGAGCACGGGGGCCTACCGCTACACGGCCCCGGCGCAGCCAAGCGGTCGCACCGACAACTTTACCTTCTCGGTGAACGATGGCCGCGGAGGGGTGGACACCGGCACAGTGCGCTTTGCCATCAACCGGGCTCCCACTCCGCCCACGCTGACCTGGCCCAAACCGGGGGCGCTCATGAACCGCGATGTGGTCTTCAGCATTTCGGAGTCTCTGGATCTGGACAACGATGAGCTGACCTACACGCTCTTTGTCTGCCAAAACAACCAATTCACAGGCTGCCCGGGAGATGTCCTCCACCGTGGGACCGCCTGGCATGAGCCCCCGAGTGAGGAACGTGGCTGGGGTCTGGCCTGGGCGAGCACCGGAGGTCCGGGAGATCCGCCTCCGGGGACGATGGGCTTGGCGCCAGGCTGGGTGCTGGCTGTGGCCGCAGGGCTGCTCCTGCTTGCCTTGCTGCTGCCTCGTTGGGGCGGTGTGGTCTGCTCCGCCCTGGCCCTGTTGCTTCTGCTTGCAGGCTGTGGCGGCGGGGGCCTTCAGCAAAATCGACTGGGCGCCATCGAGAGCGCCCGGATGCAGCTCGACCCTGGCAAGTACTACTGGAAGGTCAAGGTTGAAGATACCTACGGACTCTCTGCCGAGTCTTTAGTCCAGAGCTTTGAGGTGAAGTAACCGAAGGGAGGAGCGCCTGGTCGCTCCAGACGCTCCTCTGCCTCGCGCGGAGGGGCGTCGCCTCACCTGATTCTTTCAATTACCACTGGAACAAACGTATGACCAAAAAATTTGCTGCACGACGGCATGGCGCCAAGTGGAGGCTGGTTGCCCTGGGCATTGGGCTCCTCAGCTGCTTCCCCCTTGCGCTTCAGGCCCAGGACTCGTCTGGAGCCAATGTGTTTGAGGGACAGTACTGCGGTTGGGGGCCCTTTACGGGGGAGGCTCCTGAGGCTCAGGCCCTTGAGGCCGATCCGTCGCTTGATCCGGAGCAAGGCTGCTGGAGCATCGATCGAGACGGATTCGAGGTGCGCCTCGGGATGGGCTGGGGGATGCTGAATGGAACCTACACGGATCCGTACCGGACGGAATCCCTCAGTGGAAGCCGGTTGGGCTTCTTTGCCCAGGCCCACTTCGATGAGCTGGTGCTTGAGGTGGGCTTTCGCCAAAGCGTCCTCCAGGACTCTGGCGGGCTGGTGGAGTACCGTGCGCATGCCGTTCAGCTGGGGGTGGGAGGCAAGTGGGAGGTTTCGGAGTCGTGGGAAGCGCAGGTGCTGGCGACCCTGACCACTCACCCTGCAGGAGCGCGGCTGACCTCTCCCGGAATGTCTGGCGCCACGGGGGAAGTGTCGATCCTTGGGCTTGAGGTGCCCGCTTACTGGCATCAGGACCGCTGGTTTGCCGGAGGACGGCTGGCCCTGGGGTCGGGTGGAACCGGAACCAATGACCAAGCGCACCAGGTTCGTGAGACGCTGGCCCTCAGCCTGGAAGGAGGCGTGATCTTCTAGCTGAGCGCCTCGGCACCCCAGGTGCAGAAGCATCCCCCTTGCCAGTGAGGACTGCCTTTGATGAAGGGACCGCAGCCTCATTGGCAAAGGGCTCAAGCCCTCTTGAGCAACCTCCTCGACTGTGTCGAAAGGGAACTCTTCCTCAACCTCTTTTTGTGTCAGG
>JAYOTF010000082.1:0-3007 GCA_038150265.1 Deltaproteobacteria bacterium | reverse complement strand
TCCTCATGAGATTCTCCCTTGTGAGGTTGACAAAAAACGTCGTGCAAGCGTGACGAGCTTCCAAATGATCATCACTGAAACCAAACTCGCTGAGTTGAGTTTATGATCAGTGATGATCAATTGATCAAAAAAAGCTACGCGTCCCGGAAAGGGCTGTCAAGGGAAAAAATGATTTCAGGTCGAAATGAGGAAGCGAGCGGTAAACTCGTCGGTGATGAGGCCGTTCATCCAGCCTCCCTGCAGGATTTTCTGGATGATGTGGTGCTTGTTGGTGCCTCCGGAGATGCCAATGACGGTGCGAGTCAGGGGAGGCGTGAAGCGGACCCCGGCGGCCCGTTGGTTGAGGTCGATCTCAAGCAACTGTCCCTCTTGCCCCAGAATGTGCCCGAGGAACTCGCCGGAGGCACCCTGATCGAGCGCCTGCTGCATCTCGGCTTCCGTGATGAACTCCTCAAGAAAGAGGGGGGACTGCTTGGAGAGGCCGGCCATGCTGATGAAGGAGACGTCCGCCTGCTCGGCAATGCGGACGACGTTGCGGTAGATGGGTTGTTGCTGGAGGGTCTTCAGTTCCTTCAGGTTGGCAGCAATGACAGGAGCCGGAAGGAAGAACCGTTCGGCGCCAATTTTGTCAGCAAGGGGCATCACGGAGTCAAAGGGGCTGGCGGAGCCGTCTTGCCGGAGGTTCCCCACAAGCGAAACGACCCGGTGCTGAGAGCCGTTGAGGGAGCTGATGGCATGAACGCAGGCCTTGAGGGTCCGCCCAGTGCCCAGTGCGACGGTGAGCGGGTTGGGGGTCCGGAGGAATTCTTCCATGGTGGCCGCTCCCAGCAGGGTCAGCCCGGGCATCACTTGCTCAGAGGCCTCCCCGGGCGCTGGACAGACACGGCAGAGGCGAAGCGGGTACCGTTCCATCAGGCGCTTCTCCAGCTCCAGGCAGTCGACCAATGGATGATCAATGCGGATCTTCACAAGCCCCTCATGGGTCGCTTGAGCCAGCATGCGCTGCACCATTGGGCGAGAGAGGTTGAGCTGCCGGGAAATCTCTTCCTGGGTCAGGCCATAGGTGTAGTAGAGCCACGCGGTCCGGATGACCAGGTCCGAGCGGTTCAAGTCACTGAGCTTCATGGAAATCCTGGAGGGCGTCAAGGGAGGCGTAGAGGGGTTGACAGGAGCGGTGCAGCTCCTCGAACACGGCGTACTGCCGCTCATAGAAGGAAGCGGTCGCAGGATCCGGAAGCACAGCGGGGCCGGTGTGCACCATTGCCTGCACACCAGCAGCACAGTTGGGGAAGACGCCGCTGCCGACACCCGCCAGGATGGCTCCGCCCATGATGCTGCTCTCCGCGTTTTCCGGACGCTGCAGGGGGCGGTGGTAGATGGACGCCTTGAGGCGCAGCCACGCCTCGCTGTGCGCCCCGCCGCCACTGACCACGAGGGACTCGGGGAAGGCGTCCAGCATGCTCAGGCTCCGGCGGGCGGCAAAGGCAACGCCTTCCATGACCGAGCGGTAGTAGTGCTCTCGCGTGTGCTGCGGGGTGATGCCAAAGAACTGAGCCCGGGAGTGGACGATGCCGCCCAGGCGTTCCCCATTGAGGTAAGGCAGAAACAGCAACCCGGCACACCCGGGGGGAACGGTCTGGACCAGGGCGTCGATGTCGGCAAAGGCAGAACCGTCCCCCAACAGGCTCCGGACCCAGCGGAGGCTCTCTCCTCCGGCATCCAGAACCGCAAACTGAATCCACGGACCGGAGGCGCTCAGCAGGTGCCCGACCCTTGGGTTGGAGCTGGGGGCAGCGACCAGGGTCGCTAGCAAGGTGGAGGTGCCGGTGATGTCGGCACTTTGCCCCACCTCACAGACTCCGGAACCCAGCAGGGCAGCAGGGAAGTCGCCGCAGCCTGCCACGAGCGGGAGGCCTTCGGGCAGTCCGGAAGCCTGAGCGCCCGCTGCTGAAACGGCGCCGATGCGTGCCTCGGGCGCCTCAATGGGGGGAAGCTGGTCCAACCGGATCCCAAAGTGGGCCACCACCTCCGGATCATAGGTGTGGGAAGCGTGCTGGAGGAAGAAGCTTCCGGAAGCCTCACTGAGGTCCGTGGCCGCGGTTCCGGAGAGGCGGAAGTTGATGAAGTCCTTGGGCGAGAGGAACTGCCAGGTCTGGCGGACCACCTCCGGCTGCTCCTGCTGCATCCAGGCGAGCTTGAAGGCCGTCCACGAGCAGGCTGCCGGATTGCCCTGACTGCGGCAGAAGCGCCGGGCCTCCGGGTGCTTCAGAAACTCCAGCACCTGCGGGTAGGGGCGCTTGTCGTTCCAGAGCTGGACGTGTTCCAGCAGCACCTGTCCGGAGGCATCAATGGGGACGGGGCTGTGCATCTGGCCACAGACGGCCACGCCAGCCAGGCGGCTGGGCTGAGCCTGGGTCAAGACGTGCCGGACGGTTTGGCAGGTGCTCCGCCACCACTCCTCCGGGTTCTGCTCAAACCAGCCGAGCACCGGACTTTGAGGCACATGGGGCACCGCCTGCCACGCCAGCACCTGCCCATCGGCCTGCACCAGGGCGGTCCGGACGCTGCTGGTGCCAATGTCAATGGCGACAAATTGCGGGAGGCTCATGGTTCCTTGGGGTCAGGCAAAGGAGCAGGCGTCCGGAGGGAGCCTCCGGCGTGCCCGCATTCTCCGCAATCTGGGGAGATGTTGCAAGCAGCGCCCGAGCAATCGCCTGAAGGGAAGCAACCTGCTCATCCTGAAAAAACAGTCGAGCCTCGCTGGGGAGGTTCCCTCGCTGGAGTCCTTACTGGATCGAAAGGTCCGTCCTTCTCGCGAAGGCGAGAATCCAGTCAATGAAGCGAAGGCACTCTGTTCAAGGACTGGATCCCAGCCTGCGCTGGGATGACCACCAAGCGGCCGTCTTCACCCACCGCTCAGCCCATTCTGCCAGCCATTTGTTTCGGGCGATGGCCCTGCAAGCAGCGCCCGAGGCCAGGCGGGAGGTTACGAGGCGTCGGCGGGCAC
>JAYOTF010000081.1:0-3491 GCA_038150265.1 Deltaproteobacteria bacterium | reverse complement strand
CCGGTCGGAGCAATCACCTGCGCCAGTCCCTGGCTTGCGGTCCGGAAACTGCGCTGGAACGGGTTGTTGCGACAGGCATCCAGAATGACCACGTTCATCCCGTTCCCGGCGGCTTCCATCTGCCCCAGCAGTTTCCCCACCGGGACCGCATCATACCGGATGTCCGCCTCGGTGCTGGGGTTGACGTCTACAGGGAGCAGGTAGTTCTCTCCGCTCACCTGCATCCCGTGCCCCGCGTAGTAGAAGAGCCCGACTCCCTTCTGGTCTCTCAGGCGCTTTCCAAACTGCCTGGTGGCCTCCTCCATCTGTCGCTGATCCGCGTCCACCAACGCCGTGACCTCAAAGCCCAGCTGCTCGAGCGTCCGGCTCATGGCCCGAGCGTCGTTCGCCGGGTTGCGCAAGGGGTTGGTGTGCTGGTAGTCAGAATTGCCGATGACCAGAGCCAGACGGGAGGCGTCGGGCCCTACCGGCGTGACTCCACGCTCCTGGGCCTGGAGCGCCGGGAGCAACAGGAGCAGGGACAGGAAGAGGATTCCAAGACGAGGCAGCATGAGGACTCCTGAGAGAAAAGCGGGGATTTTTTCGAGAAGCGTACCCCGCTCACAGGAGCAGTCAAGATCAAACACCCCGAAGCCGCCCCGGGTCAGGAGTCCGGCTTGGCAGGCGGCTGAAACTGGGCGGAGTTTTGCGTCAGCGCCAGGTGAGGGGGCAGGGTGTCCTCGGAAAGGGGCAGGTCCAGGCGGCGGGACTTGAACTCGTAACGGAGCCCCTTGAAGAGGCTGGTGCAGAGCAAAAGCATGATCACCGTAAACGGCAGGGCGGCCGCAATGGCCATTCGCTGCAAGGCCTCCAGCCCTCCGGAGAAGAGCAACGCGGCGGCTGTTCCGGAGACGGTGATGCTCCACACCACCTTCTTGGTGGCTGACGGAAACAGCTCTCCGTTTGAGGTCATCATCGCCAGCACAAAGGTCGCTGAATCAGCAGAGGTGACAAAGAAGACAATCAGCAGCAGCACCGTGAGCAGCGTCAGCACGGGGGTGAGCGGGTAGTACTCGTAAAGCCGGAAGAGCCCGGTGGAGATGTCGGCCACCACCTGCTGGGCAATGCCCTCGGAGTGTTCCAGCTCGAGCTGAAACGCCGACCCGCCAAAGACGCTGAACCAGAGAAAGGTCAGCAGCGTGGGCACCACCAGGGCACCGCTGATGAACTCCCGGATCGTCCGCCCCCGCGAGATGCTGGCCACAAACAGGCCCACAAACGGAGACCACGAAATCCACCAGGCCCAGTAGAACAGGGTCCACGACTTGGTCCACTCGTACCCCTCGAACGGATGCGTGGAGAGGCTCATCTTGAACAGCGAGGAGAAGTACTCCGCCAGGGTGCTGGTGAAGATGTTCACAATCGTCGTGGTGGGCCCCACCACCAGCATGAAGAGCAAGAGGACAATGGCGAGCATGACGTTGGCCTTGCTGAGCAGCTGAATGCCCTTGTCCAGCCCCGTCATGCTGGAGATCATGAACAGCACCGTCACCACGGCGATCACGATCAGCGTGGTCTGAAAGGTCGGGTCGAACTGGAAGACCATGCTGAGGCCACTGTTGATCTGCAGGGCGCCCAGTCCCAGCGACGTGACAATGCCGAACACCGTTGCCAGCACCGCCAGGGTGTCAATGGCACGGCCCCAGCCGCCAAAAATCCGCTCGCCCATCAGCGGGTAGAAGCAGCTGGAGATGAGAGGCGGCATGCCCCGCCGGAAGGAAAAGTAGGCAATGGACAGGCTCATGACGATGTAGATCGCCCACGGGTGGAGCCCCCAGTGAAAGAAGCTGTAGGTCATCGCAAAGCGCGCGGCTGCCCGTGACCCGGGCTCCAGGTACTCCGGAGGGTGCAGGTAGTGGCTCATCGGCTCCGCGACCCCCCAGAAGATCATCCCGATGCCCATGCCAGCGGCAAACAGCATGCTGAACCACCCGAAGTAGGAATACTGGGGCTTCTCATAATCCTGCCCCAGCTTGATCTGTCCAAACCGACTGAACGCCAGGAACAGGCTGAAGCCCAGGAACAGGAACGCCGATACCAGGTAGCCCCAGCCGAAGTGGTTGATGATGCTGGCGTGCAGGGCACCAGAGACGGCATCCAGCTGCTCCGGAACCAGAATGCCACATGCAGCAAACACCAGCACCATGGAGAGGGAGAGCGTGAAGACGAGATGCTCGGAAAGGCGAAACACAGGCGGGCTCGGTCAGGGGTTCGGGGATCGTCCTGGAATGATGAACACACAGCAGCGCGCCTGACGGGGAATGACCTCCGCGTTGGAGCCCATCAGCTGTGCCATGGGGTTGGGCTTGTCAGACTTGCCAATCAGGATCAGGTCCACCTTGAGGCGCTTGGCCTGCCGGACGATCTCCCGCTGCGGGTGCCCGACGACCTGAAGCAGGTGGACCTCTTCGTAGGAATCCCGGCAGGCATCCGCGAGCCGCTGCAGGTTTTCCTCCACCTGCTCGCACCGGAGCCTTTCGGTCTGGGGATCGGGAGCACGCTCTCCGGCATGGAGCAGGTACAGCGTTTGGGCCTGAAAGTGATGGCTCTTGAGGTAGGGCAGGACCTGCCGGTCGGTGTGCTGAAAATCGGTCGCATAGAGGGCGCTCTGCACCGACTGCAGGTCTCCTGAGGACCACCCCCGGTCGTACACAAACACCGGCAGGTCCGTCATCCGGAGGATGTCTGCGTCAATGCTCCCGAGCAGCAGGTTGTGCAGCGTTCCCTGTGGCATCCAGTAGAGGCTCAGGTAATCGACCTCCAGCTCCCGGACCGCCCGCGCAATCTCCAACGCCGGCTGTCCCTGCCTCAGGTGCACCTCCACCTCCAGCTCGTCGGCCCGGAGTGCCTCGGCCATGGCCTCCAGCCGGGCCTCCACCTCGGCCCGTTCGCGCTCCTTCATTTCGGAATGGACGTGCAGCAGCTTGACGCTCCGGGTGCCCAGCCCCTTCATGAAATTCGCCATGGCCAGGAGCTTCTCCTGGGGTTCCTCCAGGCTGACCTTAATCGCAGCAGCTTTGAGCATGATCGGGTGAAAGTGGGTGAGCAAAGAAGAAACGGGCCCGGCGCTCCGCCTGGAGGTGAGGCCCTACCTCGGAAAAAAACCAATGGTAGCACGGGAGGCGTGGGACACAACCGCCCTCGTTTTTTTTCAAGGCAATGACCGGAGGGGACAGGGACGGCCGCTTGGTGGTCATCCCAGCGCAGGCGGGGAGCCAGCTGAATGAGCTGTCTCGGCATCCGGATGCCTTCAGTCATCCCAGCGCAGGCGGGGATCCAGTCCTCGAACCGGGGGAGCCAGCCCTTGAACCGAGTGCCTGCGACTCATTGACGGGATGCTCGCCTTCGCGAGAAGGACGGAACTTTCGCTGCAAGGATTTCTGCTGCGATGGACCGCAACCCGGAAAGGCATATGTCTGCTGATACCCGCTGGGCGCGTCATCCAGCTGAAT
>JAYOTF010000080.1:0-3667 GCA_038150265.1 Deltaproteobacteria bacterium | reverse complement strand
CCCTTCAGTTTCTGCAGCAGGCTCAGGAGGCCGGACACCTCCCCGCGCTGGTGCTGCTGGATGTCCGGATGCCGGGAATGGATGGTCTGGAGGTTTGCCAAAAGATTCGGGAGCAGTTCAGCCGAGAGGCGCTCCCTGTGCTCATGATGACGGCTCTGCGGGGATTGCAGGATTTTGAGGAAGGTTGGGAAGCCGGAGCCAACGACTACCTCACCAAGCCCCTCAACCGCGCTGAACTCCTGGCCCGACTGCACAACTGGATGCGCCGCACCCCTCCTCAGCCTGCCGAACCAGCAGAGCCTTCTCCGGACCGGGACCAGGAGTTACGCGCCCTCTCGGTGAACCTGATGAATCAGGCACTCAAGGTTTGGGAGCAGTCCCGGAAAGTCGGCGCCATCGACCTGGCCCAGCAGTCCGGAATCTGGGGCTGTTATCAGGATTCGCAAACGGGGAACTGGCGCATCCGCTCCTTGAAGAACTACCTGGACCTGAATTCCCTTCCCAAAAATCCACGCTGGGGACGCGTGGCGCGGACCCTCCAGTTTGTTGCCGACCGGTGTCCGGAGCATCCACACACTCCGGAGCTGGAGGTTGGCCTGAATCAGCTCACTCGGCTGCTCCAGCAGCTTGGGCGCAAGTACTGACTTCCTCACTCCTCAAAGGATCCAGATCAGGGTGCCGCCCCACGTCCACTTCTCGTAACTTCCGTTTTCCAGACTGGACCGGTTGAGGGTCGAGGCCAGCTGGGCCTTGAGCTTCACAGCAGGAGAGAGCGACCAGTTCGCAACAAGAGAGGAGCCATACGCAACCTCTTCCTCAGGGTCCGTTTCGCCTTGAGTGAGGGTGGCTTCCCGCGTCAGCCCGGTACTCAGGTTCAAGCGATTCGAGTACCGCCAATTGAGCGTCACCCCCAGCCCCTGCAGCTGCTGATTCCGGGCAACCGCCACCGGGTAGCGCTTCGACGCGAACGAGGTCGTCAGAGACGCCTGGAGCGATTCCGCCACCGGCAGCCGTCCTTCGAGTTCCAGCTGGCTTCCGGCATAGTCGTCCTCCACCTGCTCATACGTTCCTCGGTCCACGCTCACGGTTCCGGAAACCAGCTGCTTGCCTCGTGTCCACGTCACGCCTCCTTGCCAGCTCAGCTCCATGCCTTCCGGATTGGATGCGGTTGCCTGCGCTTGAGTCAGAGCCGCCTCCGTCTGAAAGGTCCACCGCGGATGCACCTGCTCCCAGCCCAACGCGTAGGCATTCTGGAGGGTCGATCGGGTGGAGTTGACCGCCACCTCCTGATGCGTCCACTTGAGGCGCCACTGTCCCTCCGCAAGCTCTCCTTGCTTGACTTCCGTACTCAGCTGCAGCATCTGCGACTCATACGGATTCAATGCGGCGTCATCGTACGCATTCTGGGTCAGCAGCCCCTGCACCACCAGCTCCGTCCAGTACGACACCCGATACGACCAACGGGGCACCAGCGTCAGGCGCCACTGGCTCCCCGGCAGGACCTCTCCGCTCTCGGGGGCATTGGAAACATTGGTGTCCCAGGACCGTTCCAGCAGCGTGACCCAGTTCCAGTGCATGCGAGGGCCCTGAATGAACCGGACGTCCTCCGTCTCCCGGAAAATGGTCCAGGTCTTCTGGTAAAAGCCACTTTCGCTCCACGCCTCAATGACAAACTCATTTTCGCCGGGCTCCAGCTGCAGCCGAATGACGTAGTCGATTTCATCCGAAGAAATCCGGGGCTGCACCAGAGGCACGCCATTGAGCACCACCTTGTCGATGTTTCCAAATGCACTGACCTTGAAGCGAAAATTCACCGTTTCCTGCTGGGTCACCGATGCATCAAAGACCACCACAATCACTTCGTCACTTCCAAACTCAACGGTCGTTTCCGCCCACGCAGGTGCCACCGCCCAAATAAGCAGCAGCAGAATCAGTCCAACTTTCATGGGCTTCCCGGATCCCAATAGTCGACCAGGTAGTCGCACCCGGTCACCCGAAGCCAGGTAAAGCCATTGGTGTAGCGAAACGAGGCTTCAATCGGCTCCGCAAGCACCGCTCCTGTGGAACTGGTCAGGTTGTCTGAAACCCGGAGGGTGTAGGTTCCATTGTCTGGAGAAGCCCAGAATTTCGGGATCGCCTGCTCCAGGAAGGTCACAAATGGAGCAGAAGAGTTAAAGTTGGCCTCCGCAGGAGACGCGGCAAAGTCCAAAAAGTTCAGATCCTGACACACCCCGTCCTTGCGGAGCACAATCGGATCCGTTTCCTGGCAGGGCTGAGAGGTCGCCCCCGCCAGGGTTTGGTTGTCCAGTTCCTCAGAAAACAGCAGCAGGATCGGGATCGGATTCAGCGCGTCATTGTCCTCAATGGAGCACCCGGCAAAGTAAAAGAACCCCGAAAACTCCTCGGGCGGAGGCGGCTCCGTGACATTATCCGTCGAGTCATTGTCAGGAGGCGGAGGCGGTTCCTCTGGCACCTCCTGGTTCAGGTACACCACCTGAGTCCCAACCCCAGCAGTCAGAGAAACCGGCTCCGAGTAGTAGCGGCTCTGGTACTGCCCCTCGCTGACCTCTGTGGCAGCAAGCGCAGCAGAGGCGTGTGCCGTGGCAAAGTCATAAGCGATGATCCGGATGGGCACTTCAAAAGGAACCGCGAGCTGCACCGTGCTGTCATCTGCCACCAGGGCCACCTCTCCTTCTAGAGCATCCGACACCACTAACGCCTCCACCGCTTGTCCGTCTTCCACAACAGCAAAGGCAAGTGCCGACTGAGCCGCTCCTTCAATCAAGCCACGAGCTGGGGCTCGCGAGTTTCCCTCCCCCAACTGAATCGTCACCGTCCGGGTTCGGTAGTGCCCGGAAGGCACTGGATCCGAGTTGCAGCCGACCAGCAGCAGCAAGAGGCTGAGAGGCCCCATGAATGACTTCATCGTACCTCCAAAATCAGCGTCATCTGTTCCTGTACCGCCTCCAGAGCCTCAGTGGTCGTGGTTTCCACCACCGTGTCCACCTCATCCAGAATTTCGTCGAGGAGGGACTCATCAATGGCTGGAATTTCCGCAGAAACCGGAGGCTCCAGGATGGCCTCTTCTTCCTCAGGAAGCCCCTCCGGATCCTCAGGAACCGAGCCTTCTCCCCCGTCTCCAGCGTCAGGTTGTCCAACCTCAGTGACCGTCCGACTGGAACTGGAAGCCGCGGAAGGCAGCTCGGGAAGCGTCCCAAAATTGACCGTATTCTCAAAAACCTTTGGATCATCCGAATCTTCCAGGGTTTGCTGAAGCTCCAAAGGAACGGTCACCGGAGGCGTTGCCCCCCATCCGGCCACCACCGTCGAAGCCTCTCCCGCTGAGACCAGGACCTCATTCTCTCCGGGTGGCTCGGGCTCACGGTTCCCGCTCCTTGCTTCCTGATCCTGACGACCCCGCTCCTGATCTGACTCGCCTCCGCGGCCCCGGTTTTCTCCATCTCCGCGATCGCCTTCACGATCTCGATTTTGCTCGCCATCACCCCGGCGCTCTCCTTCATCACCTCGGCGATCTCCTTCATCGCCGCCGCGATCCTGGTTCCTGTCCCCTCGATTGTGGTCTTCAGTTTCCCGATCGTCCCCACCGCGGTCTCGGTCCCGGGACCCACCCGCGTTGCCGACGTCTTTGTCGTTGCCCTGATTCCCG
>JAYOTF010000079.1:0-4233 GCA_038150265.1 Deltaproteobacteria bacterium | reverse complement strand
CTCGCCTTCGCGAGAAGGGCGGATTAAAAGCGGCTAGGGTTGGGGCGGCGATGGAGCGCCCCCCTGGAAGGCATTGGGCTGCTGGTAACCGCAGGGCGCTTCCTGCATCTGCAGGTGCAGCTCGGAGCCCGTGTAGGGGTGCGCCCGAGCCAGGACCTCGTCGACCTCAATGCCCAGGCCCGGCCCCTGAGGAGGGCGGACAAAGCCCTCTTCCACCACCACCCCTTCCCGGATCAACGCGTGGTGAAAGGGCGTTTCAATCGTCTCGGCAATCAGGAAATTCGGCAGCGTCGCCGCCAGGTGCAGGTTGGCGACCCACTCGATGGGCCCCGCATAGAGGTGTGGGGCGACCTGAGCATTGAAGACCTCCGCCAGGACGGCAATCTTTTTGGCCTCCCAGATTCCGCCGACTCGTCCCAGCGCCGGTTGCACAATGGCCGCGCCTCCGGTTTGGAGCAGCAGCGCAAACTCAGCCTTCGTGGTCAGGCGCTCCCCCGTTGCCACCGGAAGCGGCACCGCAGCCGCCACCTTGGCAAACTCCAGCAGGTGGTCCGGAGGAATGGGTTCCTCAAACCACATCGGCTGAAAGGGCTCCAGCGCCTTTCCCAACCGGATTGCGCCCGCCGTGGAAAACTGGCCGTGGGTTCCAAAGAGCAGGTCCGCCTCGTCTCCCACTGCTTCCCGGATCGCCCGACAGAACGCGACCGAGCGCGACAGGTCACTCATGGCGGGCATGTGCCCCCCTCGCATGGTGTACGGACCTGCCGGATCAAACTTGACGGCGGTGTAGCCCCGGTCCACATACTCGCGGGCGCTCTCTGCCGCGAGCTCCGGAGACGTCCAGAAGGCCACCGGGTCCTGGTCCTCCAGCGGGTACAGGTAGCTGTAGGCCCTCAGGCGCTCATTGAGCAGCCCTCCCATCAGGGCCCAGACCGGACGCTCCCGGGCCTTCCCCAGGAGGTCCCAGCACGCGATTTCCAAACCCGAAAACGCTCCCATCACCGTCAGGTCCGGACGCTGGGTGAAGCCCGAGGAGTACACCCGCCGGAACAGGCGTTCCAGATTTTCCGGACTCTCGCCCTCAAAGTAGCGCGCAAAGAGGTCTTCCAGCACCGCCTGCATCGCCACCGGCCCGACGCTGGAGGCGTAGCACTCGCCCCAGCCGACCAGCCCGTCATCGGTGGTGAGCTTCGTCAAGATCCAGTACCGTCCGCCCCAACCGGGCGCTGGAGGGGCGGTCACAATCACCTCCAGGTTTTGCAGCTTCATGCCCCTCCGTTTTCAAACAGGATGACGTTGCGCTTGGCCTTCCCGGTCTTCGTGTCTGCAATCGCCTCATTGATCGCCTCCAGCTTCCAGCGTCCGGAAATCAGCTCATCGAGCTTCAGGCGCCCTTGTTGGTAGAGGTCGACCATCCAGGGGATGTCCCGCTGAATGACCACGTTCCCCATCTTGGAGCCCACCATGCCCTGGCTGACGGAAGAGAGGGTCGCCGGGTCATACTGCGATCGGTCTCCATGCTGCGGCATGCCCACCATCACCACCCGTCCGCCGGGCGCCAGGTAGGCGGGTGCCTGATCGTACACCCCGCTGGAGCCCACGGTCACCAAGACGGCATCAGCCCCCCGACCCAGCACCTGCTGAGCCTGCGCCCACGGCTCGGGTTCGGTGGCCAGCACCACGTCGGTGGCTCCGAATTCCCGGGCGGCCTCCAGCTTTTCCTCCGTTTGATCCACCGCGACAATCCGCCGGGCGCCCGCCAGGAAGGCGCCCTGGATGGCGTTCAGTCCCACTCCGCCGCACCCGATGACCACCGCGTCCTGCCCCGGTCGGAGGTGTGCGGCATGCACCACCGCTCCCACCCCCGTGATCACGCCACACGCCAGCAGGGCCGCTGCTTCAAACGCCAGCGATTCCGGAATGGCGACGACCTGGCTCTGGTCCACCACCACCTTTTCCGCAAAGGCGCCACAGGCCATGCCCTGATGCAGCACCTCACCGGAAAGCGTCGTCAGCGGCTCCGGAGCCTCAGAGGTGGCTCCTCCACACAGCGTCGGGGTGCCCGAAGCACAGGGCGCACAGTGCCCACACGCCCGGATCAAGGTCACCACCACCCGGTCTCCGACCGACAGGCCCTGCACCGCCTCTCCGCACCCCGTGATCACGCCGGCGGCTTCATGACCATACACCGCCGGCAGGGTGCCTCCCCAGCCGCCTTCCGCAAAGGCGATGTCCGAGTGACAAATGGCCACGGCTCCGAGCGTGACTTCCACCTCGCGTCCGAGCGGGGCCCGCAGGTCAACGGCTTCAATCTGGAGGGGTTCTTGAAAGTGATGGCACACAGCCGCTTGAATTTGAGACACCGAGCAACTCCTTTGAGGGGGGTTCGCCCAACGGCGGGAGGTGGACGAAGACCTTCTTGAGACCAGAGAGGAAGCGTCAGCCCCCTCCGGCCCTCAGCATACACGATGCAGACAGGGATGCAAAAAGGCGGAAGCCGGTGGAAATTCTGGTGATCGAAATCCGCACGCAGGGAGGGTCAAGGGGGGGCACCGACCGGAAGGCCGCTCCGGGTGGGGGAAGCTCCGCCATGGAAATTGCATGGACAGGCGTTGACCTCGGAGTGTGATGGGGTAAGATAGGGGCCGGTTCCTACCAACGGAGAACCCACCTGAGTCCGACCCAAGAGCCCGACTTGATTAAACGCAAGGTGAGAATTTTTGTGCTGTTCCTGAAAAAACTCTTCCCGCTGGGCCTCCTGGTCTTTGCAGGAAGCCTGCTCCATCCGCTCCCCACCTTCAGCCAGACGGCCCCCACGCCTGTTGACAACAGCACTCGTGCCATCTCGATCCGCGTGTGGGAAATGGCCAAGAAGCAGGCCACCAACCCCCCGCCGCCCCGTCCGGAGGCCTTCAGCCTGGGCCTGAAGCAGACCAAGAAGTCGAAGGTGCCCCTGGGACCCGGCTACTACCAGCACCTCCAGGAAGCACGCTCCGCTTGGCAGGATCGCAGCAAGTTCAACCAGTACGCTCCTGAATAATCCTCAGCGTCAGGCCGCCTGACGAGGGACAAAGAGCCCCTCAAGTGGCGCATGAGGCAACTCCCCGAAGGCCAGGTACTGCTGCGGCAGAGACACCCCCAGTTGCCTCCGGGCTTCCTGAATCAAGCGCAGTTCCTGCTCCGAAACGTTCCGCTCATCCAGTCCCCCCTGCGCTCCTGCGGCCAGCGCCGCCACCCACATCCACGCACAGACCCGACTCCGAAACTCCGCCGGCTGGCTCTGCAGCAGGTCCACCGCCACGGCAAAGTACTCCTCGTGGTTGCCGCAGGCCTTCCACTTGCGGTGGTACATCGTCCACTGAGGATCCGAAATCTGTTCGTGCTGCTTCAAGATCCACTTCACCTTGCTGTCCACCCGCAGGCGCTCCTTCGCGGGGAGCGTGTCCGACTCCTGAACCAGGTCCACCAGCACCATCAGTGCTTCCCACTCATTATTGATCTTCATCGATTTTTTGTCCTGTGAGGAACCCACACGGGCGTGCGGCTCCGGTGGCAGCCCGCCTTCCGGACTGCCTCCTTCCCGACCACTCCCTCCCGTTTGGGGCATGCCTCTCATTCTAAAGAACCGGAATCCCTTTAGAAATCATAATTTTTCTATTTCCTCAGGAGGACAGCTGATTGATCGACAGGGAGGGCTTGAATCGGACGGAACCTGCACGCCTGGAGTGGGGCAACCGTGTGGCTCCATCCTGAGAAGCACGCCGAGCCCCTCAAGAGGCGGCATGAAACCATGCGACCACTCCCTTGGACAGGTGCCGAAAGCCTCTTCCTCGGAAAAGAACTCCCCCTTGAGTTCGCCGCCTGAGCTTCTCTGCTGAACAGTTACCATCAATTCAACTTACTTACAAACCTCCCGGGCCTGGTTAATCGCTTTGGTTGCACCAGCCATGCTATATCTGAAATAAATCTTTCCTGCGCCATACCAATCCAGCTCTAACAACAACGTATTTGAGCTCATCAATTTTCGAATGAGTCTCTGAGTATCATCAACATAGATGAAATCGTCACCAAAATCCTGATTGATCATAATGGTCTCAATCTGATCATCCCATTTCATCCTAGTGGTTTGCTCACTCCAGCCATTTTTGATATCCGTGTTAACCAAGTTTGGGGAGCTGTTGAACCAAAAAATTGCTTTTTCTTTGTTTTTATCGCATAAAAAAACTATTGATG
>JAYOTF010000078.1:0-4504 GCA_038150265.1 Deltaproteobacteria bacterium | reverse complement strand
AAACTGAGCACGATTTTCTGCCGATCATAGTCTTCCGGGTCGAGCAATCAAGAAAAAAAGCGGGGCCGGCCCCGTTGCTGGAGGCCCTCAGGCAGAAGCGCTGTGGGAAAGAGTTGCAACCGCCGGAGTTGATTGATAAGGTTGTTTTTCTGCAACCACCTCCTGCTGTCACCTCTGCCTCCTGATTGCTCCATGTCCTCCGCCCCTGAACTTTCTCCCAAACAGGCCTACAAAGACGCGCTCTGGCAGCTCAAGGCTCAGGACTACCCCAAGGCCTCGGAGCTGTTCAAGCAGGCGATCAAGGGCATTCAGAATCCTCCTCCGGACATGTGGCGCAACCTGGGCTGGAGCCAGTACCTGCTGTTTGAAGACCTCCTGTCGTCCCGGAAACCCAGCCGGTCCCTTTCGGCTCTTTCTCAATCCCGAGCCGCCTACGAGCGGGCGGAAAAGGGCTACCTCCGCAGCTACAAAACCGAGGCGGACGCCGAGAAGAAGGACCTCATCGCCCGGCGCATCACCGACTGCCGCCGACGCCTGATTCACCTCGAAGGGTTCCTCGAGTACCTCGAGCGCCGGGAGGCCATCCTCACCGGAGGCGACCCAGAGGCTGTCGGCACCGAGCGTCCGGCCAGCAAGCTTCCCAGGAAGCAAGCGGCGGCTCCCGCGGCTCCCGCCTCTCCCCAGCCCGAACCCCCTCCTTCCACTGAAGCCGCCCCTCCGGCTGCCACCTCCGCCCAGCTCAAGGACCAGGTTCAGCAGATGGTCGGACGCATCAGCAGCTGGCTCAAACCCGAACAGTGATGCCTATTTTTTAGGCAAAACCCCCATTCCATAAGTAATTTCTCTTCCTGAAAACCCCCTCCATTTCTTTCTTCAGGCCCTCCCATTTTTTTATTGTGTTCCTGAATTTTCATGCCTAACGTGGAAATTGAGTGGTTTTCGGAATTTCCGAAACATTGCTCAGCAGGGCCCTCTTTCAGAAGAAAATTCTCATTAATAAAGAGTTTTGTCAGAAATGGAGGATCTCTGTGCTTGGTCACCCCAATCAGGAGCTGAACATGATTCCCCCTTCTTTTGAGTACTTCACTCCGTCCAGTTTACCGGAGGCGATTGCCCTGCTCCATGAGCATGGGGAAGATGCCAAGGTGCTGGCAGGAGGGCACAGCCTCATCCCCGCCATGCGCATCCGCTTTGCCGAGCCCACGCACCTCATTGACATCAGCAACATCGACGGACTGAGCTACCTCAAGGAGGAAGGTGGCTACCTGAAGATTGGTGCGATGACGCGGGAGGTGGCGCTGGAAGACGAGCCGATGATTGCTCAAAAGTACCCGTTGCTGCTGGACACGGCCAAGATGATTGCCGACCCGCAGGTCCGGAACCTGGCCACGGTGGGAGGCAACCTGGCCCACGGCGACCCCGCCAATGATCACCCGGCCACCATGCTGGCGTACCGCGCCGAGATCGTCATTGTGGGCAACGCCGGAGAGCGGGTGGTCTCGATTGACGACTTCTTCACCGACTTCTTCACCACCGCGGTGGAGCACGGGGAGATCCTGACCGAGATCCGCATCCCCGTGCCTCCGGAGCGCAGTGGGGGGTGCTACCTCAAGGTGGAGCGCAAGGTGGGAGACTACGCCGCAGCCGCAGCAGCCGTGCAGCTGACGCTGGGGGCTGATGGCCGCATCGCCGAGGTCGGAATTGGCCTCACGAATGTCGCCTCGATTCCGGCACGCATTGCGGAGGCGGAGCAGCTGCTCCGCGGGCAGCAGCCCGACGAGGCCCTCTTCGCCCAGGCGGGTCAACTGGCCGCCGATGCCTCGAGCCCCACTGACGACCTCCGGGGTTCGGAGGCGTACAAGCGTTCACTGGTCAAGGAATTAACTCAACGTGCGCTCCGCAAGGCGGTGGAGCGTGCCCAAGGCAGGAGCTGAATCATGTCCAAGCATCACGTCAAGATCACCCTCAACGGAGAAACCGTGGAGCAGGAAGTGGACTCCCGCAAGCTGCTGGTCCACTTCATCCGCGATGACCAGCACCTGACGGGCACCCACATTGGCTGCGACACGTCCAGCTGTGGCGCCTGCACCATCCTCCTCAACGGCAAGGCCGTCAAGTCCTGCACCGTCTTTGCGGTTCAGGCCCATGGCAAGGAAGTGGAGACCATTGAAGGCCTCGACCGCAACGGCGAGCTGCACCCCCTGCAGGAGGGCTTTCACGAGGAGCATGGCCTGCAGTGTGGGTTCTGCACCCCCGGGATGATCCTCCGGGCCAAGGAGCTGCTGGAGAAGAACCCGAACCCGACCGAGGAGGAGATCCGCTGGGGCATCTCGGGCAACCTCTGCCGCTGCACCGGATACGTCAACATCATCAAAGCCATCCAGTATGCTGCTGAAAAGATGAAACAACCCCAACAGGAGGCCGCATGATCATGTGCAAAACGTCCCGAGAAGTCGGGGGCATGGGGCATAGCCTCAAGCGCAAGGAAGACGCTCGCTTCATCCGTGGACTGGGCAAGTACACCGATGACGTCCAGCTGCCCGGCATGCTGTACATGGACATTGCCCGCAGCCCGTTTGCGTATGCGAAGATCAAGAACATCGACAAGGACGCCGCCCTTTCCATTCCGGGGGTCCTTGCCGTCATCACCGGAAAGGACCTGGAGCAGTACAACCTGCACTGGATGCCCACCCTGATGTCTGACACGCAGATGGTCCTGCCCACCGACACCGTCATGTACCAGGCTCAGGAGGTCGCGGCCGTCATTGCCACCGACCGCTACATTGCGGCCGACGCGGTTCAGGCGCTGGAGAATGCGATTGAGTATGAGCCCATGAAGCCGCTGGTGGACCCGTTCAAGGCGCTGGATCCGGATGCCCCGCTGCTCCGTCCCGACAAGGAAGGCAAGACCAACAACCACATCTGGCACTGGGAAACAGGCGACCGCGATGCCACCGAAAAGGCCTTCAGCGAAGCCGATGTTGTGGTCAAGCAGGACATGTACATCCCGCGCATCCACGTGGCCTCCATTGAGACCTGCGGCAGCGTCGCCAGCTACGACAAGGCCGAGGGCAAGCTGACCGTCTGGATGACCACCCAGGCCCCACATGCGATCCGGACCGTCATTGCCCTCGTTGCCGGACACGTCGGGCTCTCGGAAGAACGCATTCGCGTCATCTCTCCAGATATTGGCGGTGGATTTGGCGGCAAGGTTCCGGTGTACCCGGGCTACGTCATTTCCATCGCCGCGAGCTTCCTCATCGGCAAGCCCGTCAAGTGGATTGAGGACCGCTCCGAAAACCTGCAGGCCGACTCCTTTGCCCGCGACTACCACATGTCCGTGGAGCTTGCGGCCACCCGGGAAGGAAAGATGCAGGCGCTGCGCATCAAGACCCTCGCCGACCATGGCTACACCGATGCCGCCGCCAATCCGTCGAAGTACCCGGCCGGGATGTTCTCCATCTGCACCGGATCCTACGACATCCCCACCGCCTTCACGGAAATGGACGCGGTGTACACCAACAAGCCTCCGGGTGGCGTCGCCTACCGCTGCTCCTTCCGGGTCACCGAAGCCATCCATGCCATTGAGCGCGTCACCGATGTGCTGGCGCAGGAGCTGAACATGGATGCCGCGGAGCTGCGCTTCAAGAACTTCATCCAGGAAGACCAGTTTCCGTATCAGTCCGCCCTCGGGTGGGAGTATGACTCCGGAAACTACGCCCCCGCCCTGCGCCTTGCCATGGACAAGCTCGACTACGAAGGCCTCCGCAAGGAGCAGGCGGAAAAGCGGGCCCGCGGGGAGTTCATGGGCATCGGCATCTCCAGCTTCACCGAAGTGGTGGGAGCCGGACCGTCCAAGGACTTCGACATCCTTGGCATCAAGATGTTCGACAGCTGCGAGATCCGCATCCACCCCACCGGCAAGGCCATTGCGCGCTTCGGGACCAAGTCGCAGGGGCAGGGGCATGAGACCACCTATGCCCAGATCCTCGCTGAGGAACTCGGCATCCCCGCCACTCACATCCAGATTGAGGAGGGAGACACCGACACCGCGCCTTACGGACTCGGCACCTATGCCTCCCGAAGCACCCCCACCGCCGGCGCCGCCGCTGCGAAGGCCGCCCACAAGGTTCGGGACAAGGCCCGCAAGATTGCGGCTCACCTCCTGGAAGTCAGTGAGGAGGACCTGGAGTGGGAAGTCGGCAAGTTCTTTGTCAAAGGCAACCCGGAGAAGTCCAAGACCATTCAGGACATTGCCTTTGCCGCCTACACCAACCACCCCCAGGGCCTCGAGGCCGGGCTGGAAGCGGTTCACTACTACGATCCGCCCAACCTGACCTTCCCCTTCGGCTCCTACATCTGTGTCGTCGACATTGACAACAAGACCGCGGAGATCAAGATCCGGCGCTTTGTGGCCATTGACGACTGTGGCAACATCATCAACCCGATGATTGCGCAGGGACAGGTGCACGGAGGCCTGACCATGGGCATGGCCCCTGCCATG
>JAYOTF010000077.1:0-4927 GCA_038150265.1 Deltaproteobacteria bacterium | reverse complement strand
CTTCACCTCGCCTTCAATGGTTGCCACCCCTTGATCAATGAGGTCCTGGGGAGAGGCTCCCTCCAGCGGATTTTCAGGAGGGCTCGCTTTCCTCCGGATCGTGTCCAATTGGCTCTGAAGGTACTCCGGCTCCTGCTTCAGCTGCTCCAGTGTCAGCTCCCCCTTCTCCAGGGCCGACCGTCCTTTGTCCGTGATTTTCACAAGGGCCCGCTGGGGCTGCTCCACAAACCCGGCCCGCTTGAGGTACGCCTTCCCCCAGCCAATCCGGTTGAGAATCAAAAGATCCCCACTTTGGGTCTTGATGGACAGCAGCTCCGCCGGCAGGTGTGCGTAGCACTGATCACGGACCTGTTGGCGCAACTCGTTGTAGTGCAGGACTCCTCCGGAAGCGAGGACCCTCAGGATGGGGATGAAGGTTTCATGAAACTTGGGGAGGGCAGGGCTCATGGGGCATCCTCGTTCGGAGGCTCGACGTCAGGCGGTCTTGCTCCTGAGTCAGTCGTCTTTTGGTGGCGGTAACGGTGAGGCCAGACTAGCCCGGTTGCCCTGGTTTTTCAAGAAACCGACTCGGAACCGCCCGGAGCGAGGGCGAGAATCCCGTCAATGAATCGAAGGCCATCGGTTCAGGGGCTGGACCCCAGCCTGCGCTGGGATGGCCACAAAGCGGCAGCCCCCACCAAGCGTTGGGCCCTTTCTGCCAGCCAGTTGTTTCAGGCGCTTGCCCTGGAAGGAGGGTGAGGAAAACCGAAGGAACGGCAGGAACAGGGGGGAGTCGCCCAGAACCGTCGACTCCCGAAGGAGCCTCAGGCGATGTTGGCCAGCAGGGCCATGAGCATCACAATCACGGAACAGAGAAGGATCAGTTTCAGCATCGTCTTCAACACAAAGGGTTCAGGCAAGTCAGAGCCCCTTCCGGAGCCCTGGCCGCTGGGCGGCTTCGAGCAAATAGTACTACAGTGGTCCTATTTGAAGAGCAACGGGAATCGGTTTTCAAAGTTTTTCAAAATCTTCCAATTCCTGAAACATCCATTACCCTTAGAGGACCCGGAACCGCTGCCGGTTCTGAAAGCGTTTACTCTTTTCCTGAAACCTGTTCCATGACGGTTCCTCGCCCAGTCTGGTACTTTGACCTCATCTCTCCCTTCGTCCACCTGCAACTGGAGCTTCAGGCGTCGCTCTTTGAGCGCACCCGGCCCCTCTGCCGCCCTGTTCTCTTTGGGGTGCTGCTCCAGCAGCATGGCACCCTGGGGCCTGCGGAAATTCCCAGCAAGCGCACCTTCACCTATCGGCACGTCCTCTGGAAGGCTCAGGCAGCCGGAATCTCCATGCGGTTCCCTCCGGAGCATCCCTTTCGTTCGCTGCCTTTTCAGCGCCTGTGCCTGGGGCTGGAAGAGGATTGGCAGACGATCCGGGAGGTCTCCCGGTTCATTTGGCAGCAGGGGCGGTTGCTGGAGCAGGACCACGACTGGCAGGACCTGATGGCCATCCGGGGGTGGACTCGGGAGCAGGGCGACGCGCACCTCCAGGCTCCGGAGGTGAAGCAGGCCCTTGCCGACTCAACCACCGAAGCTCTGGCGCATCAGGTCTTTGGCGTTCCCACCTTCCGGATCGGCTCGGAGCTGTTCTGGGGAGAAGACGCCGGCCCCTTGATGGAAGGCTACCTGGCCCATCCCGACCTCTTTGCTCAGGATCCCTTCCGGAACCTCGACACCCTCCCTGTAGGCGTCACGCGACGCACCCCCTGAAGTCCTGCCGCCGCATCACCTCCTGCAGATGCGGCCTTTCCCCACGCTCCCTGCCCCTCTGTTGCAGCGGCCCCTTCCTGACGCTGGCATGATTTTTGTTCAAGGTGAAGGGAAGCAAAATGTTTAGCCCGGCGAATCCCTTTTCCTGTAAACCTGACGCCATGCCGCGAATTGTTCTGACTCTGCTGCTTACTGGATGCCTGCTCCCGTCTTTGGTCTGGAGCCAGGTTGAGTTGCCGCTGGCGTCTTTCATCTTCAACCACCAGCACCTCATGCGGGTGGGACATCAGGCGCAGGGAGTCTTTGTGCAGATCCGCCCCCTTCCGGAGGAAGGAGAGTACCGCCTGGCCCTGCGGGTGCTGCGAGACGGCGCGTCACAATTTCGCAGCCTCCGGGACTACCCCGGTGGGGCCACGCTGTCGCCCCACCAGTGGATCACGCTCCCCTTGCATCGCCTGCATGGCGCCATTCAGGGCGCCGCGCTGGAGGCCCTGTTTCCCCAGGACCAGCCAACGGCATCAGGTTGGAAGCACACCCTCGTGTACGATTGGGAATCCGCCACCACCGTCCGGCAGTTTTTTCTGCGTGAATCCATCAGCACGGGGCAGGTCCTCCGCCTGAACGGGCTCACGGAGCCCCTCACCAAGGGGCAGGAGGTGCTGTTGCCGTGGAGCTGGCTCCGGCCCGACCTGGAGCTGCAGCCCGTCGAGCTCCGTCCGCCACTGGTGCTGCAGACCGAGCCCGATGGCCAGCGCTTTGCGACCTATCAGATTCAAGCAGGCGAGACCCTCTACTCCTCTGTGGTCACCCGCTTCCTCGGACGTTCCAAGCATCAGGAAATCGTCCGGACCATTGGAGACCTGCTGGCGCTCAATCAGCTGCGTCAGGCCCGGGCCATCAACCCCGGACAAATCATCCGCATCCCGCTGGACTGGGTGAGCCCCAAGTACCTGAAACCTGTTTCCTGGACCGCTGATGACCAGCCTCCGGAGCATCCCGAGACCGCTCCCACGGAAGACCTCTGCCTGCTGGAACGCGGGCTGTTTCCCAAAGACTGCGCACCAACGCTGCGTACCGCCTCGAATTCTTGATCCGTTTCGACTCATGCGTGTGACCTCTGCCCCCTCCTCCTTCGTTCTGCCTGGGCTCCTGCTGTTGCTGCTGAGCCTGGTTCCGGCTCCGGCCCTGGCTGCCCCCCGGTCCTTTGAGGTGGAGGGCGAGACCATGCGGGTCGACTGGATTGACGCCCGCCTCTCGGTGCAGCTCAAGCCCAAAAACGGCGAAGGCGGCTATGCCCTGGCAGAGCGGGTCTTCCGTTCCGGACACAAGAGCATCCGGACCCTGCACCGGCACCACGGACGCAAGCCCCTGCTGCGGGGACGCTACCTCACGCTTCCTCTCGAAACCCTGGACGGCCCCATCCGGGGGGCGGCTCTCGCGGCCTTCTTTCATCAGGACCGGGCCCTCACCGATGGCTGGGAACACAAGGTGACGCACTCCTGGGAAAACCTGACGGTGCTGGCCGGATACTTTGCCAAGTCCGGAGTCTCAGCCTTCCAGATTGCCCGGTACAACCGCCTCCGCAACAATGGGAACCTGCTGCGGCGCAACGACCGGTTCCTCATCCCCTGGAAGTGGGTGGACCCCGACCTGAAGCTTGCGCCCGGAAGCCACGGCCCACAGGTCTCTGGCCCACTCTACGTCAAGAAGGACGACCCTCAGCACGTCTACTACCGCCTGCAAGCCGGAGAAGCCATTTACACCTCTGTGGTCGCGCGCTTCACCGGACGCCTCCTCAACGATGAGGTCAATGAGTTGGCTCAGCAACTGATGTCCCTCAACCGCATCAAGGACCCCCGGCTGCTGCAGCCCAAGCAGGAGCTGCGCATTCCCCTGAGCTGGATCTCGGAAGAGTACCTCGGCGGAGAAGGCCCCTCAGAGGCGGTCGCTCGCAAGGCGCCTTCCAAGCGTGACCTCCTGCACCGCGAGCGCCTCCACGTCATTCTGGATGCCGGACACGGCGGACGCGACCCGGGGGCCATCGCCGGCTCTCGTTCGCGCGGGGATTATGTTTATGAAGACGAGGCGGTCTACGACATCAGCCGGCGCCTGACCCAGCTTCTGGAGCAGCGGGGCATCACCGTCCACAACACCCTGGTGGATCCGAATCAGCAGCAGCCTGTGGCGTCCCTCAACACCCGGCACGACCAGGACGAGTACCTGCTGGTGACGCCTCGGTACACGGTCCGGAATGCCCGGACGGGCGTCAACATGCGGGTCTACCTCATCAACCACCTCTACCAGAAGCTCCGCAAGCAGAACGTCCCGGAAGAAAACATCGTCTTCCTCAGCCTCCACGGTGACGCCCTGCACCCGTCTCTGAGCGGAGCCATGGTCTACTACCCGGACCACCGCCTGCGCCGGTCTCGCTTTGGCCTCAACAGCAGCGTGTACCGCAAACGGAGCGAGTACGTCCAGTCCATCAGCTTCCCCAGCCGAGACAACCGGGAGTCGGCAGAGATCAGCAAGTCTTTTGGGAAAACGGTCATTCAGGCCTTCCAAACCTCTGGATTGCGGGTACACTCTTCTAAGGCAGTCCGCGGGTACCTCTACCGACGTGGACACAAGACCCTGCCAGGGGTGCTGCGCTACAGCAAGGTGCCCACCTCTGTTCTGGTCGAGGTCTCAAACCTCAACAACTCGCACGACCGCAAGGCCCTGCTGCAGTCCGGAGTCCGTCAGAAGATGGCCTCTGCTCTGGCCAATGCCCTTGAGCTGCACTTCACCGAAGGTGCCGGAATGGTCGCTCAACGCTAACCCTTTGTCCGTCTGCCGCCTCTGCTACTCGGCATGCCTGATCCCCCTCACTCCGCGCTCTCCCTCCGGCAGGATCGGCTCTTCTGGAGCCTCATCGGGCTGGGGGTGCTGGGCCTGATCGCCCTCACGCCGGTTGATGCCGCCTGGACCCTGTGGCTCCGGGAGCAGCGGGATCCGGCATTTGGGGAGTGGATGCGCCGGACCCTCTTTGAGGGAGACCTTCCCGGCTTCAGTGACCCCCCGATCCTCTTCCTGCTCAGTTCCCTGGTGGCCTACGGCTTCTGTGCGTCCTCTCGGGCGCCCGAGTGGCTGCGGCGCTACCGTCCGGAGCTCGGCTTCATTGTTCTGGCTGCTCTGGCAGGGGC
>JAYOTF010000076.1:0-4954 GCA_038150265.1 Deltaproteobacteria bacterium | reverse complement strand
GCCCTGCAAGCAGCGCCCGAGGCCAGGCGGGAGGTTACGAGGCGTCGGCGGGCACCACCGGCGGACGCTCGGAGGCCCGTTCAGGAGCCGGAGCCGTCTGCGGAAACCACTGCTCGGCAAATTGGTACACCACCGGAATGAGGAAGAGGGTGATGACGGTGGAGCTGAAGAGGCCACCGATGACGACCCGGGCCATGGACGCCTGAGCCTCGCTGCCTTCACCAAAGCCAATGGCCAGCGGGACCATCGCCAGGATCGTGGTGAGGGCCGTCATGAGGATCGGACGGAGCCGGTGCTGTCCCGCAAGGAGGATGGCTTCTCGGACGTCCTTGCCTTCGACACGACGCTCATGGTTGATGTGGTCCACCAGGAGGATCGCGTTGTTGACCACAATTCCGGCGAGCATGATGCAGCCAATCCACGACTGGATGTTGAAGGTGTCTCCGGTCAGGAAGAGCCCCAGCAGGACCCCAATCGCCGCCACCGGGACACTGAACAGGACAATCAGCGGGTCCCGGAGCGATTCATAGAGGCAGGCCATCACCATGTACACCAGCAGGATGGCGAGCAGGAGGCCGATGACCAGCTCCTGAAAGGCCTCTTGCTGGGCCTCGTAGTCTCCACTGAAGACCACACTGAACTCTTCCGGAACCGGCAGAGACGCCAGCGCCGCACGGATGTCTGAGACCACCGAGCCCATGTCGCGTCCGGAGATGCTGACGGAGATGTTGACGATGCGCTCCTGGTCCTGGCGCCGGATCTCGGTGGGAGCCGTGGTGGCAACGGGGCGGGCCACATTTTTCAGGGAGATGGGGACCTTCTGGGCATTCGGAACCGTTTGCTCCAGCAGCCGTTCCAGGGTCAGGGTCTCCGGATCCTCCACCTTGAGGACCAGGCTGTACTCGTTTCCGGCATCCCGGAAGGTGCCCCCGGAGACGCCGGCGAGGTAGGCCTGCAGCGTTCCGGCGACATCTGCCACCGAGACGCCGAGGTCGGCAGCGCGGTCGCGGTCCACCTCCACCCGCCGTTCCGGACTCCGCTCTCCCCGGGCAGCCCGGACGTAGCCGATGCCGGGAATGTCCCGGATGCGGCTCTGGATGTCCCGGGCGAGCTGGGCGGCCACTTCCTGATCATACCCCCGGATTTCAATCTGAATCCGCTCTCCGTCTCCTTGCCCGATGCGGAGGATGAAGAGTCCTCGTCCGGGGCTGGAGCGGACGTTGACCCCTGGAATGCCGGCCAGCTTCTTCCCCAGGTCGGCAGCAATCTGTTCGCTGCTGCGGGACCGTTCCGTGGCAGGCACGAGGGCGATCTGCACCCGCCCCTGGTGAGAGCCTCGGCTGCGCCAGCTGCTGCCTCCCATGCTGGTGACGAGGTGCCGGGCTTCAGGAACGTTGTTGCGGATGATCGACTCAACCAGGTCGAACTTGGCCGAGAGGGCATCAATGTGAGTGCCAATGTCCATCTCCACGCTCACGTTCACCTCGCCCTGGTCGGCTTCCGGCATGAACTCCTGCCCAATGAGCGGGTACAGCGCCAGGCTTCCGGCAAACACGAGGAGGATGCCCAGGAGGGTGCTCTTGGGAAACGTCAGCGCCCCGGCCAGGAGGTCGGTGTACTGGCGTTGCAGCCACGGTTCCTGCTGTTCTCGGGGGGTGACCTTCTTGAGGGCCTGGGCGGCCAGCATCGGAATCACCGTCAGTGCCACACCGAGGGAGCAGAGCAGGGCAAAGCCGATCACGTAGGCAAGCTGCGCAAAGAGGATTCCGGACACCCCCTGAACAAAGAGCAGGGGCAGGAAGATGACCATGGTCGTCAGCGTGCTGGAGAGGATCGCCGGGGTGACCTCACGGCTGCCGGTGGACGCGGCCTCTTCAGGAGGCGTGCCTGACTGCCGGAGCCGGTAGATGTTTTCCAGCACAACGATGGCGTTGTCGACAATCATGCCCACCCCAATGGCAAGGCCGCCCAGGCTCATCAGGTTCAGGGTAAACCCGGCCCCCTGAATGGGAATGAAGGTGGCAATGATGGAAACCGGAATGGCTGTGGCAATGATGGCGGTGCTGCGCAGGTTCCGGAGGAAGACGAGCAAAATGACAATGGCAAACAGCCCCCCGTAGGCGGCCGAGGTCATCACGTTCCGGATGGAGTTCTGAATGAACTGGGAGGTGTCAATGAGCGGAATGATCTGCACCTGCGGGAGGTCCCGGGCCACTCGGTCCAGCTCGGCCAGCACCGACCGGGCGACCTCCACGGTGTTGGCGCCTGACTGCTTGTTGACGGAGATGCGCACTCCGGGCTCGCCGTTGATGTGGATGATGCGGCTCTGCTCCTTCTCGGTCAGGGCGACGGTGGCAATCTCTCCAAGGAAAATCGGCGACTGGTCCCGGACGGTGATGAGCGTGTTGCGGATGTCTTCCAGACGGGTGAACTCCCCGGCCGCCCGGACGATCAGCTCGTAGTTCCCCTGACGCAGGGAGCCGATGGGCAGGTTGACGTTCTGGCGCTTGAGGGCGCCGGTGATGTCTTGCACCGACAGGCCAAGGGACCGGAGCTTGTCGGAGTTGGTGGTGATGCGCACCTCCTGCTCGCGTCCCCCCCAGATGCTGATGGACGCGACCCCCGGCTGACGCTCCAGGCGGTAGCGGACCTGCGTGTCGATCAGCTGCTGCGTTTCTGTGGGGCTGAGGGTGCTGGTGGCGCCGAGGATGAGGACCGGAAACTGGGCGAGGTCAAACTTCCGGAGGGTGGGGCGGCTGGCGCCTTCTGGCAGGCTGCCGACAATGCGGTCGAGGCGGTCCCGGATGTCGTTGGCGGCTTCATCAAGGTTGGAGCCCCAGGCAAAGGAGATCCGAACCGAGCTGTTGCCTTCACTGGAGGTGGAGGACACGGACTCGGCTCCTGGCACGGCGCTGAGGGCCTGCTCAATGCGCCGGGTGACCAGCTTCTCCACCTCTTCCGGACCGGCACCGTCGTATGAAGTGACCACGCTCAGGGTGGGAAAGGTGATCTCAGGCATCAGGTCAATGGGGAGGCGCGAGAGGGAGAGGCCTCCGAGGATCACCACGATCAGAGTCGCCATCGACACAAAGATGGGACGCGTCACAGAAAATCGGGACATGGGAACTCCTTGGGAAAGCAGGACCAGAGGGATTTACTGAGAGGCGGAGCGCCCCTGAGGACGCTCGGTGACCTGAGCGGTTTCTGATGAAGCGGGAGGACGCTCCGGGCCACCCTTTCGAGAGGTGGAGCCTTCTGGACGGGAACCCCCGCCGCGCGAGCCTTCAGCGCCAGGCGCTCCGCCGGACCGTTCTCGCCGACCTGTTGGCGCCGCCTGCCCCGGTTCGGCAATGAGGATGGAAGCCCCGTCCTTGAGCAGGTGCTGCCCCAGGGTGACCACCTCTCCCGTCAATTCCGGGGAGCGGACCTCGACCCAGGTGTCATCGTCAATGCCGGGCTGAATGGAAACAAAGGACGCGGTGCCCTGTTCCCGGTCAGCCACAAAGACGCCGGGCCCCTGGCGGTCAATCAGCGCCGCCTGTGGCACAACCGGGGTGGCCTCGCGGCGTTCCAATTCCACAGCCACGCGGACAAACATTCCGGGCTTGAGCAGAGATTCGGGGTTGGGCACCGCCACTTCCACCCGGGCTTCGCGAGACGTTTCCTGAAGGAAGGGGGCAATGCGGACAATTTCCCCGGCGAAGGTCTGGTTGGGAAGCGCTTCCACGCCCACCTCCGCCTTCTGTCCGGGCTTCAGCTTGAAGTAGTCCACCTCGGTGACGGATACAACGGCGGTGAGGGTGGAGAGGTCAAGAATGGAGAGGAGGGGGGTGTTGGAGTTGAGCAGGGTTCCGGGGTCCACGAAGCGCTCCCCGACCACGCGGGTTTCGCCTCCGGTGTCCCAACTGACGCGGATGTCGCTGTAGGCTTCACGGATGCGGGCCGCTTCCAGGCTGGAGCGGCGTTCGTTGAGGATCGACTGGGCCATCCGGAGGTTGGCCTCGCGCGTGGCGACCTGTGACTGAGCGCTCTCGAGCTGATTCTGCGGGGCCAGTCCTCGGGTGCTGAGGTCCCGGACGCGCTTGAGCTCCCGTTCGGCCTGGGCGGAGGCTTCCTGAGCGGCCTCGAGGCTGGACTGAGCGGTCTTCAGGGCGGCTTCCGCCTGACGGAGCTGCTGCTCGGCTTCGGCGTCATCCAGCTTGGCCACGAGTTGCCCGTTGGTGACGGTGTCTCCCATGTTGACGAGCAGCGAGTCGAGGCGTCCGGAAACCTTGGGCGCCACAAGGAAGCGGGTTTGGGGCTCCAGTGTTCCGGTAAGCGTCACCAGGTCGCGCATCGTCCGACGCTCAATGGGGGCCACTTCCACCGCCACTGCAGCGTTGCCGCGTCCTCCGCCTCGTCCGCCCCAGCCTCGTCCTGAAGAGGATGAGGAGTCCTGCATGCGTTCGTAGGCCAGCCACCCCACTCCACCAGCGGCAGCCACCAGCACGGCCACCAGCACCACTCCTTTTTTCATGGGAATCCCCAAAAGGTTTTTGATCCGATTTCCGGATTATTGCATTCAATTGTGAAGAAATCATGAAGTTTCATCACAGCACATTGCCTGGGGTCCGACAACTGATTTTCTGCGTGATGGGGGGAAGTCTGGCAGGAAGGTCCGGGGTCTGAGGAAGGGACGGGCGTTCTGTTGCCCCACGGTACATGAGTCGTGAGGAGGAGGTTCCTCCTGTTGTACAGGCGTTAGGGCTCACACGCCTGTGCATAAAGCCGGGCCTGAAACCCCAGAAGGTAGTGCTTGCCACTTCACGAACCTGCGTCTTGACCGCGTTGGAGGAGGGTGCCAGAATCAGCCTCTTTCGGAGCCCTGCTCCCTTCCTTGCCATCGCGTCGTCTCATCGAGTTCCCTGATGCGCCGACTCTTTCCCTAGGTTTCCATGAGCCACGGTTACGTCTT
>JAYOTF010000075.1:0-5162 GCA_038150265.1 Deltaproteobacteria bacterium | reverse complement strand
CGCGATCCTGGTTCCTGTCGTCTCGGTTCCGGTCTTCGTTGTCTGACTGATTTCCGCGGTCCCGGCTTTCTCCGTCTCCACGATCGCCCTCACGGCCTCGATCCCCCTCGCGGTCTCCTCGTCGGTCCCCTTCATCGCCGCGATCCTGGTTCCTGTCGTCTCGGTTCCGGTCTTCGTTGTCTGACTGATTTCCACGGTCACGACTTTCCCCGTCTCCTCGGTCGCCCTCACGGCCTCGATCCCCCTCGCGGTCCCTTTCATCGCCGCCGCGATCCTGGTTCCTGTCGTCTCGGTTGCGGTCTTCAGTTTGGCGATCGTCCCCACCGCGGTCTCGGTCCCGGGAGCCTCCCGCGTTGCCGACGTCTTTGTCGTTGCCCTGATTCCCGCTCGTCCCGCTGACCTCGTTGTCATTGCCATCCGAATTCCCCCGACCCGAACGGTCTCCGGAGTCTCGACCGGATTCGCCATCACCACGCTCTCGGTCGCCGCGGTTGCGGTCTTCGTTGTCCGACTGGTTTCCGCGGTCCCGGTTTTCCCCGTCTCCTCGGTCGCCTTCACGATCTCGATCCCCCTCTCGGTTGGACTCCCCATCCCCTCGGCGGTCTCCTTCGTCGCCCCGGCTTCGCTCAGTGTTTCGGTCGTCTCGTGCGCCGCGTCCGCGGTCTTCATCCTCACGGTTGCGATCTGTCCCTTCATACTCCTGGTTGCTGAATCCGACCTGTCCTTCAGTCGTGAGCACACTGGTCCGCCCATTCGCCACCCCAACCGAAAAGCGCGTGCCCCGCACACCAATGACGGCATGTGCCGTCCGGACCCGAAAGCGGCGGCGCTGAGCCAATTGGGGGTTGGGTTTCGCACTGAAACGGGCCTTGCCGTTGAGCAACTCCACCTGAGTCTGGCTTGGGGTGATGTCCACCAATGAGAGGTACGCTCGGGATTTCAACTCAATCACGTCTCCGGAGGCAAAGAGGGTCACTTCTGCCAGAGTCTCCTTTCCCGTTTGCAGACGATCCGTCCGGTTCAGGGGCTGCGTCAGGTTGCTTCCCCGAAGCACCACCGACTCCTCCTCGGTCTTCAGGCGCAGTGAGCCATAAACCAGTTTCACCTCGCCAACAGGCTCCGGAGCCGCTCCCAGCAAGGGAGCAGGCCACACCAGCAATCCGATTAAGAGGAAGATCAACCAAGTGCGAATTACCATGCGTATCCAATACTTACTGCGTACCCCAACGGGAACTGGTGGGTGATGACGTCTTGGTCAGGCAAGCGGAGGCGGGGCTTCAGGGTGGTCGCAAAGCCCTCCACCCCGAGCGTCCACCCCTCCCAGAATTCCCACAGAAGCGGAAGCTCGAGGAAGGCGTCCTGACTTGTTCCGGAAGCCGCGCCACTGACGGTTTCTTCATTCGTCAAGGAGAAGGAATATCCCACCTGATACGACACCACCCCCAGAGCCAGCCGGGGTTTGATGGCCAAGGAACCGGTGTAAAACCGCCACGCCACCGAACCCGTCACCACGGTTGCGTCATACTGAGACTGGAAGTAGGTGTCTGGCAAAAACCACTGCTCCAGCGTCATGGCATCGGTGATCAGAAACTCGTTGCTGACCGAAATCTGCCGCAGCTGTGCCCCCAGCACCGGCCCCTTCTGAAAGAACCACTCGAACGACAGCAGCCGGTAGCTCCCAGGCTCCGGAGGAATGGTCCGCTCGGTTTCCAGGTGCTGGTACAAGCCGGTGACCGATCCCTGTCCAGCGCGCACCTCATAAAAAATCAACGGTCCCACCAGTTCCTCCAGCATTCCCGGAGGAGGCGCAACCGCTGCGGGTTTTGGTTGCTCATACACCTTGGTGATCGAAAGCAGCTTCACCTCAAACTGATCTGAAACCTCAAAGAAATCCGCCCGGTTGTGCAAGGTCCCCTCTTGCCACCAACGGTTGACGTCCTCAATTGACTGCTCCCTCCGAAACCCAAACCCAAACAGCTTCAAGGAGGTGTTCGACGGCACCACCAGGGTCAATTCCGCATCCCCCCGACGAAGCGGCTGCAGCGCAATCACCCGGCTGGGCGTCCCGACACGCCCCAGCTCGGGTTCCGGTGTACCACTGGGCACCACCAGGAACCACTCCTCCACCAGCCCGGCACGTTCCGGAGTCTCCAGGGAAAACGGAATGGCCACCTCCCGGAGCCGGTTTTCTTTCTGGACGTTGGTGGACTCCTGCGCCCACCCCCACGAGCTTCCCAGCCCTCCCAGCAGCAGCAACAGGATCCAGCGGATCAGCAAGACGTTCATGAAGGTGGCTTCTGGGTTTGCAGAAACACCACCTCCACTCGACGGTTCATCGCATGCGCGGCTTCTGTACGTTCTTGTGAAAGCGGACGCTCCTCGCCAAAGCTCACCGTCTCCACCTGATCCGGAGCCACGCCCAGGCCGACCAGGTAGGCCTTCACCTCTTCAGCCCGCTCGCTTCCGAGCCCAAGGTTGTAGCCGTTTGAGCCACGGTCATCGCAATGCCCTTCCAGCAGGATGCGGGCTTCCGTCTGACGCAGCCAAAACGCCAACTCCCGCAACCCCGGTTGATACTCGGCCTTCACCACCGCCTGTTTGTAGTCAAAGTGCAGGCGCACCAAAAAAAAGGGATCGTCCGCCTCCTCCACCTCAGGCGCAGCTGCCGCTTGAAGGGACCGCAGTTCCTCCAGCGTCAGGGTTCCCTCATCCATGAACTGCTGCTGCAAAAAGGCGGTTCCCACCAGAGGCGTTGCCGAAGGCTCATCCAGCTGGGGCGTTGCCGTTTCACTTTCTGCAGACACGGAGGCAGTCTGACTCGGTGCCGCCTGGGGGACGCGCAGCCCCTCCGGACCTTCCAGAACACGGTCCTCTTCAACCGGCGCGGCGCGGCTGGCCAGGTCTTCCTGTTCCTCCGGAGTCAGCCCGCCTTCCTCGGCAATGGCCTGTTCTTCCAGCAGGGCCACCTGTTCCTCTTCTGCTGAACGCACCACTGGGCGGCTCTTCAACGAAATCAACGGACGCAGCTGCTTGGCCGTCACCTCGAGGCGCTCCGCTTGCCCCGGACTCGGACGGTTCGGACCCGAGGCACACCCAGCCCCCAGCACCCCCAAGCTGATGATCACTCCAAGAAGCTGCCGCATGATCAGAAGTTGTTGGTGGTGAAGCGTCGGGTCACGGACTCCACATCGCCGCCATATTCATCGCGAGCCGACACCTTCCAGAAGTAGGTGGTGTTGTTCTTGAGGCTCACCTGCAGCGTTTCAATGGCTCCGGTTTTGTACTCCAGGTTTTCCACGGCCACATCATCTCCACACCCCCAGAGGAAGAGCAGCAGTACCAGCAACAGCGCGCGCCTTTTTGTGAAGCCTCCCAGCACAATTCCTCCCAGCAGCAGCCACCATCCACCTGGAGCGTTCGCCAGTGGCCCTCCGGAACCTTCCTGGGCATAGGCCAGCCGTCCGCCCCCCCAGGTTTCGAGCTGGGCGCTTCGCAGACGCACCGAGGAATCGGGCATGGCCACTTCCTCACACCCCTCAAACTGATCATTCTCACAGATCCAGAGCCAGTAACTGACCGGGTCTCCATCCGGATCGGCAGAACGGTTCCAGCTCACAATGAACCCGTCTTGTCGCGCCAGCACATCGTCCACTGGGGTGACCAACTCCGGAGGCGAAGGACTCCGATTCAGCGTCACGGACATGTTGTCCGGTTGGCGCCCGCCGTAGGCATCAATGGCTTCGAAGGTAAAGACCCCCTGCCGCGTTGCCAAAGATTCACCGGCTCGGTACTGGAACTCTCCCGTCTCCGCATTCAGCGCAATGACCGCCCCCAACGTGCCGTTGTCGACAATGCCAAAGGTGAAGTTGTCATCTTCGGGATCACTGGCCTGCAGGAAGCCCGTGTACACGCTTCCTGGCGCCACCTGGAATCCGCTGTCCACGGGGTCGGGATTTTCGTTGTAGGTGATGCGCATCGTCCCGTTGTCCACAATTCCCGTGTTGGTGTCCAGGACGCTGAAGGTGAAGTTATCAAAGCCCGAAGCCGCTCGGGAGGCCCGGACCGTGTAGGTCCCCAGGGTCGCATTGTCCACCTGGACCTGGCTCTGCTCCGGTTGCTCCGCAATCGAGTAGACCAGGCTCAGGTTGTCGAGGTCGGGCCCCCGCAGGCTTCCCTGGTAGCTTCCGCCAATGGCAACGGTCAGGCCACCTCCAGCCGCAGTCATCAGCTTTGGAGCACTCCAGTAGTTGAGGTTTCCATCGGTCACCTGAAACAGGAAGGTGGTGGTGGCCGCCTCTCCGGGAGTGAAGCGCAGGAAGCCCGCGTCAATCTCCGCCCGTGTGACCTCGTCACCCACTTCCACCGCCACCCAACTTCCGTTGGCAAAGCGCTCCAGAATTCCGGAACGCGGCAGAGTCGCAATGCGCAGCGCCACCAGGCTGTCGTTATCCGGATCGAGGTACGGGAAGTTTGCGCCCCCGGCCACCCGGACCGTGCCTTCCTGAATGCCCGCAATGCCGTCTCCAATCTCCGGAGGCAGGTTGAACTCCACCGTAATGGTCCCCACTGCCACCCCGCCCCACGGGTCTCGGACTTCAAAGGTGAAGTTATCGGTCCCCGCCGCCTGCTCCTGAGCGGTGTAGCTGAAGATGCCATTGGTCGCGTTGATCACCGTCAACTCGCCTTTGACGGGAGGCTCCACAATCCGGAAGGCCAGGGGGTCGTTGTCTTCATCAAAGGCGCTGAGGAACACCAGGTAAGGCACCGCCCGAACCACCTTGATGCTCTGATTGTCGGGAACCGGCACATCGTTGACGTTGCTCACCAGGAGCGTAAAGGCCTGGTTGCTCGTCAGGCCCTGGCTGTCGGTTGCCGAAAAGACCACCGAGTAGCGCCCAATTTCCTGTGTGGTCGGCGTTCCGGAAAGGACCGGGGCGCTGAAGGTCAGCCAGCCTCCGGAGGGCAGGCGCGTCGCGGTGGGCGTCAAGTCCCCATCCTCCGGATCCGTTACCGTGACGGTGTACTGGTAGGGTTGATCCTCCGGAGCCTCCTTGATGGGAGTCGAGGTAAATCGTGGAGCATCGTTGACAGGTTGCACCGTCACCACCACGGTTCCGGTTTGGGTCGAGCGCGTCAACGCATCATGCGCATGGAAGGTAAAG
>JAYOTF010000074.1:0-5415 GCA_038150265.1 Deltaproteobacteria bacterium | reverse complement strand
TCGCACTCCCAGATCGTGGAGGGCCAGGCGGACCTGACGCTTCCAGCACTGGGAGCTGACCCGAGCGCGGGTCACCCCCCCGATCATGGCCGTTTTGGGGGCACCCACGTCATCGCGGTTGAGGCAGGTGACGGGGAAGGACTGGAGGATGTGGAACTCGATGCGGGTGTTGGTGAGGGCATTTTTCATGGTGGAACCAGTGTCATTGGGTTTTGGCAAGGGGCGCCAGTTGAAGCAGGCCACAGCCAAAGCTGCGTCCACGCCCAATTCCTTGGGCGAAGCTCTTTTGGAAGAGAGAACGATCGGTCACACGGAGCATCCCCTGAAGGTGAGCCTGGGCGAGGGTGACCTTGCGGGCGTGCTTTCCCGGGAATTGCAGGACCTCCAGGCGTGAGACCAGCAGGTGGGGGGCCGAGGGCGCAAAGCCCCAATTGACCTCCGCACGCTTGAGAAACCAGTTAGCCACCTCAGGGCGTCCGCGGATGGGGAGGAGCTTGCGGGTGGCATTGTCACGTCGGGTCGGATTGAGGATGACCTGAAACCGGTACTGGTCGTGGCTCAGGAACGCCTCCGGAAGGGCCTTTGATTCAACCTGCCCGTACCGACCTCCCGGAGTCCCTTCCGCAGCCTCTTCCCCTCTGGGAGGCACTCCGGCTGCTGGAGGCCGGTTGGAGAGGATGAGGATCCGGCGCCCCTGGAAGTTTCCTCCCTGGTCGGCGTAGAGGATGCCGCTGGGCGTGCTCTGTGCCTTCTCGGCTTCGGTCCGGATGTCCTCAAAGAGGCTGTACACCACCCGATGAAGGGAATAGGGATCCGTAACGCTCAAGGCCTTGATGTCTCCTCGGCTCAGGTGGAGGACGCTGGCAATCAGGTTCATGAGGCCTCCTCTTCTGAGGTCGCAGCGGTGCTCCGGTAGAACTCCTGGGCCCACTGCGCCTTGACGCGTTGAGGGACATGGGGAAACTGGCGCAGTTGGCGGAGGAGCCCGATAAAGTCGAGAGGCGCGGCGACCCGGCTCTCGATGAGCGTGAGCATGCTGCGGAGGACGCGAACCAACTCCGGGAGATCCTGACAGGCCAGCAGGCGGCGCAAGCGGGCCTTGCCGGGGCTGCTTTCCGCGCCATCGTCAAAGCTCCTGGCCAGCGCCTGCCCCAGGGAGAGGGAGCCATTGGCCGTGGCCTTGGAGCGGGACATCGCTGCCGCGAGGACGGCATAGGGCAGGCGCTGGCTCTCTTGCTCCAGGTCGATGCCAAAGCGAGCAAGGACCTCCCAGCTCTGGTACTCCGTGTCCGGGTTGTCCGCTCGACGGAGCCGAGCCGCCAGCCCCTTGTCCCGGTGGATCAAGGAGAGCACCTCTTCCACAAAGCGCTGCTCCCGAGACGGTTGTGATTCGGTTGATGATTCCATTTTCACCTCGTTGATTTTAGGTAGGAAGACGTATTGGGGCGGCACTTGGCCCAGGCGTCCAGTTGTCGGGCGGTTTCCCGGGGGCAAAACTGGTCGTAGGCAGCGCGTAGAAAGGAGGCGAAGGTGCGTCGCAGACCCAGCAGGGCCAACGATTCGGTGCCATCGCAGCAATCGACCAGGTCCTGAAACTTCCGCTCACAGGCCTCCCAGAACAAGTGGGTGGCCTGCCCTGCGAGCTTGGAGCCATCTGTTTGCAAGGTCTTGTAGTAGGCCGCAACGGTTCCGTAGAGCGTTTTCTCCAGCTTCTCCAGTGCCTTCACCTCTCCCTCTAGCTGGCGGTACCAGCTCTCGCCAATCAAGTCGCCTTCCAGCCAAACCAGGGAGCTGACAAAGTCATCAGCGCCAGAGACGAACTGCTCTCCGGCGGTATTGCTCACTTGGAGCCCCCCGGACCAGATGCCAAACCGGGTCCTTCCCCGGCATGCTCGCTCCAACCCGGCACGTAGCTGCAGGGCCTGAAACCCGCTGCTCCCTTCCCGGCCAATAAAGCTGAGCAGAGCGGTCAGTTCCCGCCAGGGTCGCTTTTCCGGATTGGCCCAGAGTGCACGAGGCTTCTTGCTGTAGTCCACGGCCACCGACGGGTCCACCACGCCCTCCTTGTAGTCGTGATGGGCAATGCCCTCGGTGTAGTGAAGCCCCTCCTCCTTGAGCAGGCAGAACCGGCTCATGGGGAGGAGCCGGCCCATGAGGGTGGTCTTGAGCTCCCGGGCCGCGTCGTCGTCTTCCCCCCGAATGGCTTGCTCCCAGGGAGGCGTTCCCACACCGCCGGGGAACATGCCCGATTGCCGGATCTGCTCTTCGCTGAACAGGTTGAGCCAGATGGTTTCCTGGAGGGAGCTTCCCTGATAGAAGCTGTGGAGGTACCCAAAGAACCCCATGGCCGGCCCAAATCTTCCTGAGGAGGGCTTCCCCCTGGCGTTTTGCTTTCCGACATATCCCGGAGACAGCACCAGGCTGTTGTCCGTCTTCTTTCCGGAGAGGGCAAACCCCATCAGCGTCACAAGCAGCAGGGCCTTATCTTCGTCAGTCAAGGGGCGACCGGCCTGGATCTGGGTCAGTAAGGTGGTGTTGCCAGTTGCCCACTCCGGAATCACCGCGCCGTAAATCTGAAGGTTGGCACCGGCAACCTCCGGGACCTGCAAAAAGGGATGAGGGCCGTAGAGGAAGAAGTGTTCACGCCACGCCTCCAGGTAACTCAGGCATCCCTGCGCGAGGGTCGCGGGAGTGCTCAGTTCTGCCTCTGTGGCAGGGGTGCCCGCTGCTTGCGCAATGGCCAGCAGGAGCTTGGTGAGCGCAATGCGTTCAATGGGATTGCCGCCCAGGCTCTGCAATCCTGGATCGGCAAAGACCTGCCGCAAACTGGCGCGGCCAAAATCGGTCACGGGAATCCATGGTTCATCAACCAGATTGAAATGTGGGGTCATCATCCTCCAGGAGTTGAGGTCTTGCGGTAGCCTAGGTCTGGGCGATACTCCAGGCCCGACAGCGGCTTGCCAAAGGGGGAATAAAGTTGACCGGTTGGCCCCACCAGGGCCACTCTCAGAGCAGCCTCGCTTTGGTTCGGGGGCCCCAGGTAGAGGCAGTGCTGCAGCCCGAACTTTTTCAAGGACTCAAGAGGGAGCGGCTCAGGGGCGTCGGCAAAATTGATGGTGAGGACCTGCCTCATGAGGAGCAGACTCAGCCGCCTCCACGCCTTTCGACTGAGCCGGTGCCGGTGCCAGGGAAGTGACGTGGTGACGCCGTCAATGGTGGTGAGGCAGGTTTCTTGTGTGGAGGAGACGAGTTCGAGGTTCCCGAGCAGCAGCACCTCCACGGACCGCTGATCACTGTATCGGGTCGCCGTTTCGGTGTCCGGAAGCGTCACTCCCTCTGTGCTCAGAGTGAGGGAGGCCAACTGCCTCAGGGCCTGCACCCCCGTCCGTTTGACGGTGCCGGTCTCCAATTCCTGTTGCCACCGACGCATGGGGCCAGCCTCTTCGCGCGCCTCATAGGTTGCCTCGACCAGGGCCCGCAGGTCGCCCGGGAGCGAAACCCGGGACACGCCCTCCCACACCTCAAGGCTGCGGCAGAGGACATAGGGGCTGTAAACAAACGCGCTGGGACCAAAGGCCCTGTCCGGAGCCTCCACAGCCTGATCCCGTTCGGGAGCAAGCCACCAGGCCTCACAGGAGGCCGACTTGGGTCGAGGGGTTTCAGAATGCCGCCAGAGCCTTCCCAGCCGCTGCAGGAGCAGATCCGTCGGTGCAAACCGGCTCACCAGGAAGTCAGCATCGATGTCGAGGGACTGCTCCAGGACCTGAGTTCCCACCAGAATGCGCCCCTGCTGGGGGCGCTGGCTCCACCCTTCCTTGCCGTAGAGCGCAACCCACTCCTCTTCACGAGCACTGCGATGATCCGGAGTGTAGCGGGAGTGGACGAGCCCGGAGGCCACCCCCACCTCGGCAGCGCGGGCGGCAAGATCCAGGTAGCGCTGCTGCGCCTCCCGTACCGTATTCTCTACCCAGAGCACCTGCTGTCCCTGCTCCGCCCGACAGAGGGCTTCCTCAATGGCCGCCGCGTCTGGGCCCGCATGAACCGAGACCTCTCGGGAGGGAGGAGGACTCAGTGGCACCTCGATGACCCCGGACGGGCTTGGCACCGCAGTCACCAGGGGGTAAGCCTCGGAACTCAGGACAGAAGTCCCCAGGATCTGCGCCCGGCGGCTACGGCTCAAGGTGGCGCTCAGGATCAGGACGGTGCAACGCAGGGAGACCAGTAATTCCACCAGCGCATCCAAAATGGTGCCGGTGTAGGCATCATAAGTGTGGATTTCATCAAGGATGACGACCTTCCCCGCCAGCCCAAATGCGCGCACAAACCCATGCCTGACGTTCATGGCGGCCATAAGCGCCTGATCCACCGTCCCTACGGCAAACGGAGCAAGCAGCCCCCGCTTGGCCTGCTGAAACCAGGCTCCGCCAGGGCGTCCCTCTTCCCCGAGGTCGGTCTCCAGCAGGTGGGCCTGGCCGTGGAGCAGGAGCGGATGGTGGGCTTCCGGAGCGTCGAGGATGGCACTCAGAAAGGCGTTGAAGCGTTGATGGATGCGATTGGAGGTCAGTTGCGTGGGGAGGGCAAAGTAAATCCCCCGTGCCGTCCCGGCCTGCAGCAGTTGGTAGGCCGCAAAGAGCGCCGCCTCTGTTTTGCCCATGCCCATCGGGGCTTCCAGGACATATGCACCGCTCCCGGAAACCGCGTCCAGGAACTGCGTTTGTGCCGAACGGGGTGCAAACCCGAAGACCTGCTCAAAGGAGAGCCCCTTCCGGAACGTCGGCGTCAGAAAACCCGCGTGTTCGAGGGCAGGAGCGACCTGTCCCTGCCAGCCTAGTGTGGGGTCTTCAAAGAACTCTCCGGAGCCAATCCAGTCAGCTACCGTCGTGAGTCCGGCCAACAAACGCGCTTGCGCCGCCGAGGTCACCTCTGGCCAGGACGGAACCTCCAAACGCTCCATCAGGTCCTGAACCAGCCGTTCTCGCTCAGTTTGCCAGGGTTGCCGCCCGAATGCCTCACTGTCGGCTCGCATCCCGGTAACAGGTGGCGAAGCGCCATGGTGCTGACCCAGGATTTCTGGAATGAACCGGGATGCCCCCAGCGCCTCAGCCGCCACCTGACTGACCCCCGCATGGCCTCCCCACTCTGACTCGAGGTGGACGTTCAATGCCTTCCACTCCGGCAAGTGTGGGGGGCGTGTTGTGCAGGCCCGGCAGATTTTTTCAAAGAAGTAGGGGCTGACCTTCCCCAGGTCATGGAGCGCCGCCACCAAAGGAGTCCCTTTCGGAAACAGGGAGCGCAGTTCTGCGGGGAAACGCTGGACCAGCTCTCGGGAAACGTCTCCAACAATCTGGCAGTGCTCCGGCACTGAACGTCCAACCCGGATTTCTCCGCCAGGAGTCAGAAAGGTCTTGGCCGGGC
>JAYOTF010000073.1:0-5503 GCA_038150265.1 Deltaproteobacteria bacterium | reverse complement strand
CGTGACTCCATGGGAAGGGCCTAAACGGCGTGAGCAAAATAATCAATAATGCCGATGTGTTTGAGAAGTTGCAATCTGAGAAACCACATTTTACCCCACTTCTCCGCTTCAGGAGGTGGGGCCTCCCTGCCCCCCTGCGGCCCGACTCCGGAGCCTCCTGAAACGGGGCCACTTTGTGGTCACCCCAGCGCGGCTGGGATCCAGCGTTCCACCACCTGACCCGGAATGTCCGGATCGTGTCATCCCAGCGCAGGCTGGGATCCAGTCCTTGAACCGATTGACTTCGATATCCTTGACGGGATGCTCGCCTTCGCGAGAAGGACGGACCTTTCGATAGCCATTATGGCTCCAGCGAGTCACGAGTGTTTTTTCAAGATTCGCCGGTTGCTTCCCTTCCTGCGAGGGCCCCGCCTGAAACGCCGTCTGGACAATCCTGTGGCTCCTGCTAGCATACTTTTACTGTATCGTTTGCATGACCCAATCTTGAATCGAGGAACCAACCCATCCCATGACCACCATCCTCTGCGTCCGCAAAGACGGGCATGTCGTGATGGCCGGAGACGGCCAGGTGACGCTGGGCAACACTGTCATGAAGCCCACGGCCCGCAAGGTCCGACGCACCTACGATGACCAGGTCCTTGCCGGATTTGCTGGCGCGACCGCTGATGCCTTCACCCTCTTTGAAAAGTTTGACGAGAAGCTCGACCAGTACAACGGCAAGCTGGTGCGCTCTGCCGTTGAGATGGCCAAGGAGTGGCGGACCGACAAGATGCTCCGCAACCTGGAGGCCCTGCTGGCCGTCTGCAACGCCGAGGCATCGCTGATCATTTCCGGAAACGGGGACGTGATTGAGCCGGATGACGGGTTGATTGGGATTGGTTCCGGAGGAATGTACGCCCTTGCTGCCGCCCGGGCCCTGATGGACTCCTCCCTGTCGGCCCGTGAAGTCGCGGAGCGCTCCATGCGCATTGCGGCGGAAATCTGCATCTACACCAACTCCAACCTCGTCGTCGAAGAACTGGAAACCTGATGGACGTTTCGAACCTGCCGAACCAAACGCCTCGCGAAACGGTCGCCGCGCTGGATCAGTACATCGTCGGCCAGAATGAAGCCAAGAAGGCCGTGGCGGTGGCCCTGCGCAACCGCTGGCGGCGGCTTCAGCTTCCGGACGAGCTGAAGGACGAGGTCCTCCCGAAAAACATCATCATGATTGGGCCAACTGGCGTCGGGAAGACAGAGATCGCCCGCCGCATCGCTCGCCTGGTCGCAGCGCCCTTCATTAAGGTGGAGGCCTCCAAATTCACCGAAGTCGGCTACGTCGGCCGAGACGTCGAGTCGATGATCCGCGACCTGGCTGAGGCCGCGGTCGTGATGGTGCGTCAGGAGCAAACCGAACGCAAGCAGGCTCAGGCGGAAGCCGCCGTCGAGGAGCGCCTGCTGGACCTGCTCCTGCCTCCCTCTGGGAGTGAATCTGAAGACGATGCGCCCAACCCGACGCGGGAGAAGTTCCGCCAAAAACTCCGGGACGGCAAACTCGAGGACAAGCTCGTGGAGCTGGACGTTCCGGAAACCGCCCGTGGCCCCATCATGGAGTTCATGCCCCTGTCGGCCAACGACAACATGGACATGAACCTGCGGGACATGCTCTCGAACCTGATGCCCAAGAAGACCAAGCGCCGCAAGATCAGCATCGCTGATGCGCGCAAGGTGCTGCAGCAGGAAGAGGTCAGCAAGCTCATTGACATGGAAGAGGTGACCCGCGAATCCGTCCGGCGGGTGGAGCAGTCCGGAATCGTCTTCCTGGATGAGGTTGACAAGGTCGCGGCCCGGCGCGGAAACTACGGCGGTCCGGATGTGTCGCGAGAAGGCGTGCAGCGGGACCTGCTTCCCATCGTCGAGGGCTCCACGGTCAACACCAAGTATGGCCCCATCCGGACCGAGCACATCCTCTTCATTGCCGCAGGGGCCTTTCACCTCGCCAAGCCTTCGGACCTGATTCCGGAGCTGCAGGGGCGCTTTCCCATCCGGGTGGAGCTGGAAGCCCTCACGCAGGAAGACTTTGTCCGCATCCTCACTGAGCCACAAAACGCCCTCATCAAGCAGTACACCGAGCTGCTCAAGACCGAAGGCGTGACCCTCGAATTTTCCGAGGAGGCCATTGAGACCATCGCCGAGATCGCCCGGAGCATCAATGAGGAGTCCGAAAACATTGGCGCCCGGCGGCTGCACACCATTTTGGAACAGCTTTTGGAAGAAGTGAGCTTCGAGGCTCCTGATCTCTCCGGACAGACCATCACCATCACGCCGGACTACATTCAGGGGCGTTTGAAGGATTTGCTCAAACATCAGGACCTTAGTCGCTACATCCTCTGATGGAACGAACCCGGGATCAGGGCGTTGACTACGCCACGATGGTGCTGCATCTGGAGAACCAGCTCAACTGGCTCCGGAAGCAAGGCTGCACTCACCTCAACCTTGAAGAAATGCCACAGGCAGAGCTCCACAAGCTGCTTGAGGGCGTGTACCGCATTGTCCCGGAAGGGCAGGCCGCAGAAGCCTCGCCTCCTCCTCAGGAGCCGGAAGGGCTCAAGGAGCAGGTCCGGGAGCTGAGCGAGCAGCTGGGGGCGGAGCCTCAGTCCCCCTCTGCGCAGCCGGATGACCGGCCGACCCCACCGTCCCTGAACGCCCCTTCGACTCCAGCACCCCCTTCTACCCAAACCACCACCCTTGAAGCGCTTCAGCAGACGCACCACAACTGCCAGCGGTGTGCGCTCGGGAAAACCCGGACCCACCTGGTCTTCGGCGAAGGAAACGCCGGGGCGCGGTTGCTCTTCCTGGGAGAAGGTCCTGGAGCCGATGAAGACGCCAGCGGGCGCCCGTTTGTTGGACGCGCCGGGAAGCTGCTGAGCAAGATGATCCTGTCGATGGGGATCGACCGGCCGGACGTCTACATCACCAACGTCGTCAAGTGCCGTCCCCCGGGAAATCGCAATCCGGAGGCAGAAGAGGTGGCCCAGTGCTTCCCGATTCTGGAGCAGCAGATTGCCCTGATCAACCCGGCCCTGATCATCACCCTGGGGAACGTTCCCACCCGCGCCTTGATTCCCGACATCCCGGGGATCACCAAGGTCCGGGGCAAGACCCTGAACTACCACGGCCGGACGGTGCTTCCGACCTTTCACCCCGCCTACCTGCTCCGGAACCGGAGCGCCTTTGAGCTGGCCTGGCAGGACTTCCGGACCGCCGCTCAGCTCGCCTTTTCGCAGTAAAAAGCCACCCCATGAGCTCTGTTGATTTGCAGCCCGTGAAGGGCACCCGTGACTTTTATCCGGACCAGATGCGCCTGCGGACCTGGCTCTTCCAGGCGTGGCGCAAGGCCGCGGAGCAGGCCGGATTTGAGGAGTACGACACATGCGTTCTGGAGCACGAGGACCTCTACATCCGCAAGGCCGGAGACGAGATCACCCAACAGCTCTACAACTTTGAGGACAAGGGCGGGCGGCGCCTGAGCCTGCGTCCGGAGATGACCCCGTCTCTGGCCCGGATGATCCTGCAGCATCAGAAGTCCCTGACCTTTCCGCTGAAGTGGTTCTCCATCCCGCAGTGCTTCCGTTACGAACGCATGACCAAGGGACGGCGACGGGAGCACTTCCAGTGGAACGCGGACCTGATCGGAGAGGCTGGCCCCAGCGCAGAAGCCGAAATCTTCCTCCTCCTCATCAGCACCTTTGAGCAGCTTGGGCTGGGTCCGGAAGAGATCACCATCTTCCTCAACGACCGGCGCATCCTCAATGGCATCCTCGCGCAGCTGGAGGTCCCGGAAGCGCAACGGGACGCGGTGCTGGTGGTGCTGGACAAGCGAGACAAGATCTCGCCCCAGGCCCTCCTGGAGCTGCTTCAGGAGCAAGGGTTGACTCCGGAGCAAGCCGAGGCGCTTCAAAACTTCCTGGACTGTCCGTCCTTGGAGGCATTGGCTGAGCGCCTGGAGCACCCGGAGGTGCTGGAGCCCCTCCAGCAAGTGCTTTCATTGATGGAAGACACGGGCCTGGCGCCCTACCTGAAATTTGACATCTCCATTGTTCGGGGGCTGTCTTACTACACAGGAACCGTGTTTGAGGTGAACAATCCGGAGAAGACCCACCGCGCGATTTGTGGCGGCGGGCGCTACGACTCCCTCCTTTCAACCTATGGTGGCGATTCCATTCCAGCCGTCGGGTTCGGATTCGGGGACGTCGTCATCCTTGATGTCCTGGAGGCGCACCAGAAGCTTCCGGAGCTGCACCAGTCTCTGGACGCGATGATCCTGCCGTTTTCTGCTGATCAGACCGGCCTGGCCCTGCGCCTTGCCACTGAACTCCGGGGACAGGGGCTGCACATCCACTGCAACCTGGCCTTGAAGAAGATGAAACGCGCCCTCCAGCAAGCTGATGACTCTGGCGCCCGCTACGCGATCCTCCTGTTTCCAGACGAGCTGGAGCGCGGGGAGGTGGTCTTGCGGGACATGGCCAGCCGAGGGCAACGCAGCGTCCGGCAATCCGAGTTGGCAGCGCACCTGCTGAGCCCTCCGGAATGAGGCGCCGTTCCGTCACCGGAGCCCTGGTGGTCATAGCGGTGCTGTTTGCGCTGGATTACGGCTCCAAGGAATGGGTCCGCCAGACGGTCCCCCTCTACGAAATGACGCCGCTGATTCCACAGCTCATGGACCTGACTCATGTCCAGAATCACGGGGTGAGCTTCAGCATCATGTCGGACTGGCCCGAACTCGTGCGATTGCCGCTGCTGATCGGGATTTCCGCCATTGCGGTTTTGGGCATGGTCGTGTACCTCTACCGTTACTGGAACGAGTTGGATCGCTGGACCTGGTGGGCGCTGGTCGTGATTCTCCCCGGAGCCCTGGGCAACCTGATCGACCGGACGCTGCAGGGATACGTGACCGACTTCCTGCACTTCCGGGCCGGCGACTTCAGCTTCTTCGTCAACAACCTCGCGGACATTTTCATCAGCGTCGGAGTCCTCTTCCTTGCGTGGAGCGCGTATCAGCTCCGCCGGGAGCAAGAGGCGGCACAGTCGCCGTCAGGTTCCTCTGCGGGAGAGTCGGTTTTGTCCAACGAGCCTCCAGACTCCGGGAAAAACCACTGAAGGCAAGCCCCGCTTCCGAGGGTGAGGTTTTGTCCGTCAGTGGGCTCAGCGTTTGTCCGCTTACGGGTTAGGGCGCGGAAAGTAAACGGCAGGTCTGTTTTTTCTTGACGCTCTCCGAAATTCCCGTATGTTCATTCCGTGAACATTGCTGAGATCCTTTCTTAAATCGGCATTTTCGCTTCCTCAAAACACTTGACTTGTTCAAGTGCCCACGCGCTCCGGGCTGTAACGCAAATGGCGAAGCTTGGAAAATTTTTGAGGGTTTTCCTTCATCCCCTTGAAGCCACCCCCGAAGCGTCCCGACTCCTCCGGAGCTCCGTCCTCTCTTCACTGCTGATGAACCACTCTCTCAGATGAGCTCGGA
>JAYOTF010000072.1:0-7191 GCA_038150265.1 Deltaproteobacteria bacterium | reverse complement strand
CGAGTCACCCCTGTTTTTCAAGATTGTCAGGTTGCTTCCCCTCAGGCGAGGGCCCCGTTTTGGGCAGCGTTTGGAACAGGGGGTCGGTGGCACTAGGGATGGGGGATTGCTTTTAGTTGACATAATATTATTTTGATAAAGGAACTCAACGTTCGCCTCCGGCCAGGACTCGGCGGAGTCAGGAAAAGAATGCGGTCGGGGCGATTTCGGCTAAGCGTTTGCAGGCATGACCGTGAGAGAGTATTGCGATCCCGCCGGATCTTCCTTGACCATCACGCAGGAGCAGAGGTGCTCAAATGACCCAGACCGCCCAGACTGAAGCCCAGACTGAAACCGATCCAGAATCCCCCCCTCCCGAGGAACCGGCCGCCCCGGAAAAGCTCGACACCGAGCAGTGGGTCGAGGAGCACTCTCAGGAGATTGAGCAGTGGGTCGAGGAGAACCCGCAGGTCAACAAGATTGTCACCCCTGTGGGAGACGTCACCTACTGGGCCAAGTGGATCGGAAACGTCTTTGTCATCATTGGAGTCCTGATGACCGGAGCAGACCTCTACCCCTGGAATCTGGTTCCGGCTCTCATTGGCAATGTGCTGTGGGGGTACGTGGGGGCCCTCTGGAACGACCGGGCCCTGGTGGTCCTCCAGTCCTTCCTCACCGGAGTCCTTTCCATGAGCCTCGTTGAGTTTCTCAAGGAGAGCCTTTAGGCGCCTCCTCGCCTGCACGCCATCGCCCCCGTTCGGTCTCCTGGCCCGCCTGCAGACGTCCTCTTCCCCCTGAACGGGGGCGTTCCGCTTCCGGAAGGCGCGTCCGTCCCCCTCCGTGCACGCCTGACAAGCGGGCGTCCCCCACCGCTCGCCCCAAAATTTAATCAAACAAAATCAGAATCTTCGTCAGAATTAGCTCCAATTCGCTCCAAAATTCAGCTTGGAATCTGAGGTCAGGCCCCGTTTGGTGGTGGGGCTATTCCTTTCACCAGAGGGCGCCTCGGTGCCCCGCGCTCGGCCACCGCCGAGGTCGGGTGGGCCACCGCCCTCTGGTTGCAGCAGGACGGGGATTCGACGGCAGGGGGTCGCCCCAGCCAGGCTTCCGGACTCCGGCTCGGTACGGGTCAGAAGCCGACACGAAGCCCCACCGGGAGCTTTTCTTAACTCGATGATGCTGAACAGCCATGATGGACTTTCAACCAACCGACACTGCCAAGCGCAAGAGTGCCGCTCAAGCGGCCTTCAACTGCCATCCCTTCAAGCTACAGGTCGCCCAAAAAAATCAGCAATCGGCCCCCACTCATTCTGAGATTGAGGATGCCATTCAGGCCTTCCTCAACAAAGGTGGCCGCATCACCCGGTTTCATCCTCCCGCAGAAACCTCCAGGCAACGCAGTCAGGTCAAGTTGCAGGATCCCGTTTCCCGCTTGCTGGATGTTGATAATGGCTTGTAGGTTCCCGTTCTTTCAAAGAAAAGAAGCTTTTTTGCATTCGCCTCCTCCGGGGAGTCGATGAGGTAACCCATCAGAGCCAGAGGATCCGGGAGCCCCGTGCTCCCGGTCTCCTCATGGACGGGGTGGATGGGGGCCTCCGTCCCCGGTCAACCTCAGGCATGGTTTCCCTCTGTTTCCCTTACGTTGCCTTTGGCCTCAGGTTCGGGTTGCACGCCTCCGCCGCACCTGGATCGGACTGGCTTGTGTCCTCTTCACGCAGCTCACTGGCAGTGGCCTCGCTGCTGAGGACGCTCTTCCTCCTCCCGTTCTGCTCACGTCGACCTTTGAAAGCGTCCAGCTGAGCCCCCACCTCGAGTACCTGCAGGATGCCTCCGGAACCCTCACACTGATGGACGTTCGGTCTCCCCAGGTGGCCTCCCGCTTTCAGCCCAACCGCAGCACCGTCTTCAACGCGGGGCTGGTCCGGGAGCCCTACTGGTTTCGCTTTCGGGTCCACAACACCACTGCCACGCCTCAGGACCTGGTGATGTTCCTGGATCATGAATACACCACAATGGACCTCTACGTGGAAGGTGGAGGGGAGCCGGCTCATCAGGTGGCATCAAGCGACTTCCTGGACCTGATTGCGGCAGGGAAGTCGCGGGAAGAGGTCCTCGGCATCCCCTTCACGCTCGATGCCTTTCAGGAGCACACCTATTACCTGCGGCTTGACACGCAATTTGAGATGAAGGTGATGCTGGCGTTGTGGACTCCGCAAGCCCTGCAGCGAGAGAACCTGCGGGAGTATCACTTTTACGGGTGGATGTGGGGAGGCGTGCTCGTCTTTGCTGCTTTTTTTGGCATCATCTACCTGGCGCTGCGGGAGCGGGTGTACCTCTACTACACGCTGTTTCTGGGCTCCTTCCTCTACTTCCGGATCCTTGGGCGGCTGTGGGTCGACCACATCTTTGTCACAGGCACGCTGATCTACCACCTGGCCGTGCTGCTCGTCCTCTCCACCATCGTCTTTGGGCTCAAGTTTTCCCAAAGGCTCCTCAACCTCTCTGAGCTGGCCCCGCGCCTGAACCAGATCACCAATCTGCTGATCCTCGGGGTCCTCGCAGGCGCGTTTTTGATGGACGACCTTTTCAGTCGCTACACCCTGATTGCCAACTTTGTGATCCTCGCCTCTCCGCTGATCTGGATCATGGGGGTGCAGTCATGGCGCAAGGGCAACGAGGCCGCCCAGTACTTCCTTGCCGGGGTGGGAGGCCTGCTGCTGTTCACCCTGCCCATGCCGCTCATGGCCCTTGGGGTCCTGAACTTCAGCCCCTACTACCGCCCGGCGGTCGAGCTGGCAGCGCTGCTGGACTGCATCCTCTTCTCCGTTGCCCTTGCCATTCGTTTCCGGAAGACCTACCTCGAGCGCGACCAGGCTCAGCAACAGGTCATTGAGGGCCTGCAGGCCAACGACCGCCTGCGCAGCAGCTTTCTGGCCAATGTGTCCCATGAGCTGCGGACCCCCCTGCACGGCATGATTGGCCTGACCGAGATGCTGCTCAAGGATCCGCACGATCCCCTTTCCCAGGTCAAGCAGCAGCAGGTGCAGGTGGTCCTCCGCAACGGCCAGCGCCTCAATGGACTCGTGGACAACCTGCTGGAGCTTTCCGGAGGCAAGGGGCAACCCACCCCCCTGCACACGGAGGCAGTGGCCCTGAGGCCTCTGGTTCAGCAGGTCCTCGTGCTCCTGGAGTCTCCGCCCACCGCCTCCCCTCCTTTGTTGAACAACATCTCTCCCGAACTTCCGGCAGCTCAGGCAGATCCGGCCAAGCTGGAGCAGGTCTTCATCAACCTCCTCCAGAATGCCCGGACGCATGCGCCTCAAGGAGCCATCACTGTGGAAGCCCACCCGCAGGGAGCCATGCTACGCCTTGAGGTCCGGGACCAGGGCCCCGGCATTTCACCTGAAGATCAGGAGCGGATCTTTGAGCCCTTTGAGCAAGGAGCCCCCACAACGGCTTCCTCGGGGAAGGGGCTGGGGCTGGGGTTGAGCATCAGTCGCCAAATCGTGGAGGCGCATGGCGGCGAAATCGGGGTGGAGGCGCCTCCGGAAGGCGGTAGCCTCTTTTGGTTGACGCTGCCGCAGGCACCGGAGCCAGATGAAGCGCCCACCTCGGAGGCCTTGCCCCTTCCCTCCTGGACGGTTCCCAAGCCACTGGAGCCGGAGCAGCCGGGGGGCACCGTTTTGGTGGTCGATGATGAGGTCACCAACCTGTACATCATTCAGGGGTACCTGGCGGAGTTGAACCTGAGGGTACACTTTTGCTCCAGTGGCGCTGAAGCGTTGGACCTCTGGCAGTCGCATGCAGTGGACCTGATTCTGCTTGATGCACGGATGCCCAACCTCGATGGCTACGAGGTGTGTGAGGCGATCCGGGAGCAGGCCTCGCGGGAAGACCTCCCCATCCTCTTCCTCAGCGCCTACACCCGCAGCGACGACATCGCCCTTGCGCTGCAGGCGGGTGCCAACGACTACCTCTTCAAGCCGATCCTCCAGGCAGAACTTCAAGCCCGCGTCCTCTCCCACCTTGAGCTGGTTCAGCTGCGCCGGGCGCTGCAGCAGGCATCCAGCCCCGTCACCTCGGATCAGGAGCTTCTGGCGGAAGCCATGCGCCTCTGTGTCCGGCTCTGGGAGCAGCAGACGTCTCAAAACCTCAGCGCCCTGGCCAAGGCTTCCGGAGCCTGGGGCGCACACGTTGATCAATCCACTGGCGCCTGGAAGAGCCCGGGCCTCCGCCGCTACCTCTCGGCGTCGACCATCCCCCACAAGCCCCGGTGGCGCAAGGTCCTCCAGACCCTGGAGTTTCTCATGGAGCAGCTCGACCCGGCCCACCCTCAGCAGGCGGCCCTGCAAACCCTGCGGGCCCAGGTCCTCCAGCGCTTCTCCTGAGGATGGATCAAAAGGTCCGCCCCCACCAACCGCTGGGCCCTTTCTGCCCGCCAGTTGTTTCAGGCGAGGGCCCGGCCTTTAACGTTGATTGTACCGGAGCATCCCGGTAAATTCGGGGGTGCATTTTTCCGACTTCCTCTTGCCATCGAGTTGGACACGGCCCCCACGTCCCTGGTTCTTTCTGCTTCCATGCCCCCCTTCCCTGAACTTTCGCTCAGCCAGCTGAAGCCCGCGTTCTCGCTGCTTCCGGAAGCGCTGCTGGTCACCCGTCTTGAAGACGGGACCATCCTCTATGCCAATGAGCCGTACCTGGAGCTGGTGGAATTTACGGAAGCCGAGCTGATCGGACACCCCTCGCTGAAGCTCTACCAGCACCCGGAAGACCGGACCCTTCTGCTGAACCAGCTCCAACAGGGCACCCCAACCCTTCGGCTGCCGATCCGCACTCGGGCCGGTCAGCAGCGCTTGCTTCAGATCAAGATCCGTCAGGCATGGGTCGACGGAGCCGCCTGCCTGATCAGCTCCAACCGGGATGTCTCTGCAGAGGAGACGCTGCAGCGTGAAACCGAGCGCACGCTGAAGCTGCAGCAGCTGGCCAACGAAAAAGCCGGCATCTCCTACTGGTGGATGCGCCTGGCGTCTGGAGCCCTGCACTGGGATGAGTTGTCCCATGCCCTCTTCGAGGTTCCCCCAGGGGCTCCGCTGGACCTCGAGACCTTCCTCTCGCGCATTGATGCCTCCGACCGCGACTCGGTACGTCAGACCCTGGAAAATGCGCTGAAGCTGCAGAAGTACAGCCAGGAGTTTCGCCTGAACCTGCCCAGCGGCACACTGCGCATCATTCAGGGGTACATGCAGGTGATTGAAGACGCCGAGGGCCCCATCCTCCTTGGGCTCAATATCGATGTGACGGAGCGGAGTGAGGTGCAGCGGCATTCGGAGCTGCAGCTCAAGCTCATGGACCTCAGCTCACGGATGGGCAAGCTTGGCTTTTGGTGGAAGGACCTGGGAGACCACCACGAAGAGGTGTGGAGCGAGTACCTCAACGAGCTCTGGGAGCAGCAACCCGGAGAGCGCCGGGACGTGAACCTGCTCATCCGTCGGCTCCCGGAAGGCCCGCTGAAGGAGACCCAGATTCAGGCGCTCAAGCAGCCTTCTCACAGCCACCACGCCATTGGTGATAACGGATTCCTCTACATCATGCCCAGTGGGACCCGCAAGTGGATCCCCTCGCACTACCGCAAGGCCACAGTCCACGGACGGGAATTGCTGTTTGGCATCAATCAGGACATCACGGAGCAAAAGGAGCTCCAGCTGGAGCGAGAGCGTCGGCTCCAGCACATGACCCTTGCCTCTCAGGGGGCCGGAATCGGCTTTTGGGCTCAGGCAGATGCGTCCGGAAGCATTTGGTGGGATGACTTTTGCCAGGATCTCCTGCAGCTGCCCCCAGGCGAGCCTCTGACGCTCGAGGCCCTCATCGAACGCTTTCCCGCCCAGAGCCGTGAGGCGCAGTCCAAACGCCTGCTGGAGGCCCACCAGCAAACGATGGGAGGCCTTCCACAAACCCAAACCTTCCACCTGCTCCTCCCGGACCAGCGCGAGCGATGGATCCGCTTCTACACCTCCCTCCTGCCCCAATCCGATCAGGGCCCGACTCTGATCGGCATCCTCCAGGACATCACCCGGGAGGTGCTGCAGGAAGAAGCCATGGCCCGGACCGAGCGGCTGGTTTCAGTGGGACAGCTGGCCTCGGAGATCACTCATGACCTGCGCCAACCCATTGCCGCCCTGGAAATTCGCCTTGAGCAGCTGAAACAGCTGCTGGACCCCAGCCAGCAGAAGCAGGGGGAGAAGGTCATCCAGGCCAGCTACCAGGCTCTGGAACATGCGCAACAGATCACCCAACGCACCCTGGACCTGGCCCGGACGAGTCTGGAGGCCCGCCCCCAACGCCTCACAGGCTTGCTGAAAAAAACGCTGGAGCTGACCCAGACCACCTTGCTCAAGTCCCGCCTCACCACGGAGGTCCATCACCCCTGGGAAGCAGATCCGGACCACGAGCCGGAAGTGATTGTGCGCCCCAATGAGATCATTCAGGTCCTCCAGAACCTGATCCTCAATGCGCGAGACGCCATCCTGGAGCATCGCCACCAGCATCCGGAGCTGCCACCGGGTCCCCACCTCAGCTTCCTGTTTCAGCAGACCCGTCAGGGGCTGGCCCTGGAAGTCCGCGACTGCGGGGGAGGCATTCCTCCGGAGCACCTCAGCCGCATCTTTGATGCGCTCTACAGCACCAAGGAGCAAGAAGGCACCGGACTGGGACTGGCGCTCGCCAAACGGATCATGGAAACCAGCGGGGGCTCCATCACGGCCTCCAACCGCCAGGACGGCACCCCCGGGGCCTGCTTCCGCCTGGAGTTTCCACTTCCCTCCTCCTAACTTCCTCCTCTCGGAGCGCAGGCCTCACCCTTCCTCAAAAAACCCGCTGTCGATTTCCTTCACCTCATAGGTGCTTGCCACCTGAACCCCCACGCCAAACTGGTACATCAGGTCCACCAGCCTCGTGCCATCAATCAGGATGATCGTGTGGTGCGCCTGCTGAGCCTTCTCAATGGCGTGTTGATCAAAACAAGAGGTTGTGACAAAGACCCCTTTTGTCGTGTCCCCACTCATGGCTCCAATAAAGTCCCGTATTTCTTTTTCGCGGACTTTGCTTGCAGCATACCGCTTGGCCTGAAGGTAAATCCGGTCCAGCCCCAACTGATCCTGGTTGATGACCCCATCAACCCCTCCATCTCCGGACTTCCGGGTCTCGACAAAGTCA
>JAYOTF010000071.1:740-7278 GCA_038150265.1 Deltaproteobacteria bacterium | reverse complement strand
CCCAGCAGCGGAGCGGGAAATTCGGCGGGTGGGGTGGTTTGCGGGGAGCACGGGGACGGGGAAACGACGGCGTTCGGCGAGTTTGGCCTTGTAATATATCAGTCATTCCGTAGAGTGGTTGGCTCAGGGGGGCGAAATGCTCCACAGCCCAGCGGTTGGTGGCTGCAGTAACGACCGCCAGTTTCTCATATTTCTCTCCGTTGCTGATGCGGGAGGCCATTCGGTTTCCCGCATCACTCGACATCCCATCTTCAGCAAAGACGGAATCAGTATGAAAATCAAGGAGGCTCGGGTCATTGTGACGTGCCCGGGGCGGAATTTTGTCACCCTGAAGGTGGTGACAGATGAAGGCGTGTATGGCATTGGAGACGCCACCTTGAACGGCCGGGAGCTGGCCGTTGCGGCTTACCTGGAAGAGCATGTCATCCCCTGCCTGATCGGGCGGGATCCTCAGCAGATTGAAGACATCTGGCAGTACCTGTACCGAGGAGCCTACTGGCGCCGCGGGCCCGTGACGATGTCGGCCATTGCGGCAGTCGACACGGCGCTGTGGGACATCAAGGCGAAGGTCGCCAACCTCCCGCTCTACCAGCTGTTGGGAGGGCGGAGCCGGACGGGTGTGATGGTGTATGGCCATGCCAATGGGAACGACCTCAACGAGACCGTGGAAGAGGTGGGGCGCTACATTGAAGCCGGGTACAAGGCGATCCGGGCCCAGTGTGGCATTCCGGGCATTCCCAGCACCTACGGCGTCTCGAAGGACAAGCTGTTCTACGAGCCTGCGGATGCGGACCTGCCTACGGAAAATGTCTGGTCGACCTCAAAGTACCTCGACCACGTGCCGCAGCTGTTTGAGAAACTGAGGGAAACCTATGGGTGGGAACCGCACCTGCTTCACGATGTGCATCACCGCCTGACGCCCATTGAAGCCGCACGGCTGGGGAAGTCTCTGGAACCGTATCGGTTGTTCTGGTTGGAAGACACGGTCCCGGCGGAAAATCAGGAGGGCTTCCGCCTGATCCGGCAGCACACGACCACGCCTTTAGCTGTGGGGGAGGTGTTCAATACCATTTGGGACTGCAAGGCGCTCCTGGAGGAGCAGCTGATCGACTACATCCGGACCACCGTGGTGCACGCGGGGGGCATCACGCACCTGCGTCGGATTGCCGACCTGGCGAGCCTGTACCATGTCCGGACGGGCAGCCATGGCGCCACCGATCTGTCGCCGGTCTGCATGGGAGCCGCCCTGCACTTTGATCTTTGGGTGCCCAACTTCGGCATTCAGGAGTACATGCGTCACACCGAGGAGACCGACGCGGTCTTCCCGCACGCGTACTTCTTTGAAAACGGCTACCTGCACCCGGGGGAGGTTCCCGGACATGGGGTGGACTTCAACGAAGAGCTCGCCGCCAAGTACCCCTACCAGCGGGCGTACCTGCCCGTCAACCGCTTGGAAGACGGGACGATGTGGCACTGGTGACCGTCACTCGCCGTACGGCACCCACACGTTCTTGACCTGGCAGGCGCGGCGCAACCAGTCGCGCCCCTCGGCGGCCTCTCGGTCCAGCCAGTTGATCGCCTTCCCCTCATTGGTCCAGACCTGCTTCAGGTTTCCGCAGCTGCGACGCTGCGCCTCCGCTCCTTCTTCCGCAGACCCACAGACCCAGATTCCGGAGACGTCATCGTGCTCGGCGAGCGTCTTCCCCAACTCTGCAGGATCTCCTGTGACGATGTTCACCGCGCCTCCCGGAACATCGGACGTGTCCAGGACCTGGTAGAAATCCGTGGCAATGAGCGCATGGGGACGAGACGGAACCAGGACCACGCGGTTCCCCATCGCCAGGTTCGGCAGCAGCAGGGACAGCATCGCCAGCAGCGGTTGTTCGTCCGGACAGATCACGCCAACGACCCCCAGGGGTTCATTGAGCGCCAGCACCACGGTCCGGCTGGGTGGCTGATGAACGCGCCCCTCGTACTTGTCGGCCCAGGCGGCATAGCTGAAGATCCGGGAGAGGCTGGCGTCCAACTCCTGCGCCGCCGCTTTTGCCGAGGCACCGGTCAGTTGCCGGAGGCGCTGCTGAAACTCATCGGCTCGGGCGCCCAGGTTTTCGGCAAGGAAGTACAGCACTTGCGCCCGGTTGTGGGCGGTGGCCTGGCTCCACCCGGAGGCCTTGCTGGCGGCTTCAACGGCGTTCCGGAGGTCCTTGCGGTTCCCGTGTCCCACCGAGCCCGCAAGGGCGCCATCGGCCTGAAGAACCGGAAGGTCGTAACCCGAATCAGGCCGAGCCTGTTTGCCCCCGATGTAGAGCTTCGCGGTACGGTGGACGGCTGCCGTGGCATCAGCCGCGAGCGCTGGGAAAGTGGCAGGAACGGTGGCCCGCGTCAGGGGCTTTGCCGCTCCGGAAGCCTGTGGCTTCAGGTACTCCAGCAGGCCCTCGTGTCCGCCTTCGCGTCCGTATCCACTCTCCCGGTAGCCGCCAAATCCACTGGACGCGTCAAACTGGTTGGTGGAGTTGATCCACACGACTCCGGCTTTGAGCTGAGGAGCGATGTGGAGCGCGAGGTTCAGGTTTTCGCTCCAGATGCTGGCGGCGAGTCCGTAATGCGTGTTGTTGGCAAGCTCAACCGCCTCAGCGGGTGTCCGGAAGGTGGAGCTCACGAGCACCGGCCCAAAGATCTCGACCTGCGCCAACTGCGAGGACGGATGCACGCCCGTCAGCAGCGTCGGTGGAAAGAAGCAGCCCTGTTCCGGAAGCGGGTGCGGCGCCTGCCACGACTCCACGCCCTCGGTGTGTCCTGCTGCCACCAGCGAGCGGATGCGCTCCAGCTGCACCGGCGCAACGATGGCACCGAGGTCCATGCCCTTGTCCAGCGGGTCACCCGTCCGGAGGGTCGTCATGCGGCGCTTGAGCTTCTCCAGAAACCGGGGCGCCACGGATTCCTGCACCAGCAGGCGCGATCCGGCACAGCAGACCTGCCCCTGGTTGAACCAGATGGCATCGACCACGCCTTCCACGGCTGCGTCCAGGTCCGCGTCTTCAAAGACCAGGAAGGGGGACTTCCCCCCCAGCTCCAGCGTCAGGCGCTTCCCGCTGCCAGCTGTGACGTTCCGGATGCGTTTTCCGACTTCAGTGGAGCCTGTGAAAGCGACCTTGTTCACTCCGGGGTGCGCCGCAAGCGCCGCTCCCGTGGCCCCGGCTCCGGTGATCAGGTTGAAGACCCCAGGAGGCAGGCCGATGCGGTCGCAGCATTCCGCAAACCAGAGGGCGGTGAGCGGGGTGAATTCTGCCGGCTTGAGGACCACGGTGTTTCCGGCAGCCAGGGCGGGGGCAACCTTCCAGGCCAGCATCAGTAACGGAAAGTTCCACGGGATGATCTGTCCTGCAACACCGAGGGGTTCGTGCCCGGGAAATTCGGTCTCCAGCAGCTGCGCCCATCCCGCGTGGTGGTAGAAGTGCCGGATGACGAGCGGGACGTCGATGTCCCGCGTTTCCCGGATGGTCTTGCCGTTATCCAGCGTCTCCAGCACCGCGAGCAGGCGGGCGTGCTTCTGGATCTCCCGGGCCAGGGCATAAAGGTAGCGGGCGCGTCCGGGCCCACCGAGCTCTTGCCACGGCGTGGTGGCCTGGCGAGCGGCCTGCACGGCGGCGTCCACGTCTTCCGGACCGGCTTCCACGCAGGTGGCCAGAACGTCTCCGGAAGCCGGGTTGTGGGTCTGGAAGGTTGGCGCGTCTTGAGGCGTGTTCCAGCTTCCGTTCACATAGAGGCCAAACCCAGACGGGTGGGCTTGCAGCCAGCGGTGGGCCTCCTGGGCGCTTTCGGGAGCCGGGCCATAGTCCATGGAGTGATAAAGGGCTGAGAGGTTGGTCATGAGAGGGAGAGCAGGTCAGGGTTCAGGCTGCAGGGTGTCGGTAGTTGGCTGAGTAGCGTCCGGTGATGAAGTGCTCCAGCTGCCGCTCGATGTCGGTGAGTAGGCCACTGGCCCCGAACCGGAAGAGGGCGGGACTCAGCCAGGGCTCGCCGAGTTCTTCCTTCATGAGAATGAGCCACTCGAGGGCCTGCTTGGCGGTTCGGATGCCGCCTGCTGGCTTGAAGCCGACCCGAAAGCCGCTGCGCTCCTCGTGTTCGCGGATCATCCGGACCATCGTCAGGCTGACAGGGAGGGTGGCATTGACGGATTCCTTGCCTGTGGAAGTCTTGATGAAGTCGGCTCCGGCTTGCAGGCAGACGGCGCTGGCCCGGGCGACATTCCGGAGCGTTCCGAGGTCGCCGGTCCCGAGAATGGTCTTCAGGTGAGCGTCTCCGCAGGCCTCGCGGTAGGCGGCCACTTCGTCATGGAGGGCCTGCCAGTTCCCGGTGAGGACATGGGACCGGGTGATGACGATGTCAATCTCGGCCGCTCCTGCGGCAACGGAGGCCTCGATTTCAGCGAGTTTGACAGGGAGCGGGCTGAGTCCGTGCGGGAATCCGGTCGAAACGGCAGCAACTGGAATTCCGGAGCCCTGGAGCGCCTCGACCGCGGTTTCCACAAACGCGTGGTAGACACACACCGCTCCGACCGTGAGGGAAAGGTCGGCGATGCCCAGCGCCTCGACCCACTCCGGACGCAACGGATGACGGGCCTTGGCACAGAGGCGTCGGACGCGCTCCGGGGTATCGTCGCTGGAGAGCGTGGTGAGGTCCATGCAGGCGATGGCCTTGAGCAGCCACGCGGCCTGCCAGTCCTTCTTGACGCTGCGGCGGGTGCCAAGGGTCGCGGCGCGTCGCTCGGTGGCGCTTCGGTTGACCCGGAGGCCTTCCAGCCAGTCCAGATCGAGTGGCGCCACCGGGTTTCGGGGGTGAGGAGTCATGACGCAACGAAGTCGTTCAGGGGGTTGAGGAAGCGTCACTGGGGGCCGCTTTTCCGAGCAGGCCTTACGCTTTCCAGAGGGTCCAGAATCCAATGAGGACAAAACCGAGGCCGGCGGCATAGTGCAGGTAGCGCTCATTGAGGTACTGTGAGAGGGTGCTTCCCGCAATCACGCCCAGGGCCGAGGCCACGATCAGGGCGAGGGAGGCACCGAAGAAGACGGTCCATTTGCTGACCTCCTTGTCAGCGGCAAAGAGCATGGTTGCCAGCTGGGTTTTGTCTCCCAACTCGGCAATGAACACGGCGGCAAACACCGTGAAGAAAATTTTGTAGTCCATTCTCGCGTTTGATCAAGGTGCCCTGGGAGCCGGGGTTGGCCCGCTCCGCAAGGCCTTCAGGCGGAAAGCCCCTTAAGCTATCGACCTCTTGCGGAAAAACAAAGATATTTCCAAGCGACTGGCATCTCTGGGCAAGGGGCCGTAGGCTAGCAGGAACCTGAGGTGGGGAGGATGCATTCATCGTTGGTATCAAGGTTCAACGTGCCCTTTCGTGTTGGAATCAGTCTGGTGGCCTACAATCGGCTGGATGAGGTTCAAAAGACCCTGACCTCTCTGCACGCCGTGCTGGGACCCGAGGACCGGGTGTGGGTCCATGACAATGCCTCTGCTGATCAGCAGGCGTTGCGCGCATTGAGGCAAGCGTTTCCATGGGTCTGCTGGACGTGTTCGGAGCAAAACATCGGATTTGGGGCCGGGCACCATGCGAACCTGGAGCAGATGCAAGGGGAGGGAGGGCAGTATGCCTTTTTGCTGAATCCGGACCTGGCGCTGCATCCGGGAGATCTGGAGCAGCTGATGGAGGCCTCTCGGCAGGTGGGGGACGCGTGGTTGCTGGGACCGGCGCTGGTTGCATCCGAGGAGCCGGACCCTGTGCTGGATTCAGCCGGGCTGGAGTGGGATGCGACCTTCCGGAGCTGGGACCGTTGGCAAGGGGAGCGCTGGTCGGAGACGCCACTCCGGGACGCGATGGCCGCAGTGTTGGAGGTTTCCGGACTCTGTGGCGCGGCGTTGTGGATCCCGATGGCGCTGCTTCCGCTCCGGAATGAGGCCTGGGTGTTTGCGCCGGAGTACTTTGCTTATGGTGAGGATGGCGAGCTGAGTTTGGCGTGGAGGCGCCAGGGCGGGCAGTTGGGGCTGGTGCCGGGGGTGCGGCTGGTGCACCGGCGAGGGGGATTTGGAAAACTGAGCGCGTTGCAGCGTGAAGACTGGGAGCAGCGTCGCAGGGTGGTGCAGTCCGTTCTCCTCAACCGGTACCGGACCTGGTACCGCTATGGACGTGAGGAGTTACAGGGTTGGGCGTGGGCCACTTGGATCGCCCATGAGCTGGCCCGCTGGGGGTACATTGCCCTGCGGAAGCCGTTTCTGCTCCCGTTGCTTCCGGAACTGCTCCGGGTGCTGAGGGAGGAGCGTAATTTTCTATCCTCTAACAGACAAGATGACGCATGAGTGGATTTCGAGTACTTCATTCATTATGACAATCGGTCTTGGTCTATCCGGGCTAAATCATCAGGTCAGAAGGGGTTTACTCCGGTATCTGCCAAGGGAGTTGTCGCATGGTTTCATGCCGCTTCTTTGAGATGTTCGTCATTTTTCTCAGGATTGAGCCAAACGGCTGCTGGCAGTTCCCAAT
>JAYOTF010000071.1:0-730 GCA_038150265.1 Deltaproteobacteria bacterium | reverse complement strand
GACCCACTGGTCCAAAAGACTGGAAGGAATTGATGTCCTCTTGAAGCAGGTGATTGGTGAAAATTTTTATTTATACTTTACCAATACCGGATGGCTGTTCTCTGAGCGAATTTTTCGCATCGTTGTGAATATTTTAGTCAGTGCTTGGGTTGCTCGCTACTTGGGACCAGACTCTTTTGGAAGCCTCAATTTTTCTCTTAGTTTTGCAAAGATCATAACAGCCATTAGCCTTCTGGGTCTGGATCAGATTGTTGTCCGTGAGATGGTCCGGTTTCCAGAAAGGGTCGAGCAGATCCTCGCAACCGCTTTTCTGTTAAGACTGGGTGGTGCTTTTTTAGCTCTTGTCTTCATCCCTGTCGCCTTATACTTCTTTCAGGTGTCAGATGAAGAGTACCTGATGGTGTACTTTATTTCAGTAGGCGCGATTTTCCAGGCGTTTGGTGTAATTGATCTGTACTTCCAGTCTCAGGTCCTGAGCAAGTACGCTTCTGTAGCACAGTTTACCCAGATTTTGTTGGGTTCTCTGGTCAAGGTTATCTTTATTTACCTGGAAGCTCCGGTTGTTTGGTTTGCTCTTGTGTACTCCATGGAACTACTTTTTCAGGCGGTGATTCTTTACCTCTTGTTTAAGGGGCAGCGGCGTTCAATAGTCCTTCATTTAGCTCGAAAAAGTGAAGCGCTTTACTTGATGAAATGCTCGATTCCCGTTTTGGCATCAAGTGTATTGATG
>JAYOTF010000070.1:3930-8100 GCA_038150265.1 Deltaproteobacteria bacterium | reverse complement strand
TTCGATTCATTCGGGATTCTCGCCTTCGCGAGCAGGACGGACCTTTCGATCCAGTCGTGACTCCAGCGAGGGAACCTCTCCAGCGAGTCTCGACTGTTTTTTCAAGATCAGCCGGTGGCTTCCCTTCATGCGATTGCCCTGACCGGTCGCCCACTGACAGGGCCCGAATCAGGCTGGATTGAAGAGCAGGTGGACCTTGACGGTTTCTTCCGGAGACTGGTCGGCCATCTGAAAGGCTTCCACCGCCTGCTGAGCCGAAAACTCATGGCTGATGAGGCTCTCTCCATCCACGAGTCCCTGGGCAAACCAGTCCAAGACCGCAGGGATCAGGCCCTTGTTGAGCCGGGAGGCAAACAGGGACAGCTCTTTTTTGATGAGGTCCTGCTGCTTGATGGGGATGGGCTCTGGAGAAAAGCTGAGGAGCCCAATTCGTCCGGCAGGTGCCACAAGGTCAATGGCCTGGGGGAGGATTTGCGGAATCCCGGCACAGTCCACCACCAGGGAAGGGCCGTCTCCCTGGGTCAGGTCACCGAGGGCGTCCTGAATGTTGTCCTGCTGAGGGTCAAGGACGAGGGCGGCCCCAGCGGTTTCAGCGCGTTTGCGACGAGCGGCCCCGGGTTCCACAACGACGACCTGCGCCCCCTTCATGCGAGCCACCTGCACGGCGGTCAATCCCATGGTGCCTGCCCCAAAGATCAGCGCCCACTCTGCTTCCCGAACCTCGGTTCGTCCCAAGACGTTTGCTGCAATCGAGTACGGCTCCGCCATGGCAGCAAGCCGGTCAGACACCTGCTCCGGAATGCGGTGGGCGTTCCGGACCGGCAAGACCGTGTAGTCGGCCATGCCGCCGTCACGGTGCACCCCAATGACCTGCAGGTTCCGGCAAACGTTGGGGCGCCCGATGGTGCAGGCCTGGCACTGGCCGCAATTCACCACCGGATCAATGACCACCCGCTCTCCGACAGAAAGCGCCTCGACGTCTGCGCCCACTGCTTCCACAACGCCCATGAACTCATGACCCACCACCCGTGGATAGGTCGCAAACGGGTTGAGCCCGTGGTAAATGTGCAGGTCCGAACCACAGATTCCTGCCCTCCGGACCCGAACCAGCACCTCGCCCAATCCGGGCGCAGGCTGTGGCTTTTCGGAAAGATTCAGGGTCTCAGGACGATCGACGCTTACGGCAAACATAACAGATTCCTTCGGTGAGGCTTAACGCGGTTGAGGGGCATTCAGTCCAGGAGCAGGTTTGGCAGCCATGTGGCAATGGACGGCACATAGGAAACCAGCAGCAGCACAAGGATATTGGAGAGCAGGTAGGGCGTGATCGCCTTGATGACCGGTGTCAAGGGGAGCTTCGCAATGTTGGCACAGATGAACAGGCACACGCCAATCGGCGGAGTCGTCAGGCCAATCATCAGGTTCAGGACGGCAAAGGTGGCAAAGTGAACCGGGTCAATGCCCACGCCCTGTGCCAGGGTGAGCAGGGGAACAAAGAGGATGATCAGTGCCGCAATCGTCTCCATGACCATGCCGACAAACAGCAGCAGGATGTTGATGAGCAGGATCACCAGGTACTTGTTTTCGGTAATGGAGAGGACCGAAGACGCAATCATCTGGGGAATGCGCTCTGACACGAGAATCCAGCCAAAGACGTTGGCGAATCCGACCAGCACCAGGATGGCGGCGGCGGTGACGGCGCTGTCGAGCAAAATTTTCGGAATGGCGGCTGCCGGAAGCTCGCGGTAGATGAAGTGCCCCACAATCAGGGCATAAACGCTGGCGACCACAGCCGTTTCGGTGGGAGTCGTGATGCCACTCAGCAGGCCGCCAATGATCAGAGCCGTCATCGCCAGGGCCCAAAAGGCTCCGAAAAAGGACCGCGTCAGCTCAGCAAATCCCTCCCACGGTTGCCGAGGGTAGTCATTGCGGACGGCAATGATGTAGGTCGTGATCATCATCGCCACCCCCATCAGGACTCCGGGAATGGCGCCGGCCAGGAACATCTTCCCCACCGAAACGCCAGTCAGGGCGCCGACGATGATCATGGGGACAGAGGGGGGAATGATCGGGCCCACGGTGGAAGACGCAGCGGTGACAGCAGCAGAAAAGCTGGCAGGGTAGCCCGCCTTGACCATGCCCGGGATCATGACGCCTCCAATGGAGGCTGCATCTGCCACGGCGGTGCCGGAGACGCCTCCAAACAGCATGGAGCCCGCCACATTGGAAAGCCCCAACCCACCTCGTGCCCACCCCACCAGCGAGTTGGCAAAGCGGATGATCCGCTCGGTGATGCCGCCGCGGTTCATGAGGTTCCCGGCGAGAATGAAGCCTGGGATGCACAGCAGCACAAAGACGTCCATGCCGGCATACATCTTTTGCGGAATGACCACCAGCGGAATTCCTGCAGACAGGAGGTAGGCCATGGAGGCCAGCCCCAGGGTGATGGCCACCGGAATGCCAATGAGCAATCCGCCGACAAAGACGACGATCAGAAGCGTCAGGCTCATGGCTGGTGATGGGGGACAGGTTTTCCGTCGGATTTGCCTGTCAGCATGCGCAGAACACGCAGCAGCGAGAAGGCACACAACGAGACGAGGAGGATCAGGACGCTGGCATGAATGAAGTCCATGCGCCACTCCAGTGCTGCAGAGTGCTGGCGCGCGCCGATCTGGGTGTACTTCCAGGCGGGAAGAACCAGCATGCCGCTGAAAATGCAGGTCACCCCGGCCGCAAGGAAACGCAGCCGAACGGGCCAGCGCCCCGGCAACCGCTCACAGAACAGGTCCACGTTGACGAGGTCGCCGGACTGGTACGAAAGGCCCACCCCGAATGCCGCCAGAAAGAGAAGCGCGTACCGGGTCAGCTCTTCTGTCCAGACAAACGAGTTTCCCACCAACCGGCCATAGATCTGCAGCAGCACGGCGCCGATCATGACCACAAATGCGAGGCTGATGGCAATCTGGAACAGGGAGCGAACCCCCCGGTAGAGGGCAGACATGGAACCTTCTTCGGACAAAGGGAAAACAGCTTCTCCCCTTTACGAGAGAAGCTGCAGGTGCTCCGGATCAGTTGGTGAACAGGTCGTTCACGATGCCCTTGATCTCGGGCTTGACGTTCTTCAGAACGGCATCCTTGGCCTTGGCCTGGAACGCGGCGCCATCGACTTCCACAAAGGTCATGCCCTTGCTCTCGAGGTACGCTCGGTCGGCCGCCAGGGAGGCTTCGAACAGGCCCCGCTCATAGGCCTGGGCCAACGCGGCAGCTTGCATGACTGCATCCTGGTCAGCAGCAGACAGGTTCTGCCAGGTGGACTCGGCAATGGTCAGGTAGATCCAGGACCGCACGTGCTGGGTCAGGTTCACATTCTTTTGAACTTCATTGAAGTTTGCGGAACGAATCAGCGCCAGTGGGTTTTCCTGGGCTTCAATGGTGCCGTTCTGCAACGAGGTGAACACTTCCGAGAAGGCCATCGGTCCCGGATTGGCTCCCAGCGCCTTCCAGACGTCCACAAACAGCGGAACGTTCGGAACCCGCATCTTCAGGCCATTGAGGTCGGCCGGGCTCTTGATCGGGCGGTTCGAGGTCAGGTTGCGTGGGCCACGGGCAAAGAAGGCAATGGGGCGGATGCCGACCTTGTCAATGATCTGCTGCTTGATTTGCTGACCAATGGCTCCGCTGGCGACCTCGTCCATGTGCTCAATGGATTTGTAGGCATACGGAATGGCCAGCAGGGCGGCCATGGGTGCCCAGTTTTGCAGGCTCTCTCCGGTGATGGTCATGTCGACAGTTCCCAGCTGCATGCCATTGATCAGATCGATTTCCTTCCCCAGGGATTCATTCGGGTAGACTTCGACGGCAATGCGACCCTCGGTCAGCCGAGACAGCTCACTCCCAAACTTGACCGATGCCTTATGCCAGGAATTCTGTTCATTTGCAAGGTGTCCCAGCTTCAGCGTCAGGTCGGCAGACAGGGCCGGGGTGGCCAGAAGGCTCATGCCCAGGGTGGCAAGAGCGATGGTTTTGAGCTTCGGGAATTTCAACATCTTTGTTCTCCAGTTAGTCATTAAGCAAGGGGGCTCACGTCGGCGTGCACCTACGAGTTCTGTGGGTGGGTGGGGTCGGGTACCTCCTCCATTTGGGTGAATCAGTGGGGGATTGAGAGAAAGA
>JAYOTF010000070.1:0-3920 GCA_038150265.1 Deltaproteobacteria bacterium | reverse complement strand
TTTTATAAAAACTTTTTTTTCCCCTTTTCTCTATTACCCGTGGGGGCCCCGGGGGGGGGCCCCCTCGGTTGTTGGGGGGGGGGGGGGGGGGGCGCACCTCCTCCATTTGGGTGAATCAGTGGGGATTGAGGGAAAGACTCAGTCAATGAAGTACTCAGGGCGACCTTTGGTGATTTCCGGAAGGTCCTTCAGGATCTCGCTCAGGTGCCGTTTCATGGTGCGCTGAGCCGCGGCAACATCGCCTTGCTCAATTGCGTCCACAATCGCCGTGTGCTGCTCCACCAGAGGACGCACGGGAAACTGAGAGGTGGTCAGGTAGCGGGCTCGGTTCATCTGAGACTTGATTTCCTCAACCACTCCCCACGCGTAGGCCTGCTTGGCTGCTTCGGCCAGAGTCTGGTGAAAGAGGTCGTCCAGTTCCACAAATCCCTGCCCGCCTTCGGAAACCGCCATCTGCTCGGCAAGCAGCTTCCGGAGGGTCCGGATCAGGCCTGGGTCGGGTTGAGCCGCCAACCGGGCCACGATCTCGGTCTCAATGGCACTCCGGACAAACTGAGCCCCCACGACTGAGGAAATCGCAATTTTGCACACGAACGTGCCGCGCTGAGGCCGAACCTCCACCAGCCCTTCTTCTGCCAGCTTGATGAAGGCCTCTCGCACCGGCTGGCGGCTGACGCCGTACCGAGCCGCAATTTCGGTTTCGGAAACCCGCGCTCCGGGTTCCAGGTCGTTTTGAATGATGCGCTGGCGGAGCAACCGGTGCACCTGCGGACGAACCGCAACGCCGGGCTCAATGCCTGGTTCTGAAAGTTTTTGCACAGCCTTGAGTGAATTCGGCAAGCGAGCGGGTCGGAACCTTCTGGAAAGGCCTCCTCTCCAGCCCATGCCGTCCATCCTTCGTTGAGGCCGGAAGGCCTGCCGCTTTCTCTATAGAGTTCAATAAAATCAAAGGTTTCATTCTGAAAGGGAGCCCGTTGTTGTTCCGGAGGAACCCCATCTGCGAGCAACGTTAAGCCATACTACCATACTTGTCAACCGCATTTTTCTGGGGTATGGTGATCGCCGAGAAGCAGGAGGAGCAAGAGGAGTGCTTCAGGAATTCATCAACAACCTGAGAGAGATGCAATGCGACAGACCTGGCGATGGTTCGGCCCCAATGATTCCGTGACGATTGATGCCATGCTGCAAGCAGGGGTGGAGGGGGTGGTGTCGGCGCTGCACCATGTTCCGACGGGTGAGGTGTGGACTCCGGAGGAGATTGCGCGTCGGCAGCGTGAGGTGGCCACCATGGAAAATGGAAATCCTTCGGGGCTCCGGTGGGAGGTAGTGGAGAGCCTGCCGGTGTCGGAAGACATCAAGAAGCAGCAGGGAAACTGGCGTCAGCACCTGGAAAACTACAAGATCAGCCTCACGAATCTTGCTGCCGCGGGCATTGAGGTGGTCTGCTACAACTTCATGCCGGTTCTGGACTGGACCCGCACCGATTTGCGCTGGCAGCTGCACACGGGGGCGACGTGCATGCGGTTTGATTTTGTCGACTTTGCTGCTTTTGACGTGTTCCTCCTCAAGCGGGAGAACGCGCGCCACGACTACCCGGAGGCGATTCTGGAAGAGGCGACGCGTCGGTTTGCCGAGATGAGCGAAGCGGCCCAGCAGGCCCTTGCCAAGAACATCGTGTTTGGGCTGCCCGGAGCAGCAGAGAGCTTCACGCTGGAAGACGTCCGCCAGCACCTGCGTGAGTATGAGTCGATTTCGGCTGAAACGCTGCGCTCGTACTTCATCGACTTCCTGAGTGAGGTGGTTCCTGTTGCCGAGGCGTTGGGCATGCGCCTCTGCTGTCACCCAGACGACCCGCCCTTTGACCTGCTGGGGCTTCCTCGGATCATGTCTACAGAAGCAGACTATGCGGCCCTGATGCAGGCGGTGGACCGTCCTGCCAACGGCATTGCGCTCTGCACCGGCTCCCTCGGAGCGCGGCCCGACAACGACCTTCCCGGCATGATCAATCGACTGGGCGACCGCATCCGCTTCCTGCACCTCCGTAACGTGAAGCGAGAGACGCCAGCAATCCGCGGGTCCTTTTATGAAGCGGAACACCTGGGGGGCGATAGCGACATGGTGGCCATCATTGCGGCCGCCTTGAATGAGGAACAGCGTCGCAAGGAGGCGGGACGCTCCGACTGGGAAATCCCCATTCGCCCCGACCATGGTCAGGACATCCTCGACGATCTGTCTCGAGACTCGCAGCCCGGATACCCGGCAGTGGGACGGGTCCGGGGACTGGCCGAAATTCGTGGTGTCATGGCAGCGCTCTCTCACCCCCACCTCCGGAACGCCTGAAGCCTCGGCATCGGGTCCTTCAGACCAGGTGCCCGGGCCTTTTTCCTTGCCTGCTCCTCCCCCCTCAAGTAGGGTTCCCTTGCGGAAAGGGCCTGCCCCGGGCTCATCGCAAGGGGGCGCTGCCTTCCCTCCCAATCCCGCTTCATCCGGAACCCTGAGAACGGCAAGCACAATGGACTTCTTCACATGGATGCTTCTGATCACCGGAGGTGCCCTCATCCTCATCGACTTCGTGATTCCTTCCGGAGGCGTCCTTTCCGGAAGTGGAGTGGCGCTGCTGGTCCTCGCGGTCCTGGAGTTTTGGGGGGTCGTGTGGTGGGTGCAGGTGCTGGTGTTTTTGCCGGTGATGCTCGGCAGCACCCTGGTGATGTACAAGCTGGCTTCCGCAGGAGGCCACTACCTGGAGCGGTGGCTGGTGCCAACCCGTCTGCTGTCTGGTGTGGATGCGCTTCCTGGAGCCACAGGGGTCATGCTGGACGAAGCGCATGCTCAGGTCCGGGGCGACCGCTGGCAGGTGTGCGGTACGGAACCCCTGGAAGCCGGAGACCCCATCCGGGTCCTCTCGTTGGAAGGAGCCCGCCTGAATGTTGAGAAAATTCAAGAACAGGAGTCGTCATGATCTATCAGGTCCCGCAAAACCACGTCATCATCATTGAGCGCCTTGGCAAGTACAGCACCACCAAGCAGGCCGGGCTGCGGATCCGCCTCCCCTTCATTGAGGCTCCCAAGGACATGGGGCACTGGGGAGGCATTGCGACCAAACGCAAACGCCTCTCTGACATCCTCATTTCCAAGCAGGAGCAGGTTCTTGACACAGAGCCACAGCCCTGCATCACGCGCGACAACATCACCGTCACGGTCAACGCGATCCTGTTTTGGCAGATCATTGATGCCCCCAAGGCGGTGTATGAGGTGGAGAACCTGCCCCTGGCGATCAGCAATGTGGCCCTCACGACCCTGCGGGATGTCGTGGGACGGATGAACCTGGACGAGGTCATTTCGGAACGCAACCGCATCAACAGCGCCATCCTGGATGAACTGCAGGATGTCTCGGAAAAGTGGGGGATGCGGACCAATCGGGTCGAGATTCAGGGGATTCAGGTCCCGAATGAGGTCCAGGACTCCATGAACAAGCAAATGAATGCCGAGCGAGAGCGGCGGGCGTCGATTCTGGCTGCCGAAGGACACAAGCAGGCGCAGGTGCTGGAAGCCGAAGGGGCCAAGCAGGCCGCGATCCTGAGGGCTGAGGGCGACGCCCGGGCCACGGAACTCCGAGCCCAGGCCGATGCGACCTACCTCCATACGTTTGTGGAGCGGATTGGCCCCAATGGCGCCCAACTCGCACTGGGCGTGCGCTACTTCGATACCCTGAGCAACATGAGTGACACCACCAAGGTGTTCCTTCCCACAGACCTCCACCACGCCCTCGGAGCCCTGATGAGCGAGCAGTTCAAGGACCGCAGCAGCTGAAGACGCTGCTACGTGCAACCGAGTACGATTCCATGCCCTGCTTATGTCTCATGAGTGAATCTTAGCACTCGGTGCGACAACTATCCTGACACATAGTGCCTTTGAAAGCC
>JAYOTF010000069.1:4565-8150 GCA_038150265.1 Deltaproteobacteria bacterium | reverse complement strand
CTCCGGGGCCGTGTACGTCTTCAAGGATAATGGAACCCGCCTGGCCCTTTATGCCTACCTGAAGCCCGATAATCCCGGAGACAGCTACTTCTTCGGCAGCGCGGTGGACATTGATGGCGAGCACATCGTGGTGGGCGCTCCCGAGGAGGGCTCCAACCAGACCTACGTCACCGCCTCCGGGAGCTTTTCCATTACGGCTCCCGGAGCAGGCGCAGTTTATGTCTTCAAGGACAATGGCACGCATGTTCGGCAGTATGCCTACCTGAAAGCGGACAATGCCAACCAGGGAGACAAATTTGGCTCGTCGGTTGCCGTTGATAATGTCACGGTGCTGATTGGCGCCCCGGAAGAAGATGGCGCTCAGACGGAGATTTCAACGGAAGGCACTCGTGATGACTCGGCGCCTGAATCGGGGGCGGCCTACGTGTTCCGGATTCAGTAACGGCAAGGGAGCGCACGGATGACTCCTCGTGCCCCTCGGTTGTGGCTGCTGTGACATGTGCCAGACGGCTTCACCTCCATCGCTCCTCCGCCGGGTGGCGCACCTCCTCGTGTGGAGCGCCAGCCTGTTGGGGCTGATCGCCTGCCAAACGGCGCCCACGTCCTCGGAGGAGGCGGGCTCGGTTCCGGAAACAGGAACGATGACCACCGACGCGTTAAGCCCGCCTGACAACCTGACCGCCCAGGCCTCTTCTGGAAAAGTGGTCCTTCAGTGGAACCCTGTGGCGGGTGCGGAGTCGTACACCCTTTACTGGTCGCTGACCGCTTCAGCTCAAGCCAGCAAGGTGATTTACGAATTGAGCGAGCCCACCTACATCCACGTCCCTCCTGAAAACGGAATCACCTACCATTATCGAGTGGCTGCTGTCGCAGGCGCTCAATCGAGTCCTCTGTCTGATTCGGTCAGCGCGGTGCCCTTGGCAAGCCCTGAATCGGTTCAGGCCCAGACCACGGAAACCGCGATTCAGCTGCAGTGGGAGGCGGTGGCAGGGGCTCGCAGTTATGAGGTGCGCTGGGAGTCGGCAAGTGGCGAGTCCGGAGTGGTCCGCGACCTGAGCGAGACCCAGTACGTCCAGGAGCCCGTGGAGAGCGGAGTCGACTACACCTTTGAGGTCCGAGCGTGCTACGACCAGCACCAGGGGGGGCCGGCGGTGTCGCGCGCAGTCCGGGCCCTCCGTTCTCCTCGGCTGGCCTCGCCTCGGGTGCAGGAAGGTGAGGTGCAGCTGCAGTGGGAAGCAGTGGCTGGAGCCAGTGGGTACCGACTTGCGCAGGACAATGGCACGGCTGGAGCCAGCTGGGAGACGGTGGAGCTGGAGGACCCCGTGTGGACTGGGGAAGCCTTGGCAAATGGCCGTACCTACTCCTTTCAGGTGGCAGCAGTCCATGGCGTGGATCAAAGTCCCTGGTCCGAACCGGTGGCTGGAACTCCGTTGAAAACCCCCGATTCCCTCTCGGTGGCCGTTGGGGACCAGACCGTTTGGTTGCAGTGGGAGGCGGTCGACCAGGCCACGTCCTACACCGTGCAGGTCGACAATGGCACCGGCCAGTACACGAAGACGGTGACTGGAGAGGACCTGCTCCTGGAGGAGCTTGAAAATGGCCGCACGTACTCCTTTCGGGTCCAGGCGCAGCATCCGACGGGTCAGAGCAATGCTTCAGCCAGCATTCCGGCAATTCCTCTGCAATCTCCTCAGATGAAGGAAGTCCTGATTCGTCCGGAACAGGTGGAGCTGCAGTGGCAGGAGGCGCAGGGCGCGGAGCACTATCAGCTCCGCTGGTTTTCGTCAGAAGATGACACGGTGCATCGCGAAGTGCTGGATGTCCCCTACTTCCTCCATGATTCGGTTGAGGCCGGCGTCACGTACTACTACGAGGTCGTGGCCCTGAATGCGACCGGAACCAGCGACCCCATTTCGCTTGAGACCACCCCGCTGGGGGCGCCTGAGGCGCTGCAGGCGGTTCCGGGGAATACGGAAGTCAGCTTGTCCTGGAACGCCGTCAAGGGGGCCGAGGAGTATGCGATTTATCGAACAACGTCTGCGGAGCTGGATTTTTCCGCAGCGGCCATTGCCGTGACAGCTGGCCCAAGTTGGCTGGATGAAGCGCTCACCAACGGTCAACAGGTGCAGTATGCCGTCCGGGCGCAGCGTCAGGGCCTTCCGGGACCCCCGTCACCAACGGTGGCGGTGACGCCTTCCGGAGAGTTGCCGCGGGCCCCGCAAGGTGTTCAGGGGGTGGCTGCGTCGGGACAGGTGGACCTCTCTTGGCAAGCGGTTCCGGGAGCCATCCAGTACCGGGTGTACTGGAGCGAGACCTCCGGAGTGGGGCCTGATGCGGCCTCATCGGAGCTGCTGACGGCAACCAACTGGACCCAAACGGGGCTGACGAATGGCGAGCGCCGCTACTTCCGTGTGCAAAGTGTGAATGCTCAGGGGGGAGGCGCATTTTCTCAGGAAGTCTCCTCGATCCCTCTGGCCACGCCTACGGCGCTGGAGGCCGAAGCGGGGAACCAGCAGGTGGCCTTGAGCTGGACTCCGGTTGCTGGGGCCGAGGCCTATCAAGTAGAACGGCAGCTTGCCGGGGGCGTTTGGGAGGCAGTGGCCACGCTTCCGGAAGCAACGGCCTGGGTAGAGACGGGGTTGACGAACGGCCAAGCGGTTTCCTACCGCGTGCAAGCGGTCGCCGGCAGTGACCGGAGCGCCTGGTCTGAAGTCGTTCAGGCAACCCCAAGGCTTCCGGCGCCGGACCCGGTTTCAGTGACTCCCGGAAACCGCATGGTGACGCTCAGCTGGGACGCCGTCCCCGGAGCAGAGCGTTACTGGGTGTATCGTGCTGCGACTGCTGGCGTCACCGCCCAGAGCACGCGCTTCTCTGCCGGAAGCCAGAACCGCTTGACGCAAACGGGGCTGGTCAATTGCCAGCCGGTCTTCTTTCGGGTTCAGGCCGTTGGTCCTCAGGGGCAGACCAGTGCGCTGTCTCAGGAAGTCCAGGCCACTCCTCAGATTCCGGAGTCGACGGATCCGCTCTTTGCGCAGCAGTGGTACCTGCACAACACCGGGCAGAAGGCCTTTGCCAGCGAGTACGCCACCCCCGGTGTGGAGATCCATTTGCAAACTCAGGCTTCCTGCTACGATGGAACAGGGGTTTTGGTAGCTGTGGTGGACAATGGCCTTGAGACCTCACATGAGGATTTGGCCGCCAACATTTTGCCCGGAGGGTCCTGGGACTTCTTGCAAAGCGATACCGACCCCAGCTCTTCCAGCGGTTTTCATGGCACGGCGGTGGCCGGAATCATTGCCGCTGTTGACGGAAATGGGCTAGGGGGCCGTGGGATTGCACCGGGGGCAACGCTGGTGGGCTTCAACTACCTGCGTGCCCAGACCACCTCAAGTTTTGTGGACTCGGTAGGAGGCTCCACCGAAGCCCCCAACTCCGCTCAGGTCGATGTGTTCAACATGAGCTTTGGGCAACAGCTGTCTCAGGATCAGGCGTATTCCGATGACGACCCACGCGTTCAGGCGTTGCGGGAAGGGTTCCTCACCTTGCGAGGAGGCAAGGGCGCCTTGTACCTGCAGGCTTCCGGAA
>JAYOTF010000069.1:0-4555 GCA_038150265.1 Deltaproteobacteria bacterium | reverse complement strand
CGGTGGTCCTCAACTGCGGACCCGCAAACTCGGCAGGAGTGGCGTGTCAGAACAGCAACATGTCTCCTTATGCGGTGACCCCTTACGTGCTCCAGGTGGGAGCAATCGGCGCAGATGGCACCCATGCGGATTATTCGGCCAGTGGCTCCAACCTCTGGGTGACGGCTCCCGGAGGCGGGTACGGACACGACGGCACCCTCCAGGACAGCACAGGGAACTTTTGGGACTGTGCCAGCAAGCCGGGCTGGTGTGCGCCGGCCCTGGTGACCACCGACCAGGAGGGATGCTCGGCAGGGTTCAGTGTGGATGCCAGCGTGACGGCTGCGGCGAATGCCTTTGAAGGCGGGCAGCACGCCGAAAACCGTGGATGCCGCTACACCTCCACCTTCAATGGCACCTCGGCCTCAACCGCGGTGGTGAGTGGCGTGGTGGCGCTTCTGCTTGAGGCGAACCCCAACCTGACGGCGCGGCAGGTCAAGCACATCCTTGCCAGGACCTCCCGCCAAGTTGATCCGAATCAATCGGGCGTGGCCCTCTCGCTTGCTGATGGAAGCTACCAGGCAGAACTGGGGTGGCAGGTCAATGCCGCTGGCTTTACGTATCACAACTGGTATGGCTTTGGAGCAGTCGATGCAGACGCGGCGATTGCGGAAGCCCTCTCTCCGGCGCTCCGAAGCTTTGACCCGCTGGAGGTCTGCCCATGGCGTTCCAGCGGAAACGTGGGCGTCCCCATTCCCGATAACTCCGTTGCTGGAGCAGAAAGTGCGCAGACGCTTTCCGATGCCATCCATTTTCTGGAGGCGGTGCAGGTGACTGTGACCGCGTCTCACACCCACATTGGTGATCTGGGGGTTGAGCTGGTGAGCCCAAGTGGCACCCGCAGCCTCCTCCTCAATGCAGCCAATGGATTCCTGGACCAAAACCTGAACGGCATGACGCTCCTGAGCAATGCCTTCTATGGGGAGTCCGGACAGGGAACCTGGACCTTGAAGCTGGTCGATGGCATTGCTGAAGATACAGGCGTTTTGGAACACTGGGAAATTCGTTTGACCGGAGAGGGTTCATGCGCCGGATGACGGCCATGCTGGTGGGACTGGTGCTCCTTGGAAGCGGGTGTGCGGTGGGGCCGGGAGAAAACTCGACCCAGTCGACTTCCAAACGGGATGACAGCAGTTTGGGCGACAGCAGCTTGGACAACAGCAGCGTTGACGACAGTAGCTTGGACAACAGCAGCGTTGACGACAGTAGCTTGGACAACAGTAGCGTGGTGAGCCCAGCCGAAGGAGCGTCTGAGGGGTGTCAGGTGCTGGCAGAGGGAGAGAATCAGCTCACTCTGGAATACAACGACCCACAGCGCAGTTGGAAGGGGGAAGCCTGCCTCGTGCTTCCGGAGGCGGCTACTTCCGTTTCAGTATATGGTTTTTCAAATTCAGACTTCATGCAGATTGCCGATTTCTACCCAGTGGATCAACCTGACGAAACAAAAGCGTTGCAGGAGTTCATTTGGTGGGACTCCAAGGTGGGTGAGTTTTCGGGCCTGGGCACGCACGTGCATCCCGAATTTACCTGGAGGCCTGGAGACTGGAGGGTCTCCACGATCAATGTGGACACGCTGAAGGTGCTGCTCAAAACGGAGCCTCCTCCTTCGCGACCAAGCCTCCGCGTGTTTCCCTTTCTCGGATCCACCCAGTGGAGTGCCTCAAGTCTGATGCCGGCTTTGCGGGAAGCCCAGACCATTTTTCAAGAAGGTGGGGTTGAGGTGACGCTGGAGCCCGTCACGGAGTTGGGAGCAGACTACGCCTCCGTGGGAGACTTTGGGACGGACTTGACCAACGAGATGCTTGCAAAGGGATCAGCCGCAGGCGTGAACCTCTTCCTGGTGGACGACCTGCAGGGCATCAATGTGTCCGGATACCTCGGCAAGGCGGCCGGCATTCCGGGGTCGGCAGGAGTGGTGAGTGGCTTCAACGGCGTGTTGATCAACCTCAGTGCCCATGAAACCGCAGGGTCGCTGGACAACGCTCTGCTGGCAGAGACCCTGGCACATGAGAGCGGGCACTTCCTTGGGCTGTTTCACACCACGGAAAGCGCGGGCACGCTGTTTGATCCGCTTTCGGATACCCCCGAGTGCCCGTTGACCGAGGATCAGGACGGCAACAGCCGCATGTCTGCCGAGGAATGCCAGAATTTCGACGGAAACAACCTGATGTTCTGGACCGCCTATGGCACACTGTCCCGAAGTGCCGGGCTGCGCCAGCACACGATCACGCCGCTGCAGGTGGAGGTTCTGGCCCGCTCTCCGCTGGCCCACTGACCAGCCCGGATTCCTCTTGTGTGCCCCCTCCTGGAACCTCTCAACGGCTCCTCTCCAACCTTACTTTTCCCACATGATTTCAGATGAATTTGATTGAAGCCCAGGGCCTGACCCAACGGTACGGGTCCAAGGTGGTGCTGCACAACCTCGATTTTTTCCTCCCGGCCGGACAGGTGCTGGGACTGATTGGCCCGAACGGAGCGGGCAAGACCACGCTGATTCAGTCACTGCTGGGGCTCAACGCCTGCGAGGGCTCGGTGCGGGTGCTCGGGCAGGATCCCCTCCGGGAGCGAGCCTCCATGCTTCAGGAGGTGGCCTACGTGGCTGATGTGGCGGTGATGCCGCGCTGGCTGCGGGTGGAGCAAGCCGTGGCGTATCTGGCGGGTGTGCATCCCCGCTTTTCTGAAGAGAAGGCTCAGGCCCTGCTGCGTCGCAGCGAACTGCCTCAGCGGGCTCGGGTCCGGGAGCTTTCCAAGGGCATGCTGGCGCAGCTGCACCTTGCTCTCATTCTTGCCATTGAGGCCCGTCTTTACATTCTCGATGAACCCACCCTCGGACTGGATGCCGTGGTCCGCAAACGCTTTTATCAGGACCTGCTGGAAACCGGAGTGGGGCCCGACAAGAGCATCCTCATCACCTCTCATCAGATTGAAGAGGTGGAGCCGCTCCTGACGCATACGGCCTTCTTGCAAAATGGACAGGTCCTGCTGCAGGAGTCCCTTGAGTCCCTGCGGGCTCGCTTCCTCAGCCTTGAGGTGGCTCCGGAATACCGGGAAACCGCTCAGACCCTGCAGCCTCTTTACACGCAGAACTACCCGGACCGCACCACCCTGCTCTTTGAGGGGAAAGCCCCCCATGAATTGGAGTCCTGGGGCCCGGTTCAGCCTGCGGACCTCGCCACGATCTTTGTTGCAACCCTTGACCAACACGCGTCCCCATGAACCTGAATTTTTGGAAAATGCTGTTTCTGCGAGAGTTCTGGGAGCACCGGACCTCCACCCTGGTGACCCCGGTGATTTTGGCAGGCGTCTGGGTGTTGCTGGTCAGTGGCCTGTTGCTCTCCGGACTTTCAAATGTGCTGGAGATCAACGGGCAGGCCCTCGATTTTCAGCAGCTCCGCTCCCAACTGGGACCTGAGGAGCTTCAGCAGGTGAAGGAAGCGGGACGGAGCCTCGTCAACCTGTGGTTCTGGCCGTTCTTTCTGGTGGGAACGCTGGTGCAGGTGCTTTACCTGCTCGGCACCCTGTATGAAGAGCGCAAGGACCGCTCGATCATCTTCTGGCGCTCCCTGCCGGTTTCCGACCTGCAGGTGTTGCTGACCAAATTGGTGTTTGGGGTGCTGGTGATTCCGTTTGCGTATGGGGGCGCCTTCCTGCTGGCGCTCGCCGTGACGCTGGGGATCAGCATCCCGGTGACGTCCTGGAGCAGCAACCTGCCGTGGGGGTGGCTGCTGGAGTCCACCCACCTGTTTCAGTACGTGGGGCAGCTGTGGTTCTCCCTCCCGCTGTTTGCTCTCTGGTTGGTGCCGCTGGCGTGCTGGCTGCTGTTTGCCTCAATGGTCGCAGGGAAGCTGCCGATGCTGTGGGCGGCTCTGCCCTGGCTGGGACTCAGCTTGCTGGAAAGCACCCTGTCGGTCCTGAACTCAACCCCTCGCTGGCTGCTGGACGGCCTCAGCGCCTTGAGGGGCTACTACAACTTCAGTGACCGCTACGGCGACCCGCAGACCATCAACCTGGTCTGGACTCCGCTGGAGCTGTTCCGTCTCGATTTCTGGATGGACGTCCGGCACCTTGTGGCCTGGGCGGTGGGGGCCGCGCTGTTTGGGGCGGTCCTGATGCTCCGGCGCCACCGTGGGCAGGCCCTCTGAGGCTCTGGGCCCCTACCGAGGCACTTTCAGGCGCTCCAGCACTTCCAGGTTGGCGCTCCGCACTCCGGGATCAGCACGCAGCTCCTGCAGCACCGTCACCGGATTCTGCTTGGCACTGAAGCGCAGCACCGCTGCCTGAAGGTGCGGAAAGTGACGCTCCAAAAGCTCGGACGATGCTGTGGGTTATTGGTTATTTATGTTTTTTATTTTAATATTATGTAAATTTAATAACAAAAACCACCTTCTCAAAACCCTACCTTCATCAGAGCATCCCCTCAAACCAAATCCGGAGAAGGTGAAAGCTCAAGAGGGAAGGAGCGTTGGCCGTCACTCCGGAAGGGAAAATTTGGCCGGCACTCAAGGGGGAGGTTGGT
>JAYOTF010000068.1:0-8662 GCA_038150265.1 Deltaproteobacteria bacterium | reverse complement strand
GGCAATTCTGGAGTCAGGAGTGGATTGCCGGGCGCTGCTCCGGAGGGGAGCAGGCGCAGGCGCTTACTTGAAGGTGGGGACGGTGGTCTGTCCAGAGGTGACGCGGAAGGCGCTGCTGATGGTGGTGCCCACCTGCAAGGAGTAGTTCCCCACCGGGAGCTGGAGCAGCAGGCGGTTGTCCCGATCCGTCACATACGACTGCCACGGGAGCCCGGAGCGTCGGAGCCGAAATGGCACATTCCCGCCGTTTTTCCAGGAGGCCGTCTGTTCCAGGTTGAGGTTCAGCAACCCCGTTTCCACCGCCTCAACGGGTTGGGAAAGGGGACGGGGCCGACGCGACACCGGAAGGGGCTGATCGGTCTGCAGCACACGGTCCACTTCATGGTGGAAGCGGTTGAGGAATTCCTCCAGCGGCAGGTTCCGGAAGTCCCGGAAGTCGACAATGCGCGCCACACGGGTGAGTTTCTGGATGAACTCCTGAGGCACCCGCAGGGTCTGGAGGCCTTCAGGCAGCGTCAGCACCCGCTCCTGCCCCCGGCAGTTCCGCAGCCGGAACTCCATGGGCTTGCCCTGACGGGGAGAGGTCTGGTCGAACACCGAATCCTTCCAGGCGCCAAAGGCATTCCGGACCGTCAGCTCGGTGGCATAGCTGAAGGTGTTGGGGCGAAACCGCGCCTCGCTGCCCACATACACCAGCAGCTGTGCCAGCGCCAGGTCCTCACGCAGCAGCGCCGTCTTCAGGAGTCCATGATACGCGGCCATTTCGTCCGGATAGTAGGTCAGCAGCTCCATGGCCACCTGCTCCAGTCGGTCCAACCCCTGACACACCTGTCCGGCCAGGATCTGGTTGAGCTCCTGCTGCAGCTCCTCGCCCCGGGTTGACGGAGGAGGCACCACTGGCACGGCATACACCTGCAGCTCCTCTGGCGTCATCTTGGTGGACGTAGCGGTGAGGTCCGAAAGGTTCCGCACCGGATCCGTGAGGGTGATCGGATCCAGCGCCGCAGCCGGAGCCGCGGCTCCTGCAGGCGAGGCGGGCGCCTCAGCTGTCACCACCGGCAGGTTCTCCAGCGCCTTCAGCTCCGGAATGTCCACCGGGTAGGCCAGCAGGCTCACGGTGTTGGCCAGGTTCGTCACGGCGATCAGGTTGCCATCCGGACTCAGCGCCCCGTTGGTCAGGGCCGTGCTTTCGCCGTTGAGGATCCGGATCATCTGCCCATTGGCGGTGCTCCAGAGCCGCACCGTTTTGTCCCGAGAGATGGAGATGAGGGCCTTGCCATTGTTCGAGAAGAACAGGCGGGAGATGATGTAGCTGTGCCCTTCCAGGATCAGTCGCAGCACCGGCTCCTCAGGGTCCGTGATGTCCCAGAGCCGCAGGGTTCCGTCTTGTGAGGCGGTCGCAATGAGCGGGTCCGTGGGACTGAAGGCCACATCGGTCAGGCCCCGCGAGTGTCCCCGGAGGACTCCGAGGGGTTCGCCCTTGGGGAAGCTCCAGATCTGCGCCGTCCGGTCGTTGCTGGCGGTCACAAAGAGGGAGCCGTCTGGCGAAAAATCAACGGCGGTCACCTGATCGCGGTGCGACTTCTGAACCCGGTAGTTGTCGTTGGTTTCAAGGTTCCAGAGCATCCACTGGTGGTCTGAGCCCCCGGTGAGCAGGATCTGTCCATTGGGGTGAAACGCCAGGGCATTGACCTTCCCCTTGTGGGCAGCGAGGCGGACCTCCTGGTTGCCGTCCTGCGCATTCCAGATCCGGATCGTCGAGTCTGCGCCCCCGGTGTAGAGGTACTTGCTGTCAGGCGAGAAGCTCATGGACTGGACGCGGTGGTTTTCGGTGGCATACTGCCGGACCATCTGCTTGGTGTCCATCTCCCAGAGGCGGATGGTCTTGTCTGAAGACGCGGTCGCGAGGTACTTGCCATTCCGGGAAAACGCGAGGGCGTCCACTGGGCGTTCATGTCCCGACAGCGACGCCAGGAAGGAGGAGGTCCCCAGCTCCCAGGTCTGCACCTGCCCTTCGGTGAGGGCGGCAATGAGGCGCTTGCCACTGGAGTCGAAGTGAATGCGCGACACCGGCCCTGCCACGGACTTCAGGTCAAAGATGTGTTCGCCCTCGGGAAAGCTCCACACGGCCACGCCGCCATCAGCGCTTGAGGACACCAGGCGGCCCACGTCGGGGTGCAGGTCGAAGCTGGTCACGGCCTTGCGGTGGTGGGTGATGGATTTTTCAATGGTGCCGGTGTTCCAGTCCCAGAACTTGAGGGTCTGGTCCGCCGAGCTGGAGATCAGCTTCTCGCCCAGGGGGGTGAACTGGACCTCGGTCACCTCGCCCAGGTGACCCTCCAGGGTCTTGATCAGCGTCAGGTCGGGAAGCTTCCAGAGGTGGATCATGCCATCAGCGCCTCCGGACGCCATCATTTCGCCTCCCGGGTGAAACGCGAGGGCCTTGATGGCGCCACGGTGCGCCTGAGGCACCTGCTTGATGAGCTTGCGCTCCGTGAGGTCCCAGTAGATGAGGGTCCCGTCTTCACTTCCGGAGACGGCGGTGGTGGCCGTGGGATCCAGCACCATGCCCGAGATGGCGGCCAGGTGCCCCCGGAGGATCCCGGTTTCCATGGAGCGCTCCAGGTCCCAGATCCGCAGGGTGTCGTCTTCTCCCCCCGTGAGGAGCAGGGGCTGCGTGGGGTGCTGCACAAACAGCGTGGCGCGGTGTTCTCCGGTCGGCAGCACCCTCAGGCGCTTGGCGCTCTGAGGCACCCAGAATTCCAGACGGTGGTTCCCGGAGAGCGTCACCAGGCTCTGGCCATCAAGAGAAAACTGGGCCTCCAGCGTGGGGGGTTTGGCCACCACAAAGGTCTGGGAGAGCAGGTACACCTCGCGCGAAGGCGCGGCCTCCTGAGCTGCAGCCAGGGACGGCAGGAGTCCCAGAATCAGAAGCATCAGGCCCAGGACCGGAGCCCCGTGACGTTTGTCGTGAAGTTTCATGGAAAGCATGTTAGAAGATTCGCTTTGTTTTTCATTTTGCCACAGCCCAAAACTCATGAGCCACCCATCTCCCAGTTCCAGTCCCGACCAGAATCCGGACGACATCCCCATGCCGCTCACCAGCCACCTGACGGAGCTTCGGACGCGGCTGGTGCACTCGGTCATTGCCATCTTGATTGTGTTTGTCGCGGCGGTCTATGTCGAGATGAACCTCAATCAGCCCATCCTGACCCTGTTCCGCCGTCCCCTTGAGGCCCGGAGCATTCCGCTGCACTTCCTGGAGCTGACGGAGCCCTTCTTCACGTACCTGAAGATTGGGCTCTATGCCGCGCTGTTTCTGACCTTTCCGTTTGTCCTCGGTCAGATCTGGCTCTTCATTCGCCCGGCGCTCTATGCGAAGGAGCGCAAGGCGGTGTGGCCCTTCATCTTGCTGTCCTACCCCCTGTTTGTCGGAGGCGGCCTGTTTGGGTACTTTGTGGTCCTGCCCTTCGGCTACGACTTCTTCCTGGGCTTCATCAACGAGGTGACGCTGCCGACGCTGAGCATGGGGTCTTACCTCTCGCTCACGGTGCACCTGCTCTTTGCCTTCGGGCTGGTCTTTGAGCTGCCGACAATTTCCTTCATCCTCACCCGCCTGGGGATCCTCAACGACCACTTCCTCCGGGAGTACCGCAAGTATGCGCTGGTCATCATCTTCATCGCTGCGGCCATCCTCACGCCGCCCGATATCTTCACGCAGCTGCTGATGGCCGGGCCGCTCCTGATCCTCTATGAGATCAGCATCTGGGTCTCCCGGGTTGCTCGCAAGGACTAAGCCCTGCCGCTCACCGGATCGGCTCCTCACACCGAGGGGAGCCGATCCGTTGGATTCTGCTCCAGCAACTGCCGGTCGTGAAAGTACCGGATCGTGGTGTCAGCCGAGGCATGCCGGGCATACGCCTGCACCTTCTGCAACGGCTCGCCCAGCTCCAGCGCCAGCGTGATGGCGGTGTGCCGCAGGTAGTGGGCCGAGATGCTCAACCCCACCTGCCGCCCGAGCCGGACCACCACATCGTTGATGCCCTTCCCATCCATCTGCTGCATCTGGGTCCGGAAGCCCAGGGACGGAAAGACCCACGGGGACACCAGCTCATGCTCTTCCAGCATGGCCTTCCAGCGCATCAGCTCCTGATGCAGCTCGGTCCGGAGCTTGAGCTTCTGCTCCACGCCACTTTTGGTATGCCGTAACCGCGCCACAAAGTAGATCCCATCCTGATCCAGATCCTCCCAGCGGAGCCCGGCGGCCTCACTGCGCCGCGCAGCCGTGAAGTAGAGGAACTTGAGGATGAGGGCGTTGCGGGTCCGCAGCAACGGCGCCCGGCGCTCATCATACGCCAGGGAGGCGTTGGCCTGCAGCATCGCATGAACGTGGGCCACCTGCAGCGCGCCCTTGGTGCTGGTCGGCGAGACCCGCTCACTCCGCAGCACCGAGGTGTCAAACGGGTTGTGGGTCAGGAACCCGAACTCGGCCAGCAGCTTCCCGATCTTCCGGAGGGCGCTCAGCGTCTGGTTGATGCTCGAGGCCTTCCGTCCCGACTCCTTGAGGTGCCCCTTGAACTCCAGCAGCTGAAACGGATCCAGACGCTCCAGCCCAGACAGGTCTGACACCTGCGCCCACCCCAGGAAGTCCCGAAAGGCCCTAGAGTAGGCCCGTCGGGTGTTGGGGGCGTATTCCTTGAAGATCAGGTCCAGGGCCTGCCCCGGAGTCCGTCCAGACGCCGCTGGGACGTCAGGAGCCTCCGGAACCAGGGTCAGCGCGGCATCCATGCCCATCTCAGCTCACTAGGGGTTCAGGTGAATCACGACAATGTACGGGGGGGGCTGGACCAGGATGGCTTGGGGGCGCGGCAGGTCCAGCTCCGTTGCCGCCTGCAGCACCAGGTTGTCAAACGACACCGAACCGCTTCGTGAAAGCAGCTTGCGTTCCACAACCTGACCGTCTGGCGCAATTTGCAGCTCCAGCCGTGCGTCTTGTGCCCCTCTCAGCTCATCGGTACGCTTAAAGAAGGCCAACCGACTCTTCAGGCGCTTCCAGATTTCCTGGTTGTACTGCCGCTCCGCGAGGGTGAAGCGGAGCTTCTGCAAGGAAGCCTCCGGATCCGGCGGCGGGGGTAACGGCAGCGTGGGACGTCCCAGACGGGGCCGAGCCTCATCAGACGCTGCAGGCCGTCCCGGCTCGCGAACCAGCGGCACCGGGGTCTGCTTCGGAAGCGGCTGTTGCTGCTTCTGGATGTAGTGCCCAAAGGCCACCAGCTGCGTCTGCTGCTCCTCCGGAAGGCCCTCCAGCAACCGCGCTCGCCACCCCAGTTGCGGACTGTAGGTGAGGACGTTCAGGGCTGCTGCACGGGGCTGGATCCAGAAGAGCTGCACCTGGGGAAGGGTCTGCTGCACCTGCTCCAGGAAGCGGGCGGGCGTGGACGCCTGGAGCCGCAGTTGCTCCACACGGGCCTGCAGCTGAAAGGAAAACAGCGGCGCCAGATCCCTCCGGACCTGCTCCAGCTGCGCCTGCTCCTGAAGGCTCGGATAGGGCTCAAACGGCAAGACCACCGCTTGCTCCGGAGGCGCCCCCCAGAGGGACGAGGGAATCAGAATCGAAAGGAGGAGGAACAAGAAGAGCATGGAGGAGGACAGCCGGTCGCGATCATTTCTTGAAGTAATACCAGTATTTTTCCAAAGATGGCAGTAAAAAATGGGCATGAACCGTGAGATTCTGAAACTCGCCCTTCCGAATATTGCCGCCAATGTTTCCATCCCGTTACTGGGAATGGTGGACACGGCGGTCGTGGGACACATGCCCGAAAGCCACTACCTCGGCGCCCTGGCGGTGGGGACGATGATCTTCAACTTCCTCTACTGGGGCCTCGGCTTCTTGGCCATGGGCACCACCGGGTTGACGGCTCAGGCGTGGGGCCGTCGCGATGCGCATGAAGCCGGACGGGTGCTGCAGCGGGGCATCCTGGTGGCCCTCACAGGGGGCAGCTTGATGATCCTGGGACAGTCCGGAATTGCCGCCCTTGCCTTTCCGTGGGTGGAGTCCACTCCGGAGGTGCTGGCGGCAGCGGTTTCCTACTTCCACATCCGCATCTGGGCGGCCCCGGCGACCCTGACGCTGATGGTCCTGAGTGGCTGGTTCCTGGGCATGCAGGACGCCCAGACCCCCATGATCCTCACCCTTGCCATCAACCTGCTCAACATCCTCGGCAACCTGGGCTTTGTCTATGGCCTGGGCTACTTCTCGGATGGTGTCGCCTGGGGCACCGTGGTCGCTCAGTACTGTGGCGTCGGCTTCGCCGGGTTGCTGCTCCGGTGGCGCTTCCCGAACCTGCAGCTGGAACGCGACCGGCACCGGCTCTTTGATCCGGAGGTGCTGCGGCACTTCTTCCAGGTCAACCGAGACATCATGATCCGGACCCTGGCCCTGATCTCCGTGTTTTCCTTCTTCACCGTTGCCTCCGCCTGGGCAGGCGAGGAGGTGCTGGCGGCCAACTCGTTGCTGATGCAGCTCTGGATGCTGATCTCCTTTGCCGTGGATGGCTTTGCCAATGCCGGGCAGGGGCTCGTGGGACGCTTTACGGGGCAGCAGGATGCGTCCGGGCTCCGGCAGTGCGTCCGCCTGCTGCTGATCTGGGCTGCCGGCATCGGGGGAGCGTTTGCGCTGCTGTATGGCTGGGCGGGGCCGCTGCTGCTGCGCCTGTTCACCTCGCATGAGGCCGTGGTGACCCAGGCGGAGGAGTACCTCCCGTGGCTCGTCGTTGGAGCCCTGCTGAACCTCTTTGCCTTCATCTGGGACGGCATCTACATTGGCGCCACCGCCACCCGTCCGATGCGCAACGCCATGCTCGTGTGTGCGGGGGCCTTTTTCAGCCTCTACGCGCTGCTGGAGCCCCTGCTCCACAACCACGGGCTGTGGCTGGCCCTGACGGGGTTCATGGTCCTCCGGGGCGCGTCTCTGGCGCTGCTGGCGTCACGCTCGATTTTTCCGCAAACGGCGCCATCTCCGGGCGCCTGAGCCCAACGACCGGTCCCAACCGTCCCCGGATTTTTTCCCACTGGCACGCCCTGGGGCTTGCCTTTTCCCAGACACTGCGCTGCAGTAGCGGCCTCAGCGCTCCGGCTGAGCGCCTCCCCCCGCCTGATGAAACCTCCGTCCCCCACCACACGAGCACGGGTCACCACCGCCTTTTTCGAGGGTTGTCCATGGAACCATCCGTCTTCCCAGAGCCGCTCCAGCATCCGGAGTACTGGCACCAGCTGCACCAGCAGGTGGACGCCCCCCTTCGGACCACGCGACGGCCTCGGGTCATGCTCCAGCGGGTCCGGGCCCGACACGTCCGGGCGATGCAAAAGGAGTTGGGCTGGTTCCGGACCCGCCTTGCCATTGATCCGGCGCTCATTGAGCACTGTGCCGCCCTGACGCAGGAGGTGGTCTCGGCGGGGCACCCGGCTTCCTTTGCCCTGGTGTTTCCGGAGCTGTGGCAGCTGATCACTCACCCGGCTCTGCTGGAGCTGGCGGAGCGGCTTCTGGGCGAGCGAGCCTTCATCCGCCTCAACCCGATCCTCCATTACGTTGACCAGCAGGTGGGGCAGGGCTGGCCTCCGCATGCCGATGGCGTGGGGTACCACTACCGGGACCCGCAAAACCGGCTCATTCAAACCCTGTGGATTCCCCTGACGGTGGCAACGCCTGAAAACGGCTGCATGTTTGTCCTCTCCCGGAAGGCGTCTCAGGCGTTTTGGGAGTCAATGAATGAGGAGGCGTCTCTGCCGGCAGGGGTGCTCCGGGCGTGCCTGCACGGCGTGTTGCCGCTGCCGTGCTTGCCGGGTCAGGTCATTGGGTGGGGAGGAGAGACCGTTCACTTTGGGGGGCAGTACCACACGGGGCCTCCCCGCATCAGCCTGGCTCTGGAAGCCCAGCCGTGGGACTGCATTCTGGATGAGTTCAGTGCCACCTTTGCGGCCGCCCCCTGCTATGAGAAGCGCTGCGCGGTCATTCAGCGCCTCCGGGGGGAGTATGCCATCACCGACTCCAACCACAGCTCCTCCCTGTGGGAGCACTACACGCTGGACCCCACGGCGCCTTGAGGCTCAGGTCGGGTTCGGCAGCGTGTCGCCATAGAGGTAGAGGTACTCGTCGGAGCGGTTCTTCACACAGTACTGCACCATGATCCAGTCCGGCCCCCAGTAGGCCGAGCAGGAGCGGATGAAGGCCTCCTGCAGCTCGGGGGGCAGCTCCTTCTTTTCGGGCGGGCGGGGCTCCTTTGCCACCTTGATCACCACCTCCGGCAGGTCTTCTGAAACCGTCAGGGCCCGAGGCGGGGCGCTGCAGGCCACCAGGCTGCCTCCAAGCAGAAGCGCCATCACTTGCTTCCTCATTGCCACCTCCTGTCGCAATAACTACGGGGACACCAAAAAACCTACCTTGCGTCAACTCCCGTTTTTTTGCAATAGGGCTTTTTCCGTTGAGGCCCCAAGCCGGACGGGGCAGGCGGACGTCTACATGGTGCACGGAGCGCCGTCAAACACTCCCGGCGACCACTATGTGTCAGGCAATCAGGTGGACTGGGTTTATTTGCGGAGCGGAATAGTCACCATCCAGTGCACTCACCGAAGCGAGCGGCCAGTTCTTGTTGCTCTGGTTTGG
>JAYOTF010000067.1:0-9084 GCA_038150265.1 Deltaproteobacteria bacterium | reverse complement strand
TTTTTTCCGCAGATGTCCGCTTTCACGGCACCCCGCACTTACATTTTGGAAAAAACTCCGCAATGATGGAGGAGTCCCTGTGCATTTCGAGAAAAACCACCGCAGTTTCTGAAATCCACATGACGTGTCCGTCTCAAACGGATGAGGCCCATTGAAGGGGTTGTCCTTCTGTCATCCGGCACGAGTCCGGTGCGCGCAAGCGCGATGATTCAATTTTCGTTTCAACCAAGAGGTCGTGATGAAATCAAGTAAGCTGTTTTTGGGGGCGACCACTGCCCTGATGCTCGCCCTGGGCGCGTGTTCCAGCAGTCAACCGCAACCGCAGAACAATGCTCCTGCCACTCAAGAGGATCCCGACTTCTCGAACCGTCCGGACTGGACCATGAATGAGCCTGAGGTGGAGGACGAAAAGATGTCCTTTGTGGGCCTCTCGGCCATTCATGCCAACGAAAAGAACGCTCGCGATGACGCCCGCCGCAGCGCCGTCAATGCTGCCGTCCAGTACCTGGGCACCATTGCCAAGAACAAGTTCGAGCAGGCCTCTGTCAGCTATGGCCTCGGCTCTGAAGTCGTGGACCCCACCACCAGCGCCCGGACCTTTGAGAAGCAGGTGTCTGCCAACGTGGCGCGACGCCTGAGGACCGAAAAGTGGTACATGGAGCGCGAGAGCGACGCTTCCGGGAAGCGGGGCTACAAGTACTTTGTGCTGGCAACCGTTCCGATGGAAGAGTTGGACAACGCCTTCAAGCAGAGTGCGCGTGAGAACATCGCCGACGCCCAGCGCCGCGCCAAGGACGCCGCCACGGCTCAGGCCAAGAAGCAGGCCGAAGACGCCGCTTCCTTCTGGGCAGACATGGAGAAGCAGGGTCTGACCGAATGAAACGCCTGGGCTGGATGCTTCTCGGGGGACTGGTGCTGATGGGAGGTTGCTCCTCTCAGCCCGTCACCCCCCCACCCCCTGCCCCTCCGGAGCCCATCCGCGAGGAGCTGGTCCGCCGTGCTCCCGACCCGGAGCCCGAGTGGGCGATTCAGGGGACTCGACCCGAAAATGACGAATTCCTCTACTTTGTGGGCTACTCCAGCAAGCAGGCTGAGGAGAAGAATGCGGTCGATGAGGCTCGACGAGACGCGGGCAACCGCTTCGTGGAGTACTGTGGGGTGGAAGCCCGGACCTTCAGCCAGTTTCTCTCTGTCAGCTACGGCCTCTCCTCTGAAGTCCAGGATGCCACGCAGTCTGGAGTCACGGGCTCCAACCAGCAGGCAGAGGCCTACTTCAGCCGCCTCAAGCTGGTGGAGCGCTCCGTTGAGCAGTACCGCGAGGTTCAGGGCACTCAGGAGCTCCGGCGCTTCTGGCGCATCAAGGTGCTCGTGCAGGTGCCTCGTAGTGAATACGATGCGGTTCAGCAGTGGAAGCAGCAGCGCGAGGCCAATGCCGAAGCCCTCCTGGCCCGCATCCGGGACTCTGCCAGGGACTCTGCTCGGCAAGGCGACCTGCTTGGCGCCCTGGCGCTCCTGAAGCAGCTCCGGGAAGAAGCGCCCCAGCAACCGACTCCCAAACGCGGAGCCTTTGTGGCAGAAGCCAATGGGCTGGAAAACCAGTGGCTCAGCGCCCTCACACTGGAAGCACGCCAGGGCGATGCCCAGGTGCTGGAACCCGGACAGACTCCTGCGCAGCTCGAGGTCGAGGTCCAGACTCAGGTCAGTGGCTCAGCGGTACCGGTCCGGAACTTCCCGGTCGCCTTCCTCTCTGGAGAACGCTCGGTGCCCGTCACCACCGATCCGAAGGGCGTGGCGGCCCTGACGCTTCCGGCCAGCCGGGGAGCAGGCACCCTCGTGATCATGGCTGCGCCTGATCCAGAACGCCTGCAGGGCACCCTGCCGGAACCGGCACTGATGACCCTCATTGGACGCCAGGTGCCCTTTCGCATCAAGGTGGAGACGCCGTTTCTGAAACAAATGGCGCCTCAGGAGTTTCCGTTGCAGCTCCGGACCTCGGCACAGGGTCCTCTGACGCCTGGTGAGGAGTTCCGGGTCTACAGCTCATGCGCCCAACGGTGCTACCTCCGGCTTTATGTCTGGGACGGGGCTCAAGGGGTGTTGCTCATCAACACGCCACGCAAGCTGCTCCGCAATCAGGAGCAGGCCCTGCCGCCCCTGACCCCGGACACGCCCGGACGGTACACCCTCATTGCCCTCGCCACAACGGACTCGTTTCCGGATGCGGTGCAGGAAGGGACCGCTTATGGTCCCACTGAGTTCGCGGTGGTACTCAAGAATTTCCGAAACATGACCTGGCCCAAAGCCGAGGCGCAGGTAGACGTCACAGTCGAATGACTCGAAACTTACAGGAGACGTCATGAACTGGCTCAAACTTTCCTGGCTTCTGCTTGGACTCCTGCCCAGCCTGGCGCTGGCGCAACCCAGTCCAGCTGAAGTCTATCGGTCCACCAGCCATTCGGTGGTCCTCATCATCTCCAACCACGGCTCCGCTCAGTCCAAAGGCACAGGCTCGGTGATTGCGCCCGGACTCGTCCTCACGAACGCCCACGTGGTCCTCAACGAGCAGGGGCAGGCGCCAGAAAAGCTGCTGGTCTTCCTGAAGCAGGACAACCTGAACGATGACAGCCGCCGCATCTATGAAAAGGGTCGGCGCGCCCGCATTGTCCGGACGCACCAGGGGCTCGACCTGGCGCTCCTGCAGGTGGACAACCTCGAAGCCGCCCCCCTTCCGCTCGGAGATTCGTCTCAGATGGAAATCGGTGAGCCCGTGCTGGCCATTGGGCACCCGGAAAACGGAGGGCTCTGGTCTCTGACGTCCGGACGCATTGGCTCCAGGATTCGCAACCACGGGGGCGTCTCGGGGCGGCACGTGTTCCAGACGGAAACCAGCCTCAACCGCGGCAACTCCGGAGGCCCGCTGCTCAACTACAATGGGCAGATCATTGGCATCAACACCAGCATCGCCCGCCAGTCGGCTGACGGACTGGCCATCACCGGCGTCAACTTTTCGGTGCAGTCCAACGTTGCCCGGAACTGGCTGGAGCAGGGAGGCGTCTCCATCGCGGCGGCTTCGGTTCCTGCCGCAAAGACGCCCGTTGGCATCCGCCGTGTGACACCAGAGGAGCAAACCGCCCCGGCGCTTCCGGAGGCTCCGCTTGCCGAGGCCCCCCTCCGCGAGCCCGAACCCCTGGCCCGGATCAACCCGAACGACCTGCTCGGCGCCGCTCCGGAAGATGGACTCCTGACGCCCCCCCGCCCCTTCAAGGATCAGGACCTCTTTCAGTCCCTCATGGACCAGCAAGAGGATGACTTTGATCAGCTGATGGACCAGCAGGAGAGCTCCTTTGATCAAAAAATGGACGCCGTCTTTGACTCCTTCTAAAATGAGGTTGCCATGACTCTGCTCCCCCGGATGCAGTCCCTGACCACGGCCATGTGCCTTGGCGCGTGCCTTGGCGCGTGGCCTCTGCAGGCCCAAAGCCTGGAGGAAGCTGCTCAGCAGGTGGTTTCCCAACTGACAGAAAACCTCACCGCGGCCCCCCTGGAGGTGGAGATCACCACGCTGACGCTGGAGGGCACCAAGGCCTCCAGCCCATTTTCGGATCAGTTTCTGGAGCAAATTCAGGAGGCGATGCAGGACAACCCGTCCGACTACCCCAAGGTGGCCCGGCGCGATGTGCAGCCTGAAGCCCTGAGCCGAGGCATCTCGGTTGCCAAGCCCAACTTTTCCAGTGCTGATGCCCAGGTCGAAGATGCCGTCCTCGAAGGGACCTACCGGGAAGCAGGCGACCGCCTCTTTGTCGCCCTGCGGCTGGTCCGGGCAGATGGCAGCTCCATTGCTCAAGCAGAGGCCCCGGTGGCCGTTGATCAGCTGCAGGTGACTTTCAAACCAGAGGCGGTGTCCGTCCCCAATCTGCAAGCCGAGGCGGAAGAGCTTGAGGACCTCTTGGCCCTTCCGCAGGAGCTGCCCCTGACGGCTCAGCTCGCCAAGGGAGACGGCGCCACGTATTATGCCGGAGATGCCTTCGAGGTGATGCTGCAGTCGGAAGTCGCAGCCTACATCCGGTTGATCTACCGAGACGTCAACGGCAACACCACTGAGCTTTATGAGTCTCCGGGCCCCCTGGCGGCCCACCAGACGCACCTCATTCCTCCTCGGCGAGGGGGGCGCCCGCAGTGGCAGATTGCGTGCGACAGCGGATGCGGTCCGGAAACCGTCGTCGTCGTGGCCTCCACGTCGCCGTTGCCTCAGGCCACAGCGAGCCGGGGCTTTGGTTCCGGAGACCGCTGGGCGCTGGGACGCTACCTGAAGGACCTGTTCCAGGCGCTTCCTCCTCCGGCCAGCCGGGGCATGAGTTCTTCCGGAGCCTCAGCGGCTCCTCATCACTCGCTGCTGGTGCTGCACCTGACCACAGCGGAACGCTAATTTCGTTTTCACAGGAACTCCCATGTTTCGCAAATCTATCCTTGGCCTCCTCCTGCTGTTCAGCATTGGCACCTCGTCCGCTCACGCTCAGGCCCTTGAGGTGGTCTTCAAGGATGGCCTCTGGGGCGCTGGCATTGGCACCACCATCGCCCTCGCCAGCTGGTCCCTCTCTGATCAAAGCACCGACGAGCTTCGCAAGCAGCTCACCCGGGGCGCATCCCTTGGACTGCTGGCAGGGGTCGGTTACGGACTCTATGAAGTCAACTCCGGAAACAGCCTGTTTAGTCAGACGCCTCCGGCCGAGCCGAGCCTGCTCTCTTACCAGGTCTCCAGCCACCGCCTGGAGGTCCGCCCCGTTTTTCCCACTCCCGCCCTTCACGCCTCCTCTTCCGATGCCTGGAGCTGGAACGTCTTCCAGGCGCAGTTCTGAGTTGGAAGGGGCTTAACCCCCGTTACGATGTCCACCACGACCTCTGCGAGTGATCCGTCACTCGCCTTTGAGCAGCCGTTTCCCCTGAAGCGGATGTTCTACTCCCGGATCATTCCGGGGCTGCTGCTCACCTTTTCCCTCCTCAGCATCCTGAGCTTCCTGGGCACCCGGAAGCTCATTGAGGAGGTCTACCTCAACCTGGCCAAGAACCGCGCCGAGTCCATCGCCTACAACCTGCAGGCGCAGATGCCAGCGGTCTGGAAGGACTTCCTGCGGACCCATGACCCGGAGCCCTTCCTGCAAACGCCCCAGGGGGTGCAGCTGCTGGAGATCATCCACCAGCCCATTGTTGACCGCCGGACCGCCCGCTTCAAACTGTACAGCCGCGACCGCACCATCCTGTATGACCCCAAGCTTGAGAACATTGGGAACTACGAGGACAACCCGGCGCTTGATCCGCTGTTCCGTCAGGGGCAGTCTCTGATCATTCCCAAGTCGGAAGAGTCGCTGAATGAGCTCTACATCCCCATCATCGACAACCAGGGGCGCATTGAGGTGGTCTTTGAGCTGTATGAAAAGGAGTTCTTCCTCGACTACCTCATCCTCAACAACCAGTTGCCCATCCTGGGGATTCCGCTGCTGTTCTTCATTGCGCTCTTTTCCTACCTGTTCTTTCTGGTCGGACGGGCGCAGCGTGAGATCGATGGGCAGGTTCAGTTTCTGCGGTCCATCAAGCGCAAGCTGGAGCAGTTTGTTTCCTCCGGAACCATTCAGGCCGCTGTGCTCTCCTCGGAAATTGCAGAAATTCCTCCGCAGCGTCTGGCGACCACCATTTACTACTCCGACGTCCGCCGGTTCACCAGCCTCGCCGACACCTCGCCTCCCACCGAAGTCGTGGCCTACCTCAACCACGTCATGTCGATCCAGATCGACATCATCAAGAAGCACCAGGGGGACATTGACAAACTCATTGGAGACGCCGTGATGGCGCAGTTTGATGGCACAGACGGCGAACGACGCGCCCTGCTGGCGGCTCAGGAAATTGTCCAGACCCTCGCTCCTCAGGACCTGATCCGGGGCATTGGGATTGGCATTCAGTCCGGAGACGTCCTGGCCTGTGCCGTCGGCTCCGACCAGCGCAAGGACTACACCCTCATCGGCGATACTGTCAACCTGGCGGCCCGGTTGTGTTCTGCCGCCGACCAGTGGGAAATTGTGGTAGAAGACCGGACTCTCAGGCATAGTGGATTGAGGAGTCCCGAATTTTCCGGACCTGAGCCCATCCGCGTGAAGGGCCATGAGGCGCCGCTGGATGTCTTCCGGTGGTCCTTCCGCAGCACCTCCGAGGCTCCGGAGCCTGCTTGAACCCAGAACTCAACTGAATCGGCCCCTTCATGATTGTCCGCATCATCGATTGGCTTTTTCCGACGACCTTGTGTCAACACCTCCGCAGAGGAGGGCTGCTGCTGCTCGCGCTCCTGCTTGCCGCCTCACTGGCGCACGCGCAGAGCACCAAGGGCATCTCCCGGACGGAGGCGCCTCAGCCGGACGCGCCCTCATCGAAACGGTGGGCGCTGATCATCGGAAATGCCAACTACCTCAGCTCTCCCCTCCGGAACCCCGTCAACGATGCTCGCGCCATTGCGAAGCTCCTCGAAGGCCTGAACTTTCAGGTCACCCTGCTGGAAAACGCGTCACAGCGGGACATGAAGAAGGCCATTGACACCTTTGGCCAGTCTCTTCAGGAAGGAGGAACCGGGCTCTTTTACTACTCCGGGCATGGGGTGCAGGTGGGAGGACGGAACTACCTGGTTCCCGTGGGAGCCAGCATTGAGAGCGAGCCTGATGTGGAGTATGAAGCCGTGGACGCCGGACGCGTGCTGGCCAAGATGGAGGCGGCCCGCAACGAGATGAACCTCGTCATCCTGGACGCATGCCGCAACAACCCCTTCGCCAGTCAGTTCCGAGCCGCCAACCAGGGCCTTGCCACCCTCAATGCGCCTGCTGGCACCTTCATTTCCTACGCCACCGCCCCCGGATCCGTGGCCTCCGATGGAGAAGGCCAAAACGGGCTCTACACCGGGGAGCTGATTCAGCACATGAGCACCCCTGGGCTCAAGCTGGAGGAGGTCTTCAAGCGGGTCCGCTCCGGCGTGCAGGGCAAGAGCAACGGCGCCCAGATTCCCTGGGATGCCTCTTCCCTGACAGGTGACTTCTACTTCATTCCTCCGGAAGTCCGTGCTCCGGAAGAACCCGTGCTGGCCCAGGCCCCCGCGGCTCCGGCGCCCAGCCGCTTCCGTCCCGATGAAGAAGCCTGGGAGTTGGTCAAGGAGTCGGACAACCCCACCGACCTGCAGTTCTTCATCGACCAGTTTCCCGACAGCCCCCTGCAGCAAACGGCTCGCCTCAAGATGCGGATTCTGCAGTCCAAGGAAGAGAAGCGGCAGCAGGAAGCCGATGCGAAGCTCCGGGAGGCAGAACAGCGGCAACGCGAAGCCGCCGCCAGGCTTGCTGAGACCCAGCGCCAGCAACGCGAAACCGAACAGCGCCTGAGCACTCAGGCCCAGCGTCCTCCGCAGCCCCCGGGGCCTCTGCCTCTGAAGCCCGGGGAGCGCTACATGTACGTGCCCGCAGAGTTCTTTGATCATGTCATCGAATACCGGGGGCACACCTACGCCCTCACCCGCTACCGCTACACCTTTGAGGCCGCAGAGGCGCTGGCCGAACGCTTCGGAGGCTCCCTCGTCCGCGTCAACGACCAGGCTGAAAACCGCATGCTTTACCAGGAGTACAAAGGGGTGCACCGCGACCACTCGGTCTGGCTGGGCTTCTCTGATCAGGAGCGCGAAGGAGCGTTTCGCTGGACGGATGGCAGCGCCAGTGCGGCTTTTGACTTCCGGGCCTGGGGGCGGGGGCAACCTGACAACTGGAACCAGCAGGAGGACTGTGCCGAAATGCGCTTCCGGTCCTGGAACCTCCAAAACATGCCACTTGGAGGCTGGAATGACTCCTCCTGCTTCGGACGCATGCGGGCCTTTGTGGAGTGGCCCGGCACGGCGTTGCCCCGCACCCTGGAAGGGGCCCAGCAGCAGCCGATGCTGCCTGTCGCCCAAACCCCCGGAAGCGGGTTTGGCCCCGCGTGGAAACTTTCGGCACTGGTCGTCACCCTTGGTTCAACCGTCGCCTCGCTGAACCAGGCCAGCACCTACAACGACCTGGCGAGCCAAAACCGATCCATCAAGGAGCAGTACGCCTCCACGTATGATGCTGAGGAGCGGGACCAGCTGGAAGCCGAGTACCTGAGCAACCAGGAACAGATGAAGTCCCTCAGCTCCAGCATCCAGACCCTGGACCTCCTCAGTGTCGTCGGGGCGCTGACGCTGGCGTACCTGTACCTTTCCGAGGATGACAGCCCTGCCCGACTCGTGGGGGCCAACGACTGGAGGCATCCGGAGTGGCAGGTTCATCACACCTCTCACCACTGGCAAGCGGAGTGGACATGGCACTTTTAAACCTGCTCAACCGCCCCACCCTCTGCGGCGCGCTGCTGTTCCTCGGATCCTGCGGAACCACGGCGCTGGAAGACAAGAGCCTCGAGAGTGACCGCATCACCGATGGTGTTGCCCTGACCCGAGCGACCACCGAAGCCTGCACAGCCGTTTGTGACGGGCTGGTCGCGTATTACCCGTTTTTTGGCAACGCCCACGATACTTCCGGAAACAGTCTGGATGGCTTCGTCCATGGGGCCGAACTCACCACCGACCGAGACGGGAACGAAAACCGGGCCTACCGGTTCAAGGGCCCCACCGTGGTTTCTGGAACCACGACCCACATCGAGTTGCCCCTCGACTCCCCGCTCACGGCACTGGAGCAATCCAGCTACTCGCTGGTGGCCTGGGTGAAGCCCGAAGCGATTCCCCCCGGAAGTGATGATGACGGAGACTGGAATGCCCAGGGCCTCATCTTTACTGAAAACGATCAGTATGGGTTAAGGTACCACTACCGCCCCACTCTGGAAATGTCCAACAACCTGTATGATGCCAATAACCAGTTCGTCGATTGGGCGGGACAGCAAGCAGGCAACGAGCAACCTCCCGGAACCTACTACCACGTCGTTGGGGTCGTGAATCACGACGAACGGACCACCCGGATCTACCTCAACGGTGAGGCCGCCGGTTGGGGAGATGACAAGGTAAATGAGTGGGACGATGATGGCAATCCGGACCCC
>JAYOTF010000066.1:0-9270 GCA_038150265.1 Deltaproteobacteria bacterium | reverse complement strand
TCCCGCCGTGGGGAGCTCGGTGCCTTCCAGAAGAACACCCTGGAGAGCAACCTGACCAGCCTGCGGGTCGCTCAGGAGAACCTGACGGCTGCCGAGTCCGTCGTCCGGGATACCGACATGGCTGCTGAGATGGCCCAGTTCACCCGGAACCAGATCATGACTCAGTCAGCAACGGCTCAGCTGGCTCAGGCCAACATGCTGCCGCAGAACGTGCTGCGCCTGCTCAACGCGTAACGGCACCTTGTTCCTTCGGAGCCCACAGGGGCTCCGAGGCCTGAATCACCTTCTCCCGAGAAGAGTCCAATGATCTTGGGAATCCGAAATGACGGGCTGCTAACCGATCCGTTGGTTCAGCTCGCCAACAACAACAAGGCGCTCTCCAAATCGCTGGAGCGGCTCTCCACCGGTTCCAAGCTGAACCAGGGAGCCGATGGTCCTGCCAGCCTGCTCCTTTCCGAGCAGCTCCGGGCCCAACTGGCGAGCCTGGAACAGGCGCTTGAAAATACCGAGCTGTCCCTCTCGGTCGTCCAGACCGCCGACGACGCCCTCAATGAGGTGGGACGCATTCTGCTGGGCATCCGTCAGTCGGCACTGGCGGCTTCCAACTCAGCGGTTTACAACCCGAGTGCGGTTGCGGGGCTGCAGGATCAGGTCCGGACGTCGCTGGAAGCGATTGACCGGGTTTCCCAAAACACTCGGTTTGGAGGCAAGAACCTGCTCGACGGCTCCTTCGGGGGCGCTGGGGTCACCAATGACTCGGAGCTGGTCTTTGTCAAGGTGGGTCCCAAGACCGCCTCGTCTCCGGTCAGTGGCTACACCGTGGACGTTTCTCGTCTTCCTCGCCGGGCCTTCTTTGAAGCCGGGCTGGATGACGACGACGCGGCCGGGCTCACCCTGGTCCTCGAAGAAGAAGACGGCAAGGCGATCACCGTCCGCAATGGTCCGGACAGCAACGCCGAGATGTTTTACAGCAAGCTCATTCAGGCTGTCGAAGACGCCAACATGAACCTGCGCATCGGCTTTGATGGCAGTGACCTGACCATTGAGCACCAGCAACATGGACTGGCCAAGGGCTTCACCCTCACCAGCTCCAAAGAGGGGGTGCTGACGGACGATGCCGGAGTTCCGGAGCTGTATTATGGCGCGGACATCGCGGGCACCATCAATGACGAGCCGGCCCTCGGGAACGGCGTGTACCTGACGGGCAAGACCGGGAATGCCACCACTGCAGGCCTCCAGGTCGCCTACCTGGGAGACTCCACCGGATCTGTCGGATCCGTCAGTGTCCGGCAAAGCGCCCTGCGGTTTCAGATTGGCACGGAAGCCGGTGATCAGCTTCCGGTGGCGTTGGCCAACGTTCACTCTTCGGCCCTGGGCAAGGGCGTCCCCAACCAAAGCGGCTTCATGAGCCTGGCGGACATCTCCCTGGAGAATCCGAACTCGGCAATGGATGCGGTTCGGCTTGTGGACGAGGCGACGGATCAGCTACTGTCCTTTCGAGGATACCTGGGCGCGGTGCAGAAGTCTCTGGACCACCATGACGTCGTGTTGCGACTGGCTCAGGAAAACATCGGACAGGCAGAGTCCGTCATCCGAGATGCAGACATGGCCAAGGAGCTCACGGAATTCACGAAGCGGCAGATCATTGCCGAGGCCAACACCGCTTTGCTGGCCCAGAGCTTCCGGATCCGCGAGAACGCCCTCCGGGTGCTGCTGGATGTCCAACATGCCTTGATTCCGGTTCGCCATACCTACAGCTTGCTTTAATGCGTTTGGATGACACCATCGCGGCCATTGCGACCGCTCTCCAGCCTTCCGGGCTGGGCGTCATACGGGTCAGCGGCCCAGAGGCCGTTTCCGGAGTCAGTGCCCGTTTTCGGGGACCAGCTCTGGAGCAGGTGGCTTCGCACAAGCTGGTGCATGGCTGGATGGTGGATGCGTCCGGAGCCCCAGTTGATGAGGTGCTGGTCGCCGTCATGCGGGCCCCGCGTTCCTACACCGGAGAAACGGTCGTGGAAATTCAGGGGCATGGGAGCGTCCTCACCCTGCAGGCGCTGCTGCAGGCGCTGCTGGAGCAGGGCATCCGGTTGGCGGAGCCCGGGGAATTCACCCGACGCGCCTTCTTGAACGGACGGCTGGACCTGACCCAGGTGGAAGCCGTCAGCGACCTCATTCACGCGCAGTCGGAGTCGGGTCGCAAGGTGGCCGCCCGGCAGCTCAAGGGGAAGCTCTTTGAGGCCATCGACCACATCCGCGAGCAGGTGGCCCAGGTGACCGCGCTGGTGGAAGCCAGCATTGAGTTTCCGGAAGAAGACACCGTCTTCACTCACAAGGCCGACTGCCTTGCCCGGCTGGATCGGGCCCTGGAGTGGCTCGACCGCATGCTCGCCAGCGCAGATCAGGGACGCCGGATGCGAGACGGCCTGACCCTGGCGCTGATCGGGCTTCCGAATGTGGGAAAGTCTTCGCTGATGAATGCCTTGCTTCGCGAGCAGCGGGCCATTGTCACCGAAATTCCGGGCACCACCCGGGACAGCATTGAGGAGCGTCTGCAGATCCGCGGGCTTGCGTTCCAGCTGGTCGATACTGCAGGCATCCGCGCAACCGGAGATGCCATTGAGCAGGAAGGCATCCGCCGGTCTCGGAAGGCCTGGCAACACGCCGACCTGACCCTGCTGCTGCTGGACGCGTCCTCCGCTCTGGAGGCCGAAAGTCAGGCGCTGCTGCAGGAAGCCGACCCTGCCCGGACCCTGGTCGTCGGGAACAAGATCGACCTCTCGGCCGGAGGGCCTCGGTGGGGAGACGCCGTTTCCGGATTCGAAACCGTGCTGATCTCAGCCAAGACAGGCGAGGGGGTGGAGTGGCTCGAATCTCGGCTTGCACGCATGGCCATGAACGGCGAAATCCGGACCGAAGAAGAGGTCTGGATCACCAACCTCCGCCAGCAGCAGGCCGCTCAGCAGGCCCAGCAGGCGCTTCAACACGCCCGGTCCGGGCTTCTGGAAGAGGTGGGGGAAGAGTGCCTGTCGGTGGACCTGCACCACGCTTTGCGCGCACTCGGCTCAGTGGTGGGAGAGACCACTGCTGATGAACTGTTAGGACGTATTTTCGCGGAGTTCTGCATTGGCAAATGAAGAACTGGCGGATGGAGACTTGATCTTAATCCTGGAACACAAGAACGACCTGCTCCGCCAATGGGTGGAGGTCGGTCAGCAACAGCTTGCGATCCAGGAAGTGGTGGAGGCGGAGCTGGAACTCCTGCTTCGCCAAAAGGAGCAGCTCATGGACGAGCTCCGGAAGCTGGACGAGCTTATGGAAAGCTGGGGGGTGCGGCATCAACGTCCCCCGAACCATGAGGAGGTTCACCAGCTCCGGCTATCCGAAACCCTCCTGCAACAGATCCAGGAGGCAGAAGAGGCCTTCATGCACCGCATGCAGGAAATGCGGCAGAGCCTCTCACGGGAGATGGGACGCCTCCGGAGCCACATCAATTACGTTCAGCCCAACCAGTCGCGGGTGGGACGCCTGATGAACCTGCGACGCAACACCAAGGCCTAGATGAACACCGAAGGCGTGGGAAGCATTGGCTCCCCAGTGATGACAACCGAAGCTCGGGCGGTGGTGCCTCCTGCAGAGGAGCGCTCCTCAGGCCGTGGCGAAAGCCCGCGGCTGGAGCGCATCCGTGTGGATCACCTGATCCGTCAGGCCAATGCACGCCTGCAGCGCAACCCCCGGACGAGCAACATGGAATTTGTTCCCATTGACTACGCAGGGAAGATCATGGTCCAGCTGCAGCAAGACGGGCGCCCCCTCCAGCAGTACCCTGTGGAAAAGATCCTCAAGACCGGCCCCATGCTTCAGGAAGTGGGGATGGTGTACCGGACCAAGGCCTGATGGGCCTCTCCAGCTTTCAGGTGGAGGCCATGCTGGAGGAGTTCTGGAAGCAGCACCTCCCGGCTCCGTCCTCCCGGACCTCCCAGCTCTCGGAAGAATCCCGCCAGTATTCCCGCACTCGCCTGAAGGGGCGCCTCCCGCACCAGGCGGGGTGGGTGGCTCCGGGGCAGATCCTTGCCGCCATTGCAGACACCGCTCCGCGGGATCCGGCAATCGAGTATGAGGAGCTGCGCCGGGCGGGTCGGTTTCTGGAGCCACCTTATGTCCCTCCCAACCCCCTTCCGCCCTTTACCCGGGTTCAGGGCCCTCGTCCTGCCGGACCCGTCGAAACGACTCGTCCTCCAGACGAACCCGACGCCCTTGAACTTCCCATGGAAGCGCCTCCGGCCTCGGAAGCGGCTCCTCCTGAAGCCGATACCTTTGACGGTCCAGACATCGACCTGGGCTTCGACCTGGAGCCTGCCGACACGTCCGACGCGCCTCCGGCCCGTCCTCCTTCGGTCTCGGAGCTTCTTGATGAAGACGACGAGGACGGTGAGGCCGACCTCGGCATTCCCCAGGAGCCTGAAACCCTCAGCGCAGCGGACCTGGCACCTGTTGCCGAGGCCGATGAAGAGGACATTGAGGCACTCGATGAAATGTCGGATTCCTTTGGGCTGGTTCAGTTGACGGCCGATGACGCCGATGTGGTCTTTGGAAACGGGAAGATCACCATTGAGGCGATGATCAAGTTTGTGCAGGAGTATCCGGAGTCGGCGCTGAAGTACCTCCTGCGGCGCGACATTGACGGGCGGCCGCTTCCGAGGGAGCATGAGGAGATTCACCGGATCTGGGAAAACCGGGAGCTGAAGCGCCCCATCCTCAAGCACTACATCCTCAAGATGATGGACTGGGAGGACTTTCCGGACATGCCCATCCACGAGCTGTTGGGAGAGCTCCGGACGAAGCTCTTCCAGCTCAACCGGGGCAAGAAGCGCTAGCGGAGCTGAAAGCGGTCCAGCAGCTCGTTGGCCAGGCGAATGTAGCCGGTGGCCCCCACGGAGTTGAGGCGTTGCCGGATCACATCCACACCGAGCGCGCTGGCTTCCAGAATGTTGGGGCACTCCGGGATGATGGTCTGAAACACCGAATCGCCCAGGGCCTGATACACCTGACGGGCCACCTGCTGGTGCGCCTCAATCTCGCGGTTGAACATCGTCAGCAGCACCCCGGCAATCCGGAGGTTGGGCTCCACGTTGGTCTGCAGCTCCCGGAAGGCTGAGAGGAAGCGCTTGAGCGACTTGATCGCCAGGGCTTCGCACTGGAGGGGAACCACCACCAGGTTGGCGGCAATGACCGCGTTGATGCTCAGGGCATTGACTGCTGCCGGAGAGTCGATGAGGACAAAGTCATACTGGTCTTCCGGAAGCTCCTCGAGGCGCTGGATGAGGAAGTAGTAATCGGAAGCGGCCTGCAGCACCTCACGCTCCTCCGTCAGCTGCGCCATGTTCGAGAGCAGGTACTGGAGGTTGTCATGATCGCTGGGGATCAGCAGGGCGTCAAGGGGCGTGGTGGGCTCACAAAACAGCTCCCGTACGCCAGCCTGAGGCCGCTCCTTGATGCCCAGAGCAGAATGCACCGAGCCTTGGGGATCAAGGTCAACAAGCAGGGTCCGGTAGCCTCCAAGCGCAAAGGCAGAGGCCAGGTGGATGGCAGAGGTGGTCTTGCCAACCCCCCCTTTCTGACTGGCAAACGAAATCACAGTGGGCATGTGCGCATCCTGAATCGGTCATCAACAGTGGGCCGAGTGTAGCACAGCCCCAGCCAAAACAAAACGGGCAGCATGCTCTCTTCCGGAGCCGCTCCCCGTTTCACCTACGTCCCTGAAACGCCTGCCCAATCCAGTCGGCGCGTCCATTGAGAAATGCTGACGCAGCCATCTCGCCCTTTCCTTCCGGACGAACCTTGAGCAACCGGAGCGCTCCGTCTGCAGTGCCGACCTCGAACCCGGGACCAATCTGCCCCGGAGGCAAGCGGGTGGGCGTGACCTCCACTTCGACGAGTTGCAGGCGTTTGCCATCGGGACCAAAGCTGAAGCAGCCGGGCCACGGCGTGTAGGCCCGCAGCTTGCGTTCAATCTGCACAGCCGCCTCCTCTGCCCACTGCACCTCGCCCTGCTCCTTGCGGAGGATGCGGCAGAAGGTCACCTGCTCCGGATCCTGCGGAACCGCTTCCAGCGTTTGGGCCAGCAGGTCCGGAAGCGTCTGCTCAATGAGCCTCCCCCCCATTTCTGCAAGCCGGCTCCCAAGGGTTTCTGAAGTATCGTGGCGCTGCACGGGTTCCTTCTGCTCCGCAACCAGGGGGCCCGCGTCCAGCTTCAGCACCATCTGCTGCAGCGAGACACCGGTTTCCGCGTCTCCGGCGGCCAGGGCCGCTTGTACCGGGCTGGCTCCACGCCACCGGGGAAGCAGTGAGAAGTGCAGGTTGAAGCACCCGCACGGCGGAAGGTCCAGCAGCGCCTGAGGCAGCAGCTGCCCATAGGCACAGACGAGGATGAGGTCGGGCGCCAGCTCCTGCAGCGCCTGCAGGCTTTCCGGAGCCCCGGCCTGTTCCGGAGTCCAGACCGGAAGCCCCAGCGCCTCTGCTCGGGCCTTCACTGGAGATGGCGTGAGCACCTGCTTGCGTCCCACCGGACGGTCCGGCTGGGTCCAGACGCCCACCACCGGGTGTCCGGAAGCGACCATGGCTTCCAGAGAAGGGAGCGCCCACTCAGGCGTTCCCATGAACACCAACCGCTTCATGCCCCCTCTTCATAGGCCTGCCGGAACCGCACGGCATCGGCCTGAACGGCGTCCGGAGCCTTCCCGGGGGCATACAGCGCCGTTCCCAGCCCCACGCCGTCGGCACCGGCTTTCAGGAAGTCCGCCAGATTTTCCGCGTTGACGCCGCCGGTGACCATCAGCTGCGTTCCAGCAGGAAGCACCGCCTTCAGCGCCTTGCACACCTTGGGAGCAATGGCGTCTCCCGGGAAAAGCTTGAGGGCCTGGGCACCGGCATCCAGCGCCCGGAAGGCTTCGGTCGGGGTGAAGACGCCGGGGACCGATGTGAGGCCCAGGCGTCGAGTTGCCTGCACCACCGACTCGTTGAGATTCGGGGACACGATGAGCTGTCCTCCGGCCTGGGCCACCCGCTCCACTTCTTCTGGACGCAGTACCGTTCCAGCGCCAATCAATGCCTGGTCGCCCAGCCGCTCCGCCAGTCGCGCAATGCTGGTGTAGGGATCCGGGGAATTGAGTGGGACCTCGAGGATGCGGAATCCGGTAGAAACGAGGGCGTCGCCCACGGCATCCACTTCCGCAGGCGTGATGCCACGCAGAATGGCGACAAGGGGCAATTGCTGCAGCGCAGCGTTCCAGTCAGGTTGAGGCATGGGATCCGGGAGTCGGGGGTTGGCAGGCTCCACCGGTTGCAGCAGAGCCCTTTCTTCAGGTTAGGCGACAGCGGCTTCGATTTCCGCCTTCAATTCTGGGGTCATCTGGTTCAGAACCGCGAGGGCTTCCATGTTTTCCTGAACCTGCTCCACGCGGCTGGCCCCCGTGATGACCGTGGAGACATGCGGATTGGCCGCACACCAGGCAATGGCCAGCTGCGAAAGCTTGCAGCCGATGCGGTCGGCAATGGCCTGGAGGCGGGCCACCTTGGCCAGCGCCTCCGGATCGGTCAGCTGTTCCCTGAGCCACTCGTAGCCAGGCAGGCTGGCCCGGCTGTCTTCCGGGATCCCGTTCGAGTACTTGCCGGTCAGCAGTCCAGAGGCGAGCGGGCTCCAGATGGTGGTTCCCATTTGGTGCTGCTCATAGAGCGGGGCGTATTCCTGCTCCACGCGTTCGCGGTGCAAGAGGTGGTACTGGGGTTGCTCCATGACCGGTTTGTGGAGGTGGTGCTTCTCTGCCAGGGCGTAGGCTTCCGCAATCTCCGCAGCTGACCACTCGGAGGTTCCCCAGTACAGGGCCTTGCCGCCGCTCACCATCTCCGACATCGTCCAGACCGTCTCCTCGATCGGGGTCTCAGGGTCCGGTCGGTGGCAGAAGACGAGGTCCACAAAATCCAGCCCCAGCCGTTCCAGTGAGCGGTCCATGGCCTGGGTGAGGTACTTGCGGTTGAGGGTATTCTTGGTGTTCACTCCCGGAACAATGCCCCAGAAGAACTTGGTGGAGATGAGGTACGACTCACGCGCCCAGCCCAGCTCCCGGAGCGCTTGCCCCATGAGGCGTTCGGACTCTCCGGCGGCATAGACCTCAGCGTTGTCAAAAAAGTTGACCCCGGCTTCATGCGCGGCGTCCATGCACGCGAGGGCCTTGTCGAGCGCAAGCTGATTGCCAAAGGTCACCCAGGACCCGAAGGAGAGAACGCTGACCTTCACTCCGGCTTTGCCTAAACGACGGTATTCCATTTCCATGATGCCTGTACTTTCTTCAAGAGTTGGGAGATCTGTAACCAACCGGCAGGAGGCCGGTGGTGACCCGATGCCTCTGCCGCTATCAGAGTAACCGGAATGGCGACAGGTACAACCGGAATGTCTCTGGACCGCGGGGCTTGACAGTCCTCTCAAGAGTTCTTAATCTGATCGTCTTGAGTCGGAGCGTAGCGCAGTCTGGTAGCGCACACGTCTGGGGGGCGTGCGGTCGCAGGTTCAAATCCTGTCGCTCCGACCACCTACCTTTAAAATCCCTGTAAAATCAAATTCTTATCAATCGGTTCCTCACCGAAAATGAGTCCCTGCGCCTCCTTGTTGCACCTTTTGTCGCACTTCGGGGGTTCCTCATGCCGACCCAACTCACCTTCCAGCACCCCCGCTCCACCCCTGATTCCTTCTTCCGCTGCATCCTTCCTCTGGATCTGCGGACGCCCTTCAGTGGCATAGCCAGGTGGGGGTAGCACTCTTTTTGCATGATGAGCCTCATTGATTTTTAATTTCTTTTGAGAGAAGCCATGCAGTGTCCAAGTTGTAATTCGACCCATATCGTGAAAAACGGCGTTCGCGGCAATGACAAGCAGAATTACCGTTGCGAAACCTGTAACCGTCAATTTGTAGAGAATCCTTCAGGTCATTATCGAATTGATGACAAGACCTGCGCCCTGGTTGATCGCTTGCTCCTCGAACGCCTCTCCCTGGCTGGGATTGCTCGTGCAGCTCAGGTTTCTGAGAGTTGGCTGCACCATTATGTCAACAAAAAGTACGCCGAGACACTTCGGGAGGACGACTCGTCCAGCTTGCCTGAAAAAAAGTAACGGTTCCGCAGGGGGCTCAGTCGGCGAGCTCAAGGAGGAGTTCTTTTCCGAGGAAGGGGGTTTCGAAGCCTTGGAGGAGTAGACACTGCTCCCGAGCGAATCGCGTGG
>JAYOTF010000065.1:0-9401 GCA_038150265.1 Deltaproteobacteria bacterium | reverse complement strand
CTCACATTGACTTTTCGGGGGGTCACTTCTGTGTCGTGTGACTGAATTCGCTCAATTGTTCCTCCACGGCTCAGGAATTCCTGAACCGCGACCTCAATTTCATTGCGTTTGAGCTCTGCACGATTTTTTCTGGGAACAGCCACAGGGTGATGATTAAAAGGGGTCGCGTGCTTCTTCATGAAGGCTCTTTCTGAACAGGTTTTCTCATTTGATTCGCCAGCGGATTCTTTCAGCTTGGGAGCTTTGGGCGCAGCTGCACCCAAATTGTTGCGTCATCGTAGTCAACCCCAAGGAACCTTCCATTAAAATATCTGGTATTATTGGGAATCCGCTTTTAATTCACTAATTTTTATTTATTTTTTCAAAATGGTAATTTTGGGAAATCCGGAGGATTTCCTGATTTTCTTGAAGGATCGATCACCAAGAAGGAGAGTTTTTCCCAATTTTGGGGTTTCAGAGTCTGCGGGTTTCGCGCATAATCACCTGCTTCGTGTCTCGGAAACGAGACGATTAGGTTGGCCCTTGCTCTGAGCAAGGTCATCCCAGAGTTCCTTCCCCCGTGTTGGATGACGGCCGACCTCTTCTGTTTTGTGCCACCTCACGACCTCATTTATTTGTGTCCAAGCGTTCTCTGGAATCTCCTCGACTGATGACCTCCGGAATCACGATCCTGCTGTTCTGCGGGCTCTTGATCTGGATTTCCACGCCAGCGGTTCCGCTCTACCCTGAGGAAAGCCTGGACCTCCAGACGTGGCAGACGTCCCCGGAAACTTCATGGGCTCAGGCGCAGGTCGCTTGGCAGCAAGGTCAGTTTCAGCCTCACAGCGGCCTCTCCTTCCAGTTTCCTGCCGGGCAGGTCACCTGGGTCGCGCTGCGTCTGAATGCCCCACTTGCAGAGTCCCTCTGGATCACTTGGGGCAACCTCCCGCTATCGGTGGCTCATTATGCTCCCCAAAGTGAAGCCATCGGCTCCGAACCCGCTCCACGCCAGACGCTGCTCCTGCATGCCCGCCTGATTCCTCAACCATCTGAAGCCCCCCTCCACTTCTTCCGGGTGGAGAGCGACTCGTGGCTGACCACCGAGGTTCAGGTCCTCAACGGATACGAGTACCAGACCTGGGTGCTGCAGGAGCAGCTCAAGCTCTATCCGGTCCTTGGGGCACTACTGCTCCTGAGCCTCTTGCTGGTCCTCTCGCACGTGAAGCTTTCGGGCCGGCTCCCCTTTTCTGCTCAGCAGCAGGTGCAGGATTCCCTCTTCCTGGCAGCCTTTTGCCTGGCGTTGGCAGCGCTGCTGCTCGGGTACTACGGGATCGTTCCGCTACAGAAGAACTTCCACGCCACCTGGACCCTCGGCTGGGGCACCCTCTGCAGCCTGTTTGTCTTCCGGATTCAGGCCAACGCCGCCGCACTCCCCACCCGGGCTCCGGGATTTGTTCGCTTCCACCGCAGGGTCGCAGGGGTCGTGGTGGGGCTTTCACTCATCTGGGGCGTCTGGCAACCACCCGGCTGGCAAAACGTCCTCTTGCTCCAGGTCGTCCTGACCCTGTTGCCTCCCCTGAGCTTCCATGCCCTCGCCTGGTTCCGTCGGCAACCCCATTCCCAGGCCGTGCTGTTCGGGCTCGGGCTCCTCCTGATCAGTACCCTCTTGCTTCAGCTCGAATCCATCTTTGACCTGGAGGGGGCATTTGCGGCTTACCAGAACCTGTTCTTTGCCACAGTGGTGCTGAACTGCCTCCTGCTCGTTGCGCTTTACGTGGACTGGCGGAACACCTTGCTGGAGACCTGGATTCAGGAAGACCTCCGGCTTCAAGAGGCTCAGGCGCTGGACCAGCGCTTCCGGAGCAAGCTCGCCCAACCCCTCTCCCCCGGACTCAGCCGCCTGATGCAGGTCACCTGCTCCCAGCTGAGGTGGTTTCAGGAGACCGTTCCAGCCGCTCGGTCTTCGGGAGAATGGGCTCAGGTGGAGGCACTGATGAAGAAGATTCAGCACACGATTCAGGCGCTGGAGCTGTTGCGAGCGGCACCGTTTTCCCTGCACATGAACCTGCAGGCGCTGGTCACTGAGGTCACCCGTCCGCTCTCTGAGCAGCTTCGGATTGGACAAACCCTGGAGGTCCCTCTTTTACCAGAGGTGCACGTGCAGGTAGCGCCTCAGGGGCTACAGTTGGTTCTGGAATTGCTGCTGAAGCAGGCGTTCCGTAAGGTCCCCTACGGCACCGTCACCCTTCAGGCCACTCCGGAGGCAGGCGCCGTCCAGATCACGTTACAGGTCCCCGTTTCGCCCCTGCACGCTCCGCTGGAAGGGGCTCCGTTTCTGGAGCAGGAGGTCAACCTGGACACCCTGCTGCTCGAGGCGCTCCTTGAGCAGCAACACCTCCTCCTGCATGAAGAATTTGGCCCCAATGGGCTGCTGCAGCGCTTCTCGCTACCGCTCAGCTCCCCTTCCCCTGCGACCTCGATGGCTGCACCTGAAGCGGGCCCTGTCTTTCAGGTTCTTTGCCGAGAAGCCCTCTGGTTCCTCCTCAGTCCGTATCGCTCTGCTTCCGGAAGGTGGAACCGGCTTTCGGCCCCAGAGGCCCTGGAAGTCGCGCCTTCATCGATCTTTCTGCTGGAAGAGGGGCTGGTTCCTCCAGACGTCCTGGAGCGCCTCCGGGAAGCAGCAGCGCCGGTGCTCCTGCTGACGGAGCAGGAACCTTCCTGCAGCCGTTTTCCCTTTCGGGTCGTGAAGCTTCCAGAAGAAGGCCCGCGACTGGAAGGACTGCTGAGGCAGGCGCAACAGATGCTGAGCCAGCAGCAGGCCCCTCAGCCACAACGCATAGACGAGCGGGCCCTGCTGGTGGAGCTGATGCAACAGGCCCTGAGGATCTGGCACGAAGCGACGGGCAAGGAAAAAACGGACCTTGCCTCCGAGAGCCGCATCTGGAAGGTGCAAGTGGAGTATGAGACTCAGACACAACGCACCCGTGCCCTCGACCGTTACCTGAACCTGGAAACGCTCCCGCAGAACCCCCGCTGGCGCTCCGCCTTCAACACCATTGAATACGTCCTGCACGAGTGCTCCAACCACCCGGCCGTGCCGCAGGTTCAGGCCCGATTTCGCCAGCTGACGCAGAGGATTCCATGAGGAAGACCGGCCGGACCATGCTTCTGATTGGGATCCTGCTGCTGGGAGCCCTTGGCTTCCGGATCCAGGCCCAAACGGTCTTGCCCGAGCTGTTTGTCTGGCAGCCTCGTGCAGCGCTCACCAGCCTGGCCGATGCCCAGCAGGCCTGGCAATCGGGCGCCTTCCAGCACTCGCACGGAGATCAACTGGCCCTGCGCCCTCAGCAGGAACTGTGGGTCCGGTTTGACCTTCCCCCCGCCGCGCAGAAGGCTGTTCCCCAGGTGCTGCTGTTGGAAACCCTGCCGCTGCAAACGGCCCAGCACTTTGTGACACAGGGCAACCAGACTCGTGTCAAGACCGTGGGGCTGGCGCACCCGGTTCGGTTTCCCAGCGAGCTGTGGCCCCTCCCCAACTTTCACTTCCTGCAACGTCCAGAGGTCCCTTCTCGGCACTGGCTGCGGCTGAGCTCCCGCAATACCCTTCACCTGAGGCTCTCGCTTCACTCCCCCGTGGAGTTCATCCAGATGCAGAACGAGTTTCTGCTGTTTTGGGGCCTGCTCCTCGGCAGTGCGTTCTGGGTGGGGGGGTACCTGTCCTTTTGGCGTCAGCGCCACAGTGCCGTGGGACGCTCAGCAGGACTGTTCTTCGAGTTCATCCTGCTGGCAGTCCTCAGCCTGAGTGGCTTCACCTATGCCTTTCTGCTGCCGGTGCTTCCGGAGCCCATCACCACAGGAGCCGTGTTGCTCGGATGCGCGTTTGGAATCCGGACCGCTTACCTCGGCATTCTCTTCTTCCTGGAACCTCACGAGGCTCCGGAGTTCACTCGGCTCTATCAGGTGGCCCTCGTGTTTCTGGTTGCCCTTGTCCTGGGGTGGTGGGGGTGGGTGGATCAAAACTGGTTCATGTTCAACACGTTGACGGGTTTCCTGGGGTACGCGATCAACTTCTTCTTTGCGCTCCGGGTTTGGCAACGGCACCCTGCTTTATTACTCTCCCTGGGGGCTTCACAGCTGATTGGGGCCCTCGCCTGCGCCCTGCTGCTCCTCCACCTCGGCCAGGTTCTGCAAGGGGACGCCACCACCCTGGAGGTGCTGAGTCTCACTCTGGTCATGATGGGGGTGGCCCTGATCTGGTGCACTTACATCGCGATTCAACTCCAAACCGAGGTTGAGCAAAAGGAGTCTCAGCAGGCCCTGGAGTACCAGCTCACCCAGAAGCACCTGGTGCAGCAACAGGCGCAACTGCTGCACCAGCTCCGGCAGGAGCTGTTTCTTCCGCTCGAAGCCATCTCCACGTTCCTGGCACGCCAGCACCCTGTCTGCACCACGCTTCCGGAACAGCAACTGCTGGCGGCTCTTGAAGGAGGCGTGACCACCCTCTCGCAGAACCTTGGGCACTTTGTGGACCTGCAGCACCGTTCCATTGAGCCCAACATCCAGGTCGCCCCCTTCCCGGTGGAGCCCTTGATCAAGGAACTGGTCCAGCGACTGGACGCCCTCTTGCCCCCCGGCATCATCCTCCACGTCTCCAACCGCCGAGACCTGTGGGTGCAGGGAGACCGTGCAGCGGTGCAGCTGGTGCTCTCGAATCTGCTTGAAAACGCGGTTGAGCACGCCCAGGCCTCCAATATCTACCTAACAGTTGTGCCCGCCACCGAGCAGGTTGTGTTTTCTGTTGCCGATGATGGACAGGGCTTCTCCTGGAAGGCCAACAGCACCCCGCCTCCTGAAGCGTCTCCACCGCGCAACCTGGGGCTTCGGCTCTGTGAGGAGCTGGTGGCCGCACATGGACAACAGCTGACCAAGCTCCCCCAGCCTCCGGGAACCACGCTGTCCTTTGTGCTGCCTCAGGCGGCGCCGGATTCGACGACACCAGAAGTCGAGGACGCGCTGGGCGCAACAGCGCTGAAAGCCCCCCGAGGCGTGGTGATGGTGTGCGGCAAGGAACTCGGTACCCGACGCCTGCTGGAGTTCATCCTCGTGGAGGCTCAATTTGAGTTCCGCTGGGTTCAGGAGCTGTCGGGACTTCCAGAGGCCCTGAGCCAAATGGCCAGTAAGGAAGGCCTGCCCACCTTTCTCGTGGTCGATGAAGCCCTCCCCGGAATTGCCAACGTGCTGGCCACCCTCCGGAGCACCTACGCCTTCTCGGCGCTCCCGATTGTCTCGGTTCACACGGAAGCCTGGGCCCTGCAGGCAGCCCCCTCCTTGAGTGACTGGGTCCACGAACGCTTCTCCCTCGCCTGGTCCCCGACCCGCCTCAAAAGCGAGCTACAGGCCTTCCTCAACCTGCAAGAGCCCCCGCCGCCCCTTTCCCCTCCTTCCGCCCCGGAAGAACCGGCCCCTCGAGAACAGGTGGTTGCCCTGATGAAGGAGGTCCTCCGGCTCTGGACCCAGAAGCTGGGGAAGAACAAGATTCAGCTGGCTCAAGCGTCCGGACTGTGGCGGGTTCATGAGGAAACGCAGCCCAACGGACGCGTTCGCCTCCGGACCAAGACGCTCGACAACTACCTCAAGCTCTCCTCCCTGCCCCAGGTCCCTCGCTGGGAAATGGTTCTGCAAACCGCCCGGTTTGTGCAGGAGCAGTTGCCTCCAGACGAGACCCCCGTGTTGCGGCAGCTTCATGACTCCGTCGCCGCTCATGCCACGCTTGCCCCTTGAGCCGAGTGCCTTCGCTTCCTTGACGGGATTCTCGCCTTCGCGAAAAGGACGGACCTTTCGATCCCCTCATGACTCCAGCGAGGGAATCGATCCAGCGAGTATTGCCCTGCCCCCTTGAGTTTCCGGGAGTTCTTGGTATAACCGAAGCCTATCCCCGTCTCACACTCGAGTTTTGAAGGCGCCTGATCCGTCAGGAAGCAAGGACTGACATGCAACATGCCCCTGGCCTGGTTGATCACCTGGTGCGATGCCTCGTTGGTAGCCTGGGAACCCTCCTGCTCGCACTGGCTCTGCCCGGAGCCTCCTGGGCGCAGGAGCCTGCGGCTGCTCCTGTTCCTCCGCTTGCACTGGGAGAAACGCTGGACCTGCTGGAAGACCCCACCCAGAAGCTCACCCTGAAGCAGGTTCGCGAACCTCAGTGGGCGCAGGCGTTCACCCGCAGCACCACTCCCATTCCGAATTTTCCACCCACCACCTCTGCCTGGTGGGCCCGCTTCACGATTGCCAACCCCGACCGTGCTCCTCTGGAGCGCCTGCTGGAAGTGGGCTCCACCCGCAACGATGAGGTGCGGCTGTATCAACTGTCTCCAGACGGCACGGTGCAAGAGCGCGTCATCCGAGACACGACACCGCTCAATCAGCGCCCCTACCCCAGCGCGCATGCGGTGTTTCCCGTCAGCCTGCTTCCGGAGTCTGAAACCACCTTTTACCTGAGGGTCACGGCGCTGGAGCCGCTCTCCATGCCGGTGACGCTTTGGGAGCCGCGAGCCTTTGAGGCCAGGGACACCCAATTCGTCATCCTCTATGCCGTGATTCTGGGCGTGCTGCTGGTGATGATGGTGTATCACTTCACCAACATCATCATCCTCAAGGATCCCGAGTGGACCTGGTACGTCATGGCCCTCGGCGCCATCGCCGGGTTCTTGACGTTTCGAGACCGCTTCATCCTGGAGCTGTTCCCGGACCTTTCGATCTTCACTCCTCGGTTCACCCTGTTCTTCTCGCAGGCGGTCGTGGTGACCCACTCGCTGTTCATGATCACCTTCCTCCGGGCCCGCGAGCAGCAGCCGCGCCTGATGAAGTGGTACGTTGCCAGCCTGTGTCCGATGGCCTACTGGGCACTGGGCTCCTACTTCCCGCGCGAGTGGCTGCATCACGTGATGGTCTTCATCCTCTTCGCTCCGCTTCCCAACGCCGTCATTACCTTCACGGTCCTGATCCGAGCCATGATTCGCTCTCAAACCTGGGATATTCGTTTGGCGCTGGTGGGGCAGACGGTCGTCACGGTGACCGGGATCATGGAAGTCTTCAGCCTGCAGGGGGCGTGGGACAACGCCTGGATCCGGAACAACATCTTCCCCATCGGCTTCACGATGCAGGTGCTCTTCTACACCTACGCGCTGGCCGAGCGGACGCGACTCCTCCGGACCGAAAAGGAACAGGCCCAGCAGCAGCTGATCACGGAATTGAAACGGATTGATCAGCTCAAGGACTCGATTCTTGCCAACACGTCCCATGAGCTTCGGACTCCGCTTCATGGCATTTTGGGCCTTGCCGAGTCACTCCAACACCAGGTGCCTCAGGCCTCTCGGGAATCGCTGGCGTGGATCATCCAGAGTGCGCAGCGCCTGTCCTTGCTGGTGAACGACCTCCTGGATGCTGCCGCCCTGCAGGAGGGGCGCCTGCGCCTGCAGCTGGAGACGGTCTACCCCGAAGAGTTGGTGGCCGAGAGCCTGCCACTGATCGAGGTCCAGCTCCGGAACCGCCCTGTTGTGCTGCGTACCGACTACTCCACCCTGTCTCTTTCGGTGCAGGCCGACCCACTGCGCCTGCAGCAGGTCCTCATCAACCTGCTCGGCAACGCCGTCAAGTATGTGCAGGAGGGGGAGATTGTCGTCCGGATCGCACCGCAGCCACCGATGCTGCACCTGGAAGTCATCGACACCGGCCCAGGCATGAGCCCGGAGGACGTGCGCCAGTGCTTCCTGCCCTTTCAGGGAACCGGAACCGGGCTGGGCCTGTACCTGAGTCGCCAGCTGATTGAGTCGATGGGGGGCACCCTGACCGCACAATCGACTCTGGGAAAGGGGGCCACTTTCTCCATCCGGTTGCCGCTCGCCGAGGCATCGGTGCAGCAGCCTCCTCTGGTGAAAGACGCACCGCCGGAATCTGCTCCTGCCCCTGGCGAGGTGACTCCGGAGCCCCTGTTTCCGCCTCTGCAGGCGCTGGTGGTGGAGGATAATGCCATCGGCGCAGAGGTGCTGCGCCTGCAACTGCAGCACATGGGGCTGATTCCGGAGATCGTGACCTCCGGCGAGGAGGCGTTGGAGGTGCTGGCCACGCGCTCCTTTAACCTGGTGCTGCTGGATGTGATGATGCCGGGCATCAGTGGCTACGAAACCTGCGAACGCCTCCGCACCACCTACCCCCCGGAACAGCTCCCCGTGCTGCTGCTGACTGCCCGTGGGCAGCTGGATGACGTCAGCCGAGGCTTTCGCTGTGGTGCCAACGACTACCTCGTCAAGCCGGTCCAGGTGTCTGAGCTGCAGGCCCGGATTCGGCTGCACCTGCTCCCCACCGAAGAGCCTCCCCCCGACGCGGCGGCGCCCGGACCCGTGGCCTCCCACCTCCATGACCTGGGGCAGATTCAGCATGCTCCAGCAAGTGATCCGGAAGCCCTGAGGGCCTTTGCCGTGGATGCCATGAACCAGGCCCTGCTGACCTGGCAGGCTCACCTGGGCCAGAACAAGCGCGACTTTGCGGAAGCCAGCGGGCTCTGGCGCGTCCACCTCGAGTCCCGTGGCGTGTTCCGCACCCGGCAGCTCGACCGCTACCTGGATGTGGCCCGGCTGCCTCAAAGCCCCAAGTGGCACAAGATTCTGCAAAGCCTCCACTTTGTGCAACACGCCCTGCCCCCTGATCACCCGGAGGCCCAGGCTCTGGAAACGTGCTACCGCTCTTTGCTCCAGCGCCTCCAGGTCACTCAGTAAAACCCTGAAACTTAAGATGAAAATCTAAAACCGTCCACAAACCGTCCACACCTTCTGCTTGCCCCTGAAACAAAAACACCCCTAAGCTGGCCTCAGCTTTGAAACCTAAACCTTTCATCAACCAATGAGGCCTCATGCATCTAAAGAAGAGTTCCAAGCTGACCCACCTGCTCTTGGTCACCAGCCTGGCGGCCACCCTCGCCGTCGGCTGCTCCAGTAGCGATGAGAGCGACCCCGTTGCCGCAACTGAAACCATTACCGTCAGTGGCGTTCCATTGTCTGACGCTATATACGCGTTACCCTGCGTTGACAATAAATCAGCAAGCATTCAATTCACCTCCAGTACTGAGGGATGGTATGTCGAAAGCTCCTACAGCACGAATGATTGTTCTCTTGCTTCACTGATTGAGGAAAGTATGATCTCACTGACGCTGAGCAACGTGCAGGTCGTCAGTGACAACACTACGAGCACCAATGCTTGGCTGAGCGGAACGTTACTCGATGGGTATGATGGCCTGACCACCGGAGACCAAGGGGCCTTCACTCACACACTGATTACCTTTGATGCAGCGAATGATTACTTAGGCCCCGGAGGAACTCCTCCTTGCACTGGCAGCTGCGAGGTGTACGCCTACGCCAACGATGACATCC
>JAYOTF010000064.1:0-9465 GCA_038150265.1 Deltaproteobacteria bacterium | reverse complement strand
CTCCTGCGGCAGCGTCAGGTCGATACACTCCAAGAAAAGACATCGGACTGGATCCGAGCCGGCGCGGGGATGCCTCCCAATGCGGCCGTCCCCACCCACCGCTCAGCCCATTCCGCCAGCCATTTGTTTCAGGCGATTGCCCGGGGGCCCGGAAAGGCTTTTGCTCCGTCCCTCATTTTGCGATAGATTAAAACAAGGGTCCCCCCTTTCACAGGGACTGAGGATTCACCCGCACCCTGATCAACCCCTTACCCCCAAGAGATCCATGGAACTCATCCTGATCGCCTTGCTGGCTGGAGGAGGCACCTTCCTGTACCTCCATGAGCCGGCCCCGGTTACGCTCAACCCTGGTGCCGAAAAGCTGGCCCTGGTCCGCAAGTTTGAACCCAACCCCCAAAACCCCCTGCAGGACCGTCCGGTGCTGTCTGACGCCTACAAGCAGTTTGATGAGCGGGTCAAGAAGGGCGAGTGCACCCAGCGCATGAACGGAGACATCACCGGAGACTGGCTGGACTACAACTTTGCCACGAAGTCCAGGGCCCTCGACTGGTACGAAGCCAATGCCCGCAACACTGCCGCCCGGACTCCGGAGGTGACCCACGTCACCTACGAGTTTTCTGTGGAAACCGAACGTGGCTTCCTCTACTTCGGCTTCGAGTGCCAATGACCCCCTGACCCCGCCGTCCCCCTTCCGGAGAAAACCATGAATCATCCAGCCACCCCTCCGCGTCCGGAGCTGAAGCACCCCGTCCGTTTTGTCACGGCGACCAGCCTCTTTGACGGACACGACGCCTCCATCAACATCATGCGCCGCATCATGCAAACGCTGGGGGCGGAGGTCATTCACCTGGGACACGACCGAGGGGTCGAGGAGATCGTGGAGGTCGCCATCCAGGAAGATGCGCAGGGCATTGCGGTCAGCTCCTACCAGGGGGGGCACAACGAGTACTTCCGGTACATGGTGGACCTCCTCCGGGAACGCGGGGCCAGCCACATCCGCGTCTTCGGTGGCGGCGGGGGCGTCATCATCCCCCGTGAAATCCGGGAGCTGATGGACTACGGGGTCGCCCGGATCTATTCCCCGGAAGACGGCCGGCAGCTTGGGCTCGAAGGCATGATTGCCGACATGGTCACCGGGGCCGACTTTTCCACACTTGCCGACGACTACCTTCCGGAAGCCAGCCAGCTCGCTCCCAACCGCCAGCAGGCCGTGGCGCAGGCCATCACCTGGATTGAGAACCACCTGGAGGAACGCGACCTGCTGGAGAGCGTGATGGGACGCCTGCCTGCGGCAACGGAGGTTCCGGTCATTGGGCTCACCGGAACGGGCGGAGCCGGGAAGTCGTGCCTCACCGACGAGCTGATCCGGCGCCTGACTCAGGAGTTTCCCGACCTGCCCATTGCCATTGTCTCGGTCGATCCTTCCAAGCGGAAGACGGGCGGGGCCTTGCTGGGGGACCGCTTGCGCATGAACGCGGTTCACCACCCCAACGTCTTCATGCGGTCCGTGGCCACCCGACGCTCGCACCTGGCCACCTCCGAAGGCCTCCAGCACATCATCCACCTCCTCCGCGCCGCTCGGTTTGGACTCGTCCTCGTCGAGACCGCCGGCATCGGCCAGAGCGACTCCGAAATCACCGACCTCGTGGACTTCAGCATCTACGTGATGACACCGGAATTCGGGGCCGCCACGCAGCTTGAGAAGATCGACATGATCGACTTTGCCGACGCCATCGTGGTCAACAAGTTCGACAAGCCCGGCGCCGAAGATGCCCTCAATGCGGTCCGGAAGCAGTACCGACGCAGCCGGATGCTGTTTGAAGCCGACGCCGACACCTTCCCCGTGTTTGGCGTGGTCGCCAGCCGCTTCAATGACCCCGGCACCAACTGGTTTTACAAACTCAGCCTCGACCTGATGCTGGAAAAGAAGGGGCTCCGCTGGACCCGGACCTATGAGGCTGAGCCGGCGGTTTCCGCCTCCACCGAGCTGATTCCGGCTGAACGCAAGGACTACCTCCGCCGCATTGCCAGCGCCGTCCGAGACTACAAGGCGCGTGTTCAGGAACAGGCCTCCCAGGCCCGGGAGCTGGACCAGCTGCACGGCACCCTCCGGCAGCTGCAGGTGCTGGACTCCGAACAGCCCCTTCCGGCCCCCACCACCGACCTTCCGGAAGGGGTGCAGGCCGTGGCCACGCTCTACAACGACAAGCTCCAGGCCTTCCCCGCTTCGCTCCGCGAGCAGGTCGCCTCCTTTGCCCAGACGCGCCAGAACTACCTCAACGCGGTCTTCCAGTACCAGGTCCGAGACCGCACCATGGAAGTCCAGAACCGCAAGGAGAGCCTCTCGGGCACCCAGATCCCGAAAGTGGCCGTCCCCCGTTTTGAAAGCTGGGGCGAGATCGTCCGCTGGCTGGGGCTGGAAAACTTCCCCGGCAGCTTCCCCTACACCGCCGGCGTCTTCCCCTTCAAGCGGGAAAACGAAGACCCGACCCGGATGTTTGCAGGAGAAGGGACATCGGAGCGGACCAACCGCCGCTTCCACTACGTCTCCAAGGGACAGCCCGCCACCCGGCTCAGCACCGCGTTCGACTCCGTCACCCTCTATGGCGCCAACCCGGACCCGCGCCCCGACATCTTTGGCAAGATCGGCAATGCTGGGGTCTCGGTGTGCACCCTTGATGACGCCAAGCGCCTCTACTCCGGATTTGACCTGGTGACGCCCAACACCTCGGTGTCCATGACCATCAATGGTCCGGCCCCCACGATCCTCGCCTTCTTCATGAACGCCGCCACCGACCAGCAGGTGGAGCGCTACCTCCAGGAGTCCGGGAAGCTCGAAGCCGCCCAAAAGGCCATCGCCGCCCGCTGGCAGGCCAAGGGACTTCCGGCGCCCGAGTACCGCATGGACCTCCCGGAGGGGCACAACGGGCTCGGGCTCGGGCTGCTGGGGCTCTCCGGGGCCGAACTCGTTGACGCCGAGACCTACGGACGCCTCCGCGAGCAGGTGCTGCAAAACGTCCGGGGCACCGTGCAGGCCGACATCCTCAAGGAGGATCAGGCCCAGAACACCTGTATCTTCAGCACCAACTTTGCCCTCCGGATGATGGGCGACATCCAGGCCTTCTTCACTGCGCATCAGGTCCGGAACTTCTACTCCGTCAGCATCTCCGGGTACCACATTGCAGAAGCGGGCGCCAACCCCATCAGCCAGGTCGCGTTCACCCTCGCCAACGGCTTCACCATCATCGAGTACTACCTCGCCCGAGGTTTGCCGATTGACGGCTTTGCCCAAAACCTGAGCTACTTCTTCAGCAATGGCATGGACCCGGAGTATGCGGTCATCGGACGCGTGGCCCGCCGGATCTTTGCCATCACCCTCCGGGACCTCTATCGTGCCAATGAGCGATCGCAGAAGCTGAAGTACCACATCCAGACCTCCGGGCGCTCCCTGCACGCCATGGAGATCGACTTCAATGACATCCGGACCACCCTCCAGGCCCTGTACGCCCTTTACGACAACTGCAACTCGCTGCACACCAACGCCTACGACGAGGCCATCACCACCCCCACCCAGGAAAGCGTCCGGCGCGCCCTCGCGATTCAGCTCATCATCAACCGCGAACTCGGCCAGGCCTTCAACCAGAACCCGCTCCAGGGCAGCTTCCTGATTGAGGAGCTCACCGACCTGGTGGAAGAGGCCATCCTCAGCGAGTTCATCCGCCTCTCCGACCGCGGTGGGGTGCTGGGGGCCATGGAGACGATGTACCAGCGCAACAAGATCCAGGAGGAGTCGATGTACTACGAGACGCTCAAGCACTCCGGCGAGTTGCCCCTCATTGGCATCAACACCTTCCTCAACCCGAATCCGCAGGAGGAGGAGGCAGAAATTGAACTCGCACGCTCCACCGAGGAAGAAAAGGCCTGGCAGATTCGGGACCTTGAGCACTTTCACCAGTTCCATGCCGACTCCCGGGAAGGGGCGCTGCAGCAGCTCCGGGACGCCGCGCTCTCCGGCGGCAATACCTTTGAAGCCCTGATGGAATGCGCCCGGGTCTGCTCCCTCGGCGAGGTCACCCAGGAGCTTTATCAACTCGGAGGACAGTACCGCCGGAACATGTAAGGCCAGCTCTTTGCTTGAACCTTCCCAGGGGCTCCCCTATGGTGAGTCGACACGATTGTTTTTTGCACTGATTGAGGCGCGGATGAAAAGAATTTGTGGAATCCTCTTTGGCCTGTGCCTGCTCCCTGGGGGCATTTGGGCCAATTCGCAATGCACTCCGGAAAAAATACAGGAGGCCCTGGACTCCGGATGGGACCAGCGGGTGATTCAATCCATCTGCCCTCCTCCCAAACCGGAACCGCCTCCAGAAGCGCTGATCCCTGAGGATCGTCCCTGTACCGACTACGACCGGGCCCGCATGCTTCAGGCCGACCTGGGGGCGGATGCCATCTCCCGGGCCTGCAAGGAGCACTTCACCTTCCGGAAAAACTGCACCGGCCCTGACCGCGCCAAGATGGTCCTTGCCGGGGTCGACCCGCAAACCATCACGGAGCTCTGTGGCGAGGCTCCGCAGCCCGCTCCGGCCCCGATGCGTCCGGCCGCTCCTCCACCAGCTCCGCAATCAGGGGCTTCCGACGCCACGCGCCTGGAGGCCGATCAGGCGTCTGCCGCCCGGGAAGACGTTGATTTCGACGACGTTGACCTCATGCTTCCCGAACCGGAACCCGCTCCGGAGCCGATTGCGACCACCATTGAAACCCCCTCCTTCGACGAAGCTCCCAAACCCAGACCCGAGCCCATGCCGATTGAAGACGACGATTCTTCCCTCTGGTCCTCGCTGTTTGGCAGTGACGAGGCTGCGGAGGAAGGGCTCAGCGAAGCAGAGGCCCGCTCAGACGAGCCGGCTCCGGAAACCGATGCCATGAGCCCCCCTCCGGATGCTGTCATGGAAGCGATTCCGATGGACGGAGACAGCCTCTGGCGCTGGGGACTCGCCTATGGTTCTCAGGAAGGTGCTGCAGACGGGACAGGAGGCTCACTGACGCTTTCCACGTCTGAGGCCACCGACTTCTATGGGCTGTGGCAGGATTCAAGCGGACTGGTCCTTGGGGGCAAACTCGAGACCTTCAAGCTGGCCGACTCGGCGGGCACCACCACCTTTGACTACACCGGAGGCGCTGCTTCTGTCGGGTGGCTCTCAGGCTGGGAGGGGTTTTCCTTCGGAGGCCTGGGCTCCTTCAAGTACGGATCCGCGAACCTGGCGTCGCCGCTCTTTGACTCCAAAAGCAGCACCCTGGTCCTCTTTGATGCGGAAGGTCTGGCGCTTTACGACCTGTCCTGGTTCCACCTGGGGTTGTCCTTTGGCCAAACCTTTGGGGACATGAGCGTCAACATCAACGACGGAACCACCGCCTCTTCAGTGAAGTTCACCGTGGGTACCCACACGGCGCTGCTGCTGGGCGTCAACTTCTAAACCGCTCCGAGCAGCCGGTCCAGCAATTCCCTGACCTCACCGGCGCAGAACGTGGAGCGGATCCACGCCTGTGAAATTCCCCCTTCCCCCTGCACCGCCCCCCAGAGGGCTCCCACTTGATTGCCCCGAGAGCAGTTGCAGCCTCCTGCCCGGATGGTGGCCCGGATGGCGCCTTCATAGTGGGTCGAGGTGACAAAGGCATGGAGCGCGCCCTGGAAGGTTCCGGGATACGGGCAGGCCTTGCCGACGGACGCCACAAACTCCGTGTGGGGCATCGCCCTGGCGTCGAGGACCTGCTGCAGCTCCTCCTGAATCTCCGGAAGCGTTGCTTCTGCGCGCAGCTCCTCCAGCACCTGAGCCACCGGGTCCGGATTTCCCTGCAGCGCAGCCCGGAGCAGCCGGGCGAAGGTGAGGCCATGGTTCACACACAGGTCACTGTTCGTGACCATCCGGAGGATGGACTCCGTCTGCGTCAGCAGGTGAGGCGCCTCGGCGTTCAGCGCTACCCACGGCATAGCGGCCATCCAGCCATCCGCTTCATCGGCTGAGGCGAGCCCGGGAACCTCCATGCCGGCTGCCGCCTGCTCCAGCATCTTCCGCTGACTTTGGTGCAGCCAGGGTCCAGCGATGGCGCCCTTCCAGGTCTTTCCGTCCTCAGCAAAGTTGCTTTCCCGGAGCGCCAGCCCTTCTGCATACGAAGAACCCGCCCCAAACTGCGCCTCGGCCTTTGCCAAAAACCAGGCGGGGTCCCACTCGCCATCGGTTTCTGCCAAAGTCCGGAGCATCAGCAGCGACGTGTCGGCATAGGCACTCACCGAGCCGGTGGGGAGGCTGTAGAACGGAGACTGGTTGGTGGGCCAGAACTCCGGATGCTCCCGTTCCGTCAGCAGCGCCGCCAGCGTTTCTTCCTTGTAGATCCAGTGCAGAGGACGTGCGGCCGCATCAGCGACCACGGCCCCCAACAGGGCGCCGCGAATTCGTTGGGCTCGAGCAATCATGGGTCGCTTTCAGGTGAAGGAGTGAGAAGGAGGTCCGGGGCCCTCAGATGCGGGCCCGGGCGTTCGGGGCATGCAGCTGCGTGGAGTGGAACTGCTGGGCCCGGGAGTGTCCGAGCTCCACCAGCTGCTCAATGACCTGAGGCTCACAGCCGATCTGCGTCCCAATCTGCCGGAGCATGGCCTCCTCGGCCTCGTCAAAGTGCCGGTCGATGGTTGCAACGTTGAGGAGGCTCTCAAGGATCTTCATCCGCAGATCTTCTGCCACCTCAATCGGCTCAATCGGAATCGGATTTCCAAGCAGGAAGGCTTCCTCAAGCTCCTGCACCCCGACGGGATCGGCAATGAGCTGAATGGCCGAGTGCACAAATGCCCGCTCATGGAGGTCAATCCGTCCGTCTGCCTGCACCATCGACACCACCATGCGGGCAAACCAGCGTCGCTTGGTCGCGTCCAGCTGGGCCAGCAGCTCCGGGTTGAACTCGGGGGTGTCGGTGTCGTGCTGCTGGAAGCGCTTCTCTGCCTCCCGGAGGATCTTGATGGTGGCCAACACGCTCTGGGCCTTTTCATCGCCAGAGAGCGCGGCTTCCCGGAACCAGTAGTGTGCCTCGTCCAGATTTTTCGGAATGCCGCGTCCCTTGAAGTGCAGGATGCCGAGTTGGTACTTCGCCTCTGCGTTGTTGAGGTTGGCCGCCTTGAGCAGCATCCGGTAGGCGTGCAGGGGGTCGCCGTTGTCCTTGAGCTTCTGAATGGCCTCAACCACCAGGGCCTCGTCTTCCTCCAGGTCGCGAGCCTTGGCGCCTGTGGATTTCGGGGACTGGTGATCCAGGTGCGTGGGCTCAAAGATCTGCTGGTGCCGGAGCGTCACTTCCTTGGTCAGGAAGATGAGGCTGTCTCCGGAAGACACCCGCAGGTCCGGATGGGGGTTGACCAGCAGCTCGTTGCTCCCCCGGCGGATGAGGCCCACCGGCAGCTGCTCGCTCTCGGCCTTCACCGTCACAACGGTGTTCAGCCACGAGGTCTCCTTCCAGTCGTAGCTGAGGCGGCGGACAAACAGGCTTTGGGTGGAGAGCTCCTGAGAGAGAATCTGTGTGATGAGGTTGCTGAGTCCGGAATTTGTGGCCGACTGGGCCAGCATCGGCGCAATGAGGTCGTCGTACTTGAGGCAGAAGTCGCACCCCACCCGGAGGAGGTGCAGGTCGAAGTCATCGTCCCGGAAGGTCGCAATCGTAAAGATGTCCCCGTCGGTTTCCTGCTCCAGCCGAAGGACGGCGATGAGGGTTTGGCCATCGTGCAGGTGGTCCACAAACGCGACCTTTGCCAGCTCGGCTCGCCCCTTGTGGAAGGCTTCCTCGGAGTTGGAGCTGCCCTGAATCCACTCCAGCGACAGGTTGTCCGGAAGCTGCTCCATCGGCTGCAGGTTCGTGAGGACCACAATGTGGTCCTCCAGCTCACAGTGGGACATTTCCAGCAGCATCCGCTCAATGAAGATCGGGTTGTCGGAGCTGATCAGCAGGTGCCCTTCGATGCGGAGGTCTTCCATGCCCAGCACATCAATGCCGTGGGCGTCTTCATCTCCCATCCATCGAGACGGGGGAGACGAGAGCTGAATGACCTTGTTGTCGCGGTGCAGAACGTGGTGCGGAGCCGGGTTGATGAGGACCACCTCTCCGGTGACAATCCCCAGGGGCATGCTCCCGGTTTGGCCCTTGACCTCTTTCACAAAGTCCAACCACTTGTGCTCCACCTGGTGGGCCGGCACCGGAACCGTGTCCAGCTGGTGTCCCTCGGAGCGGCGCACCACGACCCGGATCCACGACGGTCCGCCCTGAGACCGGTAGGCCTGCATCATCATCGGGACACAGAGGTCATACGGGTCCACCGCGTGGTCGCATCCCACATCGGCAAAGTAACGCCGGAAGTCACGTCCCAGGTACTGGGCCTGCGTGATGATGCGTCCCTTGCTGAGCGTCTGCAGCTGCTGGACGGTCATCAGCGTCAGGTTGTTGTCCGGAAAGTAGACGTACGCGATGGCGGCCTTGTCTGCAGACGCCTTCATCAGCGTATCCAGGTGATGCGGCTGTCCGGAGACCCAGCGGACCTCATTCCGGTCGGTCGTCAGGAGCGGGTGTTCGGTGGTCGGGGAAACAATCGCAACGAGGCTTCCGGCAATGGCCCGAGCGTTTTCGTTGAGGATCTCGCTGATCCAGCCTGCCTGGTCGGAGCAGATGAGGATGTGCCCCTTCATCTCCACCGGCTCCAGGCCTCGCTCCCGGGCCGATCGATAGGCGGCCAGCTTGGTCGTCAGGATGGAGACCAGCAACGAGTACTGCACCACGCCGGCGGCAATCACAAACAGCGTAAAGAAGCGGCCCTCAAAGGTCCGGGGGGACATGTCTCCGAAGCCCACTGTGGCCACGGTCACCACCGTCCAGTAGAAGCTGTTGAAGAGGCTGCTGTACTGCTCATCCGGATTTTCTGCGAGTTGGTACTCAAACAGGTGGATGAGCAGGGTCGAAACGACCAGGAGGACCGGCAGGAGCCAGAGGAGCAGGAAGCGTTGTCGCATGCGGGAGTGTGCCAACAGTGGTCAGAACCAAGGTCCGCGACGCACCTGACCTGCGACGGCACGTAAGTCGGCGGCATCTCGGCAGTCGGGCGAAACGGAGGAGACGCAGGCGAGAATAACCGCTCAGCCCCTGACATTCAAGGCCAAGATGGGAGGAATTCGGGGGAGGGGAGGGGAAACACGAGCAGGAGGAAGACCGGGGGATTTTCCTTGGGGAAGGAGAGCCCAAATCTTTTTTCGGTGAGGAATCTTGGTGCTAAAGCATGAAATTGATGATGAGGATCGCGATGGTTCCCAAGATCGAGATCGTCATTCCCTTCATGAGGTCCCGATCAATTCGGATTGACCGGAGCCAACTCGGTTTCTTGCGTGCACTATGTGTCAGGATAGTTGTCGCATCGAGTATTGGACACACTCATGAGACAGG
>JAYOTF010000063.1:0-10278 GCA_038150265.1 Deltaproteobacteria bacterium | reverse complement strand
GTTTTTGTTGTATTTATTTTGGAGGTGAGATTGCGGTCGATTTTGGAGCGGAATTGAACGCCCCTCGGTTTCTCCCAAAAAAACCACCTGCAGGAATGGGGGCACTCTGAAAAAGTCTGACAGTAATAATTATTTTTCTGAAAGGCTCATTTAGGAAGCCTACTGGGAACTCAAGTGCTTGATTCGGTAAGCTTTTGACGCGTTAGGAGGACGGTCAATAAAGTCATCTGCTTTGGACCGTGCAATTTATTGGAGAGGTCGCTATACTCTCGGGCTATTTCTGACTCGGCCTGAAACCCTGAGCAGAGAAACGACGAAAAAAATTTCATGGGTGAGTCACCTCCGCGATTGAGGGCTCCGAATAGACGTTGTTTTCAGGATAAAAATTTTTTTTATGGCTGCGTTTTTGCGTGGCGCTTTAACTCTTATTTTCATTTTTAATGTATTTTTATGAAATTTTCGGGCTGGTTTTTACTGGGGCTGTTGGCATGGAGCTGGAGCGTGCAGGCACAAACACGGGTGTCCCTTGCAGCAGACCAGGAGCGTATTTCGCTGGTTCCAGTGGTGGAGTACTACGAAGAGCCGGAGGGAAGCTGGAGCTTTGCTGATTTTCAACAGCAGCAGGAGCAGCTGGTTTTCAAGCGTCCGGAGGGGCAATTCCAGATTGGATTCAAGCAGTCGGTGTACTGGTTGCGCGTGGAGCTGCACAACAAGACGGAGCAGCCGCAGGACTGGTGGCTGCAGGTGGGAAATGAGCTGACCTCGGAGGTGGTGCTGCAGGTTGAGGGTGCAGAAGGAGTCGGTGAGCTTCAGCAGGCGGGCTTGCTGCACGAGCATGAGTTTCCGGTCGTGACCTACCGGGTTCCCCTGTTTTCGCTCCACCTGGCTCCACAGGAACGTCAAACCCTGCTCCTGCGCGTGGAGCCGGGCTTCTCCTTCTACCTTCCCCTCAGTTTGCAGACCCTGGAAGCCTTTTCCACGTTCCAGATCAAGATTCGTGAAAGAAAGTACTTGTTTTATGGGGCCTTTCTGGTGCTGGTCCTGTTCAGTTTGATCATGTTTTTCTGGTTCAAGGAGACGAGTTACCTGTTCTTCAGTCTCCTGCTCAGTTCCTTTTGGCTGTTTTGGGCCCGGGTGGATCTGGGCCATTTGTTCTCTGACCAGGTTGATGCCTTCATCAAGTACTCCTGGATTTTGCACGTCATGACTTATTTGCACGGATGGGTCTTTTTGCAAAAATACCTGGACACCCGAGAGAAGTTTCGGTGGGGGTGGTACGTCATCAACAGCATGGTGCTGTTCAATCTGGGAATGACCCTTTTGATTCTGATCATTCCCAATAGTGCCTTTGGGATTGCGACCGTCCTCCGGTACCTGGGAGCCACTCAGGCCCTTGTGGCCATTGCCATTACCTTTCGGATCCACCTAACTGGAGATCCGATTGCGAGGTATTACTTGTACTCGCTGATCCCGATTCTGGTCGCAGTGCTCATTCAGTCGTTGGAGCACCTGAGGCTGATCAGCAATCCGTACTGGGGGTGGACGGGAATCACGGGGGTATTTCTGCATGGGTGCCTGCTGCTGCTGGCCATTGGCGCACGGTTCCGGATCTTGCGACGAGAGCGCGAGCTGGCACGGCAGGCTGCCATTGAGAACTTGCGCAAGGCCGATGAGATCAAAAACCAGATCCTGGCCAACACGTCCCATGAGCTGCGGACCCCTCTGCATGGCATCATTGGCCTGTCGGAGTCGTTGCAGAAGGAAGTCGCGCGGAAGTGTGACCCGGATGCCGGTGAGCAGTTGCAGGTCATCATTGAAAATGCACAGCGGTTGGCGATCCTGATCAACGATTTGCTGGATGTCTCCTCCTTGCAGAAGGGAAGCCTGTCGCTGGAGCCGGTGGCCACGCAGCTCAAGCCTCTGCTCAACATGACGTTTCGCCTCCTGGACCCGACGGTGTCTTCCAGGGTGGTCTTTCAGGACGAGGTGCCCGATTCCTTTCCGCTGCTGTGGGCCGACTCCAACCGGCTGCAGCAGATCCTGCTCAACCTGATTGGCAATGCCAGCAAGTATGCGGGGGAACCGGGACTGGTGAGGGTGTCTGCAAGTGAGGAGTCAGGGTGGGCCGTGATTCAGGTTCATGACAACGGACCCGGAATTTCCGAGGAAGCGCGCGAGCAAATCTTCACTCCGTTTTACCGGGAAGCGAGTCACGACTCGGTGTCGGGATTCGGGTTGGGCTTGAGCATCTGCAAGCTGCTGGCGGAGGCGCATGGAGGCAGCATTGCCGCCCTGCCCCCGTCGGAAGCCGGAGGCACCACCTTTGAGCTGAGGCTGCCCCTGTTTTCAGGAGAGGAGCCCCTGCAAGTCGCAACGCCGGTTGACTTCGCACGGAGCCTGGTGCCCTCAAGCCAGGTGTCCCTCTCGCTTTCGGAAAAAACCGATGGGAAGAGTGGCACCATCCTGGTGGTGGATGATGATCCGGTCAACCTGAGCGTCGTCCGGCGGCTGCTGGCAGAGGAGGACTACTCGCTGTTTTCCAGCACCAGTGGAAAGGAGGCGCTGAGTCTGCTGGAAGAGCGCGTGGGCGCCATTGACCTCGTGTTGCTGGATGTGATGATGCCCGGCCTGGATGGCTACGAAACCTGTGAGATGATCCGGGCCCAGTATTCGGAAGACGAGCTGCCGGTCCTGCTGCTGACGGCCCTCAACCAGGCGGAAGACATCTCACGAGGGTTTGACGCGGGAGCCAATGACTACCTGTGCAAACCCATTCACTCCCGGGAGCTCCAGGCTCGGGTGAAGGCGCACCTGCAGAAGGCGAAGCTGTTTCAGGAAAAGCAAAGCCAGGAAACCTCGTCGTGGGAGGAGTTCTGCCAGGCCGTGGTGGAGCTGCAAAATGCGAATGTGACGTACTGGGAACAGACTACCGGGCTGACGAAGCTGGACCTGGCCCAGCAGTCCGGACTGTGGGGCGCGTACCTCGATGCCTCGCGAGGTGGCTGGCGGACCCGAGGCTTTGACCGCTACCTCAGCCTCAGCAGCCTCCCCGACAAGCCCCGCTGGCGCAAGGTGGTGCAAACGTCCTTTTATGTCATCAAGGAGGGCAACCTCTCAGGTCTGGAGCAGGACCAACTGAGGGAGCAGGCAAATGCGATTGCCTCTCAGCACAGCAAGCTGAAGGGAACCCCGAACCTGAAGCCCGACCCGTCTGCCGCACAAGCGGGCGCCTAGAACAGGCCGCTGATGGTGAACTCGAAGCGGTCTGGGGTCTCGTCTTCGCGCTTGTCGAGCTTGAATCCGTACTCGAAGCGCAGGACCCCAACCGGAGAGATGACCCGGAAGCCAAACCCGGCGCTCCGGCGCAGGTCAAAGAAGGCGGGCTCAGGCTCCTGGAGGAGGGTGTACTGGATGGGCTCGGCGTTGACGTTTCCCGCGTCAAGGAAGACGACCCCCCGGACAAAGCTGCGCTCATCCTGACTGACGGGAAAGAGCAGCTCGGTGGTGAAGAGGCGCTCCATGATGCCTCCGGAAACCAGCTGCTTGAGCTCCTCATCGGTGAGCCCGGCGGTGCGGGAATCATAGGTCCGGATCACGTCGTAGCCCAGCTCGTCGGTGTAGACTTCCGTGACCTGGTTCCGGTACTGCTCATTGGTGCCGTAGGGTCCGGAGATGGCGTAGTAGTTGTGGCCCCGGATGGTGTTGATGCCTCCCATGCGGTAGCGGTCTTCCGTGGGAATGGGCGCGTCTCCGGTCTTCTGCAAGAGCCCGTAGTGCCCCTTGGCCATGACGATCAGGGTGCCTGTGGTGTTGAGGGACCAGAACTGCTGGTAGTTGAGCTGGTACTCCCGGAACTCGACGTTTCCGCCAAAGGGGGTGCCGGTTTGAGCCACTGACGCACTGGCCTTGACGCCAGCAGTGGGAAAGATGGGGTGGTTCACCGAGTTCCACTCAAGGGACGGCGTGACCGAGCGCTTGTAGAGGTTGGGCGTCTCAGTGGTGTAGAGCCGGTCGAGGGCCCGGACCGAGGTGCTGAAGCGCAGGTTCCGGAAGTACACGGGCACACCGAGGCTGAAGCCGTAGCTGTTTTCGGTCAGGCTGCCCTGCTCCAGCGCCGTGTTGGCCTGCACCTGACTCGTGGAGGCGCTGACGGAGCTGGAGATGCGGGTCCCCAGCAGGCGAGGCTCAATCAGGGTGGCGCTGAACTGCTGGCTGACGTCCTTCTCGGCAAACTGAGCATTGAGCCGCAGGGTCCGTCCAGTGCCCAGCAGGTTCCCCTTGGAAAGCGAAAGCCCCCCGGTGAAGCCCGAGACGTCACTGTAGCCAATCTGGGCCTGAAAGGAGCCCGTCTGCCCTTCCTTGAGGCGGGCCAGGATGTCCAGCACGTTGTCCTCTCGTGCTCGGGGAGAGCGGTCGAGCGTCAGGCCCTGCTCAAAGAAACCGAGCCGTGTCAGGTTTTCCTGACTCATCCGCAGCTTCTTGCCGTTGAAGAGCTGCTCCTCCAGTACCTCAAACTCCCGGCGGATGACGTGGTCCCGCGTCTCGGCGTTCCCGTCAATCTCCAGCCGCCCGATGTACGCCTTCTCCCCCTTGATGATCTGGTAGTTGACGTCTACGGTCCGGTTGTCTTCATGAATCGTGGTCCGGGGAATGACGCGGGCAAAGGCGTAGCCCCGCTCCGTGTACGCCTCGGTGAGGACCGAACGATCCTGGTTCTGCAGGAAGGGGTTGTAAACGGCTCCGGACTCGAGCTGGATCTGCTCCAGCAGGTCGTCCCGGTTGTTCATCAAGTCGCCACTGACCTCCACCCTGCCGGTAAAGTACTGCTCGCCTTCCGTGATGCGAAGGGCAACAGAGAGCCGGGAGTAGTCGGCATTGTGGACCAGCTCGACGTCCGGTTTGTCAATGAAGACCTTGATGTAGCCGTTCTTGAGGTACTGCTGGGCAATGAGGGCCAGGTCCTGGTTGATCATCTCCTCCTGAAAGATTCCGGAGCTGTTCATCCAGGAGGTGCAGTCGATTTCGGCGCTCATGATGAAGCGCTTGATGTCGAGTTCCGAATAAAACCGAGACCCCTGCACCGAGAGGTCCGTGAGGAAGACGCGGGGCTGCTCCTCGATTGAGAAGGTCAGGGCCCGTTCGGTGGGGCTCAGCTCCACCACCTGAGGCGTGATGGTGACCCGGTTGAAGCCCTTCTTGCGGTAGGCGTCCCGGATGATGCGGACGTTCTCCTGAACCTTGGCGGGGTCAAAGGTGTCCAGCTCCTTGATCGTCATGGTCCCGATGGTTTCGTCTCGGGAGATCTTGCGGATGCCTTCCACCTTCAGGGAGACGATCCGGGGACGCTCAAGGACCACGAAGCGGAGGCGGTAGCCGTCCCTTTCCGGAAGGGGCTCCACCTCAGCCCGGACATCAGTAAAGGTGCCGGTGGCAAAGATGGTGTGAAGGTCGTTGCGGACCTGACGCCGGTCGAGGTCGGCGCCGATGGTGGATTCGAGCTGAAGGAGGAGCTGCGAGGCCTCCAGTTCGGAGGTGCCGTCAATTTCGACGTCCCGGATGATCGGGCTCTGAGCCAGGGCACCGGAGGGGGTGAGGCTGGCGAATCCGATCAGCAGGAGGCAGAGGCAGGGGAGCAGGCGAGACAGCGGTGTGCGCAAGGAGGTCAGTCGTCAAGCGGCCGGAGCCGTCCCGCTTCCATGCGGAAGCGACGGTCCATCAAACGGGCCAGTTCTGGATTATGGGTGATGGTGATCAAGGTGGTGCCCCGTTCCTCCTTGAGCCGGAGGAGCAGCTCGGCAATCTGGTGTCCGGTGTCCTGGTCGAGGTTGCCGGTGGGCTCATCGGCGAGCACAATCTGCGGGTTGTTGCTGAGGGCCCGGGCAATGGCCACCCGCTGCTGCTCGCCTCCGGAGAGCTGACTGGGCTTGTGATGCACCCGCTCCCTCAGGCCCACTTCAGCCAGCAGGGCCTGGGCCTGGGCGGCAGCCTGCGCAGGACGGAGCCCCTGGATCAGGCACGGCATCATCACATTTTCCAGAGCCGTAAAGTCCTGAAGCAACTGGTGAAACTGGAAGATGAAGCCCAGCCGCTGGTTCCGGAATTGGGCCCGCTCCTCACGCGTCAGCGCCGTCAGCTCGGTGTCTCCATACTGGATGCTTCCGGTATCGGCCTCGTCCAGGGCCCCGAGGAGGTGCAGGAAGGTGCTCTTGCCGGTTCCGGAGGCGCCCACGATGGCACAGGTGGTTTCAGGCGGCAGGGAAAAGTCCAGCCCTTGCAGGATGTGGAGCGGCTGACCCTCGCCATCCAGGTAACTTTTGTGCAGTCCGGCAACTTCGATGAGCATGTCCCTTACGAGCTCAGGGGAAATTCCACCATCGTACCCGTTGCACCCGGAAGCACAAGACTTCTTGTTGGCCGCTGTGACGACGGAGGAGTGAGCGGGGCGCCCCCCGGGCGGGCGGGCACGAAGCGCTTGCTGGCTCCCTCCGGAGTGGTTTAAGGTGAAGGGCTCCCTTGTGAGGAATCCTGATCACCTCCTGTCGCGATTGCGTTCATGTCTGCTCCCCCTGTTTCCGACTGCTGGAAGGTTCTCGGAATTGCCCGAACCCGGGACCTGGGAACCATCCGGTCCGCCTACCTGAAGCGGGCCAAGGAGCAGCACCCGGACACGGAACAGGACGAGGCGCACAAGGCCACCCGGACCCAGGAGTTTCTGCGCCTGCAGGAAGCCTACGAGCAGGCGCAGCAGCACGCCAAGGGGCTGGTGTTCACGCCACCGACGACTCCGGCCCCAACCACTGTGAAGGAACCGACCGAGTGGGGCTTCCTGGCCGAATGCTTCCGGTCGCTGGACGGCTTCCCCCTCAAGCGGCTGGGGCTGGGGTACGTGCTGGCGCTGCTGGGGGCGTGGCTGGGAACGGGGATCTTGCCGGCGTCCCACTGGCTGCAGTGGCCCCTGACCGGACTTCAGGGGCTGACGGAGGGGCTCCTGCTCAGTGGACTGGGGAGTGGCGTGCTGTCGTGGGCGATTGGGCTGCTGTTTCTGCTGGCGCGGCTGCTGCTGCCCCAGGCCCACGCCTTCAAGGGGTGTTACGCCCTGGTACTCGTGTGCAGCGGCTGGGGCTTCTTTTGGGTCACGCCCGAGGGCGGCTGGACGCTGAGCGAGCTGGAAGGCTTCTACCGCTTCACCACCGCAGCCACCGCCCTGCTGGTGGCACCGCTGCTGCCGGCCCTGTTGCTCCTGAGCGTCCGCCCGGTTTCGGGCTCCTCGTGACCCCTCTTGCCAGAGCCCCAAAGGGCGCCACCGCTGGAGTCATGAACGGATCGAAAGGTCCGTCCTTCTCGCTTGCGCTCGGGTGCCCACAAAGCACACACCCCACCCACCGCTCAGCCCATTCTGCCAACCATTTGTTTCCAGCGATTGCCCTGGGGGGTGCAGCGAGTGTTGACAATGAACCGGAAACCGGCGACGATACTGCCTCCCCCCTGCCCGGATGGCGGAACTGGTAGACGCAAAGGACTTAAAATCCTTCGGCCGCATGGCCGTGCGGGTTCGATTCCCGCTCTGGGCACCACCCCCTGTTTCTGCCGCGTCGCCCCTTTCCCGAATCTTCCCTGAGCCCCTCGTGGTGACTCACCTGGAGCAGCTGCCTGTTCCCGGAGGGTTGCCCAAGCACTCGTTCCCCAAGCGGGCACTTGCGTGAGCCGGTTTTTTTGCTGAAGCCTCAGCAGCTCTTTCTGATGGCGCCCCTTCTGCTCCAGGCGCTGCTTCCACTCAGTTGCGCCTCCTCCTGTACCTGCCGTTGAGGGCGTGTGGACCTCCTCCCACACCGCTGCTTGCCCCCCTCACGGACCTCAGAAGACCCTCCCATTTTTGTCCCGAAAATTGGGACTTACTTGCCAAATGAACCTCTAGTTTTTATTTTTAATTAATAAAATCAATATATTAATTTAAAACCGCTCCAAAATCGACCGCGTTTTCGGTTGCTCTGGAGTGTCCCCACTCCTAAAGTGCCTGATCCTTTTGCGGTAAGCGCAAAGGTGATGGGGGAGGAGTCCGTTGGTTCCTTTGGTGAAGCCTGGGTTCAGGTTCACGAGACAGATGGTCCGGTGGCTTCTCTCGTTCAATCCGAAATGATGATGACTTTAATTGAGTGCCAATGAACTGTTTCAAGATCAAACGATGGATGATCGTCTGGGGAGCCCTGCTGTTGGGTTCCGGTCCTGCTGTGCAGGCACAGGATGCCGACCTGCAGCAGAGAGCAGACGAGCTGTCTCGCATCCCAACGCAGGAGCTCCTCCAGGCCGCTCGCGAGCGCAAGGGGGATTTTCAGGAGCGCCTGGAACCCGCCGGGCCTGAAGAGATCCTGGTTTACACCGATGCGCCCCGGGCCACCAAGGAGCCCAACGGGGTGTTGGTCCTCAACGTAAGCTCCCTCTCTGCTCTGCTGGAGATTCGCATCAACGAGAAGGCCATCCGCCTGGAGCCCAGAACCTACCAGAGCACCGTCGAGTTGCCTTACCGCTTGACGCCGGGAGAGAACCTCTTCCAGGTGTCGATCAACTCGGAGGCGGGCGTGCTGGAGAACGCCTATGAGATCTTCCTGGAGACGGAGGAGGTCCAGTATCAGGACCCGGCCAAGGCCCGGAAGTCGAAGTTTACCCTCATCAACATCGTCGGAATAGTGCGGGACGACAATGTCAACAGCGTGCCAAGTGAGCCCGAAGTCGCTGCAAAGAGCAGTTTTACCTTGGTCGGGGTTGGAGACATTGCAACGGGCTACAGCTCGGCTGTGGTGCTGACGGGGATTGTCAACTTCGATGACCAATGGGATCCGCAGTACACCTCCCGGGAGATCCTGTTCCGGCAATTTAGCGCCGACTGGAATGACAGCGCCTCGCTGCTCGGAGACCTCACCCTGGGAGTGGGCTACAACGAAATCGGCCTGGAGGGGATGAACGAAACCTTTGCCGCCTTCAAGCTGAAGATGTCGCTGGAGGAACAGCTGAAGTGGACGAGCTCCCTGCGTTATGGCCTGAAGAAGAGCCCTGGCGTGGACGACCCCACTCGGGTGAGCCAGCTGGGACAGAAGCTCGATTTTCAGTATATGGACCTCCCCTGGAACTGGTCTGTGGGTTACACCTCGACGGATACCCCCCTCGACAGCACCGACTCCACGGCGTTGGACACCTCCGTCAAGGTCAGCCTGCCCATGAAGGCGCTCAAGTACGGATTCAAGTTGGGGTACACCAATACCCAGAACAAGGCCGCGGATGCCACTTCCGGAATCCAGGAAAAGAGCGCCAAAACCGCAGCGACCTTTTCCATCAACTACCCCCTCCACGGAACCACGACCCTGGACTTCTCTCACAAGTATGAAGTGAAGCAGACCAACCTCTCGGGTTCGGATTATCGTAAGAACGTGGACACTTTGAACCTGACCTGGATTTTTTGACCATGCGATCTCTGCTTTCTCTCTTTCTATTGCTGACGACCTGCACCGCGGCCTGGGGCCAGGAGCCAGTCATCCGTTTGCTCGAAGGCCGACTCAAGCTGCAGCTCGGCACTGAAGCCCGCTTTTTGACCCACAACGACCCCCAGAACCCGCTCGAAATCAAACTGCTCGTGGGAGAGCAGATGCAAGCGGGCACGGGAACTCAGGCGGAAATCTCCCTCCGAGGTGGAGAGGAGATCATTAAGATGCGCTCGGGCACGTTGCTCACCGTGAGCACCCTCGATGAGCAAGCCACCAAGCTGTTCATGCCCGTTGGCGATGCCCAGTTTGAAGTGGACCCCGACCGGGCGATCAAGCGTCAGTTTCAAGTCCAGACCAATACGTCCCTTGTCAATGTGACGGGGACGCGATTCCGCCTCAAGGCCGTGGTCAAGAAAATTGGCCAGGCCGCGAAGACGGGACTCATCACCCTTGCTGGAAAAGTGAACGTGGCTCCGGTCGCGCTCCCGGATCTTCAGGTGGAGGTGGGAGCCGGAGAAGCCAGCCAGTTGGAAGAGGGGAAGGCCCCGACGCCTCCTGTTTCGGTCCCTCCAGAGGTGCAGAACTCGCTTGCTGAAGGAGGCGGGGATGATGCCTTTGACACCATCACGTTTCCACCGGCTCCAGACGTTGAAGCCGCTGTGGCTGGGCAGGAAACCGGCGGAGCAGATCCTGCTGGTGCAGAAACCGATGCCCCCGCTGTGGCTGGCCCTGAGATCGAACTGAACCTGGATGAAGTCCTTGATGAAGTCAGCAGCGCGGTCGATGCGGCTGCTGAAGATGC
>JAYOTF010000062.1:0-11157 GCA_038150265.1 Deltaproteobacteria bacterium | reverse complement strand
GGGATTTGCTGGTGGCCAGACCAGGAATCGAACCAGGGACACACGGATTTTCAGTCCGTTGCTCTACCAACTGAGCTATCTGGCCACAAAAGCAATCGCTTTTGCAAGCGGGAGGGGGAAGCTCTTCAGAAAAGAAGAAGCCTGGTGCCGTCGGGGTGACTCGAACACCCACGTCCTTGCGAACACTAGGACCTGAACCTAGCGCGTCTACCAATTCCGCCACGACGGCAAGCCAAACCACTAAATTAAGGGGCCCCTCTCAAAAAATCAATGAGAAATTGAAGTCCTCCTGTTTTTTCTGATTCACGTCCACGACACCTCCGGGCCCGAAGCTGCTTCACGAGGCCGCACGCCCTCCAGGATTCCGGACTCTGACTCGACTTGTTGCCCAAGATTCTCTAAGCTTGGAGTCTTTTTCTGCTTACTCTGATTCGGGTCACCCGCCTCGCTCCGAATCGTCAGACCGATGAGCCACGCGCTCAACAACAGATCTTCATGCAATCGAAACTGGAGCCCAAGCTCCTCACCGTCTTCCGTGAGGGGTACACTCGCGAGATCTTCCTGAAGGACCTCACCGCCGGCGTTCTGGTCGGCATCGTTGCCCTGCCCCTGGCCATCGCCTTTGCCATTGCCTCTGGGGTCAAACCGGAGCAGGGCCTTTACACAGCGGTCATTGCCGGCTTCTTCATCTCCCTCCTCAGCGGCAGTCGCGTCCAGATCGGTGGCCCCACCGGCGCCTTCATCGTCATTGTCTACGGCATCGTCCAAAAGTACGGATACGAAGGACTCGCCACCGCGACCTTCATGGCAGGAGGCCTGCTGCTGCTCATGGGGTTCAGCCGACTGGGCTCCATCATCAAATTCATTCCCTACCCCGTCACCGTTGGCTTCACCTCCGGAATTGCCCTGATCATTGCCGCCGGACAGGTGCGCGACTTCCTGGGCCTCTCCCTGGAAAACGTCCCCAGTGACTTTATTGAGAAGCTGATCGCCTACCAGGAGCATGCAGCCTCGGTCAACCTTTATGCGCTGGGGCTCGGACTGCTGGCGGTCGGCATCATTCTGCTCTGGCCACGGGTGACGCACCGGCTTCCCGGATCGCTGATTGCCCTCGTTGTGACCACGCTGCTGGTCCACACACTCGACCTTCCGGTGGACACCATCGGCAGCCGCTATGGGTCTGTGCCTCAGGGACTGCCTCAACCACACCTTCCGTCCTTCAGCTGGCCCCTGATCACCGAGCTGTTTCTGCCAGCGCTCAGCATCGCCTTGCTCGCAGGCATTGAGTCACTCCTTTCCGCCGTTGTGGCAGATGGCATGACAGGACGCCGCCACCGTTCGAACATGGAACTCGTCGCTCAGGGCGTGGCCAACCTGCTCTCTCCCATTTTCGGTGGCATTCCGGCCACTGGCGCGATTGCTCGAACCGCCACCAACATCAAGAACGGAGGCCACACCCCCATTTCCGGAATGGTTCACGCCCTGGTGCTGCTGCTGATCATGCTGTTTCTCGGACAGTGGGCCGCCCTCATTCCCATGGCCACGCTGGCCGGAATCCTCATGGTGGTGTCGTACAACATGAGCGAGTGGCGCCTGTTTGTGAAGCTCTTCCGGGGCCCCAGGAGCGATGTTCTGGTCCTCGTCATCACCTTCGGCCTCACCGTTCTGCTCGACCTCACCGTGGCCATTCAGGTCGGCATCGTGCTCGCCGCCCTCCTCTTCATGCAACGGATGGCGCAGGTGACGCAGATCGGATTTGTGACGCAGATGCTCAGCGAGGATGAAGACGAAACCGACCCCAACGCCATCCGGACCCGGGACATTCCGGACGGGGTGGAGGTCTTTGAAATCGAAGGGCCCTTCTTCTTCGGCGCGGCTGACAAGTTCAAGAATGCCATCAGTCGTGTTGAGCGACGGCCCGATGTCCTCATCCTTCGCCTCCGGAAGGTGCTGACGATTGACGCCACCGGCTTGATGGCTCTGGAGGAGTTCTTCACCCAAACCCTACGTTCCGGAACCACCCTCCTGTGCTCCGGGACCCAGGAGCAAACAAAAGAAATTTTGGAAAAGGCTGGACTCCTCAGACTACTGGGGGCACAAAATTTCTTCGAAACGATTGATGATGCGCTGAATCACGCAAAGTCTGTGCTGTCCTCACCAAGCGCGGCGGCTCGTTTCCGGGACGAATAGCCCGCTTCCCCAACCCTAATCCCGCTGTTCCCTATGCCTGACCCCAAGCCAATGCCCGACACCGTTGTCTTTGACCTCGGAGGTGTTTTGATTGACTGGAACCCCCGGCACCTTTACCGCAAGCTGATTGCCTCCGAAGCGGAGATGGAATGGTTCCTTCAAGACGTCTGTACCGGCGAATGGAACGAGCAGATGGACGCCGGTTACCCCTTTGCCCAGGGCATTGCGGACAAGGTGGCCGAATTTCCCCAGCATGCAGACTGGATCCGCGCCTTCTTTGACCGCTGGGAAGAAATGATCGGCGGCGCTCTTGAAGAAACCGTTGTCATTCTGGAAGAGCTGAAGCACCGGAAGACGCCCCTGTACGTCCTCAGCAACTGGTCGGCCGAAACCTTCTCGGTCGCTCACCAGCGCTTTGAGTTCCTCCAGTGGTTTGACGGCCTGCTGGTTTCCGGAGAAGAAGGCCTGAAGAAGCCAGACCCTGCCATCTTTCAGCGCTTGCTGGAAAAATTTCAGCTCCCGGCTGAGCGCTGCGTCTTCATTGACGACCGAGAAGACAACACGGCGGTCGCTCAGGCAGCCGGCATGACCGGCATCCGCTTCCAGAACGCGGACCAGCTTCGCCAGGACCTGGTGCAATTGGGTTTGCTCTAGCCTCCCGCATGCCCTACAATTGAGCTTTTTGCCCAAGAGCCTTCGCGAGCGGTGCCGGACACATGAGGAAACTGGTTATCTGGAGTTGCCTGTTGCTCACAGGATCCGGACTCTTCTTGACCGCTGCTCACTTTTGGGAGTGGGAACGCTTCACTGCCGTGGCTCTGGGGCACATCTGGTTGGGGTTCTTCTTCATCGTCATCTTCCCCATGTACTCGTGGGACCACATCCGTGGACACGCTTCTCGCCTGCGTGAAGGGTCGTGGCTCACCCTCTCCGGCATCCTGCAGTTGGCTTCCGGACTGGGCCTGATCCTGACGGGTCTGATCCTCTTGCTGTGGGGAGCCGACTCCTTTGACCTGCCCAGGGAGTTGCACATCGGCCTGACGGTGCTGCTGAGCCTGGCCCTACTCACCCACTTTCGGGCTCCCAAGTAACCCTTGCGCCGTCACACGCGCCCGGCTGCCATTGACACCACTCATGCCTGCAGATCATTTCGTTACCATTCTTGATACCACCTTGCGGGACGGAGAACAGACCCGTGGCGTCTCCTTCTCTCCTGCAGAGAAGATGAACCTCGCCAAGGCCCTGCTGCAGAAGCTCCGGATCGACCGCCTGGAAATCGCTTCTGCTCGTGTCTCGGAAGGTGAGCTGGACGCCGTCCGCCGCACCACCGAATGGGCGCAGGACCACAACCTCGTTGGCAAAATCGAAGTTCTGGGATTTGTCGATTACAACAAGAGCGTGGACTGGATCAAGGAAGCCGGAGGGCAGGTGCTCAACCTCCTCACCAAGGGAAGCGCCAACCACTGCCACAACCAGTTGGGCAAGACACTTGAGGAACACGTTGCCGAGATCCGGGAAACCCTGGCCTATGCCAAGGAAAACGGGGTGGCCACCAACGTCTACCTGGAAGACTGGTCCAACGGCTACCGAGACAGTCCGGAGTACGTCTTTGAGCTCGTTGAGGCCCTCCGGAACGAGTCCATCGGGCACTTCATGCTTCCGGATACCCTCGGCGTCATGTCACCGACGGAGGTCTTTGACAGCCTCTCTGAAATGATCTCCCGTTTTCCGTGGGCCACCTTTGACTTTCATCCCCACAACGATTATGGCCTTGGGGTCGCTAACGCCCTGTTTGCGGTCAAGGCAGGCATCCGGAACATCCACTGCACCATGAACTGCCTGGGCGAACGGGCCGGAAACGCCTCACTTGCCGAAGTCAGCGTCGTCCTCCGGGACAAGCTGAAGATGGAGCTTTCCATCGACGAATCCCACCTGGCGCCCCTGAGTGAGATGGTGGAGCGCTTCTCGGGAAAGCGGATTGCCGACAATGCCCCCATCGTGGGAGAAGACGTCTTCACGCAGACCAGCGGCATCCACGCAGACGGCGACCGCAAGGGAGACCTGTATCACAACCCGATCACTCCGGAACGCTTCGGACGCAAGCGCAGCTATGCCCTCGGCAAGATGAGCGGGAAGGCCTCGCTGGCCAAGAATCTGGAGCAACTCGGCATTCAGCTCACCGATGAAAACCTGAAGAAGGTGCTGCGACGCGTGGTCTCGCTCGGAGACTCGAAGAAGACCATCACCCTTGCCGACCTGCCCTTTATCATCACCGATGTGCTGGAGACCCACGATTCCCAGCGCGTTCAGCTGCTTGGCTGCACCATCAACAGCGGAAGCGGCCTCAAGGCAGTGGCTTCGGTTCGCCTCCTCTTTGATCAAACAGAATACCTTGAGGCGGGAAGTGGCAACGGCGGTTACGATGCCTTCATGAGCGCCATCCGGAAGATCCTCCGACGCCGGCATACGGACTGTCCGCAGCTGGTGGACTACGAGGTTCGCATTCCTCGTGGCGGGCATACCGACGCGCTCACCGAGTGCCTGATTACCTGGGACCTGCTTGGGAAACGCGTCCAGACCGTCGGTGTGGACCCGGACCAGGTCATGGCCGCAGTCAATGCGACCCTCAAGATGCTCAACCTCTTTTTGATGCAGCAGTCTCAGCAAGAAGCTGAAGCTGCCGCCTGATTGACCGCATTCCGAGAGTTTCGGATGGCTTCAGATGCTCCCCGCACCATCTACCTGCCTCTAACCGGAAATCCGGTCGGCTTTCATCACCTCTTGCTGGCCGAGTGCGCCCTTCGCCAGTTTGAAAGCCTGGAGCAGGTGGTGTTTCTCCTCTCCAACGGTCAGCATCCAGACCCCACCAAGCGCCAGCGCATCCTCGAGAAGCAGCTCCGCCTGCAGATTCTCGAGCAGGCTCTGCACGACTGGGGACAGCCTGCCACGAGTTACCCCGCTCGCCTCCTTTCGCGTCAGGGAGACACCCCAAGGCTCACCGTCCAAAAGGCCCACGTCTCCACCATCGAGTTTTCCCATCAACGTCCCTTCCGACTCGCTGAACACGTCCTGGAAATCCGGACCGAACAGATTCATCCGGAACCCGTGCTGCTGCTCGTCGGCGCAGACCTTGTGGAGCGCATGGCCAATCCGGACATCTTTTCGGATGAGGACCTGCAGATCCTCGTTGAAAATGCTCGGATTCTTGCCGTTCCTCGAGGCGATACCGACCTTTCAGAGGCGCTGGAAGCCCTGAAGCGGCAGCGCGGGGTGGTGATCCCTTCCGAACAGCTCAACCTGATGCTCATTCCGGAAGCGCTTCACCCGTTGCTGGGGCTGTCCTCCACCCTCATCCGCCGAGCCGTTCAGGCCGGACACACCCTTTCGCGCTTTCTTCCGGACTCTGCCGGACGGCTCATTTCCGAACGCCAGTTTTACCGCCGAGAGGGCACCGACCTCTTCCTCAATGAGTGGGAAGTCCACTGCCGGCAGCTGGAAGAACAGCTGGAGCGCCGCGCCGAAGAGGTGAAGCTGCTGCTGGATGAGCGAGCCGCCCAGGGAAAGTCACACCTTCTGGCGCTCGTTGAGACCAGTACCGGAGGCCGCATCGCCTCCGCTCTGACAACGGTAACCGGCGTCTCTCTGCATTTTCTGGGAAGCAATGTGGCCTACTCTCATGAAGAGAAGGAGCGGCTGCTCGGGCGCTCCACCCGAGGCGAATCCAGCGTAACGCCGAAGATGGCACAAGACCTGGTGCAAGCGCTCCAGCAGTCCACCCAAGCCAACTGGGCGCTCGCCGAAACAGGAATGGCTGGCCCCTCGTCTCCGGAACGCCGCAGCCGCAAGAACGGACTCTGCCACCTGGCCCTCTCTGTCGAAGGCGTGATTTATCACAAGACGATCCACATCAGCCCCTTCCTCAGTCGCAAGGAGCATCAGCTGACGTTTTCACTGGAGGGAATCAACTGGCTGAGCGAAGTCCTTCAGGAGTACTCCGCCTCTTCCAGAGGAGAGGTCATTTAAGGGAGGAGTTCTTCAGGTGCGCGTGCGTGATCGCCACGGCCAGGGCGTCTCCTTCATCCTCTTGAGGAAGGCGGGTCAGGTTCAGGAGCACCTTGACCATGTGAGACACCTGCTGCTTGTCGGCCCGTCCAACGCCCACCACGGCCTGTTTGACCAGAGAGGGGGGGTACTCAAAGAGTTCCAGGTTCAGACGCGCCAACGAAAGAATCATTGCGCCGCGGACGTGTCCCAGCACCACTCCTGCCCGGGCGTGGTTCGAGACAAACATCTGCTCAATGACCGCGCAATCGGGGTGGTGGGCCTCGACCACCTGCTCCAGCTCCGCCGTAATGGTGAGCAGGCGCTGAGGCAGTTCCATTTTTTCGGGAAGGCGGATGCAGCCGCTGGTGATGCGTCGGCTCCGGTTTCGGTGCCACTCAATGAGCCCAAAACCGGTTTTGCGGCTTCCGGGATCAATGCCCAGAATGCGAAGGGGGGAGTCAGCCAAGTTGCTCGGCAACGGCCTCACTTAGATCAAAATTGGCATACACGTTCTGGACATCGTCATCGTCTTCCAGCATGTCAATCAGCTTGAGGACCTGTTCTGCTTTCTTGAGGTCCTCCAGCATCACACGGTTCTGTGGATTCCAGACCAGTCCGGTTTCCACCACTGCAACCTCTTTTTCCTCGAAGTAACTCCGGACCACCTCAAAGTCTTCCCGCGCTGTCAGGACCTGGTACTCTTCCGGCTGATCGGTCACCACATCGGAGGCGCCCGCTTCCAGAGCCAGCTCGGTCAGGGTGTCTTCATCCATGCCATCCCGCTTCAGGGTCAGGCTTCCCACATGGTCAAACATGTACTGCACGGAGTTGGTTGCTCCCAGGTTGCCTCCGCACTTGGTGAAGGCATGGCGCACGCTGGAAATGGTGCGGTTCCGGTTGTCCGTCAGGGCTTCCACGATGATTGCGACGTTATGGGGGCCATACCCTTCGTAAGTGATTTCCTCAAAGTCGGCGCCTCCGCTTTCCCCGGTGCCCTTCTTGATGGCGCGCTCCACGTTGTCCTTGGGCATGCCCTGGCCCTTGGCATTGGCAATGGCAGCGCGAAGGCGCGGGTTTGCCGTCGGATCGCCTCCTCCCATGCGGGCCGCCACCGTGATCTCCTTGATGAGCTTGGTGAAGATCTTGCCCCGCTTTGCATCCTGTGCAGATTTACGGTGCTGGATGTTCTTCCACTTACTATGGCCTGCCATCTAACCTCTCTTAAGCAGTCTCGGGAATCGCGCCCACCAGATCATAAGGGTGGGCTTCCGTAATTTCGACTTCATGGAAGGTACCCGGTCGAGCGATGCCATCATTGATGTACACCAGCCCATCAACCTCTGGACCTTGAAACGCTGCCCGTCCCTGCAGCAGCAGGTCGGTTTCTTCACTGTAGCCATCCACCAGCACCCGGATGGTCTGCCCCACGTACTGCTCCAGGTTTTCATGGCTGATCCGCTGCTGGAGCGCCATCAGTTGCTTGCGCCGCTCATGCTTGACCTTGTTGGGCACCGGATCGCCCCACTTGGAGGAGCGAATGTTGTCTTCATGGGAGTAGGGAAACACCCCAACGTGGTGAAAACGGGCTTCCTCAACAAACCCCATCAGCTCGTCAAAGTGCTCTTCGGTTTCAGTCGGAAACCCGACAATGAAGGTCGTCCGCCAGGCCACTCCCGGAAGCCAGCGCCGGATTTCAGCCATCTTGGCTTCAATTTCCTTGCGGGTGATCTTGCGGTTCATGTCCTTGAGCACGGCGTCGCTGATGTGCTGAAACGGCATGTCGAGGTAACGGCAAAACCGCGGGTCCGCTGCCATGACCTCCAGCACCTCTTCCGTCAGCGTGTTGGGGTAGCAGTAGAACATCCGGATCCAGAAATCGCCCTCCACGGCGCTAATGCCCCGCAGCAGCTCCGCCAGATGCGTCTGCTTGTCCCAGTCTCGTCCATAAGAAGAGGTATCCTGAGAGATCAGGTTGATCTCCTTGACGCCCTTGTTCACCAGGGTCCGGACCTCTCGGACGATCGACTCCACCTTGCGGCTGCTGAAGTTTCCCCGCAACGCGGGAATGTTGCAGAACGAGCACATGTTGGAGCAGCCTTCTGCGATCTTGACGTACGCAAAATGGCGAGGGGTCGTTTGCACCGCCTCTTGTTCCTCATAACGGGCGTAATGAGGCTTCTTCGTCAGAAAGAGCTGTGGGGTGTCCGGATGATCGTACATGGCCTGGATCAGCTCCGGAATCTGCTCAAAGCCCTGGGAGCCCATGAGGCCGTCCAGTTCCGGAATCTCGGCAGCCATTTCTTCCTGGTAGCGTTGCGTCAGGCAACCGGTCGCCACCAGCTTTTCGCAGTGCCCTTCGGTTTTCTGATCGCTCAGCTCCAGGATCCGGTTGACCGACTCCTCGCTGGCAGAGGTCAGAAACCCACAGGTATTGACCACAATGACTTCCGCGTTCGAGGGATCTTCCGTAAGGGAGTGCCCGTTCTGCAGCAGATGCGAGAGCATGATTTCGGTGTCCACTCGGTTCTTGGAGCAGCCGAGGGTCTCAAGGTAAACCCGTTTTCCGGAGAGTGGGGTCATGGATGGGAGAGAGAGAAGGAGGAGGCTCCACCAGGAACGTGGAGCCTTGTGTGTGTGTTTACTCGGACTTGGCGTCCGCTTTTTCTTCTGCTTTCGCCTCAGAGGCAGGCGCATCGGCATCGTTTGCTGCCGGAGCGGCTTCAGGCTGGTCTTTCAGCTGAGCGCTGACATCCTTGAGCACGCTTTCTTTCTTGGCGGCCTTCGGCTTGGAGCTACGGGACTTCTTGAGTTCGTCATTCACTTCCGTCAAGACGTCTTTTTCCGAGCCAACGAGCTGCACGATCGCCATTTCGGAGGCGTCTCCCAAGCGTCGCGGAGCGAGCCGAATGATTCGGCAGTACCCTCCTTCACGCTCCTGATAACGCTCAGCCAGTTCCCCAAACAATTGGCTCATGGCCAGCTTGCTCTTCACAAAGCGCAGCGCCATGCGGCGAGAGTGCAGGTCACCTCGCTTGCCGAGGGTGATCATTTTTTCAAGAGGCTGGCGCACTTCCTTGGCTCGGGCGAGGGTGCAGGTGACCTGTCCGTGCTCGAGGATTGACGTGACCATGTTACGCATCATTGCGCGGCGATGAGCGGTGCTGACGCCCAGCCTTCTTCCAGCTTTGCGGTGTCGCATGACTTAGATGCCTTTTTTCTCGTAGGGATTATTGGCGGGATCAAACCCTTCCAGCTCCATGCCCAAGGTCAGGCCCATGTTCATGAGGATGGATTTGATCTCGTTGAGCGATTTGCGACCGAAGTTTTTGGTCTTCAGCATCTCGGCTTCTGTTTTTTGCACAAGGTCGCCAATGGTTTCGATCTTGGCGTTCTGCAAGCAGTTGATGGAGCGGACAGAGAGTTCCAGCTCGCTGACACTGCGGTACAGATTCTCATTGAGCACCACGGGCTCTTCGGTTTCTTCTTCCTCTTCCTCAATTCCGTATTCATCGAAATTGATGAGGACCTCCATGTGCTCCTTGAGGATCTTGGAGGCATAGCCGAGGCAGTCTTCCGGGCGTACCGAGCCGTTCGTCCACAACTCGAAGATCAGTCGATCGTAGTCGGTGCGCTGATCCACCCGGGCATTTTCCACTTCGTAGTTGATGCGTCGGACGGGCGAGTGATTCGAGTCCAGCAGAATGGTGCCCACGGGCAGGTTGTCATCCTGGTTTTCTTCCGAGACCACGTAGCCCTTGTTGTAGCGGGCGTACAGGGTCATGCTGAACGTCGCATTCTCTTCCAGGGTCGCAATCACGAGGTCCGGATTGAGGATCTGGGCCTTCTCAAAGGTCGAGATGTCTTTGGCGCGGAGCACACAGGGACCTTCGCCAATGAGTTCCATTTCGATTTCCTCATCCTGGAACTGTTCGATCTCGAGTTCCTTGACGTTCAGGATGACCTGAACCACGTCTTCCACCACGCCGGTCAGGTTCGTGAACTCGTGGGGAGCGCCTTCAATTTGAACGGCGTAGACCGCGCTTCCCCGGATGGAGGAAAGCAAGGTGCGGCGCAGGGCATGACCCACGGTCACACCGAATCCCGGCTCAAGGGGTTCCAGAATGAATTTGCCATAGTTTCGCGTCAGGGAATCCTGCTCAAAGCGCACACGCTTTGGCTTCGCACTCGCGGTCCAGGTCTTGGAAATGACCGGTGATTCTTGATGTTCGTTCGTCTCTTCAGACATCGAATCCCTCTGTCGTTGGGGTAATCAGATACGCCGTTGCTTGGGCGGGCGGCAACCGTTGTGAGGCACCGGAGTGACATCACTGATGGACGTGATCCGGACTCCTTCAAAGCTCGCAATGGCGCGCAGTGCGGATTCCCGTCCGGAACCAGGGCCTTTCACGAATACCTCCAAACTCTTGACACCCATGTCGATGGCTTTGCGCATGGCGTCCTCAGCCGTCAGCTTGGCGGCAAAGGGAGTGCTCTTGCGCGAGCCCTTGAAGCCGTTGACGCCGGTGGTGGACCACGCGATCACATTCCCCTGAACATCGGTAACGGTGACGATGGTGTTGTTAAAGGTCGCTTGAATGTGAATCTTGCCTTGTTCAACAACCTTCTTTTCTTTTTTCTTCTTTTGCGCTGCTGCCATTTAATGTTCCACGTTACCGGGTTACTTCTTTTTCGCGATGGCCATGCGACGGGGGCCTTTTCGGGTCCGTGCATTCGTTTTGGTCCGCTGTCCACGGACCGGCATGCCCCGGCGATGTCTCAACCCCCGGTAGTTCCCCAAATCCATCAAGCGCTTGATGCTCAGGTTGACTTCTCGTCTCAGGTCACCTTCGACGGTGTAATCCGACTCAATGACCATCCGGATCTGGTTGATCTGTTCGTCGGTTAGGTCTTGAGCACGGACAT
>JAYOTF010000061.1:3335-11687 GCA_038150265.1 Deltaproteobacteria bacterium | reverse complement strand
TTCTCGCGAAGGCGAGAATCCAGTCAAGGAAGCGAAGGCACTCCATTCAAGGACTGGATCCCAGCCGCGCTGGGATGACCCCCAAGCGGCAGCCCACACCAACCTCTAAGCCCATTCTGCCAGCCACTTGTTTCATGCGATTACCCTGCTGCCTGGTTCTTGGCAAAAAGATGATTCCCCCTTATGATGGGGGACGAAAAGAGCCAGCGACGGCAGCCTCAGCGCCGGAAATGCCCTCCGGCGTTGGTGGAACGCTGTCCTGATCCCTGCATGGACTGCCACTCCTCACCTGTTTCCGCTCCTTCCATGAAACGCGCGACGCGGCTTCTCAATCCAAAATCCTGGAGGTGCTTCCTCGGAGGAGGCACCGGTTTGCTCCTGCTGCTGGGCGCCTGCACTCAGCCCAACCTGGTTGGCGTGACCACCATTCGGGTGGCGACCTGTGCTGAAGAGGCGAACCAGGCGGCCTGTGAGGAACCGGAAGCCGCTGAGACGGCTGAACAGGCGCCAAGCCCTGCTGAGCCACAAAGCTCCTTGCCCCCAGAAAGCGTGGAAAAAGCGGATCCAGCGCCAGCGGAGCCCGTTGCTTCAGTCGTGGAAGCGCGTCCCGAAAAGACGACACCGGTCCCGGCTCCAGAACCGGTTCCGACTCCGGAACCTGCTCCGACTCCAGAACCGGCTCCGTCTCCTCCGACGCCTTCAGTCCCCCCGGCTCCCACACGCGTTGCAGAGGCTCCGGAGCCTCTTGAACCGCCGGCTCCCCCGGCACTGGTGGAAGCGCAGCCTCTTCCCCCTGAGCCGCTTCCTGCGGAAGTCGTGGCCCCTCCGGAGCCTGAACCTTCTCCAGAGGTTGTGGAGGTTCCTGAAGCCGTCCCTCCCAATCCGCCCCCCGAGCCATCGGTTTCCGCGGATCTGGAGTTTGTCGCGATTGAGCTTCCGGAGGCACCAGACGCTCCAGAAGAGTCTCTGGAGCCGACGCCGCCACCTGTCCAGGCGACCTCGCTGGCCAAGCGGGGTCCAGAGCCTGATCTGCCGGAGTACACCGGAGCCTTTGTCCCGTTTGAAGCTCCGGCTCCGGGACGGGTGTGGGAGAGGAGCGAAGGAGACCTGGAGCCGGTGGCCCACTCCCCGGATTTTCCACCGGCTCGTCCAACTCCTCCTCGTCCCCGACTGAGTCAGCCTCCATTGGTCCTTGAGCCTCAGGCGGCCTCTGCCGTGCCGCCTGCTCGGGCCCGCTCCTCGGCTTTTGAAGGGGGCTTTGAGCCTTTTTCGGAGCCGGCTTCTTCTCCCCGGCAACCGCTGGTGCTGGAGCCCGTGCTTTCGGAGTTGACCGCTGTGCTTCCCACGGGGGTGGCCGAGCCGACGGAGAATCCCTTCCTGAGGGTGTATCGTTTTGTGGAAAAGTGGCGGCGCCTCTGGGAGCAGGAAGGGGGAGAGGCGTACCTCAGCCTGTATGCGACCGACTTCCAGGGAGGCGGGCGCGACCTCACCGCGTGGCGCTTGCACAAGCTCAAGGTCAATGCCCTCAATCGGAACCGCCGCATCGCGCTCACTCCCACTCGGATCCTCTTCGAGGGCAACCGGGTGCGGCTGGACCTGCTTCAGGCGTATCAGTCGTCCCGCCTCCAGGACTGGGGCCTCAAGGAGCTGGAGTTGCGTGAGCAGCAGGCCCGTTACCAGATTGTGAAAGAAAACTGGAAGGCGCTGTCTCGTCCGGAGTACGAGCAGCTGCGGCAGGAGCAGTCACTTGAAGAGTGGGCGGTTCCAGAAGCATTGGACCTGAAGGCGCTTCCCTCTTTTTAGGCACGATTCAGTTGGGCACGGAGGTTCTCCCTTCCGTGCCTCCTGCCCCTTTCGTGGGGGTGTTCCAGTGCTCGGCTTCTCCGCCAGTTCCCCCCCCTTTTTCCATCTCACTTTTCCATCTCAACTCGATTCCGCCTCACGCAGAGTGCCCGTCACTCGGTGTTTCCTCCGGCTGGATTGCGAGTCCCTCGCGACCCCACTTCCCCCCTTGCTACGTATTCTTCAGGAGTGTCTTTGGACGCCAGTGTGCTTCAATGAAGCGCTCAGCTTGCTCGTGACCTCCCGCCCGTCCTGAGTCACGTGGCCGCCAAGGCAATCGCCTGAAGGGCTCCGGTCGGTTTGGAGCTGGAAACGCTCCGCATCCTGCTCAACGGGACTCCCCGCTTCCCGGAAAGAGCGTGCCGTTGGGGGAAGGACGTGCCGTTGGTTGCATGTCGTTTTCAAAAAAATCACACTCGCTTTCACCGTCCTCCCCCTGCCAGCGGCATTTTGCCCCTGCCCTTCCTGCTGCTTGCTGGGCGCCAGGCTCATGCTGCGGAAAAAATGTCCTGCTTGCAGAGTCGCTCACAGGAGCTTGGCCAGGACGAGGTTCACCCCTCTCGGAGGAGGGAGCGGAGCTGCTGGTGTGAACGCGGTCTTGCCCCCCGGTCCAATGTTCCAGGCAAGGACAAAAATAACGGAGTCCTCAAGAGAGGCCCCTCCCCCTTTCCAAAACGTTTTGATTCAAGATCTTGATGAATGTGGTGCAAAGTTTTGTCCGCTCATAGGAAAAAAATCAGGTCAGGTTTTTTTCGAAAAAATCGAAACCAGAGCCCGAGGGGGAGATGGGTGGGAGGCTTACTGACAAATTCTGACAAAATCGAAAGAGTTCTGACATCTTACTGAAGATGCTTGACAAAAACTTTTTAGAGCCTAGAGTTGGTTCCTACTGATGAAGAGAATTTGGAGATTCACGAGAGGGCTCCTCACTTAATTTTTCACTCTTGGCAACAAGGACTCTGTGAAGCATTTGGCTGAGACAATTAAAGCAACGTTCCTTCTGCTGCTGGTATTGGGAGTCTGGGGGATCCGGCCTGCCCAACTGCTGGCTCAGGCGACCGTTAATGAGGTAATGAGTCGGCAAGAGGCAATTCGGGAGGACCTTTCGGCGACGGCGGAGCGCAGTCAGGAGTACGTGGAAACTCCGGGGCTGTTTGCCGAGGACGTCTACCAGGAAACCGTTGAGCAGACCGCGGCGGGAGACATTGTCCTCTTTACCAGCTCGCCGCGGGTGGTGACGGAGCCTCAGGGAACCTACAAGGTTTCCGTCAGTGCCTTCAGCCCCCTCAAGTCGGTGACCGCAAATGGGGTGAACCTGCGGGTGGGGGAAAATCAGTATGAAGCGACCTTCACCATTGACTACACCCTGAAGGGACCGGGAGACAACCTCATCCGCGTGGAGGTGGAGTCAGAGTCTGGGACAGCCGAGAAGGAGTTTTACATTTTTTACGAGACGGAGACGGTCAAGTTTGCCGACCTGGAGAAGGCCCGCAAGTCCAGCTTTACCTTCGTGACCGTGCTGGGAGTGACCCGAAACAGCAACGCCAATGATGCCACCACCAACCATCGGGTTTCCCACAAGGGAAGCACGACCATTGTGGCCGTGGGACAGGTGGCGACGGGCTTCTCTTCAGCCTTTGTGATCACGGGGGTCATCAATGCGGACGATCAGTTTCAGGCGGAATACGACAACCAGGAAGTCCTCTTTCGCCAGCTCAGTGTGGACTGGAATGACACCGACACCTTCCTCGGAGACTTCACCTTTGGCGTGGGGTACAACACCGTGGGCATCCGGGACGACGAAGAAACATCGACCTACCGGGACTCCTGGGTCGACACCTACAAGCAGGGGGGAGACGAGTCCTACGTCAGCACCCAGGTGAAGGCCAAGGTGGGAGAAAAGACGACCTGGAAGACCACCCTCCGTGCCGGACAGAAGACCTTTCCTGGCGTTGAGGAGGTGACCCAGACGCGCAAGCTGGGGCAGGGGTTGAGCTTTGAGTGGCTGGCGCTGCCGTGGGAGACGCTGCTGACCTATGCGCAGACGGATGATCCGGACCCGATGGCGGATTTGAACAAAATAACGGGCACCCTGACGGTCCGTCCCGCCTGGAAGCCGCTGACCTTTCTGGCCGAGTACGGATACGCCGATACGCAGTACGTTGAGTATGACCCCACCAAGGAGGCTCGCGAACAAACGGCGGTCATGCATGCCACCCTGGGCGTCACCTGGCCTCTGCCCGGAGGGGCGTCCCTTGATTATTCCCACCGTTTCGAAATCCAGGAGTCCAACCTGAGTGGCAAGGACTTCAGCAAGAACCTGGATACCCTCAATCTGACCTTCATCTTCTGAATGACCATGCGTTTCGGACTGACACTGCTGCTGATCCTGTTCCTGGCGCCCCAGATCTGGGGCCAGGAAGCCCTTTTGGAATTGATCAAGGGACGCCTCAAGGTGCAGAGGGGAACTGAGGTTCGCTTTCTGACCAACGATGACCCGGAAACGCCGTTACGGGTGGAGCTGTTGGAAAAGACCAAGGTCCAGACGGGAGCGGAGACGCAGGCCCTGGTGACCCTGCGCCGCGGCGAGGAGGTGATTCAGCTCCGGTCGCATTCGCTGTTTTCGGTCGATCAGGTGAAGGACGAGGAAACGCAGATCCGCATGCCGGTGGGCAAGGCTCAGTTTCGGGTGGATCCGAATCGCAAGATCAAGCGTCGCTTTGTGGTCCGGACCCCAACAGCCATTGTGGGGGTCAAGGGGACCGAGTTTGTGATGGGGGCCGGAGATGGTCAGACCAGCATGCTGACGCTTTCGGGAACCGTGGAGATGGCCTCGGCTGAGGCGCCCAAGGTTCAAATTGCGGTCCCTGCAGGGCAGGCCTCCAAGCTGGAGGTCGGAAGTGCTCCGACTCCTCCGGTGGCAGTGCCTCCCGAGTTGCAGACCAGCATTGTGGAAAGTGACTCCTCGGAGACCTTCACCGCCGTCAGTTTCCCTCCTGCGCAACCCATTGAAGAAGCCGCCGCGCAAGCGGAACAGGAGGAAGCCGCCGCTGAAGAGGATGCGGCCCCCGCCGAAGAAGCCGCTCCGGCGGAAGAAGCTCCTGCAGAAGAGGCCGCTCCGGCGGAGGAACCCACCACGGAGCAGCCGGCAGTGGAAAACACGCTGCCGGAAGGGCTCCTGGAGGATGTCTCCGATCAGGCCAATGATGCCGTAGACAGTGTGCAAGAAACCGAGAAGGCCGTACGGCTGACCATTGAACGTGCTAACCAACAGTAGTTCTGACCTATGATGACCTCCAAGACACTCAAATCCGCACTCCTGCAAGGGGCCCTTGGGCTCGTGTTGCTGTTCGGACTGCTGGCCTGTGCCACAGACCGGTCCGATGAGGGAAACCAGGTCGCTGCCGTCAAGGTTCAGGTCGACTACTGGGATCGCTCCTCCCGTTCCTTCTTGCCGATTCGTCGACTGTTCCGCTCTGATGACGAGTGGCAGCAGGGCATCAACACCGAGGTGATCTTTGCGGTGCCGGCGTCCACGCCGTTTGAGGCCGACCCCACGCAACTCACGGAAGTGATTGGTTCGGGACTCGTGGACCTCACGGACAGCTCCATCAGCCTCACCCTGCCGATTGATACCCCGGTCAAGCTCTTTGCCTACCGGTACTCCGAGCAACTGGCGCTTTCCATTGCCTCCAGCAACGAGGTCGTCTACGACTCCTATGGCGAGTCGAACTCCTTCACCATTGCCACAGATACCACCGAAGAGTCCATCACCATCTTCCTCGCCAGCAATGGCACAGCAGGGATCAAGCTTGCGGATGCTGCTGGCACTTCCGTTGAGGGCGGAAATACCTTTGAGAGCACCGTCGCGGCGCCATACACCTTCACGGTTCAGCTGACCAAGAAACCGAAATCGGACGTGGTGCTTCCGGTCACCAGCTCTGATACGACTGAAGGGACCGTCTCTTCCAGTTCCCTGACCTTCACGCAAACGAACTGGGAAGTGGCCCAGACCGTTACCCTGAACGGAGGCCCCAACTCGGCTGACACCCCAGAGGACACGAGCAACCAGGCCTACACGGTCACGGTGGGACCTGCTGAGACCCAGGACCCCGACTACAGCGCGCTCAGTCAGACGCTGGCCATGACCAACGTGGACGAAACGAGCGCCGGCTTCGAGGTCATTTCAGCGACCGGCGAAACACTCCTGAGCGCAACCGGGGTGCAGCTGCTGACGGCCGAAGGAACCGCCGATGAGCATCACACCGGGACCTTTACCGTGCAGCTGCTGAAGCAGCCGACGGCTTCGGTCACGTTGCCGCTTTCCAGCTCCGATACCAGTGAGGGCACCGTCTCCCCCATCAGCCTGAATTTTTCCACAGCCAACTGGGACACACCACAGACCGTGACGGTGACCGGGGTGGATGACAGCGTTGATGAAGGCGAGAACACCCGGTATGAGGTGCGCTTTGGCGCCGTTCAGTCTCAGGATCCCAGCTACAGTGGCTATCAGCGCACGGCTCTGAATGTGGCGAACCTTGATGACGACACGGCCAAGCTCCTGATCCGACCGATTACGTCCCGTCAGGATAACGACACGATTCAGGCGGAGAGTCTGCCTCAGAATGATCCGGCCTACTCCCTCTCCGCGACAGAGGGGGCGGCTGATGCGACCTTTGCGGTCAGCCTGCAAACTCAGCCCACGGACAATGTGACCGTGACGCTGACCCGGGTGCCCAACACTTATGGCGGAAGCACAGACCTGCAGGCCTTGCTCCCGAGTCAGTTGACCATCCAGGGAGAAACGAGTTCGGAACTGGACCTGACCTTCAATGCTCAAAACTGGAGCACCGAGCAAACGATCACCGTGCAGGCGGTGGATGATGACGTTGTGGAAGGTGGGAGCAGCAACACGGTCTTCCCGAGTGATTTCCAGTATGAAGACTTCCTCCTCGGCAAAACCGTTACCAACGATTCCAATTACGCGGACCTCAAGCGGGCACTGCGCGTCTTTGCCTCGGACAATGATGAGCGCGGGGTCCAGGTGCAGGCAACGGCGTCCAGCTCCAGCCAGTCCTTTGTCTACCAGCTCCGCCTCAACAGCCGTCCGATTGGTGACGTGACCCTCACCCTCACCCTGGAGGGCGCCGGAGGCACACTCAGCACACAAACCCTGACCTTTACGTCGGATGACTGGGACCAGTATCAGAGCGTCACCGTGACGCCCTCTCAGCTGGATTCCACGGGCTACACGTACGGAGACCTGAGCTTCACACTCGGAGTCCGTGTGGATGGAACGGCTTCCGGAGGCTCCGGATACGATGAAATTGCGGATAGCTTGCTCTTCCAAACCGACAACCGCGCCCTCACCCTTGCGGACGACCGCGCTCCGGTTCTGACAGGAGCATCCGTCTTGTCCAGCGCTGAAAACGTGGGCATCGGTGGCACGGTCACGATTAAGCTGACGGCCTCGGAGCCCATCAACATCCCGGACGCCTCGGCTGTGACCCTGCGGGTACAAACCGGAACCACCACAACGGGAACCGCAACGCTGGATAACCTGACTGATGGAGAACGGCCGAATTCCGTGCTGACGTTCACCTACACCGTTCAGGACGGCGACGACATTGGGGCAATTGCGCTGGATGGGCCCGATGCGCTCAGCGTTAGCTCGGGCTCCATTACAGATACCGGCCTCCTCAGCTCGAATGCGTTGGACCTGACCCAGGCGACCGCTGGACTCACGTTGTCGGGCGCCCCGCGTCTCGATGGCGTGAAGCCTTCCGGCCTCTCTGTTGCCATCAACCAGGGGGCTGCCGTGATTCCGGGCAATGGCGTGGTGTATGGGGGCGGAGTTCGGCAGGACAACGTCACCCTGACGCTGAGCGCGAGTGATGCCAGTGGCGTGATTGCGTACTACGCGTCCTTGAGCAACCCGACCCTGGATGGTTCGGAAGCCGGTTGGGTGTCCCTGAGCAATCCGTCCAACTCGGACGTTTCCTTTGACGTGGGAGGGGGCAGTGACAACAAGACGGTTTATGTGGCCTTCAAGGACAATGCGACCCCGGCGAATCTCTCTGTTTGGACCTCGGACACGGTGGCGATTGCCCCGCGACTGCTGACCTCGACCCCGGACAACGGAAGTGGGGCCCTCAGCCGCACGCCGCTGCAGCTGACCTTCAACAAGGAACTGACGGCAGAAGCGCTTGCGAGCAGCCTCATCATTGAGCCTGCGCTTCCGGGCAACCTGACGCCAGCGGTGGTTCCCGGAGCGAGTGCCACAGACAACGCGACGTCCTTCCACTTCCTGACGCAGGCCCTTCCGGACAATGGAACGACCTACACCGTCACCGTGCTGGACAACCTGACGGATGTGAATGGCGTCGCTGCGCTGGACAACCAGAGCTTCTCCTTCACCACGGTGGACCTGCAGAGCTCGCTGGTCACCTGGTACTCCCTTGATGGCTACAGCACCCCGGACCTGGGCAGCGACAACCTTTCGCTGACCTC
>JAYOTF010000061.1:0-3235 GCA_038150265.1 Deltaproteobacteria bacterium | reverse complement strand
GTCCAGTGACCGCTACGGCAACCCGTTCGGGGCCCTTGCCGTCAGCGATTCCAGCTTTACCCTCTCGAGCACCTCGTCTCTCTCCCTCTGGGCCCGGGGCAGCGGTTCCGTCTTTGGCCAATCGCTGAGCGATGGCGGGTGGCACCACCTGGTGGCCCTGGACAATGGAACGGTTTATGTCGATGGCGTGACCGTGCCCCAAGCGGGTTCTCAGTCGGTTTCGGGCTTCACCGCTGCGCTGGATGAAGTTCGGGTCTTCGACACACGTCTGAGCGCACAGCAGGTCCAGGAATTGGGCAGCGATCCGCAGCGTGGACTGATCGCCTACTACCCCTTTACCGATAACTCAACCGCAGATTTCAGCGGCAAGGCGGACAACCTGACCGGGACCCCCACCTTTGTGAGCAACGTCCTGGTAGACGGCTGGGCGGCACAGGGCGCGGTGACGACTCCGGATCTGGGACTCACCGACAACTACACCGTGACCTTCTGGGTGCAGGTGGAGGCGGGAGCCACCGGAACCGTTCTGCAGAACGGCAGCACGACGCTGATTGACAACACCACGCTCGCTCAGGGCGCGTGGAGCTTCCTCACCCTGATCCAGCAGCAGCAGACCCTTTCGGCCTACCTCAATGGAGCCCCCTTGAGCATCAGTCTGAGCGCACAAGCGCTCGGAACCCTCACCTTTGGGGGAAGTGGGGTGTCCACGGGGGACCTCCGGGTGTACAACCGGGCCCTCGCGGAGGAGGAGCTTCTGGCGGTGATGGGCGTCCGGGATGTTCAGGGACCAACCGGAACCTTCTCCATCAGCAGCTCCAATCCAAATGATGGAGTTGGTGTTTCGTCAACGGATAACCTGACCCTCACCTTCAGCGCCCGTGACGACCATCAGCAAACGGTGAAGGCATGGTTTGGAGAAAGTGTCGATAACGTTACCACCGAATTTTCGGCAACCGCATCGCCAACGGTGCAATTGCAGGACAGTACGGCGGAGGGCGTGCGTTCCTTCTACGTCCGTTATGAAGATGCTGCTGGACTGACGTCTGCGCTGCTTCAGGACAACATCAGCCTCGACCTCAATCCACCCTACAATGCTGCCGTTACCATTAACACGGACCTGCCCTTCAGCACGGATAACAACTCAGGAGACAACCCGAGCTACACCAGCTCTCTTGACGTGCTGTTGCACCTGGAGGCTCAGGACAACATTAGCGTCTACAGCTATCAAACGGATAACGATAGGCCTGTTGATATCACCCCGGTGGCCCAGTTTGACAATGCCTCGGTGCCCTTCGCCCTGGCCAGTGGAGACGGAAACCAAACGGTCACGATTACGTATTACGATGGCGTGGGACACACGGTGCAAGCCTCGGATTCGATCATCCTGGACACGCTGCGTCCGGTTGGAAGCGTCCGGGTGTCTGACAACCGGAGCGTCATCAAGGGCACCGATAACCTGAGCCTGGAACTGCAGGCGACAGATGAAAGCAGTGGCGTCTGGGGCTACTACGTTCAGGTCCAGGTCGATAACGAGACGCCAGTGCTTCCGGACAACGCCTCTGCGTTCACTCCCTTCACGAATGCCGGACAGAGTGCGGTTGCTGACACTGTGACCTTCACGCCTGCTGCAACGCTGGGAACCTCTGATTTAACGGACAACCTGACCGTCTACGCCTGGTTCCTGGATGGGGCCGGAAACCTGTCTTCAGCGCTGGCCACGGTTGCCCCGTCCAACGATTACGACAACTCAACGGGTGGTGGAAACGACAACGCTTCTGTCGATAACGCCTACGATCGCCTTTATGTGGACAATGCTCCACCGACGGGCTCCGTTACTCTTGAGAACCTGACGAGCCTTGACAACACAACCGTTGAGCTGACGTTCACCCTTCAGGATGATCACGGCCTCTACGCGTACTGGAAGAGCAACACGGAGAGCCTGCCCAGCGATAGTGCCAGTGAGTGTGGGGACCTGAACCTGACGGATGATGACTCCGACTGCTGGCAGGTGCTGACGGACAACGCCACCCTGCTCCAACCCGCGTGGCCCAACCATGGCTTGACCACGACCACGATCCAGGGCGTCCAGCACACTCTGAGCAACACGACCTTCTCTCCACAGGTGTTTGTCTATGGCAAGGACCTCGCAGGAAACATCGCGTTGCTGGCTAGTCCCACGATTGCCCTGGATCCGGTGGCCATCACCACCTCCGATAACTTCTCCGGAGTCACCAGCAACTACACGATCCTGGATAATACCACCAGCGAAGCGGGCCAGAACCGGGTGCTGAACGTCCGCTTGGCGCATCTGCCTGCAACCAGCTCAACAGTACTGCTGACGTTTGAAGTTGACGACTTGTCCGAAGCAAACTTGAGCAAAACCAGTTTGGCTTTCGATGACACAAACTGGCAGACGCCTCAGGCACTTACGATTGAAGGCGTAGATGATGACATTGATGACGACAACCAAACTTACACCCTGAGCTGGACGGTTGAGGAGCAATCAGGAGCTGCAGCGTGGTCGAATCTTGCCGGAGGCTCCCAAAGTTTTGTGAACGTCGACAATGATACGGCTGGGTATGTGGTCAGCGTCACCGACAACACGACCAGCGAAGCAGGAGATACAGGAGCGCTCCTGGTCAATCTTGCGACACAGCCTGTACGCGGAGACGGAACCACTTACAGCAAACGCAACGGAACCATCGCAGTAACCAGGGTGACCTTAACCGTACAACACCCTGACCAGGCGTTTTTTCCGGATCTCAATGACAATGAATCTTCTTCTGGAAAATATAAGAAAACAGACAATCAGACGTTAGAAGTCACCTTCAGTGATCCAGCAGATTTAACCAGTGGTCTCCGGGTCCGCATTCAAGGGAAGAAGGCGGATGATTTTGATGAGGGCAGCTGGGGCCGCAACGATCAGGAGTACCTGGAAAGCGACCGTTTTGAGGTGCTCGCCTCTGTTGACCAGGTCAGTACAGTTGAACAGTACCAAGATGCCAAGTACGCCGCTGGAGCCCTGGACAACCAGACCGTCTCGCTCTGGAACACGGACAACGACACCGCCGGGGTGGTCATCACGGCAGTGGACAATCGCTCTTCGGAAGCTGGCACTCCCGGTACGCTGAGCGTGCGCCTGCGCAGCCGTCCGTTCGACAACGTTACGGTGAATCTTGCGGCTGACAACGGCTCCTTCCTTGATGAGCTGCGGGGCCTGACGCTGTCTCCTGCG
>JAYOTF010000060.1:942-12263 GCA_038150265.1 Deltaproteobacteria bacterium | reverse complement strand
CTCCAGCGAGCCACTCCTGTTTTTTTCAGGATGAGCCGGCTTCCTCCCTTCATGCGATTGCCCTGCTTCCCCGCGCCCGTGGGGGACTGAGCGACGAAGGGGGACCCCTTTCAGTGCGTGGGAAGGGGAAAGGCGGGTTGGAAGGAGGAATCCATCAGGGCGGCTTCAAAGGGAAACTCGGACAGCAGCTCGATTCCGGTCTCGGTCACCAGCACCTGTTGCTCGAGCTTGACGCCTTCGGCGCCGCCGGTTTCGCCAATGTAGCTCTCCACGCAGATGGTCATCCCGGCCTCCAGCACGCCGTCATAGCCCGCGTCGGCAAAGTCGTCCCGGTGGTAGAGGTAGGGGTACTCGCCGGTCAGGCCACACCCGTGGGACGACAGGTAGTAGCGGTTGGCCCGGTACCGCTCCGGAATGTCCCAGGCGCGTTCGGCATACTCCCGAAAGCTCACGCCGGCTTTCAGCAGGCCCATGTTGTGGTAAACCTGCTCCAGCGCCGTTTGGTAAAGGGTGCGCTGAGACGCGGTGGGGCGTCCGGGACCCGAGTGGAAGGTGCGCGAAAAGTCGCTGTAGTAGCCGTGGCACCCGACGACATCGGTATCAAGGGCGACCAGTTCGTTTTCGCCAATCAGGTGGTGGGCGGATTCCTGAAACCAGGGGTTGGTCCGTTGTCCGGCATTGAGGAGCCGGGTTTCGCAGTAGTCGCCATTTTGTTCAATGACGGCTTGATGGAGAACGGACCAGAGGGCATTTTCGGTCAGGCCGGGGCGCAGGGCGTCCCGGAGCCGAGCCACTGCCGCTTCGGTGGCTCGCAGGGAGGCGCGGATGCACTTGACCTCTTCGGCAGACTTGATGGCCCGCGCCCGCTCCACGGGCTCCTGGGCGTCCACGATCCGGAAGCCCTGCTCCTGCAGCGCGATCGCCGCGCCGGCATTCATCCGCTCCAGACCCACCGTCACCCCTGCCCCCACTGACTCGCGGATCACGTCTGCCATTTCCCGGGCCCACTCCCGTTCCCGCTCCACCAGGTGCGGGCCCGCTGCCACAAAGCTGGCGGTCCGGGCCGGACGGACCTCGTCCACGGTTTCAAAGCCGTCGGCCAGGTGCAGGCAGCCCGTGAACTCAAAGAGAATGGAGCGGTGCTCGGTCAGCAGGAGGTAGCGCGACGGTGCGTTCCGCATCGAAAACACCTGCATGTTCCGGGTTCCCGTGGCGTAGCGGATGTTGACCGGGTCCGACAGGATCACGGCCGCCAGGCCCCGCTGGGCCATTTCCTGACGAACCCGCTGCTGCCGGTAGCTCCGGACGGCGGCCAGGTTGATGTCGGCGCTCTCTGGCGCGTGGTCCAGCAGGGTGATTCCGGACAAGTCGCTTCGTTCGGCATGCCAGTCAAGGTGGGCCATGGTTCAGATGCTCCAGGAACGGGTGAGGGGATTCGTGTTGTTGGAAGGCAACCGGCCCGGACGGCTCGGGGAGGAGCAGGCGGGCGCGGTGACGTGCAGCAGGGGTTACTCCCAGCCAAAGGTGGCCGGGGGCTTGTGAGTGATGTCGTAGAAGACGGCATCCAGACCCGGGAGGGCCAGCAGGGCCTGGGTCAGGTGGTCCAGAAGCGTCCAGTCCAGGCGGGCAAACTGGGCGGTCATGACATCTTCGGAGACCACCGGACGGAGCACCACGCTGTCTCCGGTGCCATCCGCCGAGAGCGGGAGGAGGATCACCAGCAGCTGGAAGATGTCGCGCATCAGCCCGTTTGCCTCCAGGGCCTGTGTTGCCAGGGCGTCCGCTTCCCGAAGCGTGTCCAGGCGGTCCCGGGTGCAGGTGGCGGCGCGTTCCACAAAGCTGCTTCCGGCAAAGGACGCTCCGTGGTTCCGGCCAAGTCCGAGGACAACCCGGTTGATCTCCCGGACGGAGTTGGTGAGCTGGATCGAGGTCGCTTCCAGCCAGTCCCAGTCATGCGGAGCCTCCCAGAGGACCGCCGGCGGGGCATAGGTCCGGAGGTCACCCTGCACCCCAACCGACCGGACGGGGAGGACATCGACCTCAACCGGGGGAGGGAGCTGCTCCTTGAGCCGGGTGGCGGTTTGAGGCGGGGCCGGGTCCTGGCCGTTGGAGCAGAGGACGTTGATGGAGAGCCCGGGGCCGGGGAAGGGGTGCCGCCAGACCAGCTCGTCCGGAAGCCCCAGCAGCGTGCCAACCTGCCGGACCTCGTCTTTGTACAGCTCCTTCAGGGGCTCCACCACGTGTCCGGAGTCCATCAGGTCCAGCACCTCCTGAACCCGGTTGTGGTGGGACTTGATGACCGTGGCGTGCTGGGTGCCTCCGGACTCAATGATGTCGGGGTAGAGGGTGCCCTGGCCGAGCATCCAGTCTTCGGTGTGCAGGTCGAGTTCCTGGAGGAAGCGGTCCCGCATCTGGATGAAGGTGGCGCCGACGCGGTGCCGCTTCTCCTGCGGGTCGGTGAGTCCGGCAACAGCGTCGAGGAACGCGGCGCTGTAGTCCCGGGCTTCCACATTGGTGTAGCCGAGGGCCTGGTAGCGCTCCATGATCTGGGCGCCTTCGTTCTGGCGCATGAAGCCGTTGTCAATGAAGAGGCCCCTGACGCGGTCGGTGCCGAGGGCGCTGTTGAGGAGGGCAAAGGCGACCGAGGAGTCGACCCCGCCACTGAGGAACATGAGGACGCGCCGGGCGCCCACTTCGTCCTGAATCCGGGCGCGGGTGTCTTCCACAAACTGCTCCATGGACCAGGTCCCTTCGAGTCCGCAGAGGCGGGCAAAGTTCTGGAGCATGGTGTCTCCGCCGTGGGAGTCACGGACCTCCGGATGGAACTGGAAGGTGAAGAGGGGACGTTCCGTGTGCCGCAACGCCGTGTGGGCGCCGGGGTGGGTTTCGCCGACACAGACGAAGCCTTCCGGGAGCCGGGTCACGCTGTCCTGGTGGCTCATCCAGACCTGTGTCGGCAGCGTCACGCCCTGCCACAGGGGCGAGTCTCCGGTGGCGTCCAGGCGGGCCTTGCCAAACTCTCCCTGCCCGGTGTTCTCAATGGTGCCCCCAAAGGTTTGGGCAATGAGCTGGTGCCCGTAGCACAGCCCCAGGATGGGGACATCCAGGTTCAGGAGGTCGGGGTTGAACGCGGGAGCATCGGGGGCAAACACCGAGGCTGGGCCTCCGGACAGGATGAGTCCCCGGGCATGAGCCAGCTCCGCCACTGATGCCGCAGGCGAGAAGATTTCGGCATACGCTCCGCCGTGACGGATGCGCTTGGCAATGAGGTGGGCGTACTGGCTGCCAAAGTCCAGAACGGCGATACAGGCATCAGGCATTTGCGTTTCCTCTCACTCCACGATATAAATGTCGTTTTCGCATCAGGCCCCATCAGGCCTTTTTTTGCTGCATTAACAAGGAACCTTCATGTTTGGCATTGGCCTCCCTGAAATGGTGATCATTGTGGTGATCGCCCTGATCTTTATTGGACCCCAGCAGCTTCCGGATGTGATCCGTTCCGTGGGCCGGGGGTTGGTGCAACTGAAACGGGCGACCAACGACATCCGGACCACCGTCCAGGACGAGATGAGTCAGATCGAAAAGGAGCTGGACGTGAAGGAACTCAAGGACGTCAAGGATGAGGTCCAGAACACCATCGGGAACGTCTCGGCCACCTTCAATCCTCTGGGCCGGACCCCCAGTTCCGGAGAGGAGCTGGAGCAGCTGGCCGACCGGATGGAGGGAAAACCGGCGGCGGCCTCGGAGGAAAAGAGCCCGGCGGCTCAGGCGATCACGGAGGCCGTGCAGAAGCAGGTGGCCGCTCGAGAAGCCAAGGAAGCCGCGGCTGCAGCAGAAGCTCCGGAGGCGGAAGCCAAGCCTGAGGCCAGCCCGGAGGCTCCAGCCAAGTCCACCCTCCCGAGCTGAGTCTACCCCCGCGAGCCCTTCCAGAGGGCTCGCTCCAGCAGCTTGCGGATCTGCGAGGCCATCGCTCCGGTGGTCTCCAGTGTGTGCAGGCGCATCCCCTTCTTCCGACACAAGCCTTCCAGCTGGTGCTGGTGCTGTTCCAGCCGGGCGCGGTACTGCCTCCACTCTTCCGGGGTGATCCGGCGCCGGCGTTCGGCTGCTTCCGCGTCTTCGAGCTCCGTCTCAGCCTGAGGCGGGTTGGCCTCCCACGGATCGAGCACCTGCAGGCAGATGGTTTGCCACGCGAGGTGCTGAATGGTTTCCAGCCGCGTCTTCCAGGCGTCCAGGGGCTCCAGGAAGTCGGAGATCACAAACGCGTGGTCAATCGACTTCGACCGCATCCGGGGCAAGGGCCGAGGCTCGGCCAGCTGCTGCCCTGCGGCCACCGTTCGGAGGCGCTGGACCTGGTGCAGAAACGACCGGCGTGACGACCGAGGGGGCTCCGGGTAGGGCTGAGACAGCAGGTGCAGGGAGCTGGCGTCTCCGTTGCGCTGCAGCACCGAGGCCAACCCAAAGGCCACCAGCGCCGCCGCCTGGTGCTTGGGAACCGACGCCTGCGGAGACGCGGTGACCATGGACGGCGAGTCATCCAGAAACAGCATGGCAGTGGCCGGGGCATGGGCGTCTCGGAGCTTGACGTAAAAGCGGTCGCTCCGGCCCCACACCTTCCAGTCGAGGTCCCGGAGGTCTTCGCCTTCACGGTACTCGCGGTATTCGGCAAATTCCAGACTCCGGCCCCGGAAGTTGAGGGCATGGAGGCCCAGGCGCGGAGAGGGACGGGAGGGCTTCAGAGACAGCTCAAGGGTCCGGAGCTGAGCGAGGAACTCGCGATCTTCCAGCAGGCTCATGCGGCTCCTGCCGCTGCGCGGCCCCGGGCTTCATCCACACGAGACAGCAGCGTGCCACCGATGATGAAGAGGATCAGGATGGAGCCGATGCTCCAGCGGGCGGCTTCCTGCCCCAGCAGCGTGGGGTCCAGGCCGGGCTCCTGCTGCTGCAGCCACGTCCGGGCCAGGAGTCCGGTGAGGCCCATGAGGAGGGGGCCAAAGATGGCAGCAAACTTGCCAAGCATGTTGTAGAACCCATAAAACTCGGCAGCCTGTCCAGCAGGAATGAAGCGGGAGTAGTAGGAGCGGCTCAGGGCCTGAATGCCGCCCTGGACGAGTCCGATCACGGCCGCAAGCAGGTAGAATTCCCACTTCTCCTGCATCTGCATTCCCCAGAGCGTCACCCCCATGTACACGCCAATGCCGAGGTAGAGCGAGCGCCGGACCCCCCAGCGTTCGCCCAGACGCCCGAAGACCAGAGCCGCCGGGAAGCCGACAAACTGGACCACGAGGAGGGCGGTGATGAGGTCGGAGGATTCAAAGCCAATGGAGAGGCCATAGTCAACGGCCATCCGGATGATGGTGTCCACGCCATCGATGTAAAACCAGTACCCCAGCAGGAAGAGCCAGAGGTCCTTCATCTGCCGGATCTTCTTCAGTGTCTGGGCCACTTCCCGGAGGCCATCCAGGAAGCGCGTGGGGCCGGCCTGGGGCCGTGGGGCTTCCGGCACCCAGAGCAGCGTCAGGAGGGTGAACCCGCCCCACCACACCGCCACCGAGACGAAGGACCAGCGGACGGCTTCTGCGCCATCGGCCAACCCGAACCACTGGGGCTGCAGGGTCATGATGACGTTGACCAGGAACAGCAGCCCGCCTCCAAGGTACCCCAGGGAAAAGCCCAAACTGGACACCGCGTCAACGCGGTCACCAGCGACATCCGGAAGGAGCGCATCGTAGAAGATGTTGGAGCCGGAGAAGCCGATGATGCCGATGGCATAGACGAAGACCGCCAGGGGCCAGTTGCCCTGCTCCACCAGGAAGAGCGCGGCTGTGGCCAGCACACCGAGGTAGGCAAAGGCGGTGAGGAAGCGTTTCTTGGTGGAGCTGCGGTCGGCAAGGGCGCCCAGGATGGGAGCCATCAGGGCGACGAGGAGGCTGGCAAGGGAGTTTGCGAACGCGAGCTGCGCCGTGCTGGTGTTGACGTCCGCGTCGGCACTCCAGTAGAGCTTGAAGAAGACGGGAAAGAATCCGGCGATGACAGTGGTGGCGAAGGCGGAGTTCGCCCAGTCGTACATGGCCCACCCCCAAATCGCTTTGCGGGACGCGTTCATTGGGTGCCTTCAGTTGATGTCAGCAGCAGGAACGGAGAGTTGATTTTCTTCGACGCGTTTGAGGATCAGCTCTGCAATCCGGACGGCTTCCTCATTGGTCACCTCCAGAGCCGAGATCTGGTGCAGGCGCCCCTCGTTGGTTTTGATCGACAGGAGCACACCGGTGGGGGAGGTGCCGACTTCAAACTCAACGTGCATGGCGCTACTTCCCCCCTTGGTAGACTTTGAACTTGGGTCGCTTGCGCTGTGGAAGGGCATTGGAGCGGTGATAGCCAATGTAAGCCCCCACGCCCCAACCGAGGATGGCAAAGGCCACGGCAGCCGTGGGGGGATCGCTGAAGACGTACTCGGCGCCCCACCACCCCAGCGCTCCTCCAAGAAGAGGCCCCAGCTGGACAGGAGGATCACGGAACAGGGTCACCAGGACGACAAGCACAGCACGCATGAGGGTTCAGAAGATGCTACGGATGGTTTGGAACATGTCCAACGCAAAGCGGGAGAAGAAGTAGAGGGCGAGGAGGCCTCCAAGGAACAGATCTCCCTCTCCCTTGGACGGGTGGAAGAACATGACGAAGTTGGAGGGCTGCTCAAGCTTCTCTTCTTCGGGGCGGCGCATGCGATAGACGACCATCGCGACCACCACCGCTATTGTGAGAATGATCCACGTTGCCATTGGTACCTACAGGTGCGTTTCGTTGGACAGGTCAGTCAGAAAAGCTGTCAGTTCATCACCTTATCCAACCTGCCAGGGAGAAACAATCACAAAATCATCCTGACAGCTCATGAACCGGGGCCGGTTCCGCACACGTCTGGATGGCGATGCGGTGCTGATCGACATCAACCTGCTCGATCTGGAGCAAGAACTGTTCCCCCTTTTCCAGGGCAGGGAGGCCACTGGTGACAAAGACGTAGTCGAGTTCCAGCAGCTCCAGTTCCAGGCGCTGGTTCGGCAGGGGGCGCCGGACCCGGGCGGTGAAGACGGCCCCGGTGTGCTGGGCCAGGTAGCACGTCTTCCAGTGGTACGTGACCTCGCGCTCGGCCCGGGCGTACTGCTTCTGGAGCAGCTCACAGGTTTCGGCCCAGCGCATCATGTCCTCGGTTCCAAAGGGAACCGGCTGCTGCTGCAGGTGGGAACGCAGCTGCAGCTGCGTGATGAGGTCGGTGAAGCGCCGGATGGGAGAAGAGGCCTGCATGTAGGGGTGGCAGGCGAGGCCGGCATGTGCCCCCGGGAGGGTGGAAAGCCGGGCGCCCTCGATGCTGATGTGTTCCAGGGTCAGGGTTTCGCCCTCCTTCAGCTCCTGCACCAGCTCATAGGGCGCCTGAGTCCGGTAGATGCCGGGCAGCTCCGCTTCTTCAAAGAGTCGCCCGGTTTCACGGTTCACCAGAACGGCCAGCTCCTGAATGAGGCGGTTGGAGGCGCTGTTGCGCTCCAGGGCCCGGATCCGGATCTGCTGCGGGTCCCTGAGGTCAAACTCGAACTCCCGGCGGGGCAGGTCCAGGGCCCCGTCTTCCAGGCGCTTCTGCAAGAGGGCGTCACAGAATTGACTCAGCTGCGCCCAGAATGACGTTCCTGCCTCAATGAACCCGTCCACTTCTTCATAGCTCAGGTTTTCCTGCACCCGGATCACCTGCGGCTCCACCTTTTCCAGCTGCCAGGAGCCATCTCGGGAGATGCGGAAGAAGTAGCTGAGGACCGGACGGGCCACCCCGGCCTTGAGCGAGAAGCGGTCGTTGGAGAGGGCTTCCGGAAGCATGGGGACGACTTCCTCAAGGGTATAGACCGATGAGGCCCTGAGCTCGGCTTCCCGGAAGAGGGCGCTGTCAGGAGCAAGCGCCTGGGAAAGGTCGGTGATGTGTACCGCCAGCCGGAGGGTATTGGCGCCCCACTCGAGCAGGGTGAGGGCATCGTCGTAATCCTGGGTCTTGGCCGCATCAATCGTGAAGGTGGGGAGGTCCTGCCAGAGCGGGTCGACTTCTGGAGCCGGAGCCTCTGCAAGCGCCTCGGCCTCGGCCAGCACCGCTGCCGGGAAGCGTTCCCGGACATTGGCCCGGAGGAGGTAGAGGCGTGACCACGACATGGGCTTGCCCGCCTGCTGCAGCCAGCGCTTGAGCTGCTGCTCTTCCCCAAACCCGAGGGTGCCGCCCAGGCCCATCAGCGGAGCCAGTTCCTTCCAGTGCGGAGAGTCGCGACCCACGGCCAGGAGGTCCTCCAGCTGCTTGAGCCACTGAAGCTGGTCCTCAGTCCAGGTGTCCGGGTCCCAGGGCCCCTGCTGGAGGGAGCCGATCCACTCCTGAATCCGGGCTTCCTTTTCCTGCTGGAGGCGTTCCCGCTCAAGGCGGGTGTCGAGCTGAGCGAGCTCCTCGTCTGTTCGTGGAATGAAGCGGCCATCCCGGGCGCGCTTGAACCAGCGTTCGTCTTCGAGAAGCGCCAACTGCAGGCTGAGCCCCGCCTGCGGGTCGTCCGGAGTTTCGAGGAACAGCTCGGCCAGCTCGGCAAAGTCCAGCTCGGTGCCTGCGTCCGCCAGCTGGTGCATGGTCTCCAGGTCGTGGTGGTGCTTCTGGGCATGAGCGGCGTTCAGCGTGTCCTCCAGTTGGGGACGGGCCACCTCGAGGAAAGGGGGGGCGGGTTGGGGGCGCCAGTGGTAGAGCAGGCGGTTTTCCGGGAGGAACTGCGTTTTGCCGTGGACGGGGTGGATGATGAATTTGTTCTTCTGGGTGCCCTCGATCCAGCCACCGTCCAGGCGGTTGTCTCGGTAAAACAGGCAGAAGTGATGGGTCAGGTCAGCCATGCATCAGGCGGTAAAGGAACCTTCAGGGGGGTTGCGTCGTCGTTCCAGCAGCTGACTCGCCAACGCGGCGTCTGCCTCGTGGACCATCACCCGGACGGTCATTTCGCCGAGGGGGTGAATGAGGATGCTGGCATTGTGACGGTTGAGAACGTGCGTTGGAATGCCGTTGTGTTCCAGAAAGGCAGCGGCCAGGTCGGCTTCATGGAGCAAGGGGGAGTCAAACACCTGCACCAGCCGAGGCTGCTCCGGAGGAGGCTCAGGGGGGTTCTTGCGGCGCTTGAACTCGTCAAAGTAGATGACGTTTCCTTCGCGCAGAGGCCGGACCTGCTCCTTCAGGGAGTCGCGCAGCAGCCACCACCAGGCTCCGCTGAGGAGGAGCGACAGCCCAATGGCCTCAAGGGTGGAGAGCGGCGCCATCCACCAGGCGATGCTGCTGGCAACGCAGAAGAGGAGGAGGACCTTGAGCAGTAATGTCATTCCTGGAGGCATGGGCATGAGCAGCTTTGATTTTTAATGGGTTCTAGCCTTACCAACTCCCAGACGGAACTGCAACGGAAAACCGGAAGGCGCCCGGAAAATTCGGGGCCTGCGGCAGGGTTTTTCACCGATGCCGCACCCCCTGTTTCCGCGCTTGCAACTTCAGGGGATAGGATGGAATTTTGATCGTGTTTCAACCCTCCTGCCGCCCCTGTCTTCCGGAGCGCAGAACGCATTCCCTACATCCCCCAGCTGGGCCTGTTCATGAACATCTGCTTTTTAATGTATTCCTGGGAAAAGGTGGTGCCTGCCACCGACACCACCCTCCGGATCATCCATGAGTGCACCCTCCGCCAGCACCGGGTCGCGGTGACGCATCCGAACAACCTCACCATTCGACACAGTGCCACCCACGCGTTCTGCAAGATCATCCAGCCGCAGGCGAAGCCCACCCGGGACACGGAGCGGTTTCACCGCAAGATTGAGTTCAAGGAACAGATGCTGCCCCTCTCCGGATTTGATGCGATCTTCATGCGGGTCAATCCGCCTCTGGATCCAATCATGCTCAATTTCATGGATTCGGTCAAGCACGACACCTTCATCCTCAACACCATCGATGGGCTCCGGCGAGCGAGCAACAAGCTCTACACGGCCGCGTTTTACGAATCGTGCCGGGAATTCATTCCCACCACCCACGTCTCCAAAAACAAGGACTACCTCAAGCGCATCATTGAGGAAAGCGAGCAGGAACGCATGATCCTCAAGCCCCTGAACGGGCTGGCCGGACGGGGGGTGATTGTGGTGGAGAAGCACGCCCGGCAGAACATCAACTCCCTCCTGCACTTCTATGTGGATGGCAGCTCCGGGAGCTCCGGCAGCAATTACGTCATCCTGCAGGAGTACATTGAAGGGGCGGAAGCCGGAGACGTCCGCATCCTCATGCTCAATGGCGAGCCGATTGGGGCGATGCGTCGTGTGCCTGCAGAGGGAGACTTCCGGTCCAACATCCATGCCGGTGGCCATGCCGTCAAGCACGTCCTCACCCGTGAAGAGTTGCGCCTGTGCCGCAAGCTGGGGCCCAAGCTGGTGGCTGATGGCCTTTACTTTGCCGGACTCGATGTGGTGAACGGGAAGCTCCTGGAGGTGAACGTCTGCAGCCCCGGAGGCATCACCCGGATCAATCGCCTCAACCGGGTGCGCTTGCAGGAGCAGGTGGTGGACTTCATTGAGGATGAAGTGGCTCAGCGGCAGTCTGCGACCGATCGGAAGTCCCGGCTCCGGGCAGAAGTGTCTCAGGCCTGATGGCGCTCCGGAAGCCCCAATTCACACAGCCGCCGCAGCAAGGGGCGGCTTCCGGAACCGTCAGATAAACATGGGCATCAAATCTGCAACTGGCTTTCAGGTATGCTTCAATAACCTGATTCTGAGGAGAATTTTGATGTGGACCCGTATGGAGGATCGTGTGCTGGACGTGTTTTTGTATGCGTTGGTGATCTTCGGAGGAGCATGGGAACTCTCCTCCGAGTCCCGGGAGCGCTCCCGGGCTCGTGAGGACTGACCGGCCTTCAGGGACGGCCCAGCAGCTGCTGATGTGCATGGAGCAACATCGCCCGGGTGCTGTCCCAATCCACGCAGGCGTCGGTAACGGAGACGCCGTACTTCATGTCTGGGCCAATCGGCTGATTGCCCCCCTCCAGATTGCTTTCGATCATCACCCCAATCAAAGACTGGTTGCCGTCCAGGATCTGACGGACCAGGTCGCGGATGACAATTTCCTGCCGGTAGGGATCCTTCCCGGAGTTGGCATGATTGCAGTCCACCATGATGCGCTTGGGCAGTTTGGCCTGCTCCAGGTCCTCTTCCGCCTCATGCACCGCCACCGCGTTGAAGTTGGGCCCATTCTTTCCCCCCCGAAGCACGACGTGCCCGTGCTGGTTCCCCCGCGTCTGAAT
>JAYOTF010000060.1:0-932 GCA_038150265.1 Deltaproteobacteria bacterium | reverse complement strand
CGTCTGAATGATCGCCGTCTGGCCTTCGTCATCAATCCCCAGGAAGTGGTGGGGGTGCATGGAGGTCTGGAGGGCGTTGATGGCGACTTCGAGTCCGCCGTCGGTGCCATTTTTGAAGCCAACGGGCATGGAGAGGCCGCTTGCCATCTCCCGGTGGGTCTGTGACTCCGTGGTCCGGGCACCAATGGCGCTCCAGGAAATCAGCTCCGCAAGGTACTGGGGCGTGATCGGATCCAGCGTCTCAGTCGCGGCCGGGACGCCCATTTCGTTCACATCCAGCAGGATCTGCCGCGCCAGCCGAATGCCCTTTTCCATGTTGTGGGAACCGTCCAGGTCCGGATCATTGATCAGGCCCTTCCAGCCGACGGTGGTCCGGGGCTTTTCAAAGTACACCCGCATCACCAAAAGCATCGTCTCGGCGACTTCTGCCGCAAGGGCCTTGAGGCGCTGGGCGTAGTCGAGGGCAATCTGGGGGTCATGGATGGAGCACGGGCCCACCACGACGAGAAGGCGGTTGTCTTCGCGGTCGAGGATCTTCTGAACTGCCGTCCGTCCCGCCAGGACGGTCTCACTTGCCGTTTCAGACATGGGCAGCCGCTCCTTCAGGGTGGACGGCGGCGTGAGGCGAGTCGTGCTCACCACATTGAGGTTGTTGGTGATCTGCATGGGTGTGTGGTCGGTTTAGGGGCCGAGGTAAGCCGTCTCCGGCAACAGGGACGGACGGGAGTCACTCCCTCCTCCTGAAACAGACGCCTCCGGGAAGACCGGAGTCCTCACGGGGCAAGGGTCCGCAGCATACGAGGCGCTGGGTCTGCTATGGTAAGGAAATCCCCCGTCGATTTCAATTCATTCCTCGGGGACCTTGGTGACGGCGTGGGCTGCTCTTCCGGGAAGTGGCCAGGGAACGTTCAGGCTGCTGAGGTCACGAATGC
>JAYOTF010000059.1:0-13485 GCA_038150265.1 Deltaproteobacteria bacterium | reverse complement strand
CCTCACATGCCCCAACGCCCAGCAGCAGCAGCCCCCAGCAGATGGACCACCCCAACCGTCTTCTTTTGTTATGGAACCCGTTCATGTTCAATCGCTGAATTTCGTGATGAGAGGCTCGGCTCCGGATGCGGGCTTTCTTCATGGAAGGCGACTCATTGCTGTAGGGCCTGTAGGAATCCGGGATGAGAAGTCAATTTTCATTATTTATATAATTTTTCATAAACAGCAGGGGGGAACTCCCTTTGAAAAAATTAAGGGGATTAGATTAATTTCCTGACTGAAGCCCCCCAAGTCAAAAATTAGCGCGATTAGAGCGGTTTAAGAATTAAGTAACTGTTTTTTAAAACAAAAATAGAGTCCAGCGCGATTAGAGCGGTTTTGACTCAAGCATTTGATATTCTTTTATTTCTTAACGAAACTCAGGCTCCACATCCCCGTCAAGGGATTCGCCGCAGACGGGTCCCCTCAGGGATTCGCTTCCTCTTCATATCCCTGAAACTCGGAGCAGTCCAGGCAGACCTGGACGACTTTTCCCGGGGTCGGGTGCAGCCACTTCAGGATCTCTTGATTCAGGAGTTCAATCTCATCCTTATTGGCGGCTCCAGTAATCTGAAGCTCGTGGCACCGGGTCAATGAGTTGTAACGGTACTTGAAGATCAATGAATTCCTCCGATCAACGAACTGGTGAAAATGAATCACGACCCAGGGGCCCTTCGGTCTTGGTCAACTTCAGCCCTGGCCTCAGAATGAGGACTCAGCACATCGCTCGCTTTCTCGTCCAGGCGCCACAAACCTCCGCAAGACCATATCACCACGCTCAATCCGCTCTGGAGGCGTTTTGACTTCAGGGAACCTAGCTTAAGTGGTCAAAAGCAGCCTCCAAGTGAAAATCCAGCGCATTTAGCGCGTTTTTCGGACTAAATTATTGATTTTTAAAACAAAATAAAAATCAGCGCAATTAGAGCGCTTTCACGTTAAGGATTTGATTTTATTTGAATTAATTGGAGCAATCTTGGGGAAGGACCCCTTGCCCCCGGCGCTCGCGGGACAAAGGGACATGAGAAGAAGGGGGGAGTTCAGGAGAACACCAGAAGGGAGGCTCAGGCGGAGCAACCGGCCAACGCAGTCAGAGGCAACCGGGGATTCGTTGGCCAGAAGAGGCCGCGCTCAGGAAAAGCGCTGGCGGATTTCGTGGTAGTGCGCCATGAGGCGAGCGTGTTCCGGATGGGAGGACTTCAGCTGCGGAAGCAGAAACTCAATCGTCTGCAACACCTTCCGCCAGCGGGGCTTGTCCGGAATCGTTCCGGCCGCCAGGTAGCGTTTGATGCTCGGGGCCTTCCAAACGCCATTGGTCTTGTCAAGGTAGGCTCCCCACAAGCCAGAGGACTGGGCAAGCTCCACCAGGTCCTGGTGCAGCTCCTGCTCCCACACCCGGACACAGGTCTGCATCGCCTCTGCGAGCAGCACCTGCTGCGACCGTGCCTCCTCCTGGCTTTGGTGACCACGCTTGAGTTGCGCCAGCTCAAGGTGCGAGTGCACCCGGGCCAACAGCTCAGCCTGCACAATGGGCTTGAAGAGGTAGTCGTTGGCCCCCGCTTGAAACCCCAGTGCCAGGTCCTCACTGCGGGTCAAGGCGCTGAGGAAGAGAATCGGCAGTTGCTCCTTTGAAGACGTCTGCCGAAGCACCTCACAGACCTCATACCCGTCCATGTTCGGCATCCGGACATCGAGCAACACGAGGTCAAACGCTTGCTGCTGGTAGCGCTCCAGGGCTTCCTGTCCGCTGGTGCAGCTATGAATCGTCAGGTTCATCGGAGCCAGGTAGTTCAGGATGATGTACAGGTTCGTGACCTCATCATCCACCACCAGCACGTTTCCGCTAGAAGACGAGGCTTGCGGCTTTGGCAAACTCAGCGGGGCCTCGGGGACAAGAGAGGCGGGCAGAGGCTCTGCCAGCGAGGCGCTCGCCTCCTCGGAAGCCTCCTCTTTCGAAAGGGGCACCGTGAACCAAAACACACTGCCACGCTGGGGGAGTGAGTCACTCACACCCATCGTTCCCCCATGCGCCTTGATGATTTCCTGGCTGATGCTCAGCCCCAGCCCCAGCCCGGAGTTGGACTGCCGGGCAAACGCTGTTCCTTGCTCAAAGGCCTTGAAGATCCGCTGCCGGTCCTTCTCCGGAATCCCGGGGCCTTCATCCACGACCTCCACACGAACCCACTCCTCCTGCAAGGAAGCCCGCACCGTGATCGCTCCCTCCCCCGCATACTTCTGAGCATTGCCCAGGAGGTTGATCAGCACCTGCTCCAAACGCGCCCGGTCCACTTGCACCGGTGGCAGTTCCAGCGAGACCTGGTTGTGCATCACCAGCCCTCCGGATGCGCGGGAACTCAGGAGCCCCATCACCTCCTGCACCAGCGGCGCCAGGGGAACGGCCTCCGGATGCACCTCCAGAGGCTGGTTCCGTCCCAGTGACACCTCCAGCAGGTTGTCCACCAGTCCGTTGAGGCGTCGTCCATTGCGCACAATCAGGTTGAGTTGCTTGACCGCCTGTTCCGAAAAGCGCTTCTGCGCCTCGGACAAGACACTTTCGGCCAACCCAATCATTCCATGCAGCGGGGTCCGCAGTTCGTGGGACACATTCGCCAGAAAGTTGTTCCGCAGGCGGTCGTTCTCCTGCAGGCCATCAATGACCCGCTGCTGCGCCTCATCGCGCTCCAGGTAGGTCCGGCGGAACCGAATGGCGAGCGCCACCGAAAACAGGACACAGTCAAACAGGGCTGCCAGCTCAATGGCCGGCCGGTAGTAAGGGTGATAGTCCAGCACTCCCAGCGCCATCAGCGGCATGGCCAGTGTGACCAGCAGCAGGCTTCCCAGCCCGGCCAGAAAGAACTTGGCCACTTCATTGCGCTTCCTCCACGACAGGATTCCCATGACCCAGGCCCAAGGAGCCGCAATGATGGTCATCGGTAACACCACGGCATAGCTGGTAAAGACGTCTTCTGACACCAGCAGCACCAACAAGGTGACCAACACCATCAGGTTGGTGAGCAGGTTCAGTCGAGGGTACGCATCCGACAAATTCAGCAGCCTTTGCGCAAACCGAAGCCCAAAGATGATGGTGGCCAGCACCATCAGTACCGCCAGCCAGTAAGCTCCCTCTCCCGGGCCCGCAAACAGATCGACCCAGATCCGCTCCAGGATGCGGAAGTACAGGAAGGAGAGCAGAAACAGCGAGTAATACAGGTAAACCGGATCTCGGATGGAGAAGTAGATGATCCCAAAGAAGAGGGCAAAGATCAGCACCCCCCCCCAAACCCATCCGTAGAAGTGATGCTCCACCAGATTCTGTTGGTGGCGCACCTCCGGAACCCACACCGACAGCATGGCCTTCATCTCAAACTGGGTATCGAGGCGGAGCAAATACGTCTGCTCCGCTCCTGCTTCCAGCGTAAAGGGCATTTCCAGCATCTCCTCCCGAGAAGCTCCGGAGTCGAGCAACGACGCAAACTGCTTTGAGGCCACCGGCTGCACTCCGTCGCGGCCCTGAACGTACAGGTCCATGGACCGGTATTCATGGTCCAGGTAGAGCACCACCTCACGTGGAATCGCTTCCAGGTTCTTCACCCCAAACCGAAACCAAAATGGCGACCGCACCAGGCCCGCACTGAAGATGGGGTGCTCATTGACCTGAAATTGAGAGGCCACCTCCGGAGTCAGCAGGTCCGCAGGAGTCCACTCACCTGAAGGATCCTCCAGGTACTCCAGATGTGAACTGAGTTGAGCCTCCGTAAAGTCGGGCCCAATCAGCAGCGGAGCAGGTCGCTCCCGGGCCCCACCACACAGGGGAGCCAGTACCACCAGCATGAGAGCCACCACGAGCCTCCAGCTTCTCGTCGCAGGACCCCCCGCCGCAGGCCTGATCGCTTCCTGGCAATCCGTTTTTCTCATAACAATGAAAAATATTCAAAAAATTAAATTAAAAAACGAAAATCGGAGTCTTCATTTTTCCAAATCAAACCACTGAAATAAAGAATAAAAATGAGTAAAATCGAGGACCGATTTTTAGGGAAAATAGTATTTATTGAAAAAATAAATCATTTGAGCACTTTACCTCCCTCGTAAAAATAACAAGGGAAAATCTGGCAGAAATAACGAAGGGGACGTCTAGGGGAAAAGTGCTGGATCGGTCGGGAAGGGCAAGCCGTTTGGCAAACGAACCAGTATGACTCAGAGGGCTCTGCGGAGCAAGCTGCGGTTTGGGGAGCGGCGCCGGCCATCGTCAGTCCGGGTCGGTTGACCCGGCAGGCAGTTCAATGTGGAAAGCCGTGCCAACGCCCTGGGGGCCGGGTTCCGCCCAGATGCGTCCCTGGTGTTCCTGGATGATCTGCTGACAGATGGCCAGTCCCAGCCCTGTACTTTTATGGGAGGATTTGGTGGAAAAGAGCGGCTTGAAGACTTCCGACAGGAGCGCTTCCGGAATGCCCGATCCCTGGTCCACCACGCTCAGACGAACCGACTGCGGGGCCTCTGGCTGCAGTTCAATCCACAGCTCCGTTGCCCCCTTCCAGTCTCCCGTCTCCTGCCGCCGCGCGGTCAGGGCGTCCCGGGCATTGATGACGAGGTTCTGGAGCACCAGCATCAACTCCGTTGCCTGCATGAGGACCCGGGGCTCCTCGGCAGGCTCCGCCTCCCAGTGGTTGAGAAAGCGCACCCGGAGCCCCTGTTGATCCAGCAGGTTTGACATGAGTTTCAGCGTCTGTTGAACCACCTCTGAAAGAGGAACCGGCTGCCGCTCCTGATCGAGCCCCAGTCCCACGGGACGGTCCATGATCGACCCGGCATGCTGCAAGGCTGATTGTGCTGCCGCAACGTGCTCCTGAAACTCGGCGAACGGTTTGCTGTTGAGCTTGCGTGAAAGCAGCCCAAGCTCAATGTTGAGGATGGCCAGCGGCTGCCTCAGGTCATGATTGACCGATGCGGCCAGCTGCCCCACTGCGTACAACCGTTCGTTCCGGCGGATGACCTCCCAGACCTTGACGATTTCGGTAATGTCCTGGCTGATGCCGAGCACCCAGGTTTTGCCTTGCTCCGCGTAGAGGCGTTGATGCGAACGGAGGATCCGCTGCTCGCCACTGGGCAGCTTAAGCTTCAGCTCCAGCTCGGTAAAACCGGACACGATGATCTCCTCCCGGGCCTGCTGGAGCTTGGCCCTCGATTCGGCCGTCAGGCGCTCCTTTGCCAAATCCGAATCAAACCACCCCCGGCCTGGAAGCTCAAACAGCTGGCGCAGGTAGCTGTCCATCCAGGTCTGGTTGGTCTCCGGATCTCGACGGAAGTAGCCAATCTTGGCCGCCTGATTGGCAATCCGGTGCAGCTCCAGTTCCTGCTCCAGCTGCAACCGCTGCTGCTCCTGCGCCGTGACATCGTGCACCACGCCCAACAAGCGCTGCGCCCCCTCTTGGTCCAACCGCCCCACGTACCCGCGCACCAGGCGCTCCGACTGATCCGGAAGCTTGAGGTGATAGAGGTTCACCTGGCTCTCTCCCGTCAGCGCCCGGCGGTCAGCCTGCTCCGATTCCGCAACCTGGGCGGCTTTGACATCCGGATGGAACCGGCTCTGAAATGTCGCCAGCGACTCTGGCTCTCCCGCCTGTCGCTGCAGCAGGTCTCCCAGAGAATCGCTCCACCACTCCGTCTGTTCAGGCCCCTCGGACCAGAACCCCAGTTTCGCAATTTCAGAGGCCATGTTCATCAGGGCCAGCTTTTCCTCCAGAGCCTCCCGCAAGAGGACGTCCTGAGTGATGTCCTGGCTGGCCCCCACGACTTTCAGGCGCCGTCCTATCTTCACAAAGCGGGAATGATCTCGCATGACCCGGCGCTGACCACTGGGAAGGAGCAGCTCGTACTCAATGGAATAGGAACGCCCCGTGGCAGCAGCCCGCATCTTTTCGTTCACGCGCTCCCGGTCCCTGGGGTGAACTCGACTCAGGAAGGTCTCTGCTCGAATCGGCGTCCCCAGTTCCACTTCAAACAACTTGTAGTGCAGGGCATCCCACCAGGATTCATTGCTCTCGGCATCCCAGGTCCAGTGACACAGCGACACCCCTTCGCTGGTCAGGAGCCGCATCTCCATTTCCTGCTGCAACGCCCGACGCGTCAGCTCCTGTGCGGTCACATCCTGAATCACCCCAATCAGGCGCCGCTCGCCGTTCTTGAGGTACGACCCCACATGATCCTGCAGGAACCGTTCGGTCCCGTCCGGAAGCAAGAAGCGGTAGATGCCGGTGGCCAGGCCTCCGCTACGGGCCTGCGCGTCTGCCGCCTGAATGCGCTGGGTCTGTTCAGCCGCCTCCTCCGGATGGAAGCGCTCCATCAGCTTGGCAAACCCGGTCGGCTCGCCTTCACGGATCTGAAGCAGCTTCCGGAGCGCCGGGTCCCAATCCTCACCGCCCTCCGGAACCTGCGCCCAGGTTCCGAACCTGGCGAGTTGAGAAGCCATCTGCATCAGCTCCAACCGCTCCTGCAGGTACTCCTGGGCTTCCACGTCTCGGGTGATGTCCTGGCTCGTTCCCAAAATCAGCTTCTGGCTCCCGCGCTTCAGGAGGCGGGCATGGTCACGGATGACGCAGCGTCGGCCGCTTGGAAGGTCCAGCTCATACTCAATGGTGTGAACCTCCACAAAGAGGGGGTGCTCCTTCTGCTGCTCCACACGCCCACGGTCCTGGTCCTTCACCCGACTCAGAAACAGCTTTGAGGTCACCGGTGCTCCCCGAGGAATTTCAAACAGGTCATAGTGGTAGTCATCCCACCAGACTTCGTCGGTCTCAGGGTCCCACGACCAGCAGCTCAGCTGCGCGCCGGAATTGGCCAGCGACAGCAGCTCATTCTCCTGAACCAGGTTGTTTCGAGCCGCCTCCTCTTCCGTGATGTCCTGGTACGTGGACAGCGTGCAGGGCTCGTTGTCAAAGAGCACCACCTGGAGGTTCGCCCGGACCACAAAGGGGCGCCCCCGGTGGGTCTGCCCTTCAATGCGCTGCCCCTTGAGCAGCCCCTGCTCCTGAAGCGCGTTCAGCAGCTCCGCCCGGTTCTCCGTCGGCCGGTAGTACCGATGAATGCGTTCCCCCGTCAGCTCGGGCACCGTTGTCTCCAGCATCTCGGCCGCAATCTCGTTGGCGTAGCGTACCTGCCCGTCTTCAACCCGTGTGATCATCATGGGCACAGCCGCGACATCCCAGGCGGCACGAAGGTGTTCCAGACTCAAGAGCGTCGTTTCCCCCTCAGCAGGCGGAGGTTGGGGCGAGGAGGCCGCGGAGGAAACAGATAACCGGTAACGGGTGAACGTCATGTGGGTTGCGCGAGGGGGAAGCAAAGGTCGATTTCTCTTCAGATTGACCCATCACAGATCAAATCCGAGACAAAACTTTAGCAAGAATTTTCGTGCAGTCAACTCTTCTGACCACCGGGCCTCCGGTTTTCCCGACCAGCGATCGCCCTGACAATCGTTCATCCGATTTGACATTCGTTGCACGGGTGATTACAACTACGCAGAAATGGTCGGAGCCCAGGCCCTGAAGAGGGTTTTCCAGATTCCGATCATCGTGGTTTCCTGCCCAAGCGCCCCTCTGCGGAGCCACCCTGGGCAGCCTCTGGGCGAACTCCAGACGGAGGATCGCCTGACTCTACTGTCAACGTATTCAAGGGGGATCATCATGTTTGACCACACACCGGACTCCACCGCAGCAGCCATTCTTGGCCAACTCGACGAAGCCCTGACTGCTCGAGACATCGAGAAGGCCGTCGGCCTGTTTGCTGAAGAAAGCTACTGGCGAGATCTGGTCAGCTTCACCTGGAACATCCGCACCATGGAAGGGCCCGGCCAGATTCGAGACATGCTGACCGCTCAACTGGAGCAGGTCAGCCCCAGCAACTGGGCCCTCGACCCCAATGAGGTCGCCACCGATGATGGCGGCGTCATTACCGCCTGGTTTCAGTTTGAAACCGGAGTCTCTCGAGGTTACGGACTGGTCCGCATCCTGGACGGAAAGATCTGGACCCTCCTCACCACCATGGCCGAGTTGAAGGGACACGAAGAGGCCATGGGCTTTGAGCGTCCGCTGGGGGCCAAGCACGGACACGGCAAGCACCGGCCGACCTGGAGCGAGGAGCGCGAAGCCGAGCGGAAGTCCCTGGGCTACACGGAGCAGCCATATGTGGTCATCATCGGCGGCGGTCAGGGCGGGATTGCGCTGGGTGCCCGGCTCCGGCAGCTGAATGTGCCCACCATCATTGTGGAGCGCAACGAGCGTCCTGGCGACTCATGGCGCAAGCGCTACAAGTCCCTCTGCCTGCATGACCCGGTCTGGTACGATCACCTGCCCTACATTCCGTTTCCAGACAACTGGCCCGTCTTTTCGCCCAAGGACAAGATTGGAGACTGGCTGGAGATGTACACCAAGGTCATGGAGCTGAACTACTGGACCAAGAGCACCGCTCAGTCAGCCAAGTACGACGAAAGCACAGGAGAGTGGACCATTGTCGTCAACCGAGACGGCGAAGAGGTGGTGCTGCGTCCGAAGCAGCTCGTCCTCGCTACCGGCATGTCTGGCAAGCCCAACCTGCCGAACTTCCCCGGCATGGACCGCTTCCAGGGAGACCAGCATCACTCCTCGCGCCACCCGGGTCCGGACGCCTACAAGGGCAAGAAGGCGGTCATTGTCGGCTCCAACAACTCGGCTCATGACATTGCCGCTGCCCTCTGGGAAGGCGATGCGGCCGACGTGACGATGATCCAACGGTCGTCCACTCACATCGTCCGTTCCGAAACCCTCATGGACATCGGCCTCGGGGCCCTCTACTCCGAGCAAGCGGTCCGAAACGGCATCACGCACCACAAGGCCGACCTCATCTTTGCCTCGCTCCCCTACAAGATCCTCCACACCTTCCAGATCCCGCTCTATGAGCAGATGAAGGAAAAGGACAAGGACTTCTATGAGGGGCTGGAGAAGGCGGACTTCTGGCTGGACTGGGGGGCGGATGGCTCCGGACTCTTCCTCAAGTACCTGCGGCGCGGGTCCGGGTACTACATTGATGTCGGGGCCTCTCAGCTGATCATTGACGGCGAGATCAAGATCAAGCATGGGCAGGTGACCGAAATCACGGAAACCGGCCTGAAGCTCGATACCGGAGAAGAGGTTCCGGCCGACCTGATCGTCTATGCGACCGGATACGGCTCCATGAACGGTTGGGCCGCTGACCTGATCAGCCAGGAAGTGGCGGATAAGGTTGGAAAGGTCTGGGGTCTGGGCTCAGACACCACCAAGGATCCGGGCCCCTGGGAAGGCGAACAGCGGAACATGTGGAAGCCGACGCAGCAGGAAGCCCTCTGGTTCCACGGCGGGAACCTGCACCAGTCCCGGCACTACTCGCAGTTCCTCTCGCTTCAGCTCAAGGCTCGCCTGGAAGGCATCCCCACGCCGGTCTACGGGCTCCAGGAAGTCCACCACCTCCGCTAACCCGCCTCGCCTCCGGACTCCGGAGGCTTCCTTCCTTGCAGGAGGCACTTGCTTCTCGGGTGCCTCTGCCTCCTATCGGGTCCGACCCTTCCAGCGAGTCACTCGGGCGCAGCAGGAAGCAGCGTGTTCAGGTCAATCGCTTGATCCGGACCCAGCCCGTCGAAGGCGGCGCCATGACACGAAAACAGCAGGATCTGGATCTGCTTCTGTGCCACGCGGTAGAGCACCTTCTGCATGCGCTGCAGGCGTTCCGGATCCGTGTTGACCAACGCGTCATCAAACACCACCGGGTAGGGTTCCTCCGCGCCAAGGACTTCTGCAAAGCCCAGCCGCACCAACATGGAAATCTGTTCCCGGGCCCCTCCGGAAAATTCCTTGAAGGCCAGGTCCATCCGGTCCGTCCGCAGTCCTTCCAGCCCCAGTTGATCATCCAGAGTCAGCTTCCACTCCGGAAAGAGGAGCTGCAGGTGGGGTTCAATGCGTTTCAGGACCGGCGCCGTGAAGCGCTGCTGGGTCTCCTGACGGGCCGCCTCCAGCACCTCCCGCAGCCGTTGGGCCGCAGCCGCCTGACGTTCCAGGCGCCCGAGTTCCGTCCGAAGCTGCTCTTCAGCCGCTTCCAGTTCCTGAACGTGCTCATGGGAGCCACTTCCGCTCCCCTGGGCCACCCGTTCCCGGAGCTGTCCCACCTGAACCCGGTGGTCCTGAACCTGTCGCTCAAGCCCCTCCTTGGCGTTGGTGAGCTGCGCTACGCGTTCCTCAACGTCGTGTCCTCCTCGCTGCTGGTACACCTCCTGACGAGCCTCCTGCTCCTGCTTCAGGGTCCGGACCTTCCTTTCCAGCTGTTCCTGAGTCGGCTGTGCGGCAAGTTGCGTCTGCAGGCGCTGGATCTCCGTCCGGAGGCCCTCTCCCACCGTCTTCAGCGCAATGGTCTGCTCCGCCGTCGTCGTTTTTTGAGCATGCACCTGATCCCGTTGGGAGCGGGCCCGTTCCAGCTCCACCTGCAGGTCGCTTTCACGCTGCTCGAGTTGCTCGAGGGCTGTAGCGTCAACCGCCTCCGGAGCCTCTTCCAGCGCCGGGCCCCAGTGTTCCTGAAGCTGCTGGAGCCGAAGCTGGAGGGGGCCCATGCCTTCCGGGACCTGCAGCTCAAGCTCGCGCTGCCTTTCACGCAGGAGCCCTTCCAGCGCCTGCCGGCGGCTCAGGACTTCCTCAGCATGAGCGAGGTTGCGCACCCGCAAGGCCTCCAGCTCCTGCTTGTAGTCCGTCTGCACATCCCGAAACTGGTCCCGGAGCTGCTCGAGTTTCCCACCCTGCGGCTGAATCGTGATGCGGTGTGTCCCCAGGGCAAGGGTCCGTTCCCCGGTAATCCCCAAGGCCACCCGTTCACCGGCTTGCCGCCTCTCCCCATTCAGGTCAACCGGCTCGCCAACGGCCACCAGGACCCGGACGGCATTGGCCTGGAGCGTGGCTTCCTTCACCTGAAAGTCCTGGTCCAGCTTCCGGAGCCCCTGCACCTGTTCCAGCGTCAGCGGCGGCAGAGCGTCCAGCTCCTTTTGGGTCTGAGCTTGCTCCGTCATCAGCGCCTGGGCCCGTTGCTGACGCTGAGTCAGGTGACTCCATTCCTGCTGGGCCTGCAGGTGCCGTTGCTGACGTTGCTGCTCGCGGAGCTGGGTCCGGAGCGCGCGCTGGCGCTCTTCCACCTGCTCCACCTGTTGGTTGCGTTCGGCCAGCGTGGCCTCAAGTGCCGCCAGCGTGCGTTCGGCCTGGGCCTGCTGTTCCTGCTGCTGCTGAAGTTCCGTGTGCCGGTCTTCCCGTTGCTGATCCAGAGCCTCCCGGCGGGCCTGTGCCTCCAGCTGCGCCTGCAGCTGCTGCTCTCCCAGCTGGAGCTGATTCCGGAGTTCTGCGAGCTGCTGCTGCTGCGCCAGGGCCTCCTGCAGGTGCTGCTTTTGCAGAAGCAACCGCTGCTGCAGGGCCACCTCGTTGCGTTCCAGCTCCTCCAGGCGTTCGGCATTGACCGCAACCTGATCCCGCTCCTTCCGGGCCTGATCGAGCTGCACGGTGAGCTCATCCAGGCGGCTCCGCTGGCTCTTGAGGAGCTTCGTCTCCCGCCCTGCCGTGGCGGTGTAGTACCGCTCGGCCTCGGCTTCCACCTGCGCCATCAAGCGTTGCCCCACCTCTCCCATGGAAGCGGCCCTGAACTCCTCATCCAGCACCTCCGAGAGCTTGCCGTAGGCCCGTTTGTTCAGCTGATCAGGGGCCAGCAGGGAATTCCCCTGTTCAATCCAGAGCAGAGACCAGAGGCCCAGTTCTTTGCCTTCCAGCAGTCTGTTTCTGGGAGGACTGACCCCCAGCAGCTGCGCCAGTTCCGTTTCGGCTGCTTCGCCTTTCAGGGTCCGGGGCCCCCGGAGGACCGTTTCGTTGGAGCTCAGGAACTCCTTCACCACCGTCCAACGCTGGCCCTGGAGTTCAAATTCAATCTCAACCCGAGGTGATCCGGCAGACAGATCGCCGCTGGTCTTCAGCTCCCTCTTGTACTCCGCCTGGCCCTTGCTGCTCTCAAACAGCCCAAAGCGCAGGGCCTGCACCAACCGGCTCTTTCCCGCCTGATTCGGGCCTGTGATCAGGTTCAGCCCTGGGTGCAGGTTCGGAAGCTCCACCGTGAGGCCCCGCCAGTGAGCCACCTTGAGCGAATGCAAAATCATGCGACCTCCTTGAGCAGGCGGTGGAGCAAGCGGACCGCGTCTGCATCGGTTTCGCTCTCATCCGGATTCAGCTTCTCAAGGGCTTGCTGCACCAGCCCGAGCTGCTGAAACTGCGCCCAGTCTGCCTCAGAGGGCTCATCGACAATCTGCTCATTCTTGCGGCGCAGGTAGGCCAGACGCGCCTCATACCCGTCCAGCAGCGCCTCCAGTTCGGAGCGTCCCTGCAGCGACAGGGTTCCCCGCAGCGAGAGCTCCACCAGCGTGGCACTGGGACGCTCCAGGGCCTCAAACCAGTCGGTCAGCCGTGCCAGGTCGTGGTCGGCATTCAGCTCAAACGCCTGCTGCAGCCAGCGGGTTTGCTGCACCGGAACCGACTCCACCCGAGGCCGTTCGCCGGGCCCATCGATCTCGACCACGAGGACGTATCCCGGGTCCTTTTCCTTGAAGCGTGTCGCCTCCGGAGCCCCCGAGTACCACACCCGTTCGTTGTAAGAGAAGCGGCCGTGCCAATCTCCAAGCGCCAGGTAGTCAAACCCCTTGTCCAGGACACGATCGGCATCAATCACATTTGGTGTGACCGTGTCTTCTGATTCAGAGAAGTCGATGACGCCGCCATGAGCCAGTGCCACCCGCACCTGATCGTTGTGCTCGCGCTGAGGGAGGTGCCGGGTGGGGTCCTCAAAGGTGTGGCGGGTCAGCAGCGGGCAGGGGTGCACCTCAAGCCGCCCAAAGGTGAGGGGCTCCGGCGTCAGCGCGATGGTGACGTGGGGCAGTTGGCCCTGCAATCCGGCAAGCACGGAGTCGCGGGTGCCCGCGTCGTGGTTGCCGGGGAGCAGCACCACAGGCAGGTTTCCAAAGCCCTTGAGCGCATCCACCGCTAACTGCACGGTATCCTGCCCCACGCGGTTGTCGTCAAACACGTCTCCGGCCACCAGCACCACGTCCACCTGCCGGGCTTGTGCCACTTCCGCAATGCGTTCCACCGTCCGGAACCGCTGGCGCCGCAGCTCGGCGCCCTTGTCTCCGGTGATGTAATTCAGACGCAGACCCAGTTGCCAGTCTGCAGTATGAAGAAAACGAGGCATGCCGTCTCCTTGGTTGCGCCTCTTGGGTCATCGACCCCGGAGGAGGCCCATCATTTCAGGAAAAAGCCTCATCAAATCAAAAAACTAAGTCCAATTTCATGAGGGAGGTTTGAGCAATTTTCCTGAATCAGATCAAAAAACGTCCACACAATCGAGTTCTTTTTGACTGCTGGCGGCTTCCATGAG
>JAYOTF010000058.1:0-13784 GCA_038150265.1 Deltaproteobacteria bacterium | reverse complement strand
AGGAACCGAATGGATGAGAACGCCTCTGAACTCCTCAAGCAACGTAGTCAGGCCCAGCACCGATCCTTTCTCTGGAAGGAGAGCGCCCCTTTTTCCAGCGGCAGCGTCCCTCCGACCCCCAATCCGCCAGATTCCTGCGCCTGCTGGCCCTCCGGTGCCTGCCGAGAAGGCTTGTTGTTCCCGCCGGCTGTGGTACCGTGGACTAACGAGTCATTCCCCACAATCTCCCGGTGAAGGTGCGATGCTGCTTCGTTTGTTGGACCAACCTCAACTGCTGATCATCCTGATCTTTTGCCTCATCTTTGCGCTGAGCCTGCACGAGTTTGCCCATGCGTTGGTGGCCAACTGGTGTGGGGACACAACGGCCAAGATGATGGGGCGGCTGACGACCAACCCCCTGGCTCACCTGGATCCCTTCGGCGCACTGATGCTGCTGATGGTGGGATTCGGGTACGCCAAACCGGTTCCGGTCAACCCCCGCAACTTCCGGGTCCACAATGCCGACTTCTATGTGGCGGCGGCGGGTCCGGGCATGAACCTCCTGCTGGGCATTGCCGGAGGCGTCCTCTGGCAGGTCTTTGCCGGCGCTGGAGTCTTCATGGTGTTGGGGGTGCCGTTGGACGAGCTGCTGTTCTGGTTCATGTTCATCAACTTCAACCTCTGCCTGTTCAACCTCATTCCGCTGGGACCACTGGATGGCAGTTACGTGTTGCCGCAGCTCCTGCCTCGTGACCTGAGGCGTCGGTATGAGTCCTGGAACCTGAGCTTTGGGTCTCAGGCGCTGCTGGGGTTGGTGGTGGTGAGCATGCTGCTCCCGGGGTTCAGTGCATTTAGCTGGATTTCCTCTCTGAGTCGGTCGATGGTGGGATGGGTGACCTGAATTTTCTCCGAATCCCCGGTGCTGAGTACCGAGGACTGTTTTCTTCAAAGGGCTTCCTGGATTGGCCTGTATGCATGTTGCTGAAATTGCCCCCTACTTTCGAGACCTGATCTCTCGCCGTACCCACCCTCCGCGTGACCTGCTCGGGTTGGAATTTGAAAACTTTGCCGTGGTGCCCAGCGCGAGCACGGCCCCCCACCGGGAGCTTCCCCCAGGCACGCCCTTGCCCTGGGCGCCCCTGCCGATGGGCGAGGAGCAGGGGGTGCAGCATGTGCTGGAAACCGTCAGGCACCAGGGCCCCCGCGAGGAAGCCTGGACCCGCATTGAGGAACTGCAGGAAGATGGCTCGCGGCTCCTGTTGGGCGTGCAGCAGCCGCAGGGCTGGAACATCACGGTGGAACCCGGAGGGCAGCTGGAACTCTCGGATGCCCCCCGGGAAGAGCTGGCGCAGGTGGCCCAGGTGCTCAATGAACACCTCGTCCGCATGCAGGCTGGGCTGGACAGCGTCTCAGGCCGGATGATCTGCCTGGGCGCCCACCCCTTCTTCACCCCTGATCAGCTCCCCTTCCTGGCCAAGCACCGCTACCGGGTGATGTACGACCACATGCCACGGATCGGCACCCTGGGCCGGTGGATGATGAAGGCGTCCAGTGGCGTTCAGGTCAATCTGGACTACCACTCAGTGGAAGACCTGGAACGCAAGATGGTGCTCCTGAACCGGGCAGCGCCGTTTCTGGCAGCCCTCTTTGCCAACAGTCCCCTCCTTCAGGGGGCGCCCAGCGGCTACCTCTCCTTCCGGACGCACATCTGGTCTGACACCGACCGGACCCGCTCCGGGCTTCCTGCTCCCTTCCTGGATCCGAAGTTCAAGGCCGAAGACTACGTCAACTGGGCCCTGGATGCCTCGCCCTACCTGCTGGCCCGAGAGGGGAAGCTGGTGTGGACCGCCGACCATGCCTTCCGGAACCTGCTGGAGGGGAGCCACCCGGACATTGTGCCGACGTGGCAGGACTGGGAAGCGCACCTGGGCATGCTGTTTCCGGACATCCGCCTGAAGAACATCCTTGAGGTCCGGGTCTTTGACAGCCTGCCTCCTCAGTGGGCGATTGCCATTCCGGCGTTGCTGAAGGGGCTGGTGTATGAAGAGTCTGGCATTGCCGCCGCCGAGTCGCTGCTGCTGGACCTGCCCGCTGACGCCTACCCGCTGCTCCGGGAAGTGGCGGCCCGCGACGCGTTGCAGGGCACGGTCGGGAGCCTCTCGCTGGAGGCCATTGGGAAGCGCCTGGTCGAGATTGCGCTGGAAGCGCTGGGGAGTGCCGATGAGGAGTGGCTGCTGCCCTACTTCGAGCAGTTCACCAAAGATGGCCGTGTGCCGGCTGAGGGGGTGCTGGAACGCTTTGCGGCCAGCGCCACCCCCGCTGACTGGCTCGAGGCCGAGTGGAGGGCTACTGGCCTTCCGGAAGGTCAATGGGCTGAAACGCCTGGTCTTGCTGCTTGAGCGACGAACTCTTCTGCGCCGGCTCCCAACCAAGGATCTGAACGGCGTAGCGGCTGTTGGACTGCCCCATCTTGCCAATCAGGGTGGGGCGTCCATTGAGCCGAACCGTCACCTTGCCCCCGTTGTTCTGAAGCGGTAGCACCTGCCCCACCTTGAGGGCCCCTCGGGTCTGCCGCAAGTCCACCTTTCCCAACTCACTGACCAGGTTGTGATGGGTCTGCTCCAGCAGGTTCATCATGCGGTGCCCCACGCTTTCATAGTAGGGCTCCACCGACTCGGGGGCCAACACCCGGAGCGGCTCCAGGCGGTTGAGCGTCTTGTGCATGGCCGTAAACGGCAGCGCCAGGATGACCTCGGAAGCGGTGGCGGTGTCCTGAGCCTGAAACTTGAGCCGGAGGACCAGGCAGCGCTCATGGGGCAGCAGCACCCGGGCGCGGTGACGGCTGGTGGTGACCCGCTTGAAGCGCATCTGGAAGTCACTGATGTGGGTCCAGCTGTTTTCAAAGTCCTTGGCTGCCGCATTCAGCAGGTCCTGCAGGGCCGCATGGTGCTGCATCATGAAGTCTTCCAGCACCAGCTCTCCTGCTTCCGGAAGCAGAGACTGCATGGTGGACTGCACAAAGGCGTTGTCGAGGATGAGCAGCCCCTTGGCCAGCTGGTTGATGTCCACAATGTAAATGGGCTGAGCCCGGACGTGCTGAATCAGGTTGGCAAAGCGCATCCACACCACCTGCTCCGCTTCGATCTCAAAGAGCAGCCCCAGGCGCTCATAGAGCGTGGTCTCCAACAGGGCGGCCCAGCGCCGAGAGACCACATCCATCCACGGAAACCGGCCGGTTTCGTATTCCGCCTCAACCAGTTCGTAGGGCTCGACCTCGAGCTCGCTGGTGTCATGATGAAGCATAATCAGTCCTGCATGATGCCAATGATGCGCACACCAAGGCGCTCTTTGTTGATGAGGACCACCTCGGCGTGTGCGATGGTCTTGCCGTCCAGCACAAGCTCGACCGGCTCACCTGCCAGCTTGTCCAGCTCAATCACGCTGCCGTAGGTGATCTGGGTGATCTCTTCACCCGTAAGTTTGGTTCGGGCCACCTCCACCACGACTTCGTGCTGGAAGTTCAGCAACACCTCGGAGCCAGAGGCTGCAGGGGAGTTGGGTTGAGACATAGGTTGGTTCTCCACTGGAACGTTGGGGTGTTGGGAAGGACCTCCGTAGCGCAGGGCTTCCGGGTCCAACGGGGCACGAGCCGAGACCGCCATTCCGGCGACGGCGACAATGCTGGCGGCGCCTGCCAGGGCCGAAAGGTCGGCCTCAGGCGGGGGTTCAAGTTCAGGCTCAGGGGGCTGCTCTGAATCCTGGGCGGCGGCTTCCTCTTCAGCGCTGGCCTCCAGGGGCGGATCCTCCAGCTCATGAGGCTCAGGCTCTGTCAGCTCGGGCTCCTCAAGAGAAATGGCCTCCGGAGCGTCCAGGTCGGGAGCCTCCTCGGCAAAGGGGTCTTCGCCTTCAAATGCATCCGGAAGGTCTTCCAGGCTGGACTCTTCCTGATCAAGTGAGAGAGGCAGGTCAGGGGCGCCTTCCTCAAGGTCCTCAAGGTCAGCCGATTCCACATGCAGGTCAGGAGGATTTTCCAGGGCTTCGAGGTCTTCCAGCTCACTTCCGGAAGCATCCGCCGGCTCGGGCTCCTCTTCCGGCAGCTCGGGCAGCTCGGATTCCTCGTCTGGAAGCGTCTCCAGGTCTTCCCACTCCGGCGCATCAGGAGGAACGTCGCTTTCAGCCAGGGAGGCTCCTTCAAAGGCAAGGGGGTCTTCCTCCGAGAAGGCCTCTTCCTCGTCCGGAAGCTCCGGCTCCGCGTCGGTCAGCTCCAGCTCTGCGGCCTCGTCTTCGAGGGGCTCCTCTTCCGCATGGATTTCGATGAGCTGCTCGTCTTCGTCATCAAACTCGCCCAGGTCAGCAGGCGCCGCAGGCTCTGCGTCCATCAGCTCATCCGTGGGCTCCTCAAAGAAGGCTTCCTCCGCGGGCTCCAGGTCGTCCACCCCCTCAACAGCGGCGGCTTCCTCTGAAGCGGGTTCCTCCGGGACTTCAAGGGGCTCCTCTTCCAGGTCAATGGGTTCGGGTTCCTCAAGCTCAAAGTCTGCAACTTCGGCTTCCGGAAGGTCGTCCAGTCCAGAGCCGTCGGCTTCCTCAAGGTCAAAATCGGCAGCTTCTGCCTCCGGAAGATCGCCTGACCCCGGGTCTTCAGCAACAGGCTCCAGCGCAGGAGCTTCTTCAGCGGCGTCTCCCAGCTCCTCAAGGTCGCTGAGGTCGCCCATGTCACCGAGGTCGTCCAACCCCTCGATTTCCTCGGACTCGCTGAGGACCGCCTCGTCAGGGGCTTCCGGAGGAAGCTCGGCAACCGGTGCTTCTTCTTCTGCGGGGACTTCTTCGGCCGGGGCGGCGGCCGCTGCAGGCTTCAGGGGCTTGGCCGAGACGCCTCCGGAGTTCAGGTCGTCATCGTCTCCGGTGACATCAAAGCTCAGGCCTGCTTCATCGGGAAGGTCGTCCAGCCCGCTTTCTTCAGCAAAATCGGAGAGTTCAGCATCGGCTGCAAAGGCTTCGAGGTCCTCATCGCCCTCTTCGGTGAGGGCCATGCCGGGGATGCCCTCTTCTTCGTCTCCAAAATCATCAATTTCTTCAACCTCTTCCGCCTCAGGCTCCGGGGGCTCCGGTTCTGGGGTGCCTTCACTTTCAGCCAGGGCGGCTTCAAACCCTTCAAAGCCGAGTCCGGAATCGCCCGCGTCTTCTTCTTCTGCGGGGGCGTCCTCCAGGAAGTCGTCATCGTCCGCGCTGAAGTCGAACGACTCGATTTCGTCTCCTTCGCCCGGAAATTGGGCATCCGGAAGTTCTTGCCCGTCAAAATCGTCGGCAGAAAGATCGTCGAGGTCGTTCAGATCAAATTCGTCAGCGGGCATGGTTTCCTTGGAAAATCCTCTGGGAATGCCTTCCTTGCACACAGGGGGCTGAAGAAAAGACAGCTTCAGGAGTTTGAGAGAGGGTCCGCAAGTTGCGCATTCTTAGCGTTTCGGCAAGACTATAAGTTGCATCTTGTTTTTGCAAGACCATACGGGGGGCGCTGGACTCTCTTGGGAGTTTGTGGTACGACCTGTGGGCTTGCAAAAAGAGCTTCCCCGATGGTAGCTAAAACTACCTGAGAGCAAGGACAGTGCCTCAATCGGGAAAGTGGTGGTTAAACTTGTTCCTGGAAGGAAAACAACGTGCTGGATAGACTGCTCTCGGGTGATACCAACGACGAGGTCAACGCGATCCTGACGAGAGCGAAATCTCTACTGGAGAGTAAATTTTACGATCGGGCAATGGTGGAGTTCAACAAGGCGTTGGACCTCAACCAGGAAGTTGCCATGCCGGTGGTGACGGACATTTATGGGCAGTCCTCAGGGGATCCGTCGGCCATGGTGGCGCTGGGGGTGAACCTGCTGGCACGCGATGAGAAGAACCTGGAGCTGGCCAACTTCCTGGGGAATGCCTACCGCAAGCAGGGAGAGCCGAACAAGGCGAAGAACCTCTACCTGCACTGCCTCAAGCAGAACCCGCGAGACGAGTTTCCGGCCTACAACCTGGCTGCCACGATTGCGAAAGTGGACCTCTATGACGCCAGTGCCGTAAGCGCCGTGAAGCCGCTGGAGCAGTTGACGAGCTACAAGCTGGCGGGCTCGCCTGATGGCGTGGAGCGCCTCAAGGAACTGCACGAGAAGCTGCACCCGCGCAAGGACTCGCTCTCCAGTTTGCTGGCGGCCGAGGAGGAAGAGCAGGCCGCTGCTGAAGTGGCTGCCAAGCGGACGCCTTCTCCCCTCGATGAGTTGGAAGAGGAGGAAGCATTTCCGGACGATTTGCTGTTTCCGGATGCCCCCAGGAAGGAGGCCGAGATTGATGTCGAGGAGCCTCCTCCGCCCCCTCCCCCGCCGCCGCCGCCACCCCCTCCCAAGGTGGAGTCGGAAGTGGAGGAGTACCGAATCAATCCGGAAGAGCTGCTGACCTATGCCCTGGAGCGCCTGGAGGACGGGAGCGAGGCGCAGCTGCAACTGCTGATCGACCTGGCCGTCTACAGCATGGAAGAGAACACGCCGAAGGTGGCCCGCCGGATCTTTGAGCGGCTGCTGCGCAAGGAGCCGAACAACCTCGACTACCGGTGCTTCCTCGTGTGCTCGCTGGCCCAGATGGGCAACCTGGAGAAGGCGGAAGAAGCCCTCAATGGCATGCTGAAGCGCAACCCCAACCATCGCTACAGCAACGTCAACATGGGGATCCTGCTCCGCAAGCAGCGCAAGATTCAGCAGTCCCGGGTGTACTTCTTCCTGGCCGCCAAGCTGCTGGAGCGCTCCAAGGGCGAGTACTCGATTGACCGTTTTGTGGAAGAGGGGCGCCAGTACATTGCCGAGGGGAAGAGCAAGAAGGCCCTGGAAACCCTGGGGCCAATTGCCGATGAGCTGGAGGACCTGGAGCTGCTGGTCGGCCTGGGACGCCTGCAGTTGGCCGACAAGCAGTATGATGCGGCCAAGGAAACCTTCCTCAAGGCCGTCCGGATGGACCGGGGCAACAGCACGGCCAAGCGGGCGCTCAAGGAACTGCGGGACATCTTTGTCATGCAGTCGGATGATGCGATCAAGCGCAAGGAGCTGGACAAGGCGGGGCAGTTGCTGGACCAGGCCATTGGCATTGCCCCGGCGAAGGAACTGGTCCGCAAGGCCATCATGGTCCATGACATGGTCAACAACGACCAACGGGTCTCGAACCTCAAGCACATGCTCAAGAAGATGGAGCAGCGTGAGCGGGACAAGGAAATTCAGGACCACCTGGCACGGGCGGAGCATCACGAAAAGGCCGGACAGCTCATTGAGGCCCTCCGGATTTATGAAGCGGCGGTGATGATTGAGCCCCGGCAGGAGCTCTACCGCTGCATGGTCGATGTGTGTCAGAAGCTGAAGCGACAGGATTTGGCGGAAAAGCTGACCGCGTGGTATCATGAGCAGCGCGAGGCGTGGGAGGCCCGCCAGCGGTCGGGAGACGACGACAGCAGCAGTGACGAGAAGCAGGGATGAGACGCCGGCCTCCTGGGGGTCCTTCCAACGCGGGGCTGGATTCCCTTGTGGATATTGTCTCCAACAGCGTTGGCATCCTGGTGATCCTCTCGGTGTTTGTGGCCCTCCTGACGCTGGCGCCACAGGAGGTCAGCTCCCCGGACTCCCGGGAGGTGGAGCAGCAGCAAAAGATCGTCATCCCCTGGTCGCACTACTCTCAGAAGGCCAGCCGCCTGATGCTCCTCCGGGACAACCAGGTGGTGCTCTTTGACCGAGCAGCCGTTTACCGGCGCATCCGGGAGGAAGTCACGGGGCCGGGGCAGGTTCCGGAACGCCTGGACATGGGCAATTATGAGGTGAACCTCATGACGCTCTCGGGCAATGCCCACTGCCTCGACTTCCTGCCCAACCGTGACTCCGGAAGCTGGTGGCACGAGTTCAATCGCTCCGGAGGGGCAATGGACGTGATGCTGGGAAGCTACCGTCCAGAAACAACCTATTTCTTTTTCTGGGTGCATCCCGACAGCTTTGAGCTGTTTCGGGACATCCGGCAGCTCCTGTGGGATGCAAATTTTGAAGTGGGCTGGAAGCCCGTTCGGGCGGACACGCCGTTGCGGTACTGCACCGGATTCGGCGAGTTCCGCAGCTTTCAACCCCAGTAATGATTGATTGATTGGGAAGGCATGGGGAATCCTGCTTTGATGACTGCTGACGAAACCCTGGTGCCCTCGGCGCCCATGCACCCTGAGGTGGTGCTGGATGACGAAGGGGTGAGCACCGAAGACGTGCAGCTCATTTCCAAGCTCAAGCGTCAGATCCGGGACTACGTCAAGCGTCACGGCAACGAGGAAGAGGTGCGGCTGCTCAACCGCGCCATTGAAGACATCTCCCGTTTTCATGCCCACCAGCGTCGCAAGTCCGGACAGCCGGTGGTCGTGCACCCGCTGCGGGTGGCGCTTTCCATCTGCCAGGCCGGCCTGGATGCCTCGACGGTGATTGCAGCCCTGCTGCATGATGCGATTGAAGACACCCCAATGACCAAGGATTACGTCCGGGAGCAGTACGGTCCCTGGTACGCCGCCATTGTCGATGGGCTGACCAAGATCCAGAATCCGGATGGTCCGAAGACCCGGAGCCACCAGGAAGCGACTTACCGGAAGATGCTGCAGTCGATGACCCGGGACGTCCGGACCCTGTTCATCAAGCTCTTTGACCGGCTCGACAACATGCGAGACATGGAGGCGATGCCGCACCACAAGCGCCGTCGCATCAGCCGGGAAACCCTGGGCGTGTACGTCCCCCTGGCCCAGCGGCTGGGGCTGCGCGACCTGAGCCGGGAGCACTCGGAGCTGTGCTTCCGCTACCTCTATCCAGTCCGTTACCGGAATACGCAGAAGCGGCTCCAGGAGCTTTGGGACGAGCGCAAGGAGCGGGTGGACGCCATGCGGGCTCAGCTGCAGGACCTGCTGACTCAGGAGCAGCTGCAGCTTCAGACGGTGGAGCCGGTTTTGGTGGAGGTGGCCGACCACGTCTACCCGGGCTTTCCGCTGGATCAGGTCCTCAAGGGATTCCTGATTGTGGTGGACAAGCCTCAGGCGTGTTACCAGGCCCTCGGCATCCTGCACACCGAGTTCAGCGCCATTCCCTTGCAGATTCGGGACTACATCAGCAACCCCATGTGGAACGGCCACCAGGGGCTTCAGACCCTGATTCTGCTGGATGGGGAGCGGGTCTCCATCGAGATCGTCACCCCCCGGATGAAGGAAGGGAACCGCAACGGCGTGATGGCCTACTGGCAGGGCACGCCTTCTCAGCTTGCCGACTACTACCGGACCTACCTGGATCAGCTGGACCAGGTGGCCGGTGAGGAGCACCTGCGCATGACCGATGTCCTGAAGACCATGCAGCAGGACCAGGTTCAGGTGTTCAGTCCGAAAGGAGACGTCTATGCGCTCCCGAAGGGGGCCACGGTGCTGGACTTTGCCTACAGCATCCACACCGAGTTGGGCAACCAGTGCACAGGGGCCATGGTGGAAAGCGTCGGACGCGCCAGTGGCGCTCAGCGGGTGCCCCGGGATCGCCAGCTCTTCCACGGCGAACGGGTCCGGATCCTGACGGATCCTGCGGTTCGTCCAGCACGCGAGTGGCTGGAGTATGCCTTCCTGGCCAAGAGCCAACTGCAGATTCGCCGGTCGGTGGGGCAGCAGAATGCTCAGCGGATGCGGCGCCTCGGCTTTGATCACCTCAAGGGGGTGCTGCAGAAATTTCAGCTCCACATTGAGGAGTGGCTGGAAGACCCCAAGGTGCTGGAAGCCCTGGAGCAGGAGCGGCTCAGCACCGAACGCTTCCTGCAGGAAGTCGGCATGCAGAAGCGCTCCCCCCGGGAGTTCATGAAGAAGCACGGCCTCATTGGTCCCGAACGGATGGGACGGGTCCGGGAGATGCTCCGATCCGGACGCTTTGCCTCCGTCTTTGGCGGAGCGGAATCGTACTTCCGGATTCAAAGCTGGGACGACCCGATGGTGCGGTTGCAGGAATGCTGCGCCCCCATGCCTGGCGACCGAGTCATTGGGCTGCTGAATGACCAGAATGAGATCGAGGTTCATCAGCTCAGTTGCTCGGAAGTTGAAGCCTCTCGGCAAACCCGGGTTCAGGTGATCTGGGACCTTCCGAAAGATGAGCGCCGTGAGCACCTCCTCCACCTCCACACCAGCGAAGGCCCCGGAATCCTCTACCGGGTGGTGAAAGTGATCAAGGACGCGGAAGCCAGCATCCGCGATGCCCAGGTCTCGGTCACCACAGAAGAACAAGCCTACCACCGCATTCGGCTCGCCCCAGTCACGTGGGTGCAGTATCGAAAAATCTGCGAAGGCCTCCGCGCCTTGAAGGTGGTCCAGAAAGTCTGGTAAGCCTTCTCTTTTGGGCGCATTGAGCCTGTTGATTGACCCCACCCTCACGGAATTCATGGAAGAACTAGCCTCCTCTGCTCCGGACGTGACCGTCTGGATTCCCCAACTGCATCAGGAAACGGGACACCGTCCGGACCAGATTCGCGAGACCCTGAAGCTGCTTCTGGCGGACAACACCATCCCCTTCATTGCCCGTTACCGCAAGGAAGCCACCGGGGGGCTGGATGAAGTCGAAATTGCCAACCTGGCCGACCGGTTTCAGTACCTGCGTGACCTGGATGAGCGCCGGCAGACCATCCTCAAGAGCATCCGGGAGCAGGAAAAGCTGACCCCGGAGCTGGAGCAGCGGATTCAGCAGGCAGAGACCAAGCAGAAGCTTGAAGACCTCTACCTTCCCTACAAACCCAAACGCCGGACCCGTGCCACGATTGCCCGGGACAGGGGCCTGGAGCCCCTTGCGGACCTGCTGGCCGTTGCGGGGACCACGCTGAGTGACGTTCAGCAGTGGCTGCAGGCCCTGAATGAAGGGCAGGAGGCGCCCCTCTCGGAAGACGATGCGCTTCAGGGAGCCCGCGACATCTGGGCCGAGCGGCTGGCCGAGATTGCGGATCTGCGCAATGCCCTCCGGGAGCGCCTGCACAAGGACGGCCGGGTGCTGTCTCAGGTGGCCAGCGACCATGAGGGCAAGCCCAGCAAGTTTGAAGCGTATTACGATTTTTCCGAAAAGGTTTCCGCGATTGCCCCACACCGGTACCTGGCGATTCGCCGAGGGGAAAAAGACGGAATCCTCCGGATGCGCATTGAGCTGGAGGAAGAGCGGGCGCATGGCCTCCTTCGTCAGCACCTGCCCCCCTTTGCCGAGGCGTTTGCCGAACACGCCAGCCGGGTCATTGCCGATGCCTGGCAACGCCTGCTGGCCCCGACGCTGGAAACCGATGTGCGGGTGGACCTGAAGCTTCAGGCGGATGAGGTGTCGATCGACATGTTTGGACGGAACCTCCGCCAGCTGCTCCTCCAGCCTCCGGGCGGCGCCAAGGTGGTGATTGGGCTGGATCCCGGGTTCCGGACGGGAACCAAGTGGGTCGTGATTGACGAAACGGGACGCTTCCTGGACCACGGCGTCATTTATCCCGTCGAGCCCAAAAAAGAGGTGGAGGGCTCCCGCACCGTGCTCCGGGATCTGCTGCAGCGCTTCCATGCGGAAATTGTCGCGGTCGGAAACGGGACGGCTTCCCGGGAGGTGCATCAGTTCGTCCGGGAGTTTTTTCAGGCGGAAGGCATCACGGCGCAAGCCCTGGTGGTCAACGAATCAGGCGCCTCGGTTTACTCCGCCTCGTCGATTGCCCGCGAAGAGTTTCCCGACCTGGACCTGACCGTCCGGGGCGCGGTCTCGATTGCCCGTCGTTATCAGGACCCCCTGGCCGAGTTGGTGAAGATTGATCCGAAGTCCATTGGGGTGGGACAGTATCAGCACGATGTCAACCAAACGCGCCTGAAGCAGTCGCTTGACCGGACCGTGGAGTCATGTGTGAACTTTGTGGGGGTGGACCTCAACCGGGCGTCAGCGTCGTTGCTGGGGTACGTCTCTGGAATCAGCAGCACCCTGGCCAAGCGGATTGTGTCCCACCGCAACGAAAAGGGGGGCTTTCAGTCGCGGCAGGACCTGCTGACGGTGAGTGGACTGGGGCCGAAGACCTTTGAGCAGGCCGCGGGCTTCCTCCGGATTCCCGAAGCCGGAAACCCGTTGGACCGCTCGGCGGTGCACCCGGAAAACTATGCCCTCGTGGAGCGGATGGCGCAGGACCATGAGCTGACGCTGGAACAACTGGTGGGGCATGAAGCAGCGGTGGGACGGATTGACCCGACCCAGTATGCCGAGGCTGGAGCCTTTACGGTGTCAGACATTCTGCAGGAGCTCAAAAAACCGGGGCGTGACCCTCGGAAGGATCACCAGCAGGTGGAGTTTGATGACTCGATCCAGGAGGTCAAGGACCTCAAGCCCGGCATGCGCCTCAATGGGATCGTGACGAATATCACACACTTCGGAGCCTTTATTGACATTGGGGTGCATCAGGATGGCCTGGCCCACATCTCCCAGCTTTCGGACAAATTTGTGAAGGATCCGATGGAAGCCGTGACGGTGGGGCAGGCGGTGCAGGCGTGGGTGCTGGAAGTGGATGAGGCTCGCAAACGCATCTCGCTTTCGCTCCGGAGCACTCCTCAGGCTGACCCCAAGCCACGTGACGGCAACCGAAAATCGGGCAAGCCTGAGCGCCGCAAGAATCGCCCGTCGGGCCCGAAGGAGTCCCAACCGCGTGAAAAGCCATTGGCGAGTGGAGACTTCCAAAAAGACATGGCTCAACTGATGGCAAAATTCAACAAACACTGATGCACATTCCTCCCTGGTTGGAGCATCTGCTGATGGCCGGATGCGACACATTCTTCAAGTACTGGCCTCAACCCACGCCGCCGCCTGACGTGCTGAGCCGGTGCCGGATCATTGCGCACCGTGGGGCGCACGGATTTCAGGGGCTGCCTGAAAACACGCTTGCCGCCTTTCAGCGTGCCCTGGAGGCTCCGGAGGTCACGGGTCTGGAACTGGACGTCCGGTGGACTCAGGATCTGGCGCCGGTGGTCTTTCATGATGCCGATCTGCTCCGGATGTTTGGCGAGCCTCGCCTGCTGAGTTCGTTTTCCCTTGTTGAGCTGAAGGAACGGTTTCCACTCATTCCCACTCTGGAGGAGGTCATTCAGCTCAGCCGGGATCGGGCCCACCTGATGATTGAGGTGAAGGAAGAGCCGTATCCGGAACTGGAACGTCAGAATCACATTCTGGGGGACCTGCTGACCGGCTGGGAGCCCGGCCGGGATTTTCACATCCTGCTCCTTGATCCGGCTCTGGAACGGTTGGTGACCTTTGCGCCGAAATCCTGCTTTCTGCTGGTCGCGTTTTTCAATGTTGCGGAATTTAGTAACACCTCCCTGGAACAAGGATTTGGCGGAATTGGGGGGCATTACCTCCTCATTGGAACCGAGGTGGTGCAGCGGCACCTCACGGCCGATCAGTTCATGGGTACAGGATATCCTAAATCAAAAAATGCCCTGTTCCGGGAGCTCAACCGGGGAGTCGAGTGGATCTTCACCAATGACCCCCTTGAGGTCGCGGCCCTGATTCGGGAACAACAGCAGCGGAGCTAGCCCTCCCCGTCCTGAGGACGGAGAGTCGGTTCCCATTCAAGTTAAACTTAATTAAATTAATATTATGTAAATTTAAAATAAAAATCCCATACGCCGTCATACCTACACAAACACTCCAATTTCAAATCCTGAACCTTCCTCACCCATCATTTTATGGAAATTCCTCTTTGCCCGCTGCAGGGCGATGAACTTCCGATAAGGCCATCGGTTCACGGACTGGATC
>JAYOTF010000057.1:0-14253 GCA_038150265.1 Deltaproteobacteria bacterium | reverse complement strand
CCCTAATGCCTTGCAAACCGGTCTTGGGCTGAGTGAGAATGGATTTTTTGAGCCGATACCGAGCGGGGTGTGGCCGGAATCGTTGCCACGCAGCGAGGCTCCCCGTCACCCCGTTGTGGCCCGGTGCAGCCACCCAGCGTGTGGTTCGGTGGCAATCAGGCCGTTGTTGATGAACCCATCACACACGTGGTGGGGTCGAGCCTTCTGCAACCTAAAGGGGGGAGCGCATGTCGAAGTATTACGAAGCACTGGTGGCCAAGCACGACAACCAGATTCCGATCATTCTTGACAGTGGGGTCGCAACGGAGCTTGAGAGGCGGGGCACCCCCATGCGTCCGGGGCAGTGGGCGGGATGTGCCTCAATTGATGACTATGAGGCGCTGGTCCAGACGCACCTGGCCTACATTGAGGCGGGGGCAGACGTCATCACGATCAACAGCTATGCGAGTTCCCGGCTCATGCTGGAGCCTGCCGGGCTGGGCGACCAGGTGCAGGAGATCAACCAGAGGAACATTGCGGCGGCGATGGAGGCTCGGAACCAGGCCCAGGCCCCGGTGGCCATCGCCGGATCGCTTTCGCATGTGATCCCCTTCCAGGAGGGCGCCGAGGGCGCCAAGCAGCAGCCCCCCATCAGCGAAGAGACCCTCTCGGCCTCCTATCAGGAGCTGATCACCCTCTTTGAGAAGGAAGGCCTGGATTTGCTGCTGCTGGAGATGATGTCCCTCCCTTCCAGAATGATCCCGCTCTTTGAGTGCGCCCAGGCGTCTTCATTGCCCGTGTGGTGTGGCCTGTCGGCCAGGAGGCCGACGCCTCATGCCGAACTGGAGTCCTGGCATGACTCCTCGGTCTCATTTGAAGCGATCACCGAGCTGGCTGCCTCTTATCACTTTGAGGGCATGGGCATCATGCACACGGCTGTGGACGCCATTGCCGACTGCCTGGCCCTGATTCAGCGCTACCACTCAGGAATCCTGGCGGCCTATCCGGACAGTGGATTTTTTGCTGCCCCTCACTGGCACTTTGAGGAAATCATACCTCCGGACCAGCTGCTCGAGTTTGCGCAGCAGTGGCAGGCTCAGGGGTGTTCGGTGTTTGGAGGGTGCTGTGGCCTGGGCCCGGAACACACGCACAAGCTGTGTGAACTCCGCAACCCTGCGCCTGCTGCTCGTCCCCCAGCCCCTTGAGGCGCGCCGGGTTGCTTCATTCCTCCAGGTACCGAGAACGCAGGAGAGCGGCGGAGAGCCGAGTCCGTTGAGCCTGAACCCGGAAGGCGTCTGGCGCCGTGAGCAGGAACGCCTCGGCGAGGCTGGCCCCCTGAGGCGTCTGCAGGAGGCGGAGGGCCATCCAGCAGGAGACGGCGATCCATCCGGCGCGCAGGTAGGCATCGGCGGCCGCTTCTCCCTGCTGAGGCGTCTCGCGGAGGGACCGCGCCTGGGTACTCAGGTCCTCAAACGCCTGCCAGACCTGCTCGGCCTGTGCCACGGCTTCCGGAAAAGCAGCCTGGCAGGAAGCCGCGTCCTGACGAGCCTGCTGCAGGAAGGCGGTCAGGCCCCGCCCCTCGTCTCGCCAGAGGCGCCTCATCAGAAAGTCCTGGGCCTGCATGCCCGTGGTGCCTTCGTAAATGGCAGCAATCCGGACATCACGGGCGGCTTGCTCCAGGGGCCAGTCTTGTGTGTAACCGGCGCCTCCAAGAACCTGGATGGCCTCACTGGCGACCGCAAATCCGGTTTCCGCTCCAAAGGTCTTCACCAGGGGCAGCATCCAGGCCGCGAGGTCGGCATAAGACGCACGGAGCGCTTCATCGGGTTCCAGCCGAGCCAAATCCATCACCGAGGCCATTTCCAGAACCGTCGCCCGCAGCAGCTCGGTCCGGCTTTCCATCTCCAGGAGCTGACGCTGCACATCCGGATGCTGAAGGATCGGGACCGCTTCTTGCCGAGGCGCGCCCCCCTGCCGACGCTCCCGGGCGTACTGAAGAGCGGTTTCGCAGGCGCCCGAGGCGATGCCGAGTCCCTGACACCCCACAAGCAGGCGCATGATCTCAATCATCCGGAAGAGCTGAGGCAGCCCACGTTCGGCTTGTCCCAGCAGCACGGCCTCGGCGTTGTCGAAGAGCAGCGAGCAGGTGGGGGAGCCGTGAATGCCCATTTTCTGTTCCACGCCAGCGACGGTGACGCCATTGGGGGCGCCGGAGTCGGTTTGGTTCGGAACCAGGAACAGGCTCAGGCCGCGCGTGCCCGGCTCGGTTCCGGTCCGGGCCAGCAGGCAGTGTCCAATCCGTCCAGACAGGTCATGGTCTCCAAAGGAGATCCACACCTTCTGTCCCGAGACGCGCCACCCGGATTCGGTCAAGGTGGCCTGCGTCCGGATGCGTCCGACGTCGGAACCGGCGTCCGGCTCGGAAATGCAGATCGTGGCCGCCCACTCGCCCGAGGCGAGCCGAGGAATCCACGCCTCGGCCAGGGCTGGTTCCGCGACCGAGTCCAGCAGGTGCATGGCCGCATGGACGGCGCCGGGGGCCATCATGAAGGCCATGCACGCGCGTTCAAAGAGCGGCTCACAGGCGGCATACAGCACCAGGGGCAGGCCCTGTCCTCCGTGGGCCTCAGCGACGGTCATCCCCAGCCACCCGGACTCGGCAAACTGCTGATAGGCCTCCGGGTAGCCGGAGGGGGTCTGGACCCGACCGGCTTCCAGGGTGCAGCCTTCCCGGTCTCCGGGGCCGTTGAGCGGCGCGAGCACCTGTTCCGCCCACTTTGCGGCTTCCTCGACAATCACCTGCACCGTCTCCGGATCCAGCTCAGGATGCAACGCCTGCAGACGCGTCCAGTTGGGAGTGGCCTGAAGCACCTGCAGGGTCCGGCGGGCCTGGTTCGCGTAGCTCATGAGAGCCCCAGCAAGCGGATGGCGTTTTCCTTCAGCACCAGGGGCCGGACCTCTTCACGGATCTCGATCTTCTCAAAATCGCTCAGCCAGCGTTCCGGGGCGATCATGGGCCAGTCGGAGCCAAACAGCATCTTGCGCTTCAGCAACGTGTTCGTGTACCGGACGAGGATGGGAGGGAAGTACTTGGGGGACCATCCGGACAGGTCGATGTACACGTTGGGCTTGTGCGTGGCCACGGCCAGGGCCTCTTCCTGCCACGGGAAGGAGGGGTGCGCCATCACAATCGGCATGTCGGGGAAATCGACGGCGACGTCATCCAGGTACATCGGGTTCGAGTACTTGAGCCGCATGCCATTTCCGCCCGGCATCCCCGATCCGACACCAGTCTGTCCGGTGTGAAACAGGGCAATCTTTCCTGACTCGGCAATGGCTTCATAAAGCGGGTAGGCGAGCCGGTCGTTTGGGTAAAACCCCTGCATGGTGGGGTGAAACTTGAAGCCCTGGATGCCAAAGTCTTCCACCAGCCTCCGGGCCTCGCGGGCACCGAGCTTGCCCTTGTGGGGGTCAATGGAGGCAAAGGGAATGAGGACGTCGTTGTGTTCGGCGGCGAGGGCCGCCACCTCTTCATTCCGGTAACGTCGGTATCCCGTTTCCCGCTCGGCATCAACAGGAAAGATGACGGCAGCGATGTTCTGGTTCCGGTAGTGCTGGGCGGTTTCCGGAATGGTGGGCGGGTGCTCCCAGGGGGCCCCAAAGTACTTGGCCATGGTGGACTGCAACTCGTCATAACCGTCGTCCGCGTGGCACCCGCAGGGCTCTTCTGCATGGGTGTGAAAGTCGATGGCTTTAAGGGTGGTCAGGTCAATCATGAGGTCGTCTGCAAGAAAATCGGTGAAAAAGAAGGGCTCAGGCTCGAATGACCGCTGGGTCGGCCTCGTGGTACAAACGGGCAATCAGGTCGCCCCGGCGCTTGAGGATCTTCCGGATGTTGAGGCTGCCCTTGCTGGTGATCTCTCCATCGCCAAACGAAGGCGGCTCCGCGGCAACCAGGGCCCGGCTGATGCGGGTGGAGGAACCGGTGGCGTGCGCCGATAGCTGAGCAAGCCCCTGACGGATGGCGTCGCAGTAGGCGGCATCGGTGAGGGTGTCGCCAAAGCTTCCGGACGTGAGCTGAAACTGGGCCAGCGCCTCGGGGTGCGGGAAGAGGAGCACGCCCACTTCCTGCTGGTCATGTCCGGTGATGACGACATCCTGGACGAGTCCGGCAAAGGCCGCGAGGGCTTCCAGCCGCAGCTTGTTGGCATGCACCCACGTGCCCGTCAGGAGCTTGAAGTCTTCCGAGACCCGTCCATCAAACATCAGGCCGGCCTCCGGATGCTCCGGATCCACAAACCGCACCGCGTCTCCGGTGATCAGGAAGCCTTCGTCATCAAAAACCGCTGCAGTCTTTTCCGGATCCTTGAAGTAACCCGTCATGACGTTTGGACCCTGCACCCGCAGCTCGTAGCGGCCGTCATCGCCATTCAGCAGCCGGGCTTCCACTTCCGGAAGCGGCACCCCCACGACACCGGAGCGCCGGATGGGCTCATGCACCAGCAGGGTTGCCGGCGCGGTTTCCGTCATGCCCCAGCTGGAAATCATCATCGGCAGCTCGCCCCGGATTTCGAGAGCAAAGCGCTCCAGCGTCTGCCACGTGTCCTGCGGCAGCGAGGCGCCGGCGTAGAAGATGAGCTCCAGCTCGGCAAAGAACTTCTCCTTGAGGGCCTGGTTTTCCTTCAGGGCCTCAGCCAGCAGCCCAAAGCCCACCGGGACATTGAAGATCAGGGTGCCGGCATGCTCCAGCTGGTTGCGCAACGTGGCGCCAAACAGGGCCTTGGTGGGCTTCCCCTCGTCAATGTAGAGGCTGCCTCCGTTGGCCAGCATCATGTTGAAGTTGTGGCTTCCTCCAAACACATGATTCCAGGGAAGCCAGTCGAGGATCTTGGGAGGACGACGTGTGAGCAGGGGCAGGCCACTGCGGAGCTGAGCCTGGTTGACGCACATCATCTTCTGTGTGGTCAGCACCCCCTTGGGATGAGAGGTGGAGCCGGAGGTGAAGAGGATCTTGGCCAGCGTCTCCGGACCGACCTGACGGTGAGCGGCTTCCACTTCAGCAGGAGCCCGCCCCTGGAGCAGCTCCGCAAAGGCTGTCACCGCCTGGCCCGCGCCACTGGGGTCCACACTGACCTTCTCGGCGTGCTCAAAGACGTCCAGACCCAGCGCGGCAGCATACGGCCCCGCCTTTGCGGCAAAGACCAGCCCGGGCTGAACGAGGCCCGCAATGTACTGAACGTTGCCGAGGGCTTCCGGAATGAGCGAGTACTGCTCGGCCAGCGGAATGACCGGAATCCCGACGTACTGGGCGGCGAGGGAGAGCAGGCCGTGGTCCACGCCATTGCCAGAGAGGACCATCACCGGGCGGTCTGGGCCAAGGTCGCGTTCCAGCAAGGAAGCCGCGAGGGCCTGGACCTGTTCCAGCACCTCTGCGTAGCCGTGTTCGCGCCAGCCGTCTCCAGACCGCTCTGCCAGGAACACGCGGTTGGGCGCCTCCTGGGCCCAGCGGTGCAGCCAGGCTCCGGTGTTGGGCGCCACGTCGGTCAGGGGATACGGAGAGGTCAGCCGAATGGTGCCATCCGGCTCCTCGTGGCGGATGACCCGATGGGGCCGGTAGCCATCGGGCGAAGCGGAACTGAGGGCCATGAAGCCTCCTGAGTTGGGGGTGACAGGAAGGAGCGCTCCAGACGCTCAGCGGAACACCGGGGGACGTTTTTCCAGAAAGGCCTTCAGGCCCTCCGCGGCATCTGGGCTGGTCTGGGTGACCGCGGCACAGAGGCTTTCGGCAAACAGCCCATCAGCCTTGGCCATGTCTTCAATGCGACTCAGGGCCTGGATCATGATGTAGTTCGAGAGGCTCGCGTTGCTGGCAATCTTCCGGGCCAGCTCCAGGGCCTGGGGCAGGGCCTCGCCTTCGCCAACGGCGTAGTGAGTCAGCCCCAGCTGAAGCCCCTCTTCGGCGTTGTACTTGCGCCCGGTCAGCATCATCTCAATCATCCGGTCGGCTCCGAGGATGCGTCCCACCCGAACCGAGGCCCCGCCTCCGACAAAGATCCCACGGCGCCCTTCCGGAAGCTGAAAGATCGTGGAGGGCTCTGCGATCCGGACATGAGTCGCGGTGGCCAGCTCGAGTCCTCCGCCGATGACGGCGCCGTTCATGGCCGAAACCACAGGAAGGCCCCCGTACTGGATCAGGTCCATGATGCGGTGCCAGTTCCGGGAGTGCCGCATGGTGCCTTCAGCATCGCGGGCCACGTGTTCGCTCAGGTCGAGCCCGGAACAGTAGTGCCCCCCGTTTCCGGAAAGGACCACCACCTTGGTGCCCTCCGGAGGGTGAGAGAAGAACGCATCCAGGGCCTCAAGGAGCTGGTCGCTCATGGCGTTGCGCTTGTCAGGCCGGTTCATGGCCACACAGGTGATGTTGCCGTCGGTGGAAACTTCAAGAATGGACGAGGTCATGGGCTTTTGGAAAAAAGGCTTATCGAGGAGGAAGTCGCAGGGCTCCGTCGAGCCGAATGACCTCACCGTTGAGGCTTGGGTTTTGAGCAATGTGTTCCACCAGCGCCGCAAACTCTTCCGGAGCGCCGAGCCGGGCAGGAAAGGGAATGTTGCTGGTGATGGCCTGCTGCACCTCTTCCGGGAGGGTCTCCATCAAGGGCGTCCGGAAGAGTCCGGGCGCAATGGTCATCACCCGGATGCCGAGGCGTGCGAGTTCCCGGGCAGCAGGCAGCGCCAGCGAGACGATTCCGCCCTTGGAGGCCGCATAGGCAGACTGCCCAACCTGACCATCCTGAAAGGCGACGGAGGCGGTGTTGATGAGGACGCCCCGCTCTCCGTCTTCAGAGTCAGGCTCTACCTGAGACAGAGCCAGTGCGGCGACGCTCATGACGATGTAGGTCCCGATCAGGTTGACCTGAATGGTCTGCCGGAAGGTGTCGACGGACAGGCCGCCATCGCGCGGCAGGATGCGAGAGGCGGTGCCGATGCCGGCGCAGTTGACAATGAGGCGAGGCGGCTGCCCCCACTCGGAGACGACCTGGTCGAAGGCCGCCTGAACCGAGGCCTCATCAGAGACATCCGCCTGAACCGCCAGGCCCTGCAGGCGCTGAGCAACGGCCTGAGCCGCCTCGACCGAGCGATCGAGCACCACGACCCGGGCGCCCTGATGCGCGAGGTGTTCGGCGGAGGCGCGTCCCAAACCACTGGCACCTCCGGTGACCAGCGCAATTGTTCCCTGTAGTTTCATGAGTCCGTTGGGGGAAAGTGAGTTCAGGTGGTAGAGACCGTTCCACGCAGTCCGGAACCGCCATAGAGCCACTCCACGGTGTCGTACCACTGCTCGGGCGTCTTGGCCTGCATGATGGCATTGCGGAGCTTGGCGTGGGCGCCTCCGGGGTGGTAGATGTGTTCGCCAATCAGGCGAGACTGCAGCTGGACCCGGGCGGTCCGGACCACTCGGTTTTCCTGGTAGGCCTGCAGGGCGGCTTCCCAGTCTCCGGAGTGGGCCTCCATTTCCGAGGCCAGGGAGACGGAGTCTTCCATGGCCATGCAGGCGCCCTGCGCAAAGTACTGCAGCATCGGATGGGCGGCATCTCCGAGGAGGGCGACGCGTCCATCAACCCAGCCGTCCACGGGGTCTCGGTCACACAGCACCCACAGCTTCCAGTCCTTGCCACGTTCAATGATCTGGCGCGGAATGGCATGGATGTGCTCAAAGCCCCGGTGGACCTCTTCCACAGGAACGGGCTTCCCGGCAACAGGCTCCGGAGCATTGTTGTGGTACGTGACCACGAGGTTGAACACCTTCCAGCCCGAGAGGGGGTAGTGAACAATGTGGCACTTCGGACCCGCCCAGAGCGTCGCGGCGTTCCAGCGCAGGTTTTCCGGCATCTCCTCGGTGGGAATGACCGAACGATAAGACGTGTGCCCGGAGACCCGAGGGGCGGAGTCGCCCACGACCCGCTTGCGGATGTTGGACCAGAGGCCATCGGCGCCGACGAGTCCGGCTCCGGAGACGCGCTCCCCGTCTTTCAGCAAGGCGGTGACGGAGCTGCCCTGCTGTTCGTAATCAACCACTTCGGCGCTGGTGCGCAGCTGAATGAGGGGGCTGGCTTCACAGGCCTTGAGGAAGACGCCATGGAGGTCGCCCCGGTGCACCACCGCGTAGGGGTTCCGGAAGCGCTGCCGGAAGTCGTCGCCCAGGGGGATGTGGGTGATCTCTGCTCCGGAGAGGGCGTCCATGAGCAGGAGGCTGTCGATGTACACGGCCATCTGGCGTGCAGCATCTCCCACGCCGAGGTAGTCAAAGGCATGGAAGGCATTGGGACCGAGCTGAATGCCTGCCCCAATTTCTCCAAGCCTGGAGGCGCGTTCGAGCACAATTGAAGGAAATCCCTTCTGCGCCAGACCAAGGGCACAGGTCAGGCCTCCAATGCCGCCGCCGGCAATGATGATCGGTTGCTGGTTCATCCTTTTTTCCATTTCCAGACCACGCCTTAGCTGGTCCAGCGCAACAAAAACAGGGTGATGCCTGGAAAGAGCACCAGGATCACGACTCGAATCAGATCAGAGAGAATGAAGGGCGTCACGCTCCGGTAGGTGTCGACCATTGGGGTGTCAGGGTCGAGGGTATTGATGACAAACAGGTTCATCCCTACAGGGGGGGTGATGAGGCCCACTTCCACGACAATCAGCACCAGGATCCCAAACCAGATGGCCAGCTCTTCCGGAGTCAGGCCAAAGTCGAGTTCCGAGATGATGGGAAAGAAGATCGGGATCGTCAGCAAGATCATGGACAGGCTGTCCATGACACAGCCAAACACGAGGTACAGCACCAGGATGATGGAGAGGATCAGCCACGGGCTGTACCCCTGAGAGACCACAAAGGACGAGACCTCCTGCGGCACCTGTGAGAGGGCGAGGAAGCTGTTGTAAAACGCGGCCCCCAGCACAATGAAGAAGATCATGGCGCTGCTGTTGGCCGTGGAGAGAATGGAGTCCTTGAGGTTCTTCAGGCTCAATCCCCCATTGGCGTAGGCAATGATGCCGGTTCCTGCGGCTCCCACCGCCGCCCCTTCGGTGGGGGTGAACCAGCCCAGGTAGATGCCTCCCACGACCACCAGGAAGACCGACAGCACGGGCCAGACATCAATCAGGGCCTGCAGGCGCTCTCCGTAGGGAACCCGCTCGCGCATCTGGGCGGCGTCAGGGTTCATCCGGACATAAATGGAGATCGTGATCAGGTACCCCACCGCTGCGAGCAGTCCGGGAACAAAAGCCGCGAGGAACAGCTTGGCAATGTTTTGCTCGGTGAGAATGGCGTAGATGACCAAAATCACGGAGGGCGGAATGAGGATGCCGAGGGTACCACCGGCCGCAAGGGTCGCTGTGGCAAGGCCTCCGGAGTAGCCATAGCGCCGCAGTTCCGGCAGCGCCACCTGGCTCATGGTGGCGGCGGTGGCCAGTGAAGAGCCACAGATGGCCCCAAATCCGGCACACGCGCCAATGGCTGCCATGGCGACGCCTCCACGTCGGTGCCCCAGCCACGTTTCTGCTGCTCGAAAGAGCGCCTTGGACATGCCCCCCAGGGTGGAGAACTGTCCCATCAGCAAAAACAGCGGGATGATGGAAAGCGAGTAGCTCGAGAAGGTGGAGTAGGTCTCGGACTTCAGCTTGGACAGCACCACGTGGGGGCCTCCCGTGAGGAGGGCCAGGCCGCCGAGTCCGCAGATCATCATCGAGAGCCCAATGGGGATCCGCAGAAAGATCAGCAGGAGCAGGACGGGGAAGGAGGCGATTCCGATTTCAAGCGCGGTCAAGAGGCACCTCCGCTTCCGGGTGGAGCGAGGTGCCGGTTCCGAAGCTCCTGGTAGCGGGCGCCCACGGCATAGACGGACACCACCGATGCCACCAGGGCGGCAGCAAGGCTGGCGGCATACGCCCACCACACGGGGAACTGCAGCAAGAAGGTGGTTTCGCCATAGCGGAGCTTGTCGGACATGCCCTCGTACAGGCGCCAGGTCAGCAGGCAGGTCACTGCAGAAAGCAGGACCTCCGAAAGCAGCTCAATGGCGCGGTTCATGGCCGGAGGGTACCAGTGGGCAAACAGGTCCACGGTGGCGTGTCCGCGACGGAGCTGACACCAGGGAAGGAAGGCAAAGATGGAGAAGGCAATTCCGGCCTCAACCAACTCAAAGTCCCCGTCTACCGGACCCACTCCCGAGGCAATCAGGAAGTCGGAAAGCCCGGCAAGGTTCTCCTTGAGAAAGTCCATGTGTGCAATCGTGTTGCCGGCACGACCGACGACACTGATGGTGATCAGGAGGATCAGCAAGGTCAGGAGGATGCCTCCCAGAATAGCGACTCCACGGGCGAGCCCTTGAAAGACGATCCGGAGCATGGGAGCTTGGTGAAAACAGGGTTCAAGGGGGGCGGGAACCCCAGGGGAACACCGGAAAGGGGCGTCCTCTCAGCGGACGCCCCTTTGCGGATTACTTCGAGTACTGGTCGATCAGCTCGCGTGCTTCCGACAGCAACTGCGTTCCATTCATGCCCCTGCCGTCCATCTCCTTGACCCAGTTGTCAATGATGGGCTGAGACGCCTGGCGCCACTCATTCACCTGAGCATCGGAGAGGGTGATGATGTTGTTGTTGCGCTTGAGGGCAATCTGGCGAGAGGGCTCGTCGTACTCCTGCATCAGGCGGCCGGCCCACCCCGACATCTCACGTCCGGAGTTGGCATCGATGACCTTCTTGAGGTCGTCAGGCAGGGACTCGTACTTGTCCTTGTTCATCGCAAAGATGAAGGTCGTGGTGTAGAGGCTGGAGGCACCGAAGGTCGTGTGGTTCGAAACCAGCTCCGCCACCTTCAGGGCGCCGGTGACTTCCCAGGGAATCACGGTGGCATCGATCACGCCTTTGGAGAGGGCCTCCGGAACCGCAGGCACCGGCATGCCGACCGGGGTGGCCCCGAGTTCCTTGAAGAGCATGTTGGTCACCCGCGTCGGGGCCCGCAGCTTGACGCCATTCAGGTCGGCCAGCGTCATCACGGGCTCCTTCGAGTGAATCAGCCCCGGGCCATGCACCCAGACCCCAATGATGTGCATCTCCCGGAAGTCCTGGTCCTTCATGTACTTTTCATGGAGGTCCCAGTAGGCCTTCGAGGTGGCTTCCGCGTTGGTCATCATGAAGGGCAGCTCAAACACCTCCGTCCGCGGGAAGCGCCCGGGGGTGTAGCCACAGACGGTCCAGATGAGGTCCACCACGCCATCCGTGACCTGACTGGCCAGCTCCGGAGGCTTGCCACCGAGCTGCATGGAGGGGTAGCGGTCGATCTGAATCCGTCCCCCGGATTCCTGCTCCACCTTGTCCGCCCAGACGTCCAGAACGTACTTGGGGACATTTGCTTGCGCCGGCAGGAACTGGTGCATCTTCAGAGTGACCTCTTGGGCCGCCAGGGGGCTCCAGGCCAAGCTGGTCAAGAGGGAGGCCGACGCCAGCAGGCGCCCGAGGGTGGCGGTCAGGTGCTTCATGTTTCTCTCCTGAAAAGTGGGGGTCGTGATGAGGCTCATTCCTCATCAACGGGGGTGACGCCAACGGCCCGGATCAGGGCTCGGCATCCGGCTGTGACAGCGGATGGGCGTTGGCAAAAGCAGGAAGGGCGTCGCAGGCAGCCTGCACGGCCCGGAGTCTGGGCAGCGGCTCCAGGTCAACGCCAAACCGGGTGGCATTGAACAGCTGCGGCACCAGACACAGATCGGCCAGTCCGGGGTCGGCTCCAAAGCAAAACGGACCTGGGTGAGACTGCTTGGCCAGCAGGGCTTCGCAAGCGGCCAGCCCGTCGCCAATCCAGTGTTGGCACCAGCGGTTGACCGCCTCGTCGTCCTGGCCCAGCTCGTTCCGGAGGTACTGCAGAACCCGCAGGTTCTGGATCGGATGGATGTCACAGGCGATGATCTGCGCAAAGGCCCGGACCTGGGCCCGGAGGTTCGGGTCTGCCGGGAGCAGCGGAGGCTCGGGGTGCTGCTCGTCCAGCCACTCGATGATGGCCAGTGACTGGGTGAGGACCTGGTCTCCGTCCACCAGAGTCGGGACCAGCCTTTGGGGGTTCAGCTCCACGTACTCCGGGCGGTTCTGGACCTGTTGGCGCAGGTGGACCGAGTGAAACGTGTAGTCGACCTGCTTCAGGTTGAATGCAATCCGGCAGCGGTAGGCCGCCGAGCTTCTGAAGTATCCGTGAAATTCGATCATGCCTCGCGCTCCTCGTAATAGCCCAGTTTTTCCTGCAAGGGCCGGTCATGGACCCGAATCAGGAAGGCCTCCGGGGTGTGGGCCTGGTGTTCCAGTTCAGCAAAGACGGGCACCGAAAAGGTGTCCTTGGGGCCCCATGAAACCGGGGTGCCGTTGATGCGGGTGGTTCCGGAGCCCTGCACCACATGGAACACGGCACTCTCGGAGCGGAGCACCGGTCGGTGGGGCTGGTGGGAGGACAGCATCATGGCCGTGAACCCCATGGTGGGCAACACGTCTTGCCCGGTTTCCGGATTGACGTAGTCGACCTCGGTGACCGGAGCGGTCTGGAATTCGGCCAGGTGGCGGAGGGTCTGCTCGGTCCGGACCCACGGGAAGCGGGTCATCGGGTAGCGCCGAGCCCGGGGGTGCCGCTGGCGAGAGGGCACGAGTCCGGAAGCCCGGTACTCCAGCTGAGAGGCATCCGGACGCGAGTGGGGCTTCTGGAGCGTGGCCTCTTCTGCGTAGGAGCCTTCGAGGGACACAAACAGGGGCAGGTCGAGGGCATCCAGCCAGATGACGGGCTCGGTGCCTTCGTGACCGTGGTCATGGATGTCGCCTCCGGGAGTCAGCACGAGGTCGCCGTTTTCCATGGGGAGCTTTTCGCCATCCACGACGGTGTACCCGCCGGAGCCTTCAACCAGAATCCGGGCGGCACTGGGAGTGTGGCGGTGCGCCGGAGCGGTTTCTCCAGGAAGCAGCAGCTGCAGGCCCACGTAGAGGGTGGAGGTGGCCTGCATGGCGCCGACGCCTCGTCCCGGATCGGAAAGCACGAGCACCCGGCGCTCCGCCTTCTCCACCGGGGTCAGCTCACCTGCCTGGAGCAGGAGTGGGCGGATGGCCTCGAAGTTCCAGTACCCCGGACGGGTGACGGGAGCCGGCTGCCCCAGCGGCAGGAGGTTGCGCATCATGGGCCAGAGCGGAGCCACGCCAGCCTGATCCATGGCGTCTCGAAACGCCTGTGGTAGCTCCTCCAGTGTGCCCAGTTGCTGTGCCATTTCCCTCCTCATTCCGAATCATGCGGCTCAACGCGCCTTGAGAAATTTTGGGGGAGTATACAGATTTTTTGCACAAAAGAGAGACGTTTCTGAAGATTTGTATCATTTTTTACAAATTTGGCAGGAAGCAGCCCCCTTGAGTGGCCAAAAATCATGGGTGAGGAAGGCGGTGCTGCTGCGCCTCATTCCCGCAGACGGTTTACAGGGGGCCCGGCCTGTGCTAGCGTTGAGTCCGTTTTTCTGAAGAAACTGATTCAGTTGGAAGCCGGTTTATTTCCTGAAACCCTCTTTCAGAAGGCGGGTCTGGAGGGCCTGGGATCGGGCTTTCAACCCAACAGAATGATCACCCGCTTATGCCAGGGATTCGATGAACAACCGAACCGAAATTCATGACCGTGTGCTGAAGGCCCAGGACCTGGAGGAGCTCTCCGGAGCCTATCGGGAGTGGGCCTCGAATTATGATGAGGACCTGATCGACCGATTGGGGTACCAGGCGCCTCAAAAGAGCGTCCAGCTGTTGGTGGAACACCTGCCGGATCGATCGGTTCCGGTGCTGGATGCCGGATGTGGGACCGGACTGGTGGGACAGCTGCTGCAGGCTCAAGGCGTGGGGCCGGTGGATGGTGTCGACTACTCGGAGTCGATGCTGCAGGAGGCCCAGGCGAAGCAGTGCTACCGAAACCTGAGCCAGGCAGACCTGAATCAGGCCCTGACGCTGGAGGATGACACCTACGGCGCGACCCTCTGTGTCGGAACGTTTACGACGGGGCATGTGCGTCCGGAGGCCCTGCGCGAGTTGATCCGGGTGACGCGTTCCGGGGGGCTGGTGGGCTTCACGGTCCGGGATTCGTATTGGGAGGAAGCCGGGTTTGCCGAGCTGCTGGATGCACTTGATCAGGAAGGCACGGTGGAACTGCTGCAGCTGCTGAACATTGCCTACATTGTGGAAGAAGGCTCGCGGTGCCGGCTGGTGCTGCTGCGGGTGAAC
>JAYOTF010000056.1:0-14317 GCA_038150265.1 Deltaproteobacteria bacterium | reverse complement strand
CTGCTCCTGCTCGAGCTTGCGGGGTTGGATGCTCGCCTGCGTGGGTGAGAGCGACCGACCGCACGTCATCCCGTCAAACCCGGTAAGGTGAGACGAAGCGAGCCTGTGGGCCCCAGGCCCAAAACGAAGCGCATGGCCCCATAACGGGCATGGAGGCGGTAGGGTTCAGAAGCGGGTGGGGGGCTTTGAGAAAGGGCTGCAGAGGGACTGCTGGCGCTCTGGAGGCGAGAAGAAACTCGCCCCCAGCTCAGGCGTGGATCAGGCTGTCGGTTGGGGAGCGGGCGTCACCACGCCGACTCACCGCTTTCCTTGGGCTTGCCGACTTGGTTGACCACCGGAGGCAGAGACAGGACGTACTCGGCAATGGCTTCCAGGTCTTCCGGAGGCAACTGCTGATAGTGATCCACCGCCAGCCCCATCAGGCCTCCGACAAAGTCACCGTCCGGAAGCATCCCGACTTCCAGGGCATACACCAGGTCCGCTTTCGACCAGTCGCCAATGCCGGTCTTCGGATCCGGAGTGATGTTCGGGGCCGACTCTCCCTCTGGGCCGTCCTCCGCGCCGGCGTAGGCGAGGTCACGCCTCAGGGCTCCCATCAGGTTTCGGGGAGTGTGGCACTCTCCACAGTGCGCCACCGCTTCGGTCAGGTAGCGCCCTCGGTTCCACGAATCCGTTTGAGTCGGATCGGGCTCCAGTGGCTCCGGGTGATGGTTCACGAGTTTCCAGAACCAGGCTCCGATGCGCAGATTAAAGGGAAAGGGCACCTCATGAGGCCGGTCGGGCTGGTTCACAGCGGGAACCGTGTCCAGGTAGTCCTTCAGGTGCAGCAGGTCCTCCTGCGTCATCTGACTGAAGGAGGTATAGGGGAAAACAGGGAAGTAATGGGTGCCGTCCGGACCCGTGCCTTCGGTCATGGCCCGGAGGAAGTCGTCATCGCTCCAGCCACCGATGCCGGCTTGGGGATCGGGCGTGATGTTCGTCGAGTAAAAGAGGCCGAAAGGCGTGGGAATCGGGCGTCCCCCAGCGAGAAACGCTCCGTTGCCATCCGTGTCCGTGTGACAGCCACAGCCGCCCGCCGCGTGGAACACCTGTTCCCCGGCAATGGGGTCTGGGGTCCGGGCATGCGCCAAGAGGCTGAAGCAGCACGCTGGCAGCAGCACTGCCAGCTTCAGGCGGTGCCTCATTTACGGTAGGTATCGTGGCACCCCTTGCAGGAGCCCCCCACCTGTCCAACGGCTTTTCCAACGGCCCGCATGTCTCCGGACTGAGCCGCCGCCAGCAGCTCCTGACTCGCCGCTTCCAGACGCTGAGCGGCCTTTTCAAAGCCTGCTCGGTCGCTCCAGATCTTCGGGTCGGCATCGGTGTCCCCCTGATCGGAGCCTTCCGGAAACAGGGCCGGAATGATCCGGGCGGAATTTTCCAAAGAAGCGGCATGGTCTGCCAGGTGCCCCTGGTAGTCGGTCAGCCCTCCCTTCAAAATCCCCACAATCGCTCCCATGTGCCCCTTCATGGAGGTGTAGACCGCCTTGCGGTACTTGATGACGGTTTCAGCGTCATTGGCAAAGAGGGGGGTGGCGGTGAAAGCAACACTGACCAATCCGGTCAGCAACAGCGTCTTGAGCTTCAACATGGGTTTCCTGATTCAGACAAGGTGAGAGGCTGCCCCTCAGAGGTCCGAATTCGCGGCCTTGCGCGCCACTCCGGTGCGCTGTGCGGCCTCTTGCACAGCCGCCGAAATTTTCGGGGCAATGGAAGGGTCGAAGACGCTCGGAATGATGTAATCCGGGTTGAGGTGCTGTTCCTCGATGGTTTCTGCAATGGCTTGGGCTGCAGCAAGCTGCATTTCCATGTTGATGGTCGTGGCCAAAGAATCAAGAGCTCCGCGGAAAATTCCGGGGAAACAGAGCACATTGTTGATCTGGTTGGGGTAGTCGCTCCGGCCGGTGGCCATCACCGCCACATAAGGCAGCGCCTCCTCGGGCATGATCTCGGGAGTCGGGTTGGCCATGGCAAAGACAATCGCCTGGTCGGCCATTTTCTGCACATCTTCCGCGTTCAACACACCGGGAGCAGACACCCCAATGAAGACATCTGCGCCCGCAATCACGTCCTTGAGCGTCCCGGTCTCCTGATGCGGATTGGCGGTGTGAGCAAACCACTGCTTGGCTTCATCATTGATGTCGTCACGCCCAGCATGCACCACTCCGGAGCGATCGCAGCCGATCAGGTTCCGGACTCCCAGGCCATAGATCATCTTGGCACATGCGGTTCCCGCTGCACCGGTTCCGGAGACCACCACCTTGACGTCTTCCGCCTTCTTGCCCACCAGTTTGAGGGCGTTGATGAGGGCAGCGGTGGTCACAACGGCCGTGCCATGCTGGTCGTCATGAAACACCGGGATGTCCAGCTCTTCCTGCAGGCGACGCTCAATCTCAAAGCAGCGGGGCGCCGAGATGTCTTCCAGGTTGATGCCTCCAAAGCCTGGTGCAATGGCCTTGACGGTCCGGATGATCTCCTCGGTGTCTTTGGTATCCAGGCAGATCGGCCAGGCGTCAATGCCGGCAAACTGCTTGAAGAGCATGGCCTTGCCTTCCATCACCGGCATGCCGGCCTTGGGGCCGATGTCTCCCAGGCCCAGCACCGCGGTGCCATCCGTGACCACCGCCACGGTATTGCCCTTGATGGTGAGCTTGTAGGCGTCTTCCGGATTTTCATGAATGGCCATGCAGACCCGAGCGACCCCCGGGGTGTAGGCAATGGAGAGGTCGTCGCGGGTTTTGAGGGGAATGCGGGGCGCGATTTCCATCTTCCCTTTCAGGTGAGCCAGGAAGACCCGATCGGAGAAGTTGATGAACTCCACATGCTCCAGTTCCTTGAGGGCCTCAACAATGCAGCGCCCGTGCTCCACGTCCCGAGTGAACACGTTGATGTCCCGGATGAGGAACCCGGCTTCCGGGCGAACGAGGTCAATGGCCCCGATGTTGCCGCCAAGGTCAGAAATCTTTTGCGTCACTTTGGCAAGAACGCCAACCTCGTTATCGAGCTTGAGCCGGACGATGATGCTGTTGCTGGCACTGTGAGGACTGGGCATGGTCTACTTTCTGGAATAAGGGGAGAGGGTAACAACACGGTGGCGGAGCCAGGTTCACAAGCGAACTCCTTTTGCGCCACCAAGTCAAGCAGGAAACTACGTGAATCTCCCAAGTTGACAGATCGCGTCAACCGATTATGGTAGGCAAGATACAGACCTGCTGTTACCTTGCCAGGCCCCTTCCGCCGGACTGGTGTCACCCAGCTGCATTCTTGCCCCACGCACAGGCCTTCGATCTCATTTTTCAGAGCCCCCATGGGGTTCAGGAGCTTTCCCTTGCCGGAACCCGCATCTGGGTGCGGCGCGAACAGGAGTGGAGCTGCCAGGGCCAGAACTCCCGCTCGGATCTCGCCGTGATCAACGATACGGTCATCGTCAGTCGGGGAGTGGGGGTCTTTGAGGGAAACGAGACTCGAGCAGTCGGAGAGCTGCAGTGGGCGATCCGGCAAACGCTCCCTGGCCCCGTCAGCTACCTCAGTGACTTCCTGAACCTGAGCGGGTCCACGCTCAAAAGCCGCTGGGAGTTTGTGAAGCGCCTGCAGCTGATCCTCCCAGAGGCCGAAGCCTACGCCGTCCGGATCTCTCCTGCCACCAAGTGGATCGCCAAGGGGGTCCTGCTGGCCACACCGGAGCCCCTGAAGCAGAAGATCGCCATCGTTGAAGACCTCGACGCGACCCTCCTCGAGCTGCTCAGCCACCAGCCCCTGCACCTGCCACACTTTGAACCCCTGTGCACTGCCGATTCCAAGGCGCTGAACCTGATCCACGAATCCCTCTCCCGCTGGACCCTGGACCAGGAGGCCTTTTCCCAGCCGCTGCCCCAGCTTCCGGAGGGGAGCCCCTATGCCGACCTGCTGGAGGTGCTGCAGATTCACAAGGAAGACGTTCAGGAGCTGATCCGGATGCACCAGGAAGACGTGGCCGAGAATCAGCTCACACACGCTCGACTCGCAGCCGCGCTGGAGTGCTCCGTGCAGCCGCTGATGGTCACCCGGCAGGAAGACGGGATGGTGCTGTTTGCCAACGATGAGATGGCCCGCCTGGCGGGCACCACCCGCGAGCACCTGATGGGACAACCGGTGCCCAACCTCTACCAGAACCCGGAAGACCGACAGCCCATGCTTCAGACCCTGCAGCAGCAGGGGCACCTCAAGAACTACCGCATTGCCGTTCAGGACCTGCGTGGTCGGCGCTTTCCCATCCGCGTCAATACCGAATTCATTGAATACGGCGGCGAGCAGGCCCTCATTTCGACCTACCGGGACGTTGAGGCTGAGGAAGCCCAGGAGCAGAAGATTCAGGAACAGCTGGAGATCCTCCGGTTGGCCCAGGAAGCGAACGCGTTTGGCATCTTCACCTTTGACCCGCACACGCTCCACACCACCTACACCGAGTCTCAGCGGCGCTTGCTGGAAATTGAGGTGGAGGAAGACTTTGGAGAAGCGTGGTGCCAGCGGCTGGCGCCAGAAGATGAGGAGCAGGACCGGCGCATCCGCGAGCACATCAAGGAGGGGCAGGAGTACCCCCAGAGCACCTTTCGGCTCAACCTGCCCTCTGGCAAGCGCATCACGGTGGAAAGCCACGCCCGTTGGATGTCGCACTCGGGACGGCAACTGCTGGTCGGCATCACCCGCGACATCACGGAAGAGCAGAAGCGGCTTGAGGAGCTGCGCAAGCAACGCTCGCAGCTCATGCACCTCGACCGCATCAACGGCCTCAAGCTCCTCGTTCGGCAGCTTGCGCATGACCTCCGCACGCCCCTGGCAACGATCTCCATGGGAGTGGACCTGCTTCGGCCTCAGGCAAGCGACTCCCCTGCCCTGTCCCTCATTGAGTCTGCCACGTCCACCATTACTGATGTCCTGAACCGCCTCCGGCACTATGTGCGGGAAGAGGGCTCCCGTCCGGAGCCCCAGTGGATGGAAGTCGGGGAGCTGCTTCGGGAGACCCACGCGCTCATTGAGCCAACTCTGCGAGAGGTGCGGCTGCACCTCCATTTCCCTGAGGCCCCCCTCCTGATTCCCGTGGTCAAGGTGGAGATTCAGCAAATCCTCATGAACCTGACCAACAATGCCGCAGATGCCATGAGCGAGCAGCCTCGGGAGCAGCAGCTCATTGAGTGGCGGGTGGAAGAAACCCCTTCCTTCCTCCACCTCCTCATCTCCGATCAGGGCCCCGGCATCCCCAGTGCCTTGCGAGAGCGGGTCTTTGAGCCCGACTTCACCACCAAGCCGGAAGACCAGGGCACGGGGCTGGGGCTTGCCATTTCCCGCGATCTTGCCCACCTCCATGGGGGACGGCTCACCGTCCACAACCGCACCGATCAGCAACCGGGCACCTGCTTTCGCCTCACCCTGCCCCGGCACCTGAACCCTCAGACGTCCTCATGAGCCGGGTTTTGCTTTCCAAACACCCCCACACCTCTTATACTGGATGGCTTCCTCATGGGCCAGTAGCTCAGTTGGTTAGAGCTGGCGACTCATAATCGCTAGGTCGGGGGTTCGAGTCCCTCCTGGCCCACCAATGATTTCAGTGGTTTAGGTGTAGCTTGGCATAGCCTTCCGCAAGAAATTGTGCCACCTCTGATATGTATCTTATGTGTCCGGTTTCTTTGAATTTCCATTTCAAGGAGACATCATATTATGTGAGGAACCCACAACAAGGAGGCCTGATGCCAAACTTTTTCGGGGTTAAAAACTCAAACCTTGATCCAGATCGGCTGGAGCAGGAAATCTTCTGCAAGAATACGGGGCCCGGTACCATCACCACGGAAGGATTGCTGAAAGGGTGGGATGAGACTGCTGACTTGTTCGATGATGAGTTGACAGACAGCATCAAGAAATCACCTTTTTACGTTTCTTCTCGTGGCTGACCAGATTTTCAATGTGGACTGGAAGCCACTTTTGAGAGAAACTGTGCCGATCTTTGCACCCTCATCCGCTCATGCGGCGTTGCCAGCCGAGGTGCTGCTTGGAGAGGGGGGAGGGTTCCAGGGGGAGGCTGAGAAATAATCCGCCACCGGCAGCACACGCACGCCGTCCTGTTCATACGCATAACCGAGTCGCGCGACAATCTGGGTGGTGCGAAGCGGCTGTAGCTGGCGCTGATAATACTTCAAGCTCCGTGACGGCACGGCATCAGCCCACTTCACTTCAATCAATTCTTCAACCTCCCCATTCACTTCCACCACAAAGTCGACTTCTCGCCCTTCCTTGTCACGCAGATAATGGAGTTGACAGCGATCTCCTTCATAATCCTCCCGAAACTGCAACCACTTCAACAGGTGGCTCGCCACCAGGTTTTCAAAACGGGCCCCTTCGTCTCCAACCACGTCCGCATTGTCATAGAAGTAAATCTTCGGAGGCTTCTGTACCGCTCGGGAAATTTTTCGGGTGTAAGGTGATACCAGAAACAGCAGATACATGTGTTCCAGGGCAGCGATCCACGACTTGACGGTTTGTGGTGCCACCTGAAGATCCGAGGCCAGATGGCTCATGACCACCAGGCTTCCCACCCGTTGGCGCAACAAGTCGGTCAACAGGCGTAGCGATTGAAGATTCCGGATGGGTTCGAGGTCACGAATGTCCTCGAACAGCACCCGGTCAAAGCGTTCCCGCCGCCACCGTTTTGCCTCACGCAGGTCATTTTGCAGGAGCGGTTCAGGGAAACCTCCCAAAGTCAGGAGTTGCGACAGCAGTGCCTCCCTGTTCTCGACGGGTGCTTCATCCAGCGTCATGGGGTGCAGCCGCCAGTAGTGGTAACGCCCCATGAGCGAATCGCCTCCCTGACGATAGAGGTCCAGCCGTGCTGAGCCGGTTACCAAAATGGCATGATGGTCGGCCTGGGTGTCATAAAGCCCCTTGAGCCACTGCTTCCACTGTGGATACTTGTGCAACTCGTCAAACACCAGCAGGTGGTCGGAGCGAAGCCACTTTTTGTGCAAAATACGCTGGCGATCTTCATCATGATCCCAATTCAGGTAGCAGCCTCCCGCCCGGTGTTGTGCCAGAATTGCTTTTGCCAGGGTGGTTTTGCCCACCTGTCGTGGGCCACCGACAAAAACCATTTTGTGCGTCAGGTCACGTTGCAGAAAAGGAGTGAGGTACCTCATTGGGGATTGCGTGAAAAACGTGGATTCATTCAGTGACCGGCATTTTGCAAATTTGCCGGTTGCTCCCTTCATGAGCGGACCAGGGAGGCTCGTGGGGGCACCCCGGCATCTGCTCCGGGAGTTCCTGGCCATTATAGAGTGAACTTTAAAGTGGCCAAGGCTATTTTAGAGTAAACTTAAAAACAGCCAGGATTCCTCCACCTGCAGGATCAGGCTGGATTCATCACTACTAGGTCGGGGGCTCGAGTCCCTCCTGGCCCACCACCGCCCTCTCTTGCTCACGTCTCCTCGCCACTTCTCACCCCTGCCCCCTCTTCATGTCTTCAATGACGGAGTCGTACGTCCAGTCTCCCTGAAGTTCCCAAACGCCTCCGGCCTCCACTTCCATCTCGGAGCAAGCAATCCGCCAGTCGGCTCCGGTCCTCTCCAACTCCAGTTCCTTGCCTTTGAGGGCTTCCAGGGGAAACGTCACCTCCAGGCTCCGGAAGCCATTGAAGACGATGGCAATCGGATCCACCGCCCGCTCCGGTGCAAAGGGTTCGGGTCCCGGACGCATCACCTCCGGGAAGAGGTGGTGGCTGAGGCAGAACTCGTGAAACCACCCCTTGGCCTCCTGCAGGCACTCGAGGATCCGGACCTGCTGGGCCTCCTTTTCTTCATCGGTGCCGGTCAGGGGGTGATTGGGGAAGCTGATGCCAATCCAGAAATTTGCAACGTCGACTTTCATGAGCGCGGTGGGGAAGGGGGTGCTGTCAGAGTGGACCGGGCTCGGAAGCCGGACCTGCCTGCCCCGGTTATAGCGTGCTCCCCGGGTTCGGTCAACCCGTGCGTCCCTGCAGCAACAAGGCTTGAAAGATGCATGAATCTTCAGATTCTGCTAGGCTTGAGATTCCACAAGATGGGAGCCCCTCACGCCGCCCTGGGGCCCGCAGGCTTCCCTTTGGCCACCAAGATGATGATCCGCTCCAAGCGTTCCGAGACAGACGATGCTGGAAAAACTATTTACCATTGACTCCTCCGAAGAAGTAGAACAGGCGCTCAGCAGCGGACGCAAGCTCCTGGAGGGGAAGTTTTACGACCGGGCCATGGTCGAATTCCGGAAGGCGCTCCAGTTGGATCAGGAAATCGCCATGCCCGTCATCCTCGACATCTACAGCCAGTCCTCCGGAGACCCGGCCGCTCTCGTCTCCCTCGGCACCAACCTGCTTTCGTATGACCAGAACAATGTTGAGCTGATCAACATCCTCGCCAACGCCTACCGCAAGCAAGAGAGCTACGAGCAGGCCAAGAAGCTCTACAAGCGGTGCCTCGAGGTGGACCCCCGGAACGAGTTTGCGACCTACAACCTCGCAGCGACGATTGCCAAGACCGACTACGAAGACAACAACGCCGTCTCTGCCGTCAAGCCGTTTGAAGACCTGACCGACTTCAAACTCCCCGAACTGGAGCTTGCTCCGGAGGCGCTGCAGGAGATCTATGAAGCCTCCAAGCCCGAACTGGAAGCAGGCGAAGCAGAAGGCACCGTGGACGCCAGTGGCCCCTCGTTTGTGGACAGCATCCTCAGTGATGAGCCGGCCGAGGCCCCAGAGGCCGCAGCCCCGGAGGAGGAAGCCTCCGCCACTCCTGTGGAGCCGGGAAAGATCGACCTCCAGCGCCTCCAGCAGGAAGTCGAGGAGCGTGCCTCGGAACCCGAGCGCATCCCGACCTACCTGCTCAACATGGCCATCTACTGCATGCACGAGCGGGACTACGACACCGCGCGGGCCCTGTTTGAAGGCCTCCTCAAGAATGACTCCCACAATGTGGACCTCCGCTGCTTCCTGCTCTGTGCCATTGCCGAGCAGGGGCACCCGGACAAGGCGCGCGAGCTGCTCAGCAAGCTCCTGCAGGCCCAGCCCACTCACCGCTATGGCCTGGTCAACTACGGCATCCTCCTCCGGCGGCAGGGCAAGAGCTCCCAGGCCCGCGTCATCTTCTTTCAGCTGGCACGGCTGCTGGAGCACTCTCAGGGAGACTACAGCCTCGACCGCTTCCTGAGCCTGGCTCAGGAGGAGCTGCAGAAGGGCAACACCAAGAAAGCCGCAGAGATGCTGACCCCCCTGGTGGACGAGCTCGCTGACGCCCTCCTCGTCCTGAAGCTGAGTCAGCTGCACCTCGACAACAAGGCCTATGAAGACGCCCTGCAGGCCCTGCGGCGTGCCATACGGCTGGCGCCCCGGCTTCCGGAAGTGATCAAGGCTCGGCACCAGTTCCATCAGGTGCTCGCCGAAGAGGCTGAAAATGCGATCAGCAAGGATGACCTCAGCCGAGCGGCAGCGCTGCTTGAGCAGGCCATTTCGGTCAAGAAGGACAAGGTTTCGCTCAAGAAGCTGATCGTCCTGCACACCAAGGATGAAAACGAAAACCGCGTTGCTGAGCTCAAGAAGACCCTGAGTGAGGTGGAAACCAAGGAGCGCTCTCGGCAGATTGCCGAAAAGGTCAAGGAAGCGGAAGCGCACATTGCTGCAGGTGACCCGGTCCGGGCCCTCAAGTTCTATGAAGACGCCATCAACATTGAGCCCCGGACGGAACTCTACAAGCAGATGCTCGCCGCTGCTGAACAGCTGGGGCGTCCGGAACTGGCCGAGAAGCTGACCAACTGGTTCCATGAGCAGCGCGAGGAGTGGAACCGCAAGCAGCACGAAAACGAAGAGCCTCCGGAAGACAACTGATTGGGTTGGGCCAACGCCCTGCTGTTAGGGAACCGGTCTCTGCTGAAAGAGCCTACTTCCTTGTTGATTGAACAAGTTCCCGTCCATCCTGATGAAGCTCTTTTCTGCCTCCAGCCTTGTCTCTCGCATCAATGCGGCCACCCTGCTGGTGATTGTGGTCGGCATGGTGATCGGTGCTCTGGGCGTCTCCTGGCTTTCGTATCAGCGGACCCTCAACGCGCTCAACAAGAAGGCCTGGGACACCCTCCGGACGGCAGAGCTGGCCCTCAACGAAGCCGTCTGGAACCGCCAGCAGCGTCAGATCAAGGCCGTCGTGAACGCCTTCATGACGGATCCGGACTTCATGGCCCTGATCGTGGAAAACCAGGACCAGGTCCTCTTTGCCCAGCAGCGCAATGCCGCACAGGGGCTCGACCACCAGGAGCTGATTCATTCCGCGGCCCAGCACAACTGGATCCACCTCCACACCACCCTCGGACGCGCCGGAAAGGTGGAAGGCCGGGTGCACCTCGTGGTCACGCGCGAAAACGCGACCCGCCAGTTTTGGGACAGCCTGCAGCAGCTCTTTGTTGCAGCCATCGGCATCCTCCTCCTGACGGTGCTGGCCCAGTGGTTCATCATCCGCCACCTCGTCAAGCGTCCCGTCTCCACCCTGATCCACTCGGCTCAAGACCTCGCTGCCGGGAACCTCAATGCTCCGATCGACCTGCACCGCGAGGATGAGCTGGGGGTCCTCGCCCAGAGCTTTGAGTCCATGCGCGTGGCCATCAAGTCTCAGATTGACGACCTCCGGTTGCTCAATGAAACCGCTGAGACCCTGGCGTCCAAAATTTCGCAGCATGAGACCCTCGACACCGTGGTCCGTGTGGTTCAGCAGCACCTCCCCGTGGAGCGGTGCTCGGTTTATCAATACGACCCGGAGCAGAATCAGCTGTTTCTGTCAGACTCCTTTCCCGACCTTCCTCCTCCCCAGCCTCCACCCCGGACCTTTCAGCTGGGGGAGGGGGCCGTCGGCCAGTGTGCCCAAAGCAAGACCCTGTTGCTGATCCCGGACACGTCTGCATGCGAGTACTTTGTGGGAGAAGGCACTCCCCGCTTCCTGATCGTGGTCCCCCTCCTCGACCAACAGCGGCTCATTGGGGTGATGAATTTCTCCGGAAGCGTCACGGCTCAGCCCCTCAACCCGCACCTGCATGACTTCACCTCCACCCTGGCTCGGATCACCGTGGCCAACCTGAAGAACCTGGAGATGCGGACGGTCATTCAGCAGCAAAACGAACACCTCCGGGCCACCCTCAACGTCTTTGAGAAGTTTGTGCCCCTCCAGTTTCAGCACCGGGTGGCCGAAGAAGGCGTCCACAACATCCGCATTGGGCAGGCCAACAGCGACTTCATCTCCATCCTCTTCTCGGATATCCGGAGCTTCACGTCCCTCTCGGAGCAGATGGAGCCCCAGCGGCTTCTGAACTTTGTCAACGCCTACCTCGAACGCGTCTGTGCGCCACTGGGGCAGCACTACGGCTTTGTGGACAAGTTCATTGGTGATGCCGTGATGGCGCTCTTTGACATGCCGGAGCGCAGTGACTACTTTGAGGCGCTCTGTGCGGTCCGGTCGGCCATTGCCATGCATGCAGCCCGGCGGGCGTTCAATGCCGAGTGGCAGCCTCGGGGATTTCCGGCCCTGGTGGCCGGGGTGGGCATCCATAGTGGTCCCGTCGTGATCGGCACCATGGGCACCTCCCTGCGCATTGAAACCACGGTGCTGGGGGACTCCGTCAACCTCGCCTCACGGCTGGAGATGCTGACCAAGTACTTCGATGCTCGGGTGCTCGCGTCGGGCACCACCCGGAGCCTCGTCCGGAAGGAGCCCTTCCACTGGCGGCCCCTCGGCACCTATCAGGTCAAGGGCCATCAGCAGCCCATTGAGGTCCATGAACTCCTGGACGCCGACCATCCGGACCGTTCCATGCGCAAGCAGGAAACGCTGGAGCGCTTTCAGGAAGGGCTCGGCTTCTTCCAGCAGCGGCAGTGGCCTCGTGCTCAGGCCACCTTTCAGGAATGCCTCCGGCACCTTCCGGAAGATGGGGCCGCTCAGTTCTTCCGGCAGCTCTGTCAGGAGTGGGAGGTTCACCCGCCTCCGGACGACTGGAAGGGCGTCATCACCCTGCTGGACAAGTAGCCCCCGCGGGCTTGCGCTGGAAATGTTTCCCCAATTCCGCTAGGGTGCGTGGTGATTCAGCACTTTCCCTCCCCGATTTCCGGGCGACCCGGCCTTCTGGAAACTCGGAGTCCTCTTCCGTAGGAGAACCATGAACCGCGCTCCGCTCCGTTTGGCTGTTGCCGGTGTGGGCAGCATCGGCCGCACCCACGCGGGCATCATCCGCAAGCATCCGGACCTGAACCTGGTCGCCCTGGTCGATCCCGATCCCGAAACCCGGACCCTCGCCTCTGAGTGGGGCGCCACTCATTATGAGACCCTTGACCGGTTGCTGGAACAGGACCCGCCAGACGGCATTGTGCTGGCCACGCCCAATGCCCTGCACGTTGCTCAGACCCTTCACTGTGTCGATGCCGGGGTGGCGGTGTTGCTGGAAAAACCGGTGGCCACGACGGTGGAAGAAGGCCGGCAGCTGATGGCCGTGGTGGAGTCTCACCAGGCCCGGGTGCTCGTGGGACACCACCGGGCCCATAGCTCGATCATGGCGCAAGCGGTGGAGGTCGTGCAGTCCGGACGCCTGGGGCGCCTGGTGACGGTTCAGGGAAGTGCCCTCTTCTTCAAGCCCGATCACTACTTTCAGGAAGGCCCGTGGCGGCGGCAGGCTGGCGGCGGACCGATCCTCATCAACCTCATCCACGAGGTCCACAACCTCCGCATGCTCTGCGGTGAGGTGAAGGCCGTTCAGGCCCTCGCGAGTCACAGCACCCGTGGGTTTGATGTGGAGGACACGGTTGCCATCACCCTCATGTTTGAAAGCGGTGTCCTCGGCAGCTTCGTGCTCTCTGATACCGCGGCCAGCCCCCGGAGCTGGGAGCAGACCAGTCAGGAAAATCCCGCCTACCCCACTCATCCGGATCAGGACTGCTACTTCCTCGCTGGAACCCAGGGCAGCCTGGCCGTCCCGACCATGCGGATGCACTGGTACGATGAGCCGGAAGGTCGGTCGTGGTGGGAGGAGTTTTCGCAAGAAACCCTGCCTCTGCGGCGAGAAGACCCGCTTCAGAAGCAGATGGACCACTTTGCCGCCGTCATCCGGGGTGCCACCGCGCCTCGGGTCAGTGTCCGAGATGGCCTCCTGAACCTTCAGATCACGGCAGCCATTCACCAGGCCACGCAAACCCACCAGACCGTCTTCCTCTCTTCGCTTGCAACTCGCTGATGCCTCCTGAAATGAGTCTCCTCCGTCGCTCGCTTCCAGTCCTCCTGATGGCGCTGGCCCCCGTCCTCATGCACTGCTCCACCCCGCCGCCGCCTGCGGCTCCTTCACCACAGCCCCGCGAAGGGCGGTACGGCTCCGAAACCCTTCCCCCGAATCCCCAGCCCGAGGGCGTCTTCTGTGACGTCTACGGCACCGTTGTCTCTGAGATTCCTCCCAAGGAGTGTCTGTAGCCACAGCGGGAAGCGGACCGATTTTTTCCGATTCGGAAAAGCCAATCCCCCCTTCCTGGAAAAATTTTTCAGTCCCTCCTCGACTTCTATTTTTGTCCCTAATCTCCTAAAAAACCCAGCCAGCCCTGATGAATTCAGGGGTTGTGCTTTTTGCATTTTGTCCCACCTCTTTGGAGTCCGGACCAGAGGCCGCTCACTCACTGAAAAATATCTTTAAATCAGTTGTTTGCTGTGCAATCATGCCCTCGCCGTGACAGGAAGGAGGACTCCTGATCTTAAAAGAAGCCCTCGCTTCCTGGTCGAAGCGCCGCTTGGAGGGATTGCTCATTCAGCTCCACTCCGTTTCCTTGATTTTATCTTTTTCGGACAGATCTTTCTGACTTCACAAGGTCGTGGTGAACTTCTCTCGGTCTGGGGAATGGATGATCGCGTCCTTCTCCTCGTGGAGAGACCGCTCAGGCTCGGAAGTTGTTCCATGAGCCGCTTATCGGCAGATGAGTCCGTTTTTTGAATCCACCCTCAAGGGTGGCTGAACAGTTACGTAAAATGAAAAAAATTTTTACAATAATATTTATTTTATCCCTCTTCGGTTGTAGTTCAGAGAGCACAGATATACCCAGCTCCTCTAATTACTCGAGTAAAATCTCTATGGAATACATTCCATCCGGTGATTACAAACTCCAATCGATTCGCTATAATGATGGATACGGAAATGACAATTACTATAGCCATAACTCTGACAACTTAAGTCCAAATTATTCTACTGGTTTATATGGGTCTTATGTTTATAGCTTCAA
>JAYOTF010000055.1:0-14508 GCA_038150265.1 Deltaproteobacteria bacterium | reverse complement strand
TGCGGCGCTACCGTCCGGAGCTCGGCTTCATTGTTCTGGCTGCTCTGGCAGGGGCCCTGGGACTCGTCCACAGCCTCAAGTGGGTGATTGGGCGCGCCCGGCCCCATGAAGTCTGGAGTGGCGAGTGGCTCTACACCCCCTGGCTTTCCTTTGGCCCTCACTTCATCACCGAAGGCGTTTACCATGGGAGCTTCCCCAGCGGGCACACGGCAGCCGTCTTGACCCTGCTGATGCCCTGCTACCTGCTCTGGTGGAGCCCGAAGCCCGGGTGGGGAAGGAAAGCGGTGGCTGCAGGACTCGGGCTGTGCGTCCTCCTGCTGGCAGTGGCGATGGGAGTGGGCCGAGCCATGACCGCTCACCACTGGATCAGCGACAGCCTCGGGATGATTCTGCCCGTCTGGGCGATGCTTCACTGGGTGCACCTGCACCTCCTCAAGACCCCCCAGCAGCGCCTCTACGTGGCCCTGAACGGGACCTACCCTCCGCTTCCGGCCTACTGGGAGCTGCGTTTTGCCGGGTGGGGGTTCCTCTTTGTCCTCGGCGTGATGGGCATCTTTCTGGGCATCCGCGCAATCTCCTTTCAGGATCCGCCGCTGCTGCTGGGGCTGACTCCTCTTGGGGGGCTCCTCTCTGCCTGGGCCATCACCCAGGCCCGGGAGCTTCACCTGAAGATGCTCCACGCCTTCTTTGAGCCACTGCCTCCTTCCTCATGACTGCACCGCCGTCTGATCACGAGCTTCAGCACCAGGCCCAGGCCCTCCGCAAACGAGGGCTGATCCGGATCCTCCTCCTCCTGACCGGGCTGGTCAGCCTGACCTTCTGGCTGGAGTCGCAGCAAGCCGACCTCCGGGTGGCAGCGCTCGCCTACGAAGCCCCTTCCGGGTGGTTCCTGGCCAATGATGAGCCATGGCGCTGGCTCTATCGCTGGGGCACCGTCCCGGCCTTTGTGGTGATGATCGCGGTGCTCTTCTTCTGGTACCGGGGCCTCCGGGATCCCCGCTTGGCACGGTGGCGTCCGTACCTGCTCGTCTATGCCCTGGTGCCCATCCTTGGGGCGGGCATCCTCGTCAACACCCTCCTCAAGGAACACACGGGCCGCCCCCGCCCTCGCGAGGTGGTTGAGTTCGGAGGCCCCTGGCAGTACCGCCCGCCTCTGACGCTGGGGATCGCCGGCAAGGGCCGCTCCTTCCCCTGCGGACACTGCACCATGGGCTTTGTCTTCAGCACCGGCATCGTCTTCTGGAACCGGTCCCGCAAGCTGGCCATCGGGATGCTGGTGGGAGGCATGCTCTACGGAGGCTTGATGAGTGCTGCCCGCATTGTGCAGGGGGGGCACTTCCTGACCGATGCGCTTTGGGCGTGGGGGAGCCTCTGGCTGGTGATGGTGATCCTCTACGACTGGATCCTGCAGCCACCGGTCTCCGAACACCGGCTGCGTCCGCTCACGGAACAAACCAAGAAGCGCGTCGGCTGGGGCCTGGCCGCTTTCATGGGGGTGATGCTGGTGCTCTACCTGACCCGTCGGCCCTTTTATGCCGACTACCGGCGAGACGCCCCCCTTCCGGAAGGCATCACCCAGATTGAGGTCAACAGCCCCATTGAAGCAGGGCGCTGGAAGGTTGAGGCTGGACCGGAAGGCACCCTGGAGCTGTTTCTTGAAGCCCGTGGGTTTGCTCTTCCGGATGCCCAGCATCGGTTGACGTGGCAGGTGAGCCGTCAGGGCGAGACCCTGACGCTTGAGCTGGCGACCACGCAGGAGGGATACTTTGCCGAGTTGGGAGAAGAGGTGATCCTGAAGGTTCCGGAAGCGCTCCGTGCGCACGTGCAGCTTCCGGCTCCCTCGGAAGGGTCACGGGAGGGACTTTAAGCCCACTCCGGAGTCCTTGAGCTGGGCTTCCTTGGCAGGATCCACCCACCAGGTGAAGAGGCCCAGGCCATACTTGGGCGTCACCTCCGGGTGGGAAAACTTGTTCCAGTACCCCAGCCGGAAGTAGTTGATGTGCCACTGCGGAATGACAAAGTGGTTCCACAGCAACGCCCGGTCCAGCGCCCGCGTCCGGGTGATCAGCTCCTCGCGATTCGGAGCCGCAATCACCAGCTTGATCAGCTCATCAATCGCCGGATTGCAGATGCCCATGTAGTTCCGGCTGCCTTCCGCCTGAGCCGCCTCACAGCTCCAGAACTCATGCTGCTCATTCCCTGGAGAGAGCGACTGCCCCAACGTCACCACGATCATGTCAAAGTCAAACTTCCGGAGCCGCTCAATGTACTGAGACGTGTCCACGGTCCGGACGTTGGCGGTGATGCCGAGGCGCTCCAGGTTCTTGGCAAAGGGGAGGACGATGCGCTCAAAGGCGGGAGACACCAGCAGGATCTCAAACTCGAACGGCTGCCCTGCGGCATTCACCCGCTTGCCGTCCTGAACGGTCCATCCGGCTTCGTTGAGGAGCCGAGACGCCTGCCGGAGCTGCGTCCGCAGGTTTCCGGAGCCATCGGTCTGTGGCACCGTGAAGGCTTCGGTGAAGACCTCCTCAGGCAGGTCCTTCCGGAAGGGCTCCAGGATGGCCAGCTCCTCAGGAGTCGGCTTGCCCCGTGAGGCCAGCTCGGAGTTGGTGAAGAAGCTGTTGCTGCGGCGGTACTGGCCGTAAAAGAGGTTCTTGTTGCTCCACTCAAAGTCAAAGGCGTACCCCAGTGCTTCCCGGACCCGACGATCCTGAAACAGCTCGCGGCGCAGGTTGTAGCCAAACCCCTGCATGCCCCGGGGCAGCTCGTGGCTGATCTCGGCCTTGATGATCTGCTCCTTGTCAAAGCGCTCCCCGGTGTACATCGTCCCCCAGAGCTTCGAGGTGTTCTCCTGCCGGAAGTCGTACTCGCCCGCCTTGAAGGCTTCCAGGGCCACGGTGTCATCGCGGAAGTAGTCGTAGCGCACCTCATCAAAGTTGGAGCTGCCCCTGGCCACCGGAAGGTTCTGCGCCCAGTAGTCGGGAACACGCTCATAGGTCACCGACTTCCCGGGCTCAAAGTCCTTGATGCGGTAGGGACCGCTTCCCAGCGGGGGCTCCAGCCCAGCCTTGCTGAAGTCCCGGTCGGCCCACCAGTGCTTCGGCAGCACCGGAAGCTGCCCCAGGATGAGCGGCAGCTCACGGTTCACCACGCCTTCCTTGAAGTGGAACTTGATGCGTCGGTCCCCCAGGTCTTCCATCCGGTCGACCTCGCCGTAATACGACTTGTAAAACGGCGCCCCCTGCTCCACAAGCGTGTTGAAGGTAAACATGACGTCGTCCACGGTGATCAGGGTGCCATCGTGAAAGCGTGCCTCCGGATTGAGGTGGAAGATCACCCAGCTGCGGTCCTCTGGCGTCTCAATCGAATCGGCCACCAAGCCGTACTCCGTGAACGCCTCGTCGTCGGAGCTGACCATCAGGGTGTCATAGATCAGACCCAGGCCGTCAGCGGGCTCCCCCTTGGCAATGAAGCCATTGAAGCTGTCAAAGCCTCCCAGGGAGTGCAGGCGAATCTCTCCGCCCTTGGGCGCGTCCGGATTCACGTACTCAAAGTGCGTGAACCCTGCGGCATACTTCGGGGTCCCGTTCATGGCAAGGCCGTGCTGCGGCTCGGCCGACACCCAGGCTGGGGCCATCAGGGCCCCGGCTGTCAGACTGATCAAAAACCGTTTCATGCAACTCTCCCGTCTTTCAATAGGTTTCGTTCCTGTTTGAGGATCCTTTATAGCATTCCATCCCGGACTCGTTCCACAAGATCAAAATGCGCCCAGGGAGCGCCCCCATGCTTTCCGGCTTGCTGGGTGTCACCAGTCCACTAGGCTAGTGAGGTGATCCTGTCGACCCCTTACTCCCGAACTCGACCCATGAAGACACCCGCTGGACTCCTGCTTGTTGTGCTGTTGCTGCTCTCTGCCTGCACCCGCCCGGTGACGCTGGAATACTTTGAGAAGGATGACCGCACCCGCTTTGCCCCGCAGCCGATCCGCCTGAGCAGCCCCGACATTCCCAAGGAGGTGACGCTGGAGGCCTACCAGGACTGTCCGGGCAAAACCATCTGCGATGAGAACATCCAGTTCCGCCTCAAGTCCCTGGACCGCTTCGTGTTCCTCAAGGGCAAGGCGTTTGAGATTCAGGCCGATGGCCGCGCCTTCCGCTTTCCAGACCGTGAATACGAGGATGACTTCAATGCCCTCGCTCAAAATGCCGATGGCACCACGGGTTCCTGGGGGGAGGCCTTCTACCTTCCGCTGCCGATTGACGACTTCACGACCCTCGCCGAGGCCCAGGAGGTGGTCTTTCAGGTCGGCCCCTACGCCTACCCCTCCTCGTTTGAATCCCGCAAGAACTGGCGCATCCTGGTCACCCGAGACCAGCTGCTGGGCACCATGGATGAAGAGGAGCAGCCCGTCTATGACAAGGGCGTGATCCGCGAGGACGTCACCGTGGCCCGCGCCCGGGAGAAGGCCCTGCGGGAACAGGCACGGGCGGCCGAGGAAGAGACCTGGAACCTGGTCAAGGATTCAGAGGATCCGGAGGACCTGCGTTTCTTCCTGGAGCAGTACCCCGACAGCCCCTTCACCACCCCCGCTCAGCTGCGGATCCGGCAGCTGGAACGGGCCCCGCAATGACGCCAGCCGAGGCTCCGGCTCTCGCCCCGGAGCGCACCCACCTGTATGGCCTGGCGATTACCCTCTCGGGCGTCATCATCCTCTCTCCGGACAGCGCCCTCATCCGTGCCATCACGGGTCCGGCCCTGCTGGTCACCTTCTGGCGGGGGCTGATGATCGGGGTGGTCATCCTCAGCTTCTTCCTCATTCAGTACCGGGGCCGCCTCTTTCCGCTCCTCCGGAGCATTGGGCCCACCGGCTTTGCGGTCGCGTGCTCCTTTGCCTTTGGCACCACCATGTTTGTCACCGCCATCAAGTACACGGTGGTGGCCAACGCCCTCATCATCCTCAGCGCGATCCCACTGCTTGCGGCGCTGCTGAGCCTGCTGGTCCTCAAGGAGCAGATTGCCCTCCGGACCTGGCTGACCATTGCAGCGGCCATGATCGGGATGGGCCTCATCTTCTGGGATGGGCTGGGAACCGGAAACTGGGTGGGCAACCTGGCAGCGCTCGGGTGTGCGCTGGCCGGCGCCATTGAGTTTGTCCTCATCCGCCGGGCCAAGGCCGTCAACCTGGTTCCCGCTATCGGCGTCGGGGGGCTGCTGGTTGCGCTGGGGCTGGTGTGGTTTGTCGATCCGTGGGCCATCCGTCCGGAGGAATACGGGACCCTGGCCCTGATGGGGCTGCTGGTGCAGCCGCTGTCCTTTGCGCTCATCACGCTGGGGCCCCGCTACCTGACGGCTCCAGAGGTGGGGCTGATCATGCTGCTGGAGACCCTGCTGGGGCCGCTGTGGGTGTGGTGGTTTCACGGAGAAATCCCCCCGGAAAGCACTTACTGGGGCGGGGGGATTGTGCTGGGCGCGCTGGTGCTCAACGCCCTGGCTGGGATGCGCCGAAGCGCCTGAAGGTCTTGTCTCGCATCCGGAGCAACGAGGCTTCCTGCGAGTACGTTTCCAGCTCGGAAAGGGGGACCCACGCGAGGTCGTGAGACTCGGCGCTCACCTGAAAGTCACGGTGCCGCGCCTGCAAGAGAAAACGGACGTCGTAGTGCCAGTGTTCAGGCTCCCCTTTGCGTGCCGGAATGCGGTGCCGGTCCAGATCCCAGATCGCCTCGTCCAGCAGCTCCAGGTCCGAAATACCCGACTCCTCCTGTGCCTCCCGGAGGGCCTCTTCCTGCACCTGTGGGTTGCCCTCCACGTGCCCTCCGAGCTGGACCCAGATGTTGAGCTTGCGATGATGGGTGAGCAGGACCTCCTGGAGGTCAGGGCTCAGCACCCACGCCGAGGCGGTGATGTGCCCCTCCTCAAGGCGGCGTTGGAAGCAATCCGGATGCGCGGAAACAAAGGTCTGGAACAGCGACACCACCGCCTGCTCGTCTGGATGCTGGAGGCGGTAGGTGTGCAGGTGCTGCAGCAGGGGGTGCCGATGCATGGGGGTCAGAAGGGGAGGTCGTCTCCGGGGGGAGGCGGTTCCGGAAGGGGCATGTCCTTCGGCGTGCTGGGAGGCTCAGAGGCTCCGGAGCCTGCAGCAGGGGCGTCTTCCTGCAAGCGGGCCAGCTGCCACGCCTGTAGCGAGTTGAAGTACTTCACCTGCCCCTGGCGGTCGGTCCAGCGCCGGCCCTTGAGGTCGAAGCGCACCTGGACGGTTTCATTGACCTGAAACCCGTCGAGTTGCTCGCAGCGGTCCTGAACCATCTCAAACTTGAGGAATTCCGGATACTCAGGGTTGGTGGCATACTCCAGCACAAACTCCCGTTTCCGGAAGCGATCACTCACCTGCTGGGTTTCAAAAATCTCAATCAGCTTTCCCTGAATTTCCAAAATCCGTCTCCGTTTGAACAAGGGTACATGGCGCGCCCGGATGGATTCGAACCATCGACCCGCTGCTTAGAAGGCAGCTGCTCTATCCAACTGAGCTACGAGCGCACAAAGGGGCTAGGATAACGGGGCTGGGGGGAACAGTCCAGCCTCGATCCTCAGGCAAAGTGGGCGTCAATGCGTCGGCACAGTTCCGCAAACACCTCCTCGGGCCGGAGCGTGGTGGTATCGACCACCATGTCAAAGTGAGCGTCATCGTGAATGTCCACGCCATAGAGGTGGAGGAAGTTGCGGTGCATCGTTTCCTCCCGCTGGCGGTTGGCCTGCACCGCTTGCTCGAGGCTGGCCGCCGACTCCGTGGTCCGCTTGGCCGCCAGGATGCGCCGGGCGGCTTCCTCCACGTCACACTCGAGCCGGATCTTGAGGGAGTCGGGCACAAAGTGGAACCCGATGTGCGAGTCGAGGACAAAGTGCTGGTGCGCGGCTCCGTACGCCCGTTGCTCCTCATCCACCTCATGGTCGATCTCCGGATGGCTGGACACGTACTCGACGAGGAAGGCCGTGATGTCGGTGTACCCATACCGCTGAGCGACCTGCCGCATGAAGTCTCCGACCGCCTTGACCTCAAGGCCGTAGTGATCCGCCAGTAGCTGACGGAGGGTGGATTTTCCGGAGCCTGGGGCTCCTGCCAGTGTAATTTTCAAACGCCCCCTGGGTGACTCGATGGTGAAATTACTCGATGTTCTGAATCTGTTCGCGGATCTTCTCAAGCTCGCTCTTGATCTCCACCGTGGCCCGGCTGATGCCTGCGTGGCCCGACTTTGAGGCCATGGTATTGACCTCCCGGTTCAGCTCCTGGAGCAGGAACTCCGCCTTCTTCCCGGAGTTGGGCTGCGCGAGCAACTCGGTCATGTGCTGCACATGGGTTTCAAAGCGAACCAGCTCCTCGCTGATGTCCACCTTGTCGGCCATGAGCGCCACCTCCTGCAGCAACCGCTCCTCCGGCAACCCACTTCCCTGGGTGAAGGCCGCCAGGTTTTCTTCCAGACGCTTGTGGTAGCTCGAAGGAATCTCTGACGACCACCCCGAGATTTCCTGAACCAGTCCCTGGCACCGGCTCAGGCGGCTGGTGACGTCGTGCTGCAGGGCCTGGCCTTCGCGCTCGCGCATCTGCTGCATCACCTGAAGGGCCTCGGTCAGCGCCTTCCGCAACAAACCCTCTCCTGCTTCCGAGGAAAGCTCCAGTTGTTTTTGCTCCAGCAGCCCCGGAACCTGAGTGAGGTCCCGGAGGTTCAGGGTCACGGCTCGTCCCGTCTGCTCCTCAAACCGGGCCAGGGCCTGATGCAACTGCTCGGCAGCCGACGCATTGATCGTCCACTGCTCCTCGGTGCCACTGGCGCCTTCGAGCTTGAGCGAGCACTCCACCTTCCCCCGGGCGCACACCTGCTTGATCTGCTCCCGGAACTCCCCTTCGAGTCCCTGAAAGCCCTGAGGCAACCGGACCCGGAGGTCAAGGAAGCGTTGATTCACCGAGCGGACTTCAGCCGTACAGGCCCACCCATTTTGCTCAATGCTGGCGGAGCCAAAGCCCGTCATGGAAACTGTCATAGGAGATGCTCTACAAATAGGAACAAGTGGCGCGTTGACAATGCGCCAACACTTCTCTAATTTTAAGGAAAATTTCGTGATTAATCGGGGGTATGCTCATGAAATCTGTCTTCAGGTCCCTCACCCGCCTGTTTCACCAATTCCTGCCCTTTGCGACCCTTCGGGACCTGAAACGGTACCGGCGGGAATGTGACCACCTGGCGGAGCAGTACCAGGAGGTGCTGGCGCGCATTTCCAAATTCATGGAGGCCAATGGGGAGTACCTCAAAACCGCCCGGGATCAGCCCAACCCGGACCTGACGCTTTCTCCGGAAGAACGCAACACCTTCAACCTCTTTACCCTACGGGAACAGCTCGATGGAGTCACGCAGCAATGTGACGGGCTCCTGAGCCGGGTCCGGAACCACCCTTCCCACTCGAATCAGCATGAGGAGCTGCTCAAGGTGATTCAGCAGCGTCTGCAGGAACTCCGGGACTACTCCGACCAGATTGATGAGGCCCTCCGGGACTACGAAACCCGGCTTCTGGAACTGGAGGAGGACCGCTCGCAGCGTTACCTGCTGAACTGACCTCCTCACGCTCGGCGGGTGCCGCTCAGGCGTCCTTGAGCTGGAAGGCTGAGGCATCGGCGAGCAGGCGATTGATGCGCGGCAGCATCTCCACCGGATTCTCCAGCAAGCCCTCCACCAGCAACGCGTTCAGGTAGAGCTGTTCCACGGCTTCCGGGAGGAACTCGTGGCTCTTTTGCTTCTGCAGGAGCGTGGAGAGGTTCTGCATGACCGGATGCCCCAGGTTCAGCTCGAGGGTCCGCTTCTGCGTCTCGACCTCCTGGTTCATCATCTTCATCATGCGCTCCATCTGCGCGCTCATGCCGTCTCGCGAGTCAATCAGGGAGCAGGGGCTGCCCACCAGGCGCTTGGACTCAACCACGTCCTGCACCCGCTCGCCCAGCTGCTCCTTGAAGAAGCTGAGCAGGTCGCTCTTCTCTTCGTCCGAAAGCTCGGTCTCGGGCTTTTCCCGGACGTCTTCCATGTTCTCAATGTCGGCCTGCGAGATGCTCTTGAAGGGCTTCCCGTCGTACTCGCGCAGGTCGGTCATGACGAATTCGTCAATCTGGTCGAGGAGGAAGAGGACCTCGAGCCCCTGCTTCTTGAAGTACTCCAGGTTCGGGTGATAGAGCAGCGATTCCCGGGTGCTGCCGAGGGCGTAGTAAATTTCCTTCTGCCCGTCCCGCATCCGGGACACGTAGTCCTTCAGCGTCACCGTGGGCTCCGCGTCTTCACAGATGGTGGAGTTGAAGCGGAGCAGGTCCATCAGCTTCTCGCGGTTCCCAAAGTCCTGGGCCGCCCCTTCCTTGAGGAGGCTGCCGTAGGCCTTCCAGAGGGAGAGGTAGGTGTCGCTGTGCTGATCGGCCAGGGTTTGCAGCTCCTTGAGCACGCGGGAGGTGAGGCTCTTCTTGATGCGCTCAATGAGGGCATTCTGCTGCACCGACTCCCGGGAGACGTTCAGAGGCAGGTCCTCGGAGTCCACCACCCCCTGCACAAAGCGCAGGTACGGCGGCAGCAGGTTCTTGTTGTCGGGCTGAATGAGCACCTTTTGCGCATAGAGCGCAATGCCGCGACTCTCCCGGGCGTAGAGGATCTCGTTGGAGACCTTCTTGGGGAAGAAGAGCAGGGCGTGGAACTGCAGCGGGGCATCAATCGAGAAGTGCAGGGTGTGCAGCGGCCCTTCCATCTCGTGAGCAATGTGCTTGTAGAACTCCTCATACTCCGCTTCCTCCACACTGGAGCGCGACTGCGTCCACAGGGCCTTGACCTGGTTGAGCACCCGGTCCTTGATCTTCACGGGGAAGGGGACGTAGTTGGAGTAACGCTTCACAATCGACTCCATCCGGTATTCGGCACAGAACTCCTTCGCGTCTTCCTTGAGGAAGAGCTTGACGCGGGTGCCGCGCTCCGAGACGTCCATTGGCGTCAGGGTGTAGCTTCCGGAGCCATCGGAGCTCCACATCCAGCCTGCTTCGTCTTCCTTCCAGGAGCGGGTCACCAGCTCCACCCGGTCGGCCACCATGAAGACGGAGTAGAAGCCCACTCCGAACTGGCCAATCAGGTTCTCGACCGACTGCTGGCTTTCCTGAGCCTGCTTGAGGAACTTGAGGGTGCCGGAGCTGGCAATGGTGCCGAGGTTGTCGATCAGCTCCTGCTTCGTGAGGCCGCAGCCGTTGTCGATCACCTCCAGGGTGTTGGCCGTGTCATCAAATGCGAGCCGGACCTCCAGCTCCTGGTCGCCGCTCACCAACCCCTCTTGCGTCAGCGCCTCAAACTGCACCTTGCTCAGGGCATCCGAGGCGTTGGAGATCAGCTCCCGCAGGAAGATCTCCCGCTCGGTGTAGAGGGAGTGGACGAGGATGTCGAGCAGCTTCTGCATCTCGGCTTGGTACTGATGAACTTCGGCTCCTTGTTTTGCTTCACTCATGGTCTTGATTGGGTAATTGATGAATCAGGCTTCAGCGTGAATTCTCTGGTGAGATTAACCAAATAGTCTAGGAGCTTGGCCTTCAAATGGGAAGAGCTTTTTCACACCTCCTGCAGGTGGCTTTCAGCTTGTTCCTCCTCGGCCCCCGACTAAGCTAATGAGCATTTAACCCCTCGCATGGGCAGACGGATGAACAAGGCAATGATTGGGGGCACCGGCGTTTACGGCAGCGGCACACCGGCTCGGGTGGAGCAGGTGGCCACCCCGTATGGAGACGTGTCCGTCGATGTGGTGGAACTCGGCGGAGAGGAGGTCGCTTTCCTGGCCCGGCACGGAAAGGGTCACTCGGTTCCTCCGCACCGCATCAACTACCGGGCCAACCTGAAGGCGCTCCAGCAGCTGGGCGTCACCCACGTGTTGGCCACAGCAGCCGTCGGCTCGCTCAATCCGGCGTTTCGTCCGGGAGACCTCGTTCTCGCTGCCGACTTCCTCGACTTCACACAGGGGCGGGCCCGGACGTTCTTTGAGGGCGCTGATGGGCAGGTCCGACACGTTGGGCTGGAGGAGCCCTACTGTCCAGAGCTCCGGAGGCAACTGACCGCCGCTGCCGATCGGCTCGAGATCCCCCTTGCGGGCTCCGGGGTTTACCTCTGCACCGAAGGCCCCCGCTTTGAGACGCCCGCAGAGATCCGCATGTTCCGGGGGTGGGGCGCCGACCTGGTGGGCATGACCAATGTCCCGGAGGTCGTGCTCGCCAAGGAGCTGGGGCTGTGCTATGCCGCCCTTGGCCTGGTTGTCAACATGGCCTCCGGACTGGAGGAAGTTCCGATCACCCTGGAAGACATTCAGGCGGCACTGGAGCAGTGTCGCGACCGAGCCACCCGGCTCTGCCTGGACGTCTTTCAGCAGCCCCTTCATCAACAGCACTGCTCCTGTGCCCACTCGGTAATGGGATTATGACCGCCGTCACTCTGGAACGAGGCTGGATCCGTCACTTTGACTCCCCTCCCCTTGCCATTTGGGGGGGAGAGGTTTCCCTGCCTGCCAGCCTTCACCTTCCTGACCCCTTTCAGGGCAAGCAGGACCACCACTTCCGGGACCGCCGGATCATGCACGGCCTCCTGGAGTGGTGCACCACGGTGGGCTTTGCCAAGCTGCAACGGGCCCTCGATGACGTCCACCCGGTGCCGGGAGACGGTCAAACGGTGGTGGTGGACAGCCGCAACTACCGCATTGAGGCAGGATTGATGGAAGACTGGGAGCTGCGCATCAGCGCCTGGAAGAAGCGGGATCACGGTTGATCACGCTGGAATTCCTCGCCGATCACCCCCACCTTGCGGAGCCACTGGCGCGGCTCCATCATGCCGAGTGGGGGGCGCTCTATGCGCCGTTCTGGACGCTGGAGGAGGCCGTCGCCGAGGTGCAGGACCACGCCTGTCGCCGGACGGTGCCCACGACCCTTGTGGCCTGTGAGGGCGCGGAGCTACGGGGCAGCATTGCGCTGCTGGAAGAGGAGCTGCCTCCTGATTTCCCTCCGGAGTATCAGCACCTGGGCCCCTGGTTGGCCAGCCTGTACGTCCTGCCCCCCTTCCGCCAGCAGGGGCTGGGGCGGCAACTGGTCCGAGCGCTGGAAGCCTTTGCGTGGGAGCAGGGCTTTCGGCAGCTGTACCTTTTGACTGAAGGGCAGGCCTCTTACTACGAGCCGCTCGGGTGGACCCGACATGCGGAGGTCTGCCACCACGGCCAACCGGTTTTCCTGCTCACCCGAAAACGCCCCTAAAGCTTCTCGCCAAGGCCATACTGCTTTGGCGCCTTCTGGTAAAGCGCCCGCGTTTCCGGAAGCCACTCGCTGAGGCGCTTCTTCCGGTTTTCATGGCTCGGGTGCGTGGACATGAACTCCGGCCCTCCGCCTCCACCGGTGGCCTTGGCCATGCGGTCCCAGACGCGGCTGGCTTCTGCCGGATCGTACCCGGCCCGTGCCATGTAGATCTGCCCGTAACGGTCGGCATCGGTCTCATCGTCTCGGCTGTACTTGCGCTGGAAGAAGGCCAACCCCAGTGCGCCAGCAGCGCCTCCGACCTTTGCCAGGGTCTTGCACTGCTCGCTCTGACAATACGCCTCTGCCGCGACCACGGCCACCCCCACCACCGCGGCAGTGGCCAGTTGGTTCTCAATCGCCTTCGCGTACCCCTTCATGCCATGCCGTCGGGTGGCATGTGCCACCTCGTGTCCCATCACGGCAGCCAGCGCCGCTTCCGTCTCCAGCACATCCAGGATGCCCGTGTAGACCGCAATCTTCCCCCCCGGCATGCACCACGCGTTCAGCTCCGGACTTTCAATCAGCTCAATCTCCCAGTCAAAGGGCTCTCCGGAGGCCTTCGCAATGCGCTGGCCCACCCGCTTCACCAGTGCGACCCGACGCTGATCCGTCGAGAGCTTGGACTCGGCAATGACCTGCTTGTAGGACTTGGCGGATTCCTGATTGATGCGGGTCTCACTGACCGCCTCCGGCGCCAGTGTCCGGACCACGCTGCCACTGCACCCTACCACCAGCCAGCTCAGGGCAATCAGCCCCCACACTCGGTACTTCATGTTGTTCTCAGCCTGAAAAAAGAGGTTACGTTTGATGAAGAAACGTATTGAGGCTAGCGGAGGCAGCAAGGGACCGCAAGCTTCAGGATGCGTCAGGAAGGTGAAAGGAGAGATGCAGGAGCGCCAAGGCGACGCTTCCTGCTTGGGGAGGGTAGGTGTGCGGAGGACGGCGCTCTCTGCGGAGAGGCCGTCACGTGATGAGAGAACTGCGAGCTCACTGCCTAGAGGAAAACGACCACGCCCTCATTCGCAGCAAGGCAGACTTACAATTGATACCACTGAATCTTTTGTAGGGTGTGGGCTTTCTGACTAGAGACGTACAAAAACACCTCTTGAGTTCCCGGATCGTAACCAACGATCCCCATTGGCTCGTTAAAACGAGCCTTATCATCACCCATCATTTCGCTGCTAACCGTATCGTTGTCACCAACGGCTCCCGCAATCGTGGTCACTTCCTCGTTTTCCAGATCAATCCGACGGATTGTGTGGTTATACGTATCCGTCACGTACAGGTAGCCACGGAGGGCAGTGATTCCTGACGGCCGGTAAAAACGGGCCTCAGCAAAAGTGCCATCTGTGCTGCCATTGTCACCAGCAAGCCCGGTAAGGGTGCTCACCTTTGGGACCTCCAAGATAACCTCATCTGGGGTTCTGAACTCGACCTTACGGATCGTGTGATTGAGGGTGTCCGCTACATATAGAACGTTATCCAAAAAGACCAGATCCATCGGTCCATTGAAGCGAGCATCTGTCCCGTTGTCATCCGTGCTTCCATTGTCACCGGCGACTCCGGCAATGGTGGTCACCTCTGCGGTGGACAGCTCAACCTTACGGATCGTCTCGTTATCGATGAAGTATATAAATTCCTCCATATCTTCATCAATGACGAGCCCTTTCGGGGCATCGAGGATGGCAGCGGTCCCAATGCCATCCTTGCTTCTGTTGTCAGCGAGCGTCTCATTATCGCCCAAAGTGGAGTTGTCCCACCCGATGTAGCTCAAATTATCAATGTTCGAGTCCGCAACAAATGGAACTTTCTCACCAACAGGTTGACCATGAAGAAGGGTAGATGACCCGCTCAATGGGGAAATATCTACTCGACTGATTCGATTTGATTCTGAGACATAAAGAGATGCTGTTGAGCTTACAGCAACTAACCCAAATGGTGAGTCAAACCGAGCATTTTCACTGGTTCCAAGGATATTCCCCGGCTCATCAGCTTTCCCAGAAACAGTATCGACGGAGGGGGTGCTATGATCAAAACCACGTATGGTATGATTCCGATAATCGGCAATAAAAACAGTTCCATTGTAATATGCGAGACCTGTTGGCATATCAAAACGGGTATCGCGATAGTATGAATTATCTACGCTATCGTTATCACCGGGGCTTCCAGCAACAAGG
>JAYOTF010000054.1:0-14614 GCA_038150265.1 Deltaproteobacteria bacterium | reverse complement strand
TGGAAAATTTATATTTTTCAGAATCTATCTAGGCTGGTTTATAGATAAAAAAATTGCGAATTATTTACTCCACTACTGCAAATTCCAAGCGCACCAGCCCCAACTACCACTAGGGTCAGTTGCCAAAGCCTATCTTTCCAATTCATAAACCAGTTACTCCCATCAAGGTTGACACTTCCCCAGAGGGTGCTCAAAAAGGGAATCTACTTCTCAGAGCAGGCACTGTCAAGGGATACGTTGGAAAAAATACGGCAAAAATACAGGCCAGGTCCAAATTGACGACCACTGATATTATTGGTGAAAAGGCACACTCATTGAGGAATTTGCGGTTGAAACTGACCCAAACCACCACCTGAACATGCTATGAATCCTCCTACAGATTATGTTACAATGTAACATATTGAGCCACTTCACAGAACTACAGTCAGGAGACAGATGTTTTCAAGGAAGATTTACAGAGGCAACCGGAAGGTGCTGAACGTCACCATTCATGGCCAGGTCAGGGACAAGCTGGCCCAGATCGCTCAGGAGCAGGGCATGAGCTTATCATCAGTCGCTGATGAGATGCTCTACAGGGGGCTCATTGCTTCCGGGAGGATGAGGGAGTAGCGCTGTGGCTCTGCACCTCAGCCGGCTTTCCAGGTCAGGTGTCCTTCTCTGAGGCCCTTCAAAACATCGGCTTGATCAACCTCCACAAGTGCCTCCCAGACCGTTTCAGGATCGTCTGGCTGCCGGCTTTTGCCAGTTCCTCAACCTTCTTCATCTGCTCTCCCCACTCCTCCTCAGGGACCTGTTCCATTACCGTGAGGCACTCCTTGAACTGCCCCATCACTCTGAGCAGGTCGGCTTTCAGCAGGAGGGTCTCAGAGTCCAGGGTTTCCAGCATCGGTAAGAGGCATTGGATGTTCTCCTCCTGCAAGGGAGGCAACGGCTCTCCTTGATCGCAATCACGCCTGAAGGCCTCCCATGAGGCGGTCCTGATGAAGACCTCTTGAGCCGGTGTCATCCAGAAATAATGCTGCAGCAGCTCATCATGAGCGCAGTCGAAGGGGGAGAGGAGACGAACGGAAGAAAAGAGCGGAGGAGCCCCCGCATCAGAGAGGCTTTGATACTCCCCGTACCCGATCGAATCCAGTTCAGTGAAGTTCCCCTTCCAGGAGCACTGGCCACAGGCCTTGCAAATCATGAAGGCCTTGTGCTGATTGTGGTTGAGCTCAGCGTGGTAGAACCTCATCTCTCCCTCATCAACTTTCTGACTGGCCCTGACCTCAGAGTGGTAGAACCTCAGCTCTGCTTTATCGGCATTGCCAGCCAGGTAGTAGGAGCTCAGTGACAAATGGCCAAACGACTCATCACATTTTGGGCAGTGGTAGATCTGAACATAGTAGGTGGTCATCCTGGTCTCCCATGAGCAGGTGGAGGGGGCGTCATGCCTCAGGTGCCGTATCACATCAGCCCCGGCATTGCGGCTTCTTCAGCATACGCTATAATCTGCTCCTGTTGAAAATTCCCCTACTTTTTCCGGAGCACCCATGTGGGCCTTCCTGAGAAGAAAACGACCCCAGGCACAGCAGAGCTCAGACTGGGCGCCCAGTGATCAAGGGAAGGTGGATTGCCCCCTCAGCCTTCAGGACCTGGAGGAGCAGCTTGGAGAAATCCATGATCTGACGATTGATGATGTGGCGCTGAAGTTCTGGCTGCCGGAAGCTGCAGAGCAGGCAATTCGTAAAATTGCCAGTGATTACAGCACCACCATGAGCCGGCTGATCCGAAACTTCCTCATTGTCCACTGTTATGGACTTTACACCTTTGAGTACATCCGGCAGCAATTTGGTGACCCCTTCCAGGCTTATGACACAGGTGCCAGATTTTCGTTGAGGTCTGATTCCCCCCAGAAGCCGGTTCGGATCCAGACGTACTGGGTTCCTGAGCTTGGCAAGAATATCAAACCAATGAAGGTCTGGATTCCCCTGCGGCTGAAGGGAGACCTGGGGAAACTGGCTGAGCATGTAGGGGTTCCTCCTTCAAACTATGTCAGGGAGATCCTGATTGGTCGCTTCCTGGGGCATGGCATGCTCCCCATGCGTCCGGAGATGCTCAAGCCGGTTCCCACTCAGGCAGCAAAGGACTGGGAAGAGGGGAGGGAGGTGCCCTGGAAGGAAGTGACGGAGCGGGAGTCTGAGCAATATGGCGAAGTGAGAATCGAAACGAAGGAGGGGTAGGCTCAGCCGGAACCTGGGAGCACTCACTGGCCGCTAGAGAGCGAAAAGGAAGCGTGGGAGTCCAGGAGTTTCCTCAAGTGGTGGGGATCCAGTTGGGAGAAACCGAGGGCATGAAACGATCACCTACTGAGGCAGGCTGCTTTCACTGATTTTGCTGGGAGAAAAATGGTTGCGGGGATAGGATTTGAACCTATGACCTTCGGGTTATGAGCCCGACGAGCTACCTGACTGCTCCACCCCGCGATCGGAAGGATGTGTGTGCTGACCAACAGAGGCGTTGGAGCGGGAAACCGGGCTCGAACCGGCGACCCTCAGCTTGGAAGGCTGATGCTCTACCAACTGAGCTACTCCCGCCACACAAACCACTATTGTAAAAACTGGAGCGCGAGTGTCAATGAAAAAATGAACAAGGGGCCTCACCTTCTGAGGAACCCCTCGGCTTCAGGGGGCTGGCTCATTTTCTGCATTTCGGTGCGGAGAGGGAGCATCTGCTTCTGACGATTAGGCAACTGGCGGAGGACATTCCGCCTTAGAGGAGAACCGCTGCAATGAAACGTTTTTGGTCCCGGATTCTCGCAGGAGTCATTGGGCTGACGCTAGGGGCATCACTGGTCCAGGCCCAGACGACTGGGCACATGCTGGATCAGGTGGAGTATGTCGCTGGGCTCCCCAAGTCGTACTTGACCATCAAGGGACAGTTTGACCCCGCCCTGTTTGAGCGCATCAGCATTGAGACCGATGACGCGTTTGAACGGAGCGTCATTACCATCCCCCAGGCCTTTGTCAACAGCGTCTTGCTGCCGGAGCGCGAGTTTCGGGACTTTCCGGAAGAGGGGCTGCTTCGCGAGTTTCAGATTCAGGAAAGCATTGACCGAACCGCAGAGGGGCCTCCGGAATTTGTGGTGAAGCTGGACATCCTCTCCACGAAGGAAGCAACGGTCCGGGTGGATCCGGAGCGCTCGAACGGCCAGCAGCTGGCATTTGCCCTGGTGGAGGTGCCCCGCAAGACGCCGGACATTCCGGTGGCCAGCGAGGACAACTCCCTGGTGGAACAAGGCTCCCTCCCCAGCCTGGCCCAGCCTGGGCTGAGTGCCCGGGAAGCGGTCTTGCTGCATCCGGTGGCAGCGCTCTTTGCCTATCAGCAGCCCCTGCAGCTGAACCTGTCGATCCTGAATGCTTCCCCGCATGTCAGCAGCGCCCAGCGCCTGGCGATCCTGCTGGAGCGTCAGCAGCGCCGTGCCCTGGAAGACCGGCTGGGGATGAAGCTGGAGATCCTCAACATCTCGTCGGTCCGGGAAGAGGTGAGCCTGATGAAGACCAAGATTTACTTCCGCCCCAACTTCCTCAAAGCGGCCCTGGCGCTGTCTGAGCTGATTCCTGGGGAGCAGGTTGTGGAACCCATGCCCCTGAGCCGAACCAATAAGATGGGCACTGATGTGGAAATTTATGTGGGAGAAAATTTTGAGTAAGCGCTTTCTGATCTTGCTGGCACTCGGATGGGCTCTGGTCGGCTTCACGACCACCGCACTCGCCTTCCCTAAGTACACGAGTCGCGAAAACGCCATCCGCCTGGCCAATGTTCTGAACCGCGGAGAGTTCAAGACCTTCCGCGTCAATGCCGTCTTTGTGAAAAGCCGGACGGAAACCGAGTACTACCTGCAGGCCCTGCTGGACGATGGCTCGACCCGGGACTGGCTGATGGACCGGATTTATGAGTGGACCCTGACGGACCAGCTTCGGCTTCCCGGAAACCAGGCCCTCATTTTTCCGTCACCAGAAAGCACGGAGTTTGCGGTTCTTGACAAGAACGAGTTCCACAAGGAGGCCCTGCGGGCGAAGTTCTACACGAAGGTGTTCCCGGAACACGACATGCTTGAAGGACGGAGCGTCAAGCTCGCGATGAGCCGCTTCCGTCTGCTGCTGCCGGGCGAGGAAAGCCGTTTTGCCACCGATAGCCAGGGCAACCGCTACCGGTATGTGATTGAGCTGGAAAACGGCATGCGGGAGGTCCTGACGTACCCGATGGCCTACCGCCTGCTGCAGAATGGCGCCCTGAGCCCGGAACCGCTGCCTGGAGACGTCATTCAGAGCAAGACCTTCAAGGTGCGGGAAATGGTGGCGATTCCCCGGCAGACCGAAGATGAGCTCCGGAACATCTATCGCTTTGGCATTGAGGTCTTCTTTGATCGCCCAATGGACCTGACTGCCGACATGTTCCCGTTTCAGGTTGTGGAGCAGAGCATGCGTGATCCGGAAACCGGGATGCGCCGCAACCAGTTTTATGTGCAGGTGGTCATTCCCAATGCGGAGAAGCTTCGGGAGATCCCGGGATTCCGGTCGCTGGAGTACCTCCGTTACGTTGAGCTGGTGACGGATGTGGAGCACCAGAAGCGAGTCTTCCTGCGGGCGCAGATCAATCCGGACATCTTTGAGCTGCCTCCGTTTGTGGAAATCACGGACCGGAACTCGATCATCGTCTCCTTCTACAGCGTCACCGACCAGAGCGTGGCGCGTCGCCAGCAACTGCTGGATGCCCCGACCGCCCTGAATGTCCCTCGCTCGGTGATCCCGTCCAGTGGCGAAGAGAGCGACTTTGAGCGCTACTACCTGCAGGCGGTGGAGCAGATCCGCGCGGCGCAGCGTCAGAAGGACGAGCACCTGAAGATCCAGACCTACATCTCGGCGCTGGAGACGCTGCAGGATGCGTCGCTGCGGGCCTCCAATGACGCCCAGCTGTCTCAGGCCCTCAAGCAGCGCGATGTGCTGCTCAAGGTGCTTCCGGGCATGGTGGTCGACAACGCCCAGCGGCAGATCCTGGAAAAGAGCCAGGACGGCCTGCTGCCTGCGGACCTGAGTGCCGAGTTGACGCAGCAGCTTCGGTTTGCCGAGCGCTATGCGGGAGACGGGCAGATGGTTCGCAAGATCGAGACCCTCAAGAACATCCTCCGGTGACCTGCTGAGGAGGCGCAAACCGCCTCCTCTCCTTTCCTTTTTTCGAGGCAACCCTGCCTTGCATTTCCGGGCGACTGAGACAAAAGGCTTGTGTGATCAGGCAAGGCTGCTTATGGTAGGAAATTCCTCAACGTTTCTTGTGGAACCTTGCTCAACCTAGCCTGCTCTGCACCTTGCTGAATTCCGACTCTGATGTCGCGCTTGGCTCTCAGGGACTTTTTGCTCAACCTGGGCAACCCCTCCACCCCTTCGACACCCCCGTCTCCTCATCGCTCATGTTTCGGTTGCGTTCCTTCTTGATCCCTTTTGTCCTTCTGACCCTGTCGCTGCTTGCTGCCGGACCGGTCGGAGCTGCTCTTCCTGATGGCCTCTATGCCCGGATGGAGACGAGCAAGGGCACCATTGTGCTTCGCCTGTTCTACCAGCAGGTTCCTCAGACCGTCGCCAATTTTGTGGGGCTGGCGTCTGGCTCCAAGGAGTGGAAGGACCCCATCACCAAGGAGCCCCGGACCAGCCACTTTTATGATGGCCTGAGCTTCCACCGCGTGATTGACAACTTCATGATTCAGGGCGGGGACCCGTTGGGCAACGGCTCCGGAGGCCCCGGGTACCAGTTTGCTGACGAAATTGTCCCGGCTCTCAAGCACGACAAGCCTGGTGTGCTCTCCATGGCCAATGCCGGTCCGAACACGAACGGCAGCCAGTTCTTCATCACGCATGTCCCAACGCCCTGGCTCGACGGCAAGCACTCGGTGTTTGGGGAAGTTGCCGAGGGCATGGACGTTGTGAACGCCATTGCGCAGGGGGACCTCATCAACAAGGTGACCATCGAGCCGGTGGGCGATCAGGCAAAGGCCTTTGACCCCACTGCGGTTGAAGCTGAGGCGGTTGCCGCCATGCGCAAGCTCGCAGAAAAGAACAAGAAAACGTTGCCGGAAGTGACTGCCGACCTCGACCCGGCCAAGGTTCCGGCTTCTGGGCAGCCGCAGGTGGATGAGGTGGCGCTGGAGCTGCTGGTCATTGCCTACCAGGGGTCGCGTTCTCCCCGGCAGAACCTTTACTACTCCAAAGAAGAGGCCGCGGATGTCGCAGGGCAGATCGCGGATCTGGCCCGTCGCGAAGGGGTCAACTTTGCGGAGCTGTCTCAGGAGCTGACGGACCTTCCGGAACAACCCAAGTTGCCGATGCTGGCTCGTCAGGATCCTCAGCTTCCCCCCTTCTTCCAGTCGGTGTTTACCCTCAAGGAGGGGCAGATCAGCGACCCGGTGGACACGCCCTTTGGCTACATCGTCTTCCACCGCATACCGCTGGAGCTGATCACGGCCCGGCACATCCTCATTCAGTACCAGGGGGCGGCACGTGCCACCCAGACGCGCTCTCGGGATGAAGCCATGGCGCTGGCGCAGGACCTCGTCAAGCGGGCCCAGGGGGGAGAAAACTTTGAGGAGTTGGCCAAGAGCAACTCCGATGGGCCTTCTGCTCCGCAAGGAGGCATGCTGGGACGCTTCCCACGTGGGCAGATGGTCCCGGAATTTGAAGACGCAGCGTTCCTGCTCAAGCCCGGAGAGGTCAGTGGCGTGGTGGAGACGCCCTTCGGCTTTCATGTCATTCAGCGCGTCGAGTAACCTCTGGTCGGTTCTCCCATGGACACTCCGGTCACGGCAGGCATCCTCATCATTGGCAACGAAGTCCTTTCCGGAAAGGTGCAGGACTGCAACTCGCCCTACCTGTGCAGGGAGTTACGCTTCCTCGGGGTAGAGGTTCGTCGCATTGTGACGGTTCCGGATGAGGTTGAGGTGATCGCTGAGCACACGCGGGCGCTTTCAGACAGCTGCGACTGGGTCTTTACCAGTGGCGGCATTGGTCCGACTCATGATGATGTCACCATCGAAGGCGTTGCCGCGGCTCATGGCGCCGAGGTGCAGGTTTCACCGGCGATGGAACATTTGGTCCGGAGTTACTACGGAGACCAGACCAACGCGGCTCACCTCCGCATGGCCCGCATTCCGGAGGGGGCCGAGCTTCTGGAGCTGCCGTCCATGCGTTCGCCGCAGCTTCTCTTCCACAACATCTTCGTCTTTCCCGGGGTTCCGGAGCTGCTCAAGCAGCGGTTCTCTGCCCTCAAGGAACGCTTCCGGACCGCTCCCATCTACCTGAAACAGCTGTTCCTCAATGTGGAAGAGGGACGTGTTGCCGATGCTCTGGACGCGGTGGTGGCGGCTTACCCCAGCCTGATGCTGGGCTCCTATCCCGCCCTTTGGAACAAAGACTACTCCCTCAAACTGACCCTTGAGTCCCGCAGCTTGGAGGAACTGGAGGAAGCGACCCTCCGCTTGACGGAACAGCTTCCCTCAGACTGCCTCCTGCGTGTCGAATAACCATAGAGAATCATGAACCCCAAAGCACTTGCTGAGCAGTTTCGCGGACGTGGCCCCCTGTTGCACGTGGTCCTGGACGGCTGGGGCATCGGGCGCGAAGATGGCTTCAATGCCATCCACCGTGCCACCCTTCCTCACTGGAACCAACTCCGGACGCAATCGCCTTACACTCAACTCTGGACCCATGGACAGTACGTGGGGCTTCCGGGGGAGAAGGACCTGGGCGGCTCGGAAGTCGGACACATGACCATGGGCGCTGGAGAGGTCAAGGACCAGGGCCCGACCCTGATTCAGAACCTGATCCGGTCCGGTGCCTTCTTTGAAAACGAGGTGCTGGTTCGGCTCACCCAGAACTGCGTGGAGCACGAAGTCCCGCTGCACCTGATTGGCCTGCTGTCTGACGGGAACATCCACAGCCACATCGACCACACGATTGCTCTGATTGAGCACGCCTTCCGCTCGGGCATCAAGCGCTGCTACGTCCACGCCTTGCTGGACGGCCGAGACGTCCCCGTGCAGTCGGCAACAGACTACACGGATCAACTGGAGCAGGTCTTTGCCCGTCTCAAGGAGCAAAGGCCCGGCATTGATTATGCGTTTGCCAGTGGGGGCGGACGTGAGGTGATTACCATGGACCGCGATCAGAACTGGGCCAAGGTGGAGGCGGGTTGGAAGGTTCATGTTCTGGGGGAAGCCGAGCATCAATTTCCCAGCATCGGTGAGGCCATTGCGTTCTTTCGGAGTCAGCAGCCCGACTTGGTGGACCAGGACCTTCCGGAGTTTGTGATCACGCGTGAGGGACGTCCCGTTGGACCGATTGAAAGCGGGCATTCGGTGATTTTCACCAACTTCCGGGCCGACCGCGCCATTGAGTTTACGGAGGCGTTGCTGCAGGAAGACTTCACCGGCTTTGAGCGTACCCGCCCGGAGGTGGTGTTTGCCGGGATGGCGCAGTATGACCAGGACAACGCGTTTCCCAAGGATTACCTGGTCGGGACGGCGTCTGTTGAGAACCCGTTTGGACGTCGCATCTTGGAACTCGGCCTCAAGCAGTTTCGCTTGACCGAGACCCAGAAATTTGCGCACGTGACCTTCTTCTACAACGGTGGACGTCGCGAACCACTGGATCCGGCGCTTGAGGAGTACCACCTCATTGAGTCCGACCGCGTCCGCTCGTTTGCCGAAAAGCCGGCCATGAAGGCTCGTGAGATCACGGAGCGGGGGAGGGCCATGCTGGCCACGGGCGACTACCAGTTTGGGCTGATCAATTTTGCCAACCCGGACATGGTGGGGCACTCCGGAAACCTGGAAGCCGCCACGACGGCTGTGGAGGTGGTGGACGAGTGCCTCGGGAAGCTCATGGAAACCGTCCGGAGCCTGAACGGCGTGATGCTGGTGACCGCTGATCACGGCAATGCGGATGAGATGAAGGTCAAGAACAAGAAGGGCGAGTGGGAGCCCAGCACCAAGCACTCCTTGAATCCGGTCCCGCTGGTCATCTTTGATCCGCAGTATGACGGATCGTGGAAGCTCAAGTCGTATGGTCCGGAGCACAACAACAACCTGAGTCACGTGGCTGCGACCGAGTTTGTGTTGCTGGGACAAACGATTCCGGGTGACATTGCACCTCCGCTCTTTGCGGACTGAAACCGGCTTCTTCTGAAGCCCTTGATGAACCTGGCACCAGCACCTGGGGAGGAGCTGGTGGGGCCAACGCGGTTGGTCTGATCGGCGACATCCTTTCACTCTTCTCTAAAGAATCATGGCAAACATTACCTGCATCGGCGCCGGATACGTCGGTGGTCCCACCATGGCGGCTATTGCGAAGCATTGCCCCGAGCACCAGGTCACCGTTGTGGACCTGAATCAAGCCCGCATCGACCGTTGGAACACAGACGACCTCCCCATTTATGAGCCCGGCCTTCTGGAAGTGGTTCAGGAAGCCCGTGGCCGCAACCTGTTCTTCAGCACCGACATCCCCCAGGCCATTGCTGAAGCGGACATCCTCTTCGTCTCGGTCAACACGCCGACCAAGGAATTTGGCGAGGGGGCTGGAAAAGCGGCGGATCTGCAGTATTGGGAAAAAACGGCTCGGGACATCCTGAAGCATGCCCGGCGTCCGGAAGTCGTCGTGGTGGAGAAGAGCACGCTGCCCGTCCGGACGGCGGAGGCGATGGCGCAGATTCTCAAATCCGGAAGCTCCACCACACGGTTTGATGTGGTCTCCAACCCCGAGTTCCTCGCCGAAGGCACGGCCATGGCCGACCTGGCCCATCCGGACCGGGTGCTGATTGGAGGCACCGAGACCGACTCCGGACGCAAGGCCGCGGAGACGATTGCCAGCCTTTACGCCCACTGGGTGCCCCGGGAGCGCATCCTGCTGACGAATGTCTGGAGCAGTGAGCTTTCAAAGCTGGTGGCCAACGCGATGCTGGCTCAGCGGATTTCATCCATCAACTCCATCTCTGCCCTCTGCGAGCAGACGGAAGCCAACGTTTCTGAAATCTCCCGGGCGATTGGTGCCGACTCCCGCATTGGAGCCAAGTTCCTGGAGGCGAGCGTTGGGTTTGGCGGGTCCTGCTTCCGGAAAGACATCCTGCACCTGTCTTACCTCTGCGAGTTTTATGGCCTTCCGGAGGTCGCCGACTACTGGGCGAGTGTGGTCCGGATCAATGAGTGGCAGACCGATCGGTTCTTCCAGAAGATCCTTCACGAACAGTTCAACACCCTCGCTGGGAAGAAGATCGCGGTCCTGGGATTTGCCTTCAAGCCGGATACCGGAGACACCCGGGATTCCCCTGCAATTCCGCTGTGCCAAAAACTGCTGGGCGAGCATGCAGTGGTTCGCATTCACGACCCGAAAGCGGCGGAGCATGCGCAGGAGGATCTGGCCACAATGGAAGGCGACATTGCGTTTTGTGAAGATGTTTATGACGCGTGCGAGGGAGCTGCGGCGATTGCCCTGGTCACTCAGTGGCGTGAGTATCGGGATCTTGATTTTGCCCGGATTCTGGACTCAATGACCCAGCCTGCGTTTCTGTTTGATGGTCGCAATCACCTCGATCATCAGACGTTATTTGAAATGGGCTTCAACGTCTTTCCACTGGGGAAGGCTCCGCTGAAGCATTTTTAACCTGGGCAGGCGGTTGCCTGCTTGCAACACTCTTCCTCTTGAGTCCATGAGCACGTTCGAAGAGAACCTCAAAACGATCCCGGAAGCGCCCAACGTTGTCCTGTTGCGCGTGTATGATGCCAAGGATGAGTTGGTGGCCCTTCTTCCCAACCTTCCCGGCCGTTGTGGACCCCTGCGGGTGTTTCACCACTTGGCTGATGATCAGGGGCGTTTCGACTTTGCGGCGGCCCAGGAGGCGCTCCGCATTTTTGGCGAGTACGTCGAAAGCGCACGCCAGAGTCCGGGACGTCACCAGAAGATTGAGATGCTTTTGGGCCTTCGCAACACCGATGCGTTGCGGGTGGAGCGAGTGGAAAGCGCCTTTCCCAATCTGCTGGAGGTGATCGCGCAGCGCAAGGCCTCTCGGGAAGAGTGTGATTCGTTTATTGAGTTCCTCAACGAGGGGAAGGTTCGGGCGGCGGAGAAGGTCAAGGGCGTCTGGGAGCCGCAAACCTACACGATTGATGGGGTGCTCAACTACTTTGGGACGCATCCGAATGTGGTGATGGAAGGTGGGTATTACGACAAGATCCCGCTGAAGACCAGCAATTACACGGCGGAGATGTTTGAGCAGGGAGGCGTCCGCTACGCTCCGGGAGCCATGGTCCGGACGGGGGCGTACATTGGGCCTCAGACGGTGGTCATGAACCAGGCCTTCATCAACATCGGTGCGTACATCGCTGGGGGAGGCTGCATGATTGACGGAGGCACTCGGGTGGCGTCTTGCGCCCAGATCGGCAAAGGCGTAAAGTTTGGTGCCGGCTCAGGCATTGAAGGCATCCTGGAACCGGCGGGGCGCTTGGCCTCCATCGTGGAAGACCATGCCAAAATCGGAGCCATGTGCGAGGTCTGTGGCATCATCGGCGAAGGCTCCATTGTCGCCAGCGGCGTTGTGATGGCCTCGGGCAAGCGGATCTTTGATGAAGACACCGGAGAGTTGGTCACCCCACTGGAGTGCGTGGTCGGAGACGAGACCTTCCTCATTCCGGTCATTCCTCCATACCGTTTGGCGGTTGGTGGAACGCTTCCGAGCAAAAGTGGCTCGCACCACACGGATGCCATTATTTTGAAGTCTGGGGACCTGCGGGATTCCGCGACCCTCCGGCACTTCAAAAAACAGGGCATCCTCTACGGTTGAGCGATGCGTTTGGCAAAAACTGAAGGTGGCAACAGGTAACCAGGCCCATGTCCAACCTTCTGGAACGCGCACGCGAAACCCTGCGCATTGAAATTGAGGGGTTGCTGGAGCTTCAGCAACGTCTGGGCGACGAGCTGGAGCAGGCCGTCGACATCCTCTTCGCATGCTCCGGCAAGGTCATTTTGACGGGGCTGGGGAAAAGTGGCCTGGTGGCCCAAAAAATTGCGGCAACTCTCAGCAGTACGGGGACGCCTGCCCTATTTTTGCATGCTGCAGACAGCGCGCATGGCGATTTGGGGATCATCCGTCGCCACGATGTCGTGCTCGCCTTTTCGTACAGTGGCGAAACGGCAGAGGTGGTGCAGATGGTGGGGCACATTCAGGCGTACGGAGCGCCGCTGATTGCGATCACCGGGAATCCGGACTCCACGCTGGCTCGTGGGGCAACGGTTCACCTGAATGTGGCGGTCAGTCGCGAGGCCTGTCCGCTGAACCTGGCGCCTACTGCGAGCAGCACAGCGACCTTGGCGCTAGGAGATGCTCTGGCCATGTGCCTGCTGGAAAAGCGTGGATTCCGGGCGGAAGACTTTGCGCTGTTTCATCCCGGAGGCAGCTTGGGACGCAAACTGACCATTCGCGTCCGGGACGTCATGACCGAAGGGGAGCACCTGCCTACGGTTCCGGAATCGCTTTCCATGCGAGAAGCGATGCGGGTGCTGTCTCAGAAGAACCTGGGCATTGTGGTGGCCCTGGATTCGGAAGGCAAGGCTGCTGGGGTCTTCACCACCGGAGACCTGATGCGGCTGGTGGAGACCCAAAATAATTTTCTGGACTTGCCGCTTGCCCAGTTCATGTCGCACAATCCCAAGCTGATTGCGCCAGAAGAGCTGGCCGCAAAGGCCTTGCACCTCATGGAAACGCACTCGATCACGTGCCTGGTGGTGGCTGATGAGCAGCGGAGCCCCTTGGGGATTGTTCAGATTTACCCGATTTTACGAGCAGGCGTTTACTGACGCCGACCTTTGTTGACGGAGGAAAGATGTCGAAGTTGGTGATGGCATTGGATCAGGGAACCACCAGTTCCCGCACCATCCTCTTCCGAGAAGATGGGACCGTTGCTGCGATGGCGGGCACCCCGGTTGCGTGCCACTATCCCCAATCCGGATGGGTCGAGCAGGATCCGGAAGCCATCTGGGAGAGTCAACGCCAGACGATTCAGGCAGCCCTGGAGCAAGCCGGCGTTACGATGAACGACATTGCTGCCATCGGCATCACCAATCAGCGAGAAAGCACCATCGCTTGGGATCGGCAAACGGGAACAGCCCTCGGCCCGGCGATCAACTGGCAGTGCCGCCGGACGGCTGCTTTTTGTGACGAGTTGAAAGCCGAAGGCTTCGACACCGTCCTCCGGAAAAAAACGGGGCTGGTCACTGACGCGTACTTCTCAGGCACGAAGATGCGCTGGATGCTGCAGAACCTTCCGGCAGTGCAAGAGGCGGCAACCGCAGGGCGGCTCTGCTTCGGGACCATTGATTCGTGGTTGATCTGGAAACTGACCGGAGGAAAACAGCACCTCTGTGACATCACCAACGCGTCCCGGACCCTTGTGTATGACATCCACCGCTGTGCGTGGGATGATGAAATCTTGACTCGCTTTGGGATTCCACGGGAAGCGCTTCCAGAGGTTCGGCCTTCGAGTGGAGTGCTGGCTGAGGTCGCGCCAGACCTGTTTGGCGGGTCGGCTCCCATTGCGGGGATTGCTGGCGATCAACAGGCCGCGCTGTTTGGACAAGCCTGCTTTACTCCTGGCATGGCGAAAAACACCTATGGCACCGGTTGCTTCATGATGCTCAACACCGGAAACGAGCCAGTGGCGTCACAGCAAGGGCTGCTGACCACGATTGGATGGCAGATTGGGGACGAGGTGACCTATGCCCTGGAGGGCTCGGTTTTCATTGCTGGTGCCTTGATGCAGTGGCTACGAGATGGCCTGGGCCTGTTCAGCGATGCCTCAGAAACGGAAGCAATGGCGTTGTCTGTTGAAGACTCGGGGGGCGTGTTTATCGTCCCGGCTTTCGTCGGTTTGGGGGCGCCCCACTGGGATCCTTATGCACGAGGAACAATTGTGGGCTTGACCCGAGACAGCAACCGGAACCACTTGGTCCGAGCCGGTCTTGAAGCCATTGCCTTTCAGTCTGCTGAAATTTTGCAGGGCATGGCCGAAGACACGGGCCTGACCCTTCAGGAGCTCCGGATCGATGGCGGTGCTTCGGCAAACGGGTTCCTCTGCCAGTTTCAGTCGGACCTGCTTGGCTTGCCGGTAACACGTCCCCAAGTCATTGAGACAACGGCAATGGGAGCTGCATTTTTAGCAGGGCTGGGAGTTGGCATCTGGAAGGATCCCCAAGAGATTCAGTCAATGTGGGCAGAAGACCGCAAATTCCACCCTCAACTTCAGCGAGAACAGGCCCAGCAGCGACTCCAGGAGTGGTCCCGGGCCGTAGACCGTTCCCGCGGTTGGCTATCCTGACTTCCTTGGGCATTCGTTTTTTATTTGTATGAAGCAGCGTAAAGGCATCATCCTCGCGGGAGGGTCCGGAACTCGCCTGTACCCGGCAACTCAAGCCATCTCCAAGCAGCTTGTGCCCATTTATGACAAGCCAATGGTCTACTACCCATTGGCGACGCTGATGCTGGCCGGCATCCGAGAGGTCTTGGTCATCAGCACCCCTCAGGACACACCGCGCTTTGC
>JAYOTF010000053.1:0-14632 GCA_038150265.1 Deltaproteobacteria bacterium | reverse complement strand
CGATCATGGCCGGGCCAGCCCAATGCCTCCGGGCCGCCACCCACCCCAGGGCAATCAGTCCAAAGACCGGGAGGGTGACATCAACAAGGGGGTTCACGTTACCGGTCTGGTGGAACTGTGTGACGAGCTGGGATGGAAGTTCTGGATCCGCCTCAAGAGCCCCCTGCAGGCTGGATCTGGTGCTCTCGCCAGGAATCGAACCTGGAACCTCGGAACCGGAATCCGATGTTATATCCGTTTAACTACGAGAGCCGCATCAGGAGGCGTCTGAGCACATCTGCCGGAAGCGTGCGCCCCAGACGTGATGGGAGAATCCAGGACCCTTGCGTCAGAACCGGGGAGGTTCGACAGGGGGAGAAGGTCCACGATGATCAACTTCCAAGTATGCAGAAAAATGATGGGAATCTCAAGAGGTGATCGCATCACCGTCGCCTGAAAAGGAGCGGGGCGGGTTGAGGAACTTGAGCCTGCGGCGAAACAGGAGGCGCCTGTTCAAGGGAAGCCCCCGCGTTGGGGACCTCCTGGTTCTCTTCGGTACAGGCGGGCCCGCGCAAGAGCCCGGCGTTTGAGGGCCCTCGGGGCCAACCGCGGAATCTCCGGAGGCGAACGGAGCGGAGCGTCGTTTCAGACGATTGCTCAGGCGTCTGGAATCTTCCTCGACTTATTGAGCCGCATGCGAGTAGTCTGAAGGCCTCCTGGTTCCGAGCCCCAATCAAGGCGCTCCTCTTCTCCTTCCTTACCTGTCCGGAAGACCGACGCACACGATGGTGTTGAACAAATTCGAGCGACTCCGTGATCGGGCAGCCCTGACTGGGGTGCTGCTGATGGTGGTCGTGGCCATTTTGGCCTCTGTGGATGCGGTGATTGTGCGTTCGGTGTCTCCAGACGTCCACCCGTTCATCATTTCCTTCACCCGGGCCCTGTTTGGCCTGATCGCGATTGTGCCCTGGATCGTGACACGTCCCCGCCTGCTCCGGTCCCAGTACCGGATGCAGCATGTGGTGCGCGCCGCCCTGAAGCTGGCAGCGCTGACGTCATTCTTTGCCGCCTTTGCGCAGGCGCCGTTGGCGGATGTCACGGCGATTGCCTTTACGGCGCCTCTATTTGTGACCATCGGGGCGTGGGGACTGTTGGGCGAGCGGCCCAAGCGGCTCCGGATCCTGGCCATGATCGTGGGCTTTCTTGGCGTTTTGCTGGTGTTGCGTCCAGGACAGGGCGGGTTGCCTTCCAGCGGGTTGCTGCTGGCCGTGTTGGGGGCGCTTTTCTCTGCGGCCGTGCAGCTGATGCTGAAGCCGATGTCGGGGCGGGATGGGACCCGAACCCTGGTGGCGTGGAACCTGATTGCCACGGTGCCCCTGGCCGCCGTGTTTGCCGCATGGGTCTGGGAAGCCCCCACTCCGGAGCAGTGGGTCCTCCTGGCCCTTCAGGGCGTGTTGGGGGCTGTTTCCATGGGGTGCGTCACCCAGGCCCTTTCCCTGGCAGAGGCCTCGCTGATTGCGCCCCTGGACTTCCTGCGACTTCCCTTTGTGGCCCTGCTGGCCTACCTCTTCCTGGGGCAAGGGGTTTCCTTCACCACCTGGATCGGAGGCGGGGTCATTTTTGCGGCCACTCTGATCATGGCCAACAGCGCCCGCGAGGTTAGTGTGGAACCCGAAAGTGGCATCCGCGTGTAGCCCGCCTCGACTCCTGAGCCTCCTGTCCTTGCTTGTTGTTCCCGGTCCTCCCTCCCAAGTTGTGCCGCCATTCCCGAGTGCGACTTGTGAAAACATGTAAAATTTGTAAATTAGAGGCGAGACCCTTGAAGGCTCACGAGGCCGCAGGGGCGTCCCTTGTCGTTTGATGAAGTAAAGATCCGTGAAAGTTGTTGTCATTGCCGATGACCTGACAGGTGCCCTGGACTCAGCGGTGGCCTTTGCGGTGCGGGGGCTCCGGACCGTCTGTGCGCGCACAGGCGAGGACCTGGAGGCGGCGCTGGCGTTGGGGGCAAGCGTGGTCGCGGTCTCAACAGGATCTCGGGAGATTCCGGAGGCTGCCGCCGTGGAGCGGGTGGCTTTTGTTCAGCAGGTGCTGGCGCGTCATGCTGAGGGAGCAAGGGTGTTCAAGAAGATTGACAGTCGCCTGAAGGGGCACGTGGCAGCGGAAACGGAGGCCTTGCGACGTCCGGGACAGAGCCGCCTCGTCTGCCCCGCGATTCCTCGCCTGGGGCGCCTGGTCGTTCAGGGGGCTGTGACTGGAAGCGGAGTGGCGCGTCCGATCCCTGTTGCGCCCCGTGTGGGAGGAGACCCCAGAGACGTGCTGGATGCCGAGTCTGATGCACAACTGGATGCCGGACTGGCCCAGGCTCCCGCAGGCGCGTTGCTGGTTGGAGCCGCCGGGTTGGCCGAAGCCCTGGCGCGGACGCTGGCTCCCACACCTGAAGCGCCCCGCCTTCCGGTTCCGGAAGCGCCGGCTCTGCTGGCGATCGGTTCCCGAGACCCGGTGACCCTGGCACAACTGCAAGCGCTGGAAAGCATCGCTGCTCCCAACGGAGCCGTTCCGGAGCCGGTTCTGCCGCACGGAGGGTACCAGCTGCTGCAGCTGACGGCAGCCTCTCCAGCACGCCCAGCTGAGGAAGTGGGGCAGCGGTTTACCCAAGGCGTTGCGGCCTGGGTGGAGGCGACCCATCCGGCGACCCTGATGGTGAGCGGAGGGGAGACGGCCTCAGCGGTCCTGGCCCAACTCGGCATCGGGGTGCTGGAAATTCACGGGGAGGTGCTGCCAGGCCTGCCCTTTTGCCGAGCCCTGACCGGACGCCGGGGGCTGGGCCTCATCACCAAATCCGGAGGGTTTGGCCCCCCGCAGACCTTGACGGACCTGGTGCAGCAACTGACGCAACCCGCGTAACGCTTTTTGATTGTGGAGATATGGAATGAAGACTGAGGCTCAACGGACCCCGAAGGAGTCCTCAACCCGACAAAGCCGCCCCCTCGCGGATCGCGTGTACCACGTGCTGTTTACACGGATTTCCAACGGCGACTACCCCGCCAACCAGCGGCTGCCATCTGAGCCGAGCCTTGCTGAAGAACTCGGGGTGTCGCGTCCGGTTCTCCGTGAGGCGCTCAAGCACCTGCGTGAGGAGGGCGTGATTTATACACGACAGGGGGCCGGGAATTTTGTTCGGGTGGAGACGGTCAAGCCGGTGGGGTTTGCGAAGGTCGAGACCCTTGCGGATGTGCAGCGTTGCTATGAGTTCCGGATTACCATTGAAACTGCCGCTGCCGCCCTGGCGGCCGAACGGCACAACGGAGCCATTTTGGAAGAACTCCGTGAGGCTCTGGAGATGATGCGTGTGGCCACCGGGAGCCTCTCTCACCGGGAAGATGCCGACTTTGCCTTCCACCACGGCATTGCCCGGGCTTCCAACAACCACTACTACGAGGCCTCTTTACGTGCCTTGAGGGATCACATTAACGTGGGCATGAAGATGCATGGCCAGACGCTGATGTCCGACGGATCGGCTGCGCTCGAAGAGGTCTTTGCCGAGCACAGCGAGATCCTTGCAGCCATTGAGGCTCGAGATGCCGAGCGGGCCGCAACGCTGATGCGCGCCCACCTGCAGCATTCCTGCAACCGCCTGTTTGGCGATGGCCTGATCGACCTCCGCCTTTCCAAGAACTGATGCCCCGGATTCAGCTCCGGGCTTCCGTCACCAGCTTTCCTGCATAATCCAGCGCGGCCAGCATGTTCACGTGGTTGGCCTGACCGGTTCCTGCAATGTCGAAGGCCGTTCCGTGGTCCACGGAGCAGCGGTCGATGGGCAGCCCCAGCGTCACATTGACGGCCGTGTCAAAGGCGATCAGCTTGATCGGAATGTGTCCCTGGTCGTGGTACTGCGCGATCACGAGGTCAAATTCCCCCTGATGGGCCCGGTAGTAAAGCGTGTCTGCCGGAATGGGGCCGACGACGTTCACGCCTTGCTCCTGAGCCGCTTGAATGGCTGGGACCAGCTGCTGCTCATCTTCCAGCCCAAACAGTCCAGCCTCGCCACAGTGTGGGTTGATGCCGGCCACTGCAATCCGGGGGGCAGGCAGGCCCATTCGCTTCAGGTGGTGGTCTCCCATTAAGATCGTCTCCAGCACCCGTTCCGGCATGGCTCGGTCGACGGCATCCTTCAGGGCAACGTGAGCGGTCACGTGGAGCACATTCAGGGTCTCCGAAGCCAGCAGCATCCGGGAGCTGGGGGCCTGGGTCAACGCGGTGAGCATGCCGGTGTGGCCGTCATAGTGATGCCCGGCGCGGTTGAGGGCTTCCTTGTTGATGGGAGCGGTCACGATCATCTTTGCTTGCCCCGCCGAGGTCATCTGCACCGCTTGCTCGATGTAGCGAAACGCGGCCTCGCCACACTCCGGAGCCAGCACGCCAAAGCGGTCGGGCAGCCCGGCTACCGGGACCTCGATCACGGCGATGGAGTCGGCAGGAGCGTTCTGACCGTAGGGGTGCAGCGGCAGGCTGAGGCCACAGACGGCAATGGCCCGCTGAAGCACCGCCGTGTCGCCGATGACGGCGTAGCGCTGGCGTGCGTCTGGAGAAAGGGCAGCCATCGCCTTGACGATGACTTCGGCGCCCACTCCCGATGGGTCGCCCATGGTGATGACAATCGGAGTATCGGTCATGGTGGTGTCTCTCATTCAGTGATTCCGTATTGATTCAGAAGGTGACGGAGGTGCTGGTCCTGTTCCGGGTTGGGCAGCAAGGCGGGCTGACGCGATGCGCCTACCGACGCATCCAGGACCCAGAGGGCGCGTTTGACCATCGCCGGAGGATAGCCCAGGGCGTAGAGGTCGGTCCGGAAGGCCGTGTAGGTGGCTTGTGCGGCGGCTGCTGCCGCTTCATCTCCTGCGTTGAAGGCGCGGACGATTTCGGCAAGCACCCCGGGCAAAACGTTTCCCAGCCCGGAGATGCACCCGGCGGCTCCCTGCTGAAAGGCCCAGTGTACCAGGTGATCCGGTCCGGAATAGACCTGAAAACCGGGCACCTCCCGCCCGACTGCAAAGTACGCCTCCAGCGTCTCCTGCTTGCCTCCGGAATCCTTGATGCCCCGGATGTTGGGGTGTGCCGCCAGTTGCTGCGCCGTTTCCGGCTCAATGTGATTCTGAGTCCGGGCCGGAATGTCGTACAGGTAGACCGGGGTGGTCACGCTGTCGGCCACGGTGAGGAAGTGCCGCTTGAGCCCCTCTTGGGTGACCTCAATGAAGAAGGGCGTGATGACGGCAATTCCATCCACGCCGATGCGGTCAAATTCGCGGGCCAGTTTGACGGTCTCAAAGGTCGCAGGCATCCCCGCGTTGAGGAAGACCTTGACCTGTCCCCCCACCTCTTCCATCACTTCCTCGGCCAGGCGAACCTTTTCCTCAAAGGTCAGGGCGGAAAAATCACCGTTGGTGCCCGCAGCGAGCAGGTGATTGCCGGCCTTCATCTGCCGACGCACCTGACGGCGGGTGGCCGCGTAGTTGATGGTTTCATCGTCGTTGAAGCACGTGACCAGAGCGACAAAGGCTTCTTTGTTCATGGGGGACTCTTCTGAGTGTCGATGGCCGGAAGCCCATCAGTTGTCAATTTTCAGGAGGCGCCTCTGGAGCAAGGAAGCGCGCTTCCAGGTATGAAGCACCCTGGGACGAGGTCCGGAAAGGGGCCTCCCGATCCTCACAAGTGGGAGAGAGAACGGGCCTCAGGGGAGCCTGAAACCAACCAATTCTGCCGTTTGCTCAGCACAGGGCCCCGTTCCGTCACACCTCGTTGAGGGACAGGCGGGGACGGGCCTGAAAAGGGGGACGGGCCCTTCCGGATCTGGGAGAGAAGCCCCTCCTCTCCCCGCCTTGAGGGCCTCATTGTCGCCGTATATCTGTAAACTTGTCAATAATTTTCCGCTAAATTTAGCGTTTTCCGGGGATTTAATTGGGTTGGCAGGCTTGACTTGTCTAGTTGTCTATGTTTCGATAGCGTCCCATTGAGGGCGACTGCTCCGGTTGCGGAGGCGCTCAAACAAAAATTTCGGGAGGGTTTCCCCCTGAGCCGATCGGGAATGGGGGCCATCCCCCTGCTGGGAGGTCGCCACGGGTTTGCGGTATTCCTTCCGGAGGCCCCACGGGGCTTTCCCTTACCCAAGACAACGAGGTCGCAATGATGAATGAATTTCGGTCCGCTCTGGTGGGCCAGAAGAATGCTGAAGGAGGGCTGTGCTGGATCTGACCGCTCCCATCCAATTGCTGCGCCCTGCTGTTGTCGAGTTTGGGATCGGCGCCACGGAAAAATTGGCCTCCTGGGTGGAGGCACGTGGGTACCAGCGTCCGTTTGTGATTGCAGACACGGTGAATGCCGCCCGCCTGGAAGTGCTGGGACTGGGAGCCGTGAACGGAACCAGTGGCCTGGCTCACGAGCCCACGATTGAGGACCTGATGACAGCCGTGCAAGCCGCTGAAGGAGCGGATGTCATCATCGGGTTCGGAGGGGGCTCTGCGATGGACCTGGCCAAGCTGGTGGCCGTGATGGTGAGGAACGAGGTGGTCCTTTCCGACATCTCCGGGCCCAACCGAGCCCCGGCCCGCAAGGTGGGGCTGGTGCAGGTGGCCACAACGGCAGGAACGGGCTCCGAAGTGGGAACGCGGTCGCTGATCACGGATCAGGAGACCATGGCGAAGGTGGCGACAGAGAGCCTCCACATGCTGGCAGACCTCACCCTCATTGACCCGAGCCTGACGGTTTCGGTGCCACCTCAGGTGACGGCGGCCACGGGCGTGGACGCCCTGGCCCACTGCGTTGAGGCCTTCACCTCGAAGCGGTCGCACCCCGTGATTGACGATTATGCGATCCGTGGCATTGAGCTGATTGGCACCTACCTCAAGCAGGCCGTGGAAGACGGCAACAACCTGGAAGCCCGGGCGGGTCTGTCCCTGGCAGCTTACTACGGTGGCATTTGCCTGGGACCGGTCAACACGACAGCCGGGCACGCCGTGGCTTATCCGCTGGGAACGCGTTACAAGATTCCGCATGGCCTGGCCAATGCGCTGATCTTCCCCCATACCCTGGCCGTCAATGCCGAGAAGGTTCCGGAGAAAACCGAACGGATCCTGACCGCGCTGGGGGCTCCGAACACGGCTGGTCCGGCCGTCTTGAATGCTGCCCAAGAGTTTTGCGAAAGCCTTGGGCTTGAGATGCGCCTCCGTGCTCATGCTGTCCAGGAAGAGGCCCTTCCCGGCATGGCGCACGAGGCTCATGCCATCCGCCGGCTGCTCGACTGGAATCCAGTCGATCTGGCTGTCACGGACATTGAGGCGATCTACCGGGTCGCCTACTAAACCGACGTGTGGCACCTCCCCCTTGGTGCCCCCGTTACCAACAGCTCCCCTTCTGGGTGTGAACATGAAAAGGAGACACGCATGAAAAAACGTTTGTTGGGCAGCCTCTTGCTAGGCCTGTCGATGCTAGGCTTCTCTCCCGCAGCGCCTCAGGCTGCGGAGGGACAGGTGCTGAATGTTCAACACCCGGTACTGGAACAGAACTGGTCTCCCCTCCAGGGGGGCGGGCACTCGGCTCGCTGGATGTCGCTCTGGTGGGCGGCTCCGATGTACTTTGACAAGGACGGTCAGCTGACGCCTTACGTCCTTTCGGAAGTCACCTCAGATGCCAACTACCAGGTCTGGTCCCTCAAGATCAGCGCCAAGGCGGTCTTCTCCGATGGCTCTCCGATCACGGCGGACGATGTGGTGGGCACCTGGAACCTGTCGGCTCGTCCGGCGACCAAGCACTCCCGGGTGAACCTGTTCCTCGGAGACGTCACCGGCTTTGAAGAGGTCTCCCTCGGCAAGGCACAGGACATGACCGGTCTGAAGGTGGTCGATGCCCGTACCATTGAGGTGACGCTGGTGCGCGCCGACCCGATCTTCGACCAGAAGATTGCCACGGCTCTGATTGCTCCGGTGAAGATTGCCCAGGCTGAGGATGCAAACGGCAACGAGAAGCAGGACTGGTGGATGCCCCAGAATGGTGTGGTGGTGTCCGGACCGTTCATGCCCGAGAGCATGGACCTCGACAAAGGCGTCATTACCTTTGTGCCCAACCCGAACTTCTTTGGCCCCAAGCCCAAGCTCAGCAAGATTGTGGTGACCACGGTTTCAGACCCGAGCACCGCGACCCTGATGCTCCGACGGGGCACCATGGATGCTGCGACTGAGTTGATCACCCCGACCATCATCCAGGACCTGGGCCCAGGCTTCCTGAATGGTCCGGCTCTGGCGAAGGGACAGCAGTTCTGGTTCAATCCGAACCGGGCGCCGATGGATGACATCAACGTCCGCAAGGCGCTGGTGATGGCGGTCAATCCGAAGGAACTCGCCCTGGCGGCCTTCCCAGATGGTCCGTTCACACCGGCGAGCCAGATCCTCAACAAGGTCCCGGGCGTCGATGCCAGCTACCCGAACTACCCGTATGATCCGGAAGGTGCCAAGGCCGCTCTGGCCGCGTCCAAGTATGGCCAAAGTGGTCGTCTGCCGAAGATCATGTTTGTGGGCATCAGCACCCCGACCCACGAAGCGGCAGCTCAGTACATTGCCGAGCAGTGGCGCAAGGTCCTGGGCATCCAGGGCGTGGAGATGAAGCCGGCGATTGAGACCTACTCCGGACCCGATCAGGCCAGCGTTCAGATCTTCCGCGATGACGTCGGAACCCGGGTGCCCGATGCGGTTTCCTACCTGATGGGCTCCATCCACTCCGGCTCCGGCAATGCTCGGAACAAGATGGGGGGCTACCAGAACGCAGAAGTGGATTCCTTGCTGGAAAGCGCTTCGACCAAAGGCGTGAAGGATCCTGAGCGCATCAGCCTGGCCCAGAAGGCGCAACGCCTCTTCCGGGACGACTGGATGTACATCCCGTACTACTACGATGTGATGTCCAAGTGGGCGATGCCCTGGGTGAAGAACTTCGACAAGAACGACGACTGGCAGGTGATTGAGCCCTGGAATGTCGAGATTGACGAAGCCGGCCGTCCGTAAGCACGGCGTGCAGGGGGGCAGGTGCTGCGCCTGCCCCTTTTTGATTTTTGGCCACTGAATGGAGGAAACGTGAGACGCTACATCCTTAGCCGGCTCATCCGATGGATTCCGTCGGTTTTTGTCCTGCTACTGACGATCTATGCGCTCGTCTTCTTTGGGGCAGGAGACCCGATCAAGCTGATCTTCCTGCAAGCTCCAGGTGATGTGGCCTATGACCCAGCCCGCGTGGAAGCCATCCGCGAAGCAGCAGGGCTGAACCGTCCCTTCCTGGTTCAGTTCGGGGACTACCTCGCCAACGTGGTGCAAGGAGACTTTGGCAACTCGTTGGTGTCCGGACGCTCCGTCAATTCCATGATCCAGGCGGCACTGCCAGTGACGCTCCAGATTGGCCTCTCGGCCATCTGCATCGTGTCGCTGCTGGGCATTGCCCTCGGGGTGATCGCCGGACTGAATCAGAACAAACTCCTCGATAACGTGATCGTTGGCTTTGCCATGATCATCTGGGGCATCCCCGTGTTTGTCTCCGGCCCCCTCATCATTGTGGTGCTGGTGCTGGGCTTCAATCAGGATGTTCCCTATGGCTGGGATGGCCTCTTCTCGCCATTGGTGCTGGTGCCCCTGCTCGTGCTGGGCCTCAACCCGATGGCCCTCATCATTCGACAGGCCCGCGCCGGAGTGCTTGAAGTCCTCAGTGAGGACTACGTCCGGACCGCCCGAGCCAAGGGCATTCCCAACCTGCAGGTGGTGCTGCGGCACATCATGCGACCGGTCCTGACCCCAGTGGTCAGCCAGATTGGTCTGCTCGTCATTGCCACCCTCAACAATTCCATTCTCATTGAAAAGGTCTTTGGGCTGCCCGGACTGGGACGCTTGACGGAGACCGCCATCAAGTCGTCGGACTACCCGGTCATCCTGGCCATTGTCCTGATCTTTTCGGTGGTGGTCATGACCTCCAACCTGCTCGTAGACATCTCGTACCCGCTGCTGGATCCTCGGGCAGCAGCCAAGCGAACGGAGAACGAAGAATGACGGAACTGGCGATCCAAGGACCACAAGAAGACCGACAGATCAGCTTGGTCCAGGACGCGTTTGCGCGTTTGGCCGCCAACAAACTGGCGGTGCTGGGCATGATCCTGGTGGCCGTGCTCTTCATCATTGCCGCGTTTGGCCCCTGGCTCACCCCTTACGACTTTCTGGACCAGGACCTGATGGCCCGGAACCAGCCTCCGTCCTGGAACCACTGGTTCGGGACCGATGACCTGGGACGCGACATCCTCAGCCGCGTCATTTACGGAGCCCGGACCGCTGTGGTGGTCGCCTTCTCCACCGTCTTCTTCAGCCTCATCATCGGCCTCTTCATTGGGTCCATCGGCGGCTACTTCGGAGGCAAGGTCGACGCCTTCGTCGTGTGGCTGATCGACATCACCATGTCGGTTCCGTCCCTGCTGGTCGTGATCGTGATCAACGTCTCACTGAAGCCGTCCATGGTCAACTGGATGGACGCGAAGTTCATGGAGACGGGAAACGAGTTCTACCGCAACACCATCTGGGTGGACTTCATCCTCGTGTTTGGCTCCATGGCCCTCATCAAGTGGCCCAAGGCGGCCCGGATCATTCGGGGCCAGATCATGTCCGTCCGCAACAAGAACTACGTCCTGGCCGCCGAAGCCCTCGGCGTGTCCACTCCGAACATCATCCGCCGCTACGTCATTCCGAACTCGATTGGTCCGGTGATCGTTTACATCAGTGCCGCGCTCGGAGAAGCGATGGTGCTGGAGTCGTCGTTCAGCTTCCTCGGTGTCGGAGTCCGCCCTCCGATTCCGAGCTGGGGCAACATGATCAGCGACGGGCTCCGGGTCTGGCAGCTGTATCCGCACGTCCTTGCTGCTCCCGCCGCCGCTCTGGCTGTGGTGACCATTGCGTTCAGCTTCCTGGGGGATGGACTGAATGACGCCCTCAACCCGAGGCAGTGGAAATGAGCGCAGCCGAACAACACAAGAGGACGGAAAAAATTCTCGAAGTCTCCAACCTGCACACCCGCTTCAAGGTTCGAGACGGGTACCTCTATGCCGTCAATGGCGTCTCCTTCAGCCTTGACAAGGGCGAGATGCTCGGCGTGGTCGGAGAGTCCGGATGCGGCAAGAGCATCACGATGATGAGCCTGATTCGGCTGCTGCCGCCAGCTGCCGAGGTCACGGAAGGCACCGTCCTGCTGGACGGTCAGGACATTTCGCAGGCCAGCTCCAGCGAGATCAACGCCATCCGAGGCGCCAAGGTGGGAATGATCTTTCAGGATCCGATGACCTCGCTCAACCCGTTCATGAAAATTGGGGACCAGCTCATTGAAGGCATCCGCTATCACAAAAAACTGACCCGGGTTGCCGCGCTGGAAAAGGCCGCAAAGTACTTGGAGCTGGTGGGCATTTCGAATCCGGACCACCGGCTGACCGAGTACCCGCACCAGCTTTCCGGAGGCATGCGCCAGCGGGTGATGATTGCCATGGCCCTGATTGGCGAGCCGGATCTGGTCATCTGTGATGAGCCGTCCACCGCCCTGGACGTGACCATCCAGGCGCAGATTGTGGAACTCGTCAAGGAACTCCGGGAGAAGCTCAACATGTCGATCATCTGGATCACCCACGACCTCAGCCTGCTGGCGGGCATGGTGGATCGCATCATGGTCATGTACGGTGGTCAGGTGGTCGAGGAGGCTGTGACCGATGAACTCTACCGAGCGCCCCGGCATCCCTACACGATCGGCCTCTTGAAGTCGATTCCCAGCCTGAAAACCGAGGCGGGCAGCCGCCTGCCGTCCATTGGGGGCGCGCCCCCGAACCTGTTTGCCGAGCCTTCCGGATGTCCGTTTGCGCCTCGGTGCAGCTTTCGCACAGACCGCTGCACCCGTGAGGTGCCGCCCCTCACGCCGCTGCAGGCTGGGGAAAGCGATCCATTACACCGCGTCGCCTGCTGGGTGGACGTCCAGCAACAAGGGGCTGCTCAATGAGTGCACATCCGGAAAGAAAGCCGCTGGTGGAAGTGGACCATCTGGTCAAGTACTTCCCCATCAAACTCGGAGCCTTTGGAGACCAGTCCGCCGTGGTCCATGCCATTGACGGGGTGAGCTTCAACATCCTCAAGGGAGAAACACTCGGGCTGGTGGGAGAGTCCGGATGCGGGAAGTCCACCACCGGTTTTGCGATTCTGCAACTCCACCGCGCGACCAGTGGAACCGTCAAGTTTGATGGAACGGACCTCGCCGCCCTTTCGAAGGAAGAGCTGCGGGCGATGCGCAAGCGGGCGCAGGTGGTCTTTCAGGACCCGTACTCCACCCTCAACCCGCGGATGACGATTGGCGAAGCACTCGCGGAGCCGTTGCGGGTGCACAAGATCTGTGGAGAAAGGGAAATTTCGGGACGCGTGGCGCAGCTGATCCAGGACGTGGGGCTCAATCCGAATGTGGCCAACCGCTACCCTCATGAATTTTCCGGAGGGCAGCGCCAGCGGATCTGCATCGCCCGGGCGTTGGCAAGCGAGCCGGAGTTCATCGTCTGCGATGAGCCCATCTCGGCGCTGGATGTCTCGATTCAGGCGCAGATCATCAACCTCCTGATGGACATTCAGGAAAAGTACAACCTGACCTACCTCTTCATTGCGCATGACCTGGCGGTCGTCCGGCACATCAGCGACCGCGTCGCCGTCATGTACCTGGGCAAGATCATGGAGATTGCCAACAAGGCCGACCTGTTTGAACGTCCGCTCCACCCGTACACGAAGGCCCTGCTCTCCGCCGTTCCCGAGGCCGACCCGGAGCTGGAGCGCAACCGCCAGCGCATCATTTTGCAAGGAGACGTCTCCAACGCCATTGACCCGCCTTCCGGGTGCCGCTTTCATCCACGCTGCCGGTATGCCGAAAAGCGCTGTGCCGAAGCGGTTCCGGAATTGGAAGACCAGGGTCAGGGCCACCACGTCGCCTGCTTCCGCGCCACTGAGGTGGAACACGAAACCGCCTGAAGGTTCCGGAGGAACCTTGGGCATCATTCCCTGGCATGAACCGTGGGCCCAGTGGCTCCGCATGAAAGTCGACCCATGAAGGTGCTGAACAGCTACCCGATCCCCACTCCCTGCCCGAGCAACCACGCTTCCAACCTGCTCGAACTCGAAAACGGCGACCTGCTCTGTACCTGGTTTGGGGGCTCCATGGAGGGCACGCCGGACATCAGCATCTACCTCTCGCGCTACGATCGCCGTCAGGACTGCTGGCTCCAGGCCCGGAAGATGTCGGACGATCCGACGCGTTCCGAGCAGAATCCGGCGCTGTTTCAGCACCCGTCCGGAGAGCTGTGGCTGCTCTACACCGCTCAGGTGCAGACCGATCAGGGCACTGCCGTGGTACGGATCCGGAGATCGGCTGATGCTGGAGAAACCTGGAGCGCACCGACGGAACTGTTCGATGAGCCCGGAACCTTCATCCGCCATGCCCCCGTCGTCAACCCCTCTGGGCTGCTGCTCTTTCCGATCTGGCACAGCAACATCAAGAACGCCTTTGGTGACGACCCCAGCCTGGTCAAGGTTTCCGGAGACGGTGGCAAGACGTGGGAAACCCGTCCGGTTCCGCACAGCGAAGGGTGCGTCCACATGAACATCCAGGCGGACTGCCGTGTGGCTTTTTTCCGACGTCGGCGGGCCGACCGCATCTTCCGGACGGTTTCGGAAGACGGCGGACTCACGTGGTCGCCTCCGGAACCCACCCCTCTGCCCAACAACAATGCCTCCATCCAGGCCCGTCAGCTTCAGGATGGGCGACTCGTCATCATCTACAATGCCAACCACGCAACCGGACGTCCCGGAGAAAGCTCGGTGCCACCGTGGGTGAAGGATCAGGAGGCGTTTCTGCAGCAGTGCGACCTCACGGAGAACAGTGCCGTCTGGGGCGTGCCCCGGAATCCACTGGTGATTGCGTCCTCGACCGACCGGGGCGTTTCCTGGACTCAGGAGCTGGTGGTGGAGCAGGATCCGGACTTGCGCTCTGCACACGATGAAACGGGTGCGTTCATTGGCGACTACTCCTACCCGTCCATTCTGCAAACCCGAGACGGCCGTCTTCAGATCAGCTACTCCTACCTGCGTGATTACATCAAGCACGCGACCCTCGAGTAACTCCCCTCGCCTTCGAGGCCCCGCTCTCTCCCGGCAGCCCTGTTGAACCCGCATTGGGGACAGCAGGGTTGTTCGAGGCCGCGCCTGTTTTCTGACAGAAGCCCACCCAACCGCGACCGGATGGACGCGTCCATCGTTTTTCAGAGGAGGGATCCGGAGGGGCCTCTCTTGAAATTTCAGGAAATGGGGAAGTGCTGCAGCAGAAGAGGCCGCGGAGGGTGGTCGCCACGCTCCCTGTGACCGTGGCGGGTCCGTGAGGTCAGAATTCGTATGAGTCGCTTATCGACAGATGAGCCAATTTCTTGAATTCACCCTCAAGGGGGTGCTGAACAGTTACATGTGTTTCTTCGCTAACGCTGCGTATCACCTGCGGGCAAAACTCGTCAGGTGCATAGGTTTGTTCGGCGAGAGTGCCTGGCACCTGCAGTTCCAACTTTGCCTGGCACACC
>JAYOTF010000052.1:0-15727 GCA_038150265.1 Deltaproteobacteria bacterium | reverse complement strand
TTGCCCTGTGCCCATGAGTTTTCTGGGAATGACTGAGTACGAGAAGGAATACCTGGGTCCGGATGGCCGAGTCATTCAGCCCGACCTCCGGATTGGGCTCCTTCCGGTCCCCGGGTTCACGCTCCTTCCGTTTGCAGGCTTCCTGGACACCCTCCGCCACGCAGCCGACGAGTCGGATCACAGCCGGCAGGTGTACCTCAAGTGGAAGGTCCTGAGCGCCACCCTGGAGCCGGTCGCTTCCAGCAGTGGCGTCACCGTGCAGCCCTGGGGCACCTTTGGGCACCCGGATGAGTTCGACTACCTCGTTGTCTTTGGAGGGCAGATTGATGAGGTGAACGCCGGGCTTGAGGAGACCTACGAGTTTCTCCGGCAAGCGGCAGAATGCCACGTTCCGCTCGTGGGCATGTGCGTGGGGAGCTTCGTTTTGGCCGAAGCCGGGCTGCTCAAGGGCCGACGTTGCGCCCTGCACTTTCGGCACCGAGACGCGTTTCAGGCCCGCTACCCCGACAGCATTCCAGTGGTGGATGAGCTGTTTGTGGTCGATCAGGAACGCCTCACCTGCACCGGAGGCACCGCGGCCATTGACCTGGCCGTCCGGATCCTCCTGGAACACTGCAGCGAAGCCCGGGCCAAGAAGGGGCTTTCGCACATGATGGTCGACTCATACCGCGACGGCTCCCACGTCCCCCGACACCCCTACGATGACCTGACGCTCTGCAAGGATTCACGCGTGGTGCAGGCGGTTCGGCTGATGCGCCAGAACCTGACCTTTCCCTACTCCATCAAGGAGCTTGCGGAGCGCCTCGACTGCACGCCCCGGCAGCTGGAGCGGGCCTTTCAGGAATACGCCCAGGTCTCTCCGGCACGCTTCTGGCGCCAGCTCCGGTTGCACCGGGCCCGCTGGTACCTGCTCAACACCACCCACAACGTCACCAAAATCGCGTACGAGTGCGGTTTTTCCGACTGCGCTCACTTCACGAAGTACTTCACCAAGTGCTTCGGCGAGTCCCCCTCACGCTTCCGGGAGGTCCGCCTCAAGGCCGCCCAATCGCTCCGCTAGCGCTTTTTTCCATTTTTCCCCTACTTTACTTGCAGAAAGCTGGATTGTCCCTAAAGCCGTGATAGGCTAGTGCGGTTTTGGAGACCCATGCCTCCTTTCAGGGCGAGAAAGGGCCCTGGCACTCGATGAATGGCCCTTTCCTGTCGCACTTCGCGTTCCCCCTTGTCCCGTAACTGCGCTATGGAAGTTCAATTCTGCTTATTGATCCTGACGGCGAACGACGCCCTCCGGGCGCGCCTGGAGCCCCTCATGGAGGTGTTCCGGAGCCGCTTCACCGTCTTCTTTGCCCGCTCTCGCCAGGAGGCGGAAGCCTGGCTCGGAGAAGACGTTGAGCCCAAACGCAAACTGGCCCTGACCCTGGTTGACGAGTCGCTGCCAGATGCCGATGAAACCGAGTTCCTCATCTACCTCCACGCCGATCCGGGACTCCGCTGGGCGTACAAGCTCCTCATTCTGGATCAGCCCAACGCCGAGAATTTGCTCCAGGCCATCAACCACGGAGGCCTCGACTACTGCTTCACCGGCAACTGGGACGATGCCCTCATGGTTTCCGTGCTGCAGAACAAGCTCACCGACTTCATCCTCGAACACCGGCTCCTCCCCTCTGAAGACAAGATGCAATTTGCCGACGTACTGGAGTCGGATCGCTTCCTCGACTTCATGTACAAAGACGCTGCCACCTCCTGGAGCCACCGATGAACCTTCGCCTTGCCGCCGCCATCCTTCCGGCCCTGCTGGTGCTGTTTCTCCCTGCCGAATGGCTGGGGGACCTCCCACCGCTCCAGCAGCGCATGCTGGCCATTTTCTTCATGGCCGTCTGCTTCTGGGTCCTGGAACCCATCCCGATCTTTGCCACTTCGGTACTCCTCATCTTCATGGAGCTGCTGCTGGTTTCCAGCCAGAGCTTCCTCTGGATCCGGCATGAAGCCGGGGCCGAGAACCTGCTTCCCTACAGCAAGATCCTCGGAACCTTTGCCTCGCCGATCATCATGCTCTTCCTCGGCGGGTTCTTCCTTGCCATTGCCGCCACGAAGTACCGGCTGGACCTGAACCTGGCCCGGGTGCTGCTCAAGCCGTTTGGGAACAACCCCCGCTGGATCATGCTGGGGCTGATGATGATCACGGCCATCTTCTCGATGTTCATGAGCAACACCGCCACCACGGCTCTGATGCTGGCCATCCTCAGCCCAGTCCTCCGGACCATGAAGGATGAAGACCCTGGCCGCACCGCGTTTGTGCTTTCCATTCCCATTGCCGCCAACATCGGTGGGGTGGGGACTCCCATTGGCACACCTCCCAATGCGGTGGCCATGAAGTACCTCACGGGCTCCGATGCCATCAGCTTCAGCGAGTGGATGCTCTTCGGCATTCCCCTGGCCCTCAGCATCCTGATGATCGCGTGGGCCCTGCTGCTGCTGCTCTTTCCTCCTCAGGAGCAGCACATGGAGCTGTCCATCAAGGGCGAGTTCCAGAAGTCCGGACGGGCCATTGTGGTGTACGTCGTCTTTGCCGGCACCATTTTGCTCTGGCTCACCGGAAAGCTCCACGGGCTCAACAGCTACGTGGTCGCCATGTTTCCGGTGGCCATCTTCCTGGCCTTCCGCATCATCACAAAGGACGACCTCAAGCTGCTCAGCTGGGACGTGCTGTGGCTGATTTCAGGGGGAATTGCGCTGGGGCTGGGACTGGAGGAAACCGGACTCAGCAAGACCCTTGTGGAGAGCCTGCCGTTTGCCCAGTGGCCGGGAATGGTGGTGCTCGGAGGATCAGCCGTGGTGGCTCTGTTGATGTCCACCTTCATTTCCAACACCGCGACGGCGAACCTGCTGCTGCCCCTGATGGCAGTGTTGGGAAGCTCGCAGCCCGCGCTGCAGGAGCTGGGGGGCACCCGGGCCATTGTCCTGGTCAATGCCTTTGCCTGCTCCATGGCCATGGCGCTTCCGGTCAGCACGCCTCCGAACGCTCTGGCGTTTGCTTCCGGCATGCTGAAGGGGAACGAGCTGATGAAGGCCGGCATCATCGTCAGCATCTTTGGACTGCTGGCGAGCTTTGTGGCCGTGTGGATTCTGAGGATGACCGGCTTCGTGTAAAGCCGAGGGGGGAGTCAGCGGGGCATCAGCGGAGCAAGCTGCTGCACCGCGTCCAGTCGGTTGAGGGCATACAGGTGCACCCCCGGAATGCCCTCGCGGATCAGCCCCTCCAGCTGCTGGGCCGCATGGTCCAGTCCAACCTGACGAGCCGCTTCCGGATCCTCGGCATGCCGATCGAGGGCGCTCTGGAGCGCTTCTGGAACCGCCACCCCGCACAGGGACGCCATGCGCTGCAGGGCCTGACCGTTGACAGGCGGCATCAGCCCCGGGATCAACGGCAGGTCAATGCCTGCTGCCACCAGACGGTCACGCCAGCGCAGGAAGGGGGCGTTGTCCAGGAACAGCTGCGTCACCACCAGGTCGGCTCCGGAGCGGAACTTGCGGAGCTGATTCTGAAAGTCGGCTTCCGGATCCGGACTCTCAATGTGCCCCTCCGGGTACCCCGCCACCCCAATGCCCAGACCTCCCCGCGTCCGGAGGGCCTCCACCAACTCGTTGGCATAGCAGTAGGCGTTCTCTGAGCGCTCCAGCCGGGGCGTGCCTGCTGGCAGGTCTCCCCGTAGCGCCATGATGTTTTCAATGCCCGCGTCCTTCAGCGCATCCAGCACCCCCGAAATCTCATCCTTTGTGTGGGAAACACAGGTCAGGTGGGCCATGGTCTCAAAGCCCAGCTCGTTCTGGAGGTACGACGCCAGGGTGTGCGTGTTGGCGCGGGTGCTGCCTCCGGCGCCATAGGTCACCGAAAAGTAATCCGGCGCAAAGGGCCGCACCTGCTCCAGCGTGTCCTTGAGCTTGGCAAGGCCATTCGGCGTTTTGGGCGGAAAGACTTCCAGGGAGAAGACGAAGGACCGGGTCCGGTAGAGGTCAATCAGGTGCATGGATTCAGGCAGAAGCAGAGGATTGAGGGTCGTAGGCCAAAATGGGAGCCAGCCAGGTTTCCGCTTCTTCCAGAGGCATCTCCTTGCGGGCGGCATAGTCCATCACCTGCTCGCGGGTGATGCGTCCCACGGCAAAGTAGCGTGATTCCGGATGCGCAAAGTAAAGGCCGCTGACGGAGCTCGCCGGCCACATTGCATAGCTTTCCGTGAGGGACACCCCGATGGTGCGTTCCACATCGAGCAGCTCAAACAGCAGCTGCTTTTCGGTGTGATCAGGCTGGGCCGGATACCCCGGAGCCGGACGGATGCCCCGGAAGCGTTCCCGGTGCAGGTCTTCAATGGCGAGGTTTTCCTCGTGCCCAAATCCCCACGCCTCCCGGACTTCCCGATGCAGGAACTCCGCAAACGCTTCCGCCAGGCGGTCTCCCAGGGCCTTGACCAAAATGGCATTGAAGTCATCGTGCCGGGCCTCGTATTCGGCAGCAATCGCCTCCACTTCCGGACCCGCCGTGACCGCGAAGGCCCCCAGCGCGTCCAGGCGTCCGGACGTCACCGGAGCAATGAAATCGGAGAGGGACTGATTGGGCTTGTTGTCCGACTTCGGATTCTGCTGCCTGAGGCAGTGGAAGGTGGTCTGGACCTGCGCGCGCGAAGGGTCGGCGTACACCCGGATGTCGTCGCCTTCGCTGTTGGCCGGGAAGAAGCCCCACACGGCCCGAGGCTGCACCCGTCCTTCCGTCTGAAAGCGCTTCAGCATCGCCTGAGCATCGTCAAACAGCCTCCGGGCCTCTTCGCCGAGCTGCGGATCCTCCAGGATTTTCGGGTACTTGCCCTTGAGCTCCCACGCGTAGAAGAACGGGGTCCAGTCGATGTACGGAATCAGCTGCTCCACCGAAACGGTTCCCGACCACTCGGCAGTCGCGGCCTCAGGCGCAGCAGGCTGGTACGTCCGGATGCCCCAGAACGCTGGAAGGGCAATCTCGGTGTCGTCCCAGTTGATGGCGGTCGCGTTGTCGCGGGCCGCTTGCAAGTCGAGCAGCTGCCGGGTTTCATTGCGGTTCAGGTAGCTCTGGCGTCGCTCCTCATGACGGGCAGCGATCTCTTCAGCATAAGCGCCACGGGTGTCCGGGTTCAGCAGGCGAGACGCCACATTCACCACGCGGGAGGCATCGGCGACGTGCACAACGGGCTGCGAGTACGCCGGAGCAATCTTCACGGCCGTGTGGGCAGGACTCGTCGTGGCGCCTCCGATGAGCAACGGCACCTGCATCCCGCGACGCTCCATCTCGCGGGCCACATGCACCATTTCGTCAAGCGACGGGGTGATCAGTCCGGAAAGCCCCACCAGCGCCGCGCCTTCTTCTTCGGCACGGTCGAGGATCCGGTCTGCCGGCACCATGACCCCGAGGTCAATGACCTCGTAGCTGTTGCAGGCGAGGACCACGCCCACGATGTTCTTGCCGATGTCATGGACGTCCCCCTTGACCGTGGCCATGATGACCTTGGTCTGCGAGCTCGTGGTTGTGGCACACTGGCGTTTTTCCTCTTCCATGAACGGCGTCAGGTACGCCACCGCCTGCTTCATGACGCGGGCACTCTTGACCACCTGCGGCAGGAACATCTTTCCTTCGCCAAAGAGGTCTCCCACCACCTGCATGCCCTGCATCAGCGGTCCTTCAATGACCAGCAGCGGCGAGCCCAGCTTCTGCCGTGCCTCCTCGGTGTCGGCCTCAATGAACTCGGTGATGCCCTTGACCAGGGCGTGGCTGAGGCGCTCCTCAACGGCTCCTTCGCGCCAGGCATCGCTTTTCTTGTCTTCCTTGACTGCCGTGGAGTGGTAGCCTTCGGCAAAACGAATCAACTGCTCCGTCGCCTCCGGATGCCGGTTGAGCAGCACATCTTCCACCTGCGTCAGCAGTTCCGGAGGAATCTCCTCATAGACGTCGAGCATCCCGGCGTTGACAATCGCCATGTCGAGTCCGGCCTGGATCGAGTGGTAGAGGAAGGCCGAGTGCATGGCTTCCCGGACCGGATTGTTGCCCCGGAAGGAGAAGGAGATGTTGCTCACCCCGCCGCTCACTCGTGCGCCCGGGCATTTTTGCTTGATCTGCCGAGTCGCCTCAATGAACGCGACGGCGTAGTCGTTGTGCTCCTCGATTCCGGTTGCTACCGTGAGCACATTCGGATCGAAGATGATGTCATGGGGGGAAAAGTGGGCTTGCTCAACCAGCAGGTGGTAGGCGCGCTCGCAGATGGCCACCTTCTGCTCGAGCGTGGCCGCCTGGCCGGCTTCATCAAACGCCATCACCACGGCTGCAGCGCCGTACTTGCGGATCTCCCGGGCGTGGTGCAGGAACACCTCCTCGCCCTCCTTGAGGCTGATGGAGTTCACCACGCCCTTGCCCTGAATGCACTTGAGCCCCGCCTCAATGACCGACCACTTGGAGCTGTCGACCATGATCGGCACCCGAGCAATGTCCGGCTCCGAGGCAATCAGGTTCAGGAACCGGGTCATCGACGCCTCGCCGTCCAGCAGCGCCTCGTCAAAGTTGACGTCGATCATGTTGGCGCCGTTCTCCACCTGCTGCCGGGCAATCGCAAGCGCGCCTTCAAAGTCGTCGGCCAGGATGAGCTTCTTGAAGCGCGGGGACCCGGTGACATTGGCCCGCTCGCCAATCATCAGGAAGCCCGTGTCCGGCGTGATCGAAAGGGGCTCCAGTCCGGAGTAGGTCGAGGTCTGTGGCAGATGAGGCAAGGGGCGCGGCGAGCAGGACGCCACTCGGCTCCGAAGGCGCTGAATGTGGTCGGGCGTGGTACCGCAGCAGCCTCCGAGGATGTTGACCCAGCCTTCCTCGGCAAAGGTCCCGGTGATCGCGGCAAACTCTTCTGCCGTCTGGTCATACTCACCCATCGCATTCGGCAGCCCGGCGTTCGGGTAGCAGCCCACGTAGAAGTCCGAGATTCGGCCCAGCTCTTCCACAAAGGGGCGCATTTCCTTGGCCCCGAGCGCACAGTTGATGCCCACCACCAGCGGGTTGGCATGGGCCACGGAGCGGTAAAACGCCTCCAGCGTCTGCCCAGAGAGCGTCCGGCCCGACGCATCGGTGATGGTGACCGACAGAAAGAGCGGCACCCGGAAGCCGCGCTCGGCAAAGAGCGTCTCCAGCGCATAGATGCCGGCCTTCATGTTGAGCGTGTCAAAGCTCGTTTCCAGCAGCAGCAGGTCCACGCCTCCATCAATCAACGCCTCCGCCTGCTCGCGGTAGGCTTCCGCTACCTGGTCAAAGGTCACCGCCCGAAACGCCGGGTTGTTCACATCGGGAGACATGGAACAGGTCCGGTTGGTGGGACCAATCGCCCCGGCCACAAACGCCGGGTGCTCGGGGTGCTCCTGCCGAAAGGCATCCACCGCCTGCCGCGCGCACTTCGCAGCTGCCCGGTTGATGTCGCGAACGGCCGATTCCAGCGCATAGTCCGCCTGCGAAATCCGGGTGGCGCTGAAGGTGTTCGTCTCCACAATGTTGGCCCCGGCGTCCAGGTACTCGCGGTGAATCGCCTCAATGACGTCCGGACGCGTCAGACACAGCACATCGTTGTTTCCTTGCAGCGGGTGATCGTGGTCAGCAAAACGCTCCCCGCGAAAGTCCGCCTCTTCCAGACGATGACGCTGAATCATCGTGCCCATCGCACCATCCAGCAGCACCAGACGCTGTTCCAGAAGATCAACCAGTTCGGACGTAGAGGCGAGGAATTCAGTAGGAGCGACCATGGGGCGAGACCAAATCATTTGGGGTTGTCACAGACAGGACGTCTTGAAATCACTTGAAAAAGTGACGCTCATCATAGCGATTCTGCTCTGAGGTTCAAGTTTTATTTCAACGTATGCACATTTAGTGATTTAATAAGGGAGTCCCTGAGAAACGCAGGATTTCCCCTGACTTTTTCAGTGGTTTCGTTCACGTTGAAACCCAACACTTCCTTCTCATGGTCCGCCTCATGCCGCAAGACGCCTCCTCCAAGTCCCTGATCCGTGAAGTTCAGCGACACTACCCCACTCAGATCACCACCCCGACGGAACACGTCACGGAAAAGACGCACCGTTCCGACCGGGCCCTGGCCCGAACCAACGAGACGGCAAATCGCGAAGTCGAGCGCCTTCAGGAGCAGGCCCGCCTCCTGCTGGAGCAAGCCGAGCAGTTGGAGTTTGAAGCCGAGATCCGCCGCAAGGTCCGGGAAGCGCGGTGCTCGTTTGCACCAGTCGTGGGGCAGACCTACTTCCTTTATGAGAAGGATGAGGCCTGCACCCTGACGATGATCAGTCCAGAAGAGTGGGACGGCAGCGCCCCGTATGGAGCCTTCCTCGCCGAGGTCAAGCAACTGGGCGACTTCACCTGGAGTGTGATCCGGAAAGCCGCCGCTGACGAGGCGCCGTGAGTACGCAATTTGCAAGGGGTTTCTCCCAACTGACGACTCCTTCTTCTTGAGGTCCCCCATGATTGCCATGATCCTGGCTGGCGGAAGCGGAACCCGCCTCTGGCCGTACAGCCGCACCATGAGCCCGAAGCAGTTCCTGAGCCTGGGCGCCACCCATGAATCGCTCTTTCAGGAAACCTGCAGCCGCCTGGAAGGGGCGGTTGCTCCGGAAGACATCTGGGTCATTGGCTCAGAATCGCACCAGCATGAGCTGCGGCAGCAGATGAAGCAGGTGCTGCCAGACGTCCACCCGCACCAGGTTCTGCTGGAGCCTCAGGCCCGGAACACTGCCCCCGCCATCCTCTGGGGCATCCTGCAGGTTCCGGAAGCTCGCCGGCACGAGCCGGTGCTGGTGCTGCCCGCCGACCACCTCATTCAGCACCCCAAGCGCTTTCTCGAAGCCGTTCGGTCGGCCACGGCGCTTACGGAGCAAAACTGGCTGGTCTGCTTCGGCATCCGTCCCGACCGTCCGGAAACGGGTTACGGCTACATTCAGGCAGGAGAACCACTGGAGGTGGGCTTCCGGATCCGCAAGTTTCTGGAGAAGCCCGACCTCCCGACTGCCGAGCGCCTCGTCGCCTCTCCAGAAAACACCTGGAATGCCGGCATCTTCCTCGCCTCTGCCCAGACCTTCCTGGACGAGTTCCGGAAGTGTGCGCCCGACATGCTGGCCACCTTTGAAGACGCGGCCCTGACTCCGGAACAGCTTGCCGATCCCGAACAGGTCGGCCCCGTGTTTGGCCGCATCCGGAGTGAGTCCATCGATTACGCCGTGCTGGAAAAATCGGACCGCATCGCCGTCCTGCCGGTGGATGACATTGGCTGGAGTGACCTGGGGAGCTGGGAAAGCCTCTATGAGGTGTCGGAAAAAAATGAATCCGGGAACGTGCTGAAGGGAAACGTCATTTGCCACGAAACCCGGAACTCCCTCATCATCAGCACCAAGAAGCTGGTCACCAGCATTGGGGTGGAAAACCTCCTGATTGTGGAAACCGATGACGCGCTGCTCGTCTGTGACCTCCGGCGTTCGCAGGATGTCAAACGCCTGGTCGAGACCCTGAAGGAAGAGGACCGGCACGAGTACCAGTTCCACACGCGGGTGCTGCGTCCCTGGGGCAGCGCCACCACCGTGCTCGAGGGCGACAGCTTCCAGATCCGTCTGCTGGAAATCGACCCGGGCAGCAGCCTCTCGTACCAGCGGCACCGGCACCGGAGCGAGCACTGGGTCGTCCTTCAGGGCACCGCAGATGTCCACCGCGAAGGCGAGACCCTGCTGCTTTCCGAAAACCAGTCCGCCTACATTCCCCAAGGCGTACGGCACCAGCTCAGCAACCGAGGCCGCCTGCCACTGGAGGTGATCGAGGTCCAGCTCGGCGCCTACCTGGGAGAAGATGACATTGAACGCTTTGAACAACCAACATGAACACACCTGACCCCATTCCGACTCCCGCCCTCCCCACCGAACTCCTCCGGCGTCTGGCTGATGCCGCAACCATGAAGGAGATGGACCGCCATGCCATTGAAGACCTCGGGCTTCCGGGCGTGGTGCTGATGGAAAACGCGGCCCGGAGTGTGGTCGATCAGCTGGACCGCGAAGTCCTGCGAGAGCGCCCGCGGGCTCGCATTGTGGTCTGCTGCGGCAAGGGCAACAACGGCGGAGACGGTTTTGCCGCGGCCCGGTTGCTCGCCAACCGCGGGTACCGGGTCACCGTTGTCGATGCCGGAGAGGCCCAGACTCCGGATGCGCTCCGCAACCAGAAGCTCTGGCAGCATTTTGGCGAAAGCGTGTCCTACCCGAGTCCAGATGCCACTCGGCTGCTGGAACAGGCGGAGGTGATCCTTGATGCCATCTTCGGGATTGGCCTGGAACGCCCCGTCGAAGGCGCGTACCGCGAGTGGATTGAAACCATGAACGCCAACGAGCAGGCCATTCGGGTGGCCCTGGATGTGCCGTCGGGCGTCTCCAGCGACGACAGCCGCCTGATGGGCCTGGCCGTCCGGAGTGACTTCACCATCAGCTTTCAGTTTGGCAAGCCGGGGTGCTTCCAGCAACCGGGCTCCAGCTACTGCGGACGCATCACCGTTCCCGACATTTCCATCCCCCCCACCTGGCCCAGCAGTGCCCCGCAAACGTGGCGGCTCACCAAGGCCTTCACTCGCGCCATCCTCCCGCCTCTTCCGGCTCATGGGCACAAGGGCACCTTTGGGCACCTGCTCACGGTTTGTGGCTCTGCCGGCATGGGCGGTGCGGCGCTTCTGGCGTCCCTGGGCGCCCTCAAGAATGGCGCTGGACTCGTCACCGCTTGCGTTCCGGGGGTGCTGCAGGACCGGCTTCCGGGCAATGCTCCCGAGGTCATGACCCTCTCCCCCCCGGGCCAGCACACCGCGTTTCGGGAAGAAGACGGAGATTTTGTGGAAAATGCCGCGCACCAGCGCTCCGGAGTCGTCCTCGGGTGCGGCCTGGGTCGGCATCCGGATACCGAGACCTTTGTCCGGGAGTTGCTGCCTCGCTTGAAGAAACCGCTGGTGCTGGATGCCGACGGCCTCAATGCCGTGACGCCCGAGCACTTCCGGACCCGGCAATTTCCGACCATCCTCACGCCGCATCCCGGCGAGTTGGCACGCCTGAGCGGCCTGAGCGTGGAGGCCATTCAGGTCGCCCGCCTGCAAACGGTGCGGCGCCTGGCCAGGGAGTGGAAGGTGATCCTGGTGCTGAAGGGGGCTCAGACGGTGATTGGCGACCCGGAAGGGCGGCTGTACCTCAACCCCACCGGAAACGTGGGGCTTGCCACCGCCGGCTCCGGAGACGTGCTGGCGGGCGTGATCGGCTCCCTGCTGGTGCAGGGGCTGAGTCCGTTGGCAGCAGCGCTGGCCGGCGTGTACCTGCATGGCGCAGCCGCAGACCACCTGGTGCGGGAAGGCCTGGCGCCCGGCAACCTGACCGCGTCCGATCTGTTCCGGGGGCTTGGACTCGCACGGCAACGCCTCGGCGGCTAACCCGCAGCCAGCCACTCGTTGAGGATGCGGCGGGCAATCGAGTCCGGACGAGGCAAGCGGAAGGTTCCCTCTTGCGGAAGCCTCCGAAGCTCCTCCCGTGTGAACCACTGGGCGGATTCCAGCTCTTCCGGATGCACTGAAAGCTCGGTGCTGGTGGCCTCCACCGTGAAGCCCAGCATGATGGATGCCGGAAAGGGCCAGGGCTGCGACGAGTGATACTGCGGGGCCCCCACCTTCAGGCCAACCTCCTCCCAGACTTCACGCGCCACGGTGTCTTCCAGGCTTTCCCCGGGCTCCACAAATCCAGCCAGAATCGAGTGCATGCCTGCAGGCCACTGAGGCTGGCGCCCCAGCACCACGCGGTCTCCGTCATGCACCAGCATGATCACAGCCGGATCGGTTCGGGGGAAGTGGCTGGCTCCACAGGCCTCTTGCGGGCAGCGCTTCACGTGTCCGGCTGATTCCGTTTGCAGCGGCGCTCCGCAGACCGAGCAGAAGCGGGTCCGCTGGCTCCAGAGGACCATTCCGCGCGCATACGCCAAAATGGCCCCCTCGTCTCCCGGAAGTCCCGGCCCCACCTGACGCAGGTCGGCAAAGACGGCGTGCGCTCCTTCCAGCCCCTCCTGCTCTGGTGGCACTTCCAGGGCAAAGTACGCCTGTTCCGCCCGGGTTCCCAGGAAGATGGCGTGGCGCTGAAGGTCTTCCCCCGCTGCCTGAACCGCTGCTGAATTCAGCCACACCGCAGAGAGCATGTCAGGCGTCACCAAGCTCTGCGAGCCCTGGACGGCCACCCAGCGGGTTTGCTCAGACGACCGCTGCTGCTGGAGCCACTCGGGGTCCTCTCGCAGGTGAGCGGCTCGGTCCAGAGGTCCAGACGCGTAGGCATTGGGGGAGTTCGGGTTCATGGGCGAGGCCGTGCTTGCAGGGTGACGGAGATCTGTTGCTCCTGATCGTCTCGGAGGATGGTCAGGACCACCGTGTCTCCGGACTTGTGACTCTCAATCTGCGAGGCGAGGTCTTCAAAACTCTCCACCTTTTCCCCATCGACGGCCTGAATCAGGTCACCGCCCCAGGGCACCTGGTAACGCCCGACGACCATCGTCTGGGAGGCGCCACGGATTCCGGACTCGGCAGCAGGTCCGCCCCGGACGACCTGGGCCACGAGCAGGCCGGCAGGAATCTGCATCCCGAGGCGCTGGAGGAAGACGGTCGGAATCGGCTCCACCCCCAGCCAGGGACGCTGCACGTAGCCGTACTCGAGCAGATCCGGGAGCGCCCGCTTGACGGTATCAATCGGGACCGCAAAGCCGATGCCGACGCTTCCGGCCTCGCCAATGATGGCGGTGTTGATGCCAATGACGCGGCCGTCGCTGTCGAGCAATGGGCCTCCGGAGTTTCCGGGGTTGATCGCGGCGTCCGTCTGAATGATGCCGCTGATCTTGCGTCCATTCTTGGCGTCAATGGTGCGGCCCAACGCGCTGATGATGCCGGTGGTGAGGGTCTGCCGGAGCCCAAAGGGGTTCCCGAGGGCCAGCACCTTCTGTCCTACCTGAACATCACTCGAGCTTGCCAGATCAAGTGTGCCGTACTGCTCCGGAGGTGCCTGAATGCGGAGCACGGCGAGGTCGTTGTTCGGGTCAGCCCCGACGATTTCAGCGGGCCACTGGCTGTTGTCCGAAAGCGTCACCACCAGCTTCTGGGCGCCTTCAATGACGTGGAAGTTGGTGAGGATGGTGCCGCTGCGGTCGATGAGGAACCCGGTGCCCGTGCCCTTTCCGGTTGGGACCGGGCGGTAGAAGTAGTCGTAGCTCATCGCCAGGTTGGTGATGTTCACCACCGCCTGCGTCGCATTCTGGTAAATCCGGATGTTTTCCTGCTCATCGGCAGAGAGCCGGCTCGCCGCGCTCAGCAGCGACACCGGAAGGAGCAGGAGCAGCACGAATCCCATCAGTCTCTTTTTCCAATGCATGGTCACCTCATTTGGATCAAAATCTAGTTACTGTTGACCGAATGGCCGACCCTGTGTCGGCCCTGGGGGTTTACCGTACCCCCTGGAATTTGCCGAAAACTTTCCTCAAAGTTACAATTTTGAAAGGGATTTTCAAGCGAGCAAACGTCCGCCATCCACGGCCATCACGGTTCCGGTGACAAAATCGGACTCAATCAGGTACTGCGCCGCCCGGGTGACATCGCTCGCGTCTCCAATGCGCTTGAGGAGGCTCCGCTCCAGCGATTGTTCAATGCCAAACGCGTCGGATTCCGGAGGCGGCAGCACGGTTCCGGGGGCAATGCCATTGACCTGAAGGTGCGGGGCCAGCGCCTTGGCGAGTCCCTGGGTGAGGGAGGCGAGTCCGGCCTTGGTCGCGCTGTAGGGAAGGAAGCCGGGCCAGGGACGTTCGGCCGCGACATCAAGGATGTTGAGGATCTTTCCTTCCTGCCGGGGCAGCATCCGGGCCGCCACCGCCTGTGTCAGAAAGAACGGGGCCTTGAGGTTGAGCGAGAAGAGGTGATCCCAGTCCGCCTCGGATGTTTCCAGCAAAGGCGTCGGAAAAAAATCAGCTGCATTGTTGACTAGTACCGCAATCGGTCCCAGCGTGGCTTCCACCTGCTCCACAAGCTCTGGGAGCGCCTCCACGTTGCGAAGGTCCGCCGCAAAGGTCGCATGCCAACCGGGAGCATCCGTGGGCCTCTGCAGGCGCTGGAGCGTTTCGTTTGCCCCTGCTTCCGACCGGTGGTAGTGTACCCCAATCCGCATGCCAAGCTGAGCGAGGTGCACGGCGAGGGCCTGTCCCAGTCGAACGCCGGCTCCGGTGACCAGTGCAACCCGATTCTGAACGTCCATTGTCTTTGTGTTTCGTATGAAGGTGTCTGAATGCCCCGTGTTGGGCTTAACGTTGGGGGACCCCAATGGCATCGGCCCGGAGGTCACGCTACGGGCCCTGAAAGAGCTCGCTCCCTTTGACGGGTGGCAGCCGCTGATCTTCGGAGACCTGGAGGTGCTGGAGGCCGTCAACGCGGCGCTGGGGCACCCCGTTCCGCTGCAAGGCTGGCTTCCGGAAACGCCGCTGCCACCTCGCCCTCAGGTTCCGGTGCTGGACCTGGCGGTCGCTGAAGGACGGCACTGGGAGCTTGGCACCTGCTGTGCCTGGGGCGGTGCCTCAGCGTTCCGGTTTGTCCGAGAAGCCATTGAGTGGGCCAACTCCGGAAGCCTTGCGGCGCTCGTGACCGCCCCGCTGGCCAAGGAAGCCCTTCAGGCCGCTGGGCATGCGTTTCCCGGACACACCGAGTTGCTGTCCCACTACACCAATGGGGCTCGGTCCGTGATGATGCTCGCAGTGGATCAACTCCGAGCCACCATGGTGACGCTTCACATGTCCCTCCGTCAAGTGTTAGAGACGCTGACGCCGGAGTTGGTGGGAGAGGTGCTGCAGATCACCCATGACGCCCTGATTCAGATGGGGGTGCCGCATCCTCGGTTGGTGCTGCCCGGCCTGAACCCCCATGCTGGTGAAAATGGGCTGTTTGGGAGGGAAGAGCAGGACATCCTGGAGCCCGCTCTGGAGCAGGCCCGGCGGGCGGGGATTCAGGTGACGGGGCCGTTGCCGCCTGACACGGTCTTTCTGCGGCATGCGCAGGGCGAGTTTGATGCCGTGGTCGCTCTGTACCACGACCAGGCCCTGATCCCCCTGAAGCTGGTCGGGTTCGACCGGGCCGTCAACGTGACCCTCGGCCTGCCGATCATCCGGACGTCGGTGGATCACGGAACCGCGTTTGACCGGGCCCCGCTGTTTCAGGCCAACCCGGGCTCCATGATCGCGGCCATTGCCATGGCTCGGCAGATGGTGGCTTCCGCCTGATGAAACACCCCGTGCTTCGCCTGTCTCAACGTGTCGTCCTTGTGCTCCTGCTGACCGGAGGGCTGGGTGCCTGCCAGCCGAAGGCGCCCTCGATTGAAGGGAAACGGCACCGGGTGATCTGTCATGGAAATGCCCAGACGTGGGCGGATTGCGAAGCCAGGGCAACCCGCACCTGCGAGGAGGGATTCATCGAGCTGAGCCGGCACCAGCGTCCGGGGAGCCAGCTGACGTTGGGAATTGCGATTCCGGCGTGGGAACGCGTGCTGGTCTTCGCCTGCCGGTGAAGCAGAGCCCTGAGGCCCCAGGGCGAGCGCGTCAGACGACGTCGGAGCCGCCCCCGCCGGCAATGACGATCTTGCCTTCTTCCTCGAG
>JAYOTF010000051.1:0-16411 GCA_038150265.1 Deltaproteobacteria bacterium | reverse complement strand
GGGAGGGAATCTGGGCTTGGCGACAGGTTGGGCGTATCAGGTTATCAAGGAAGTTGGAAATTATGGGGAAGTGTTTAATCGCCACTTTGGTCCATCGACAGTCTTGAACCTGAGCCGAGGAGAAAATGCGCTGTGGAGCCAAGGGGGGCTGCAGTTTGCGCCGCCGTACCGATAACGAGAAGGCAAGCGCCGTAGACGGGAGAAGCGGGCTGATTCAAGCCGGCGCCCAGGGCCGTGACACCGACGGAGGGCGCGTCCGGATTACTGGAGGCGGTAGCTGGAGTGGCAGGCCACACAGGTTTGCGTCACCTCGGCCATGGCCTGGAAGGCTCCGGGGTAATCCTGAGTCACCTCAAGGTCCTGAAGGGCTAACGCCAGTTGGCTGGACTTTTGGTGGAGCTGGGTTCCAAGGGACTGCATTCCGGCAGGCATGAACCCGGCGACGTCATGGGCCCCGTGGTCGTCCATGGACGACATGCCCAACCGCTGTTCGGCCACTTCAGCAGCTTGAGTGAAGCGAGAGGCGGCGAGGTGCTGCTGGATTTCCCCCAGTGCGGCCAGGTGGTCTCGCATGTTGGCAAGGGTGTGAGCCTTGAGGGGCTCCGGAAACGTGACCCACTCACGAGGATCATCAGGAGCGGCCATGGAGGCATGCGTCCTCCCGGGAGTGTGTCCAGAAGCGACCGAGCTGCTGTGGTGCTGAGCACATCCGGAGAGAGCAAGGGCGAGGAGCAGGAGGATGCTGTAGCGGAAAGTCATGATGCGGCACAGAGGTCAGAGGAAAAAAGCGGTGCCCATACGTCACCGAAGTCGGAAATACGGTAACAACTTTTGGGACAGAAGACGAGGCCGCTGTCCGGTTCTGTGGAAGGCCGCGTCTCCGGACTCCGGAAGCGGCTTGGCAGGCGGCTGCCCGGTTGGGGCTGCTCCCGGCAAGCCCTCCTCCTCTTTTGTGCAAGCAGGTCGCTCCGTAGAAGGAAGGGGGCGTGTTCAGGAAAAGATCTTGATGTTTTTTACGGAAAAAATTATTAACTTCTGACTTAGTGAAAGCCTTCCGGGGCTTCCGGGCTGTGCTCCTGAGCGCCCCACCCTTTGCTCTTCGGGCCCCACAGGCGCTCCCTGTGGCACTGCTTGACCTCAAACTTCAACCTCGCTCCTGGTGGCTTTGGGGAGGAGTGCCCGAGCCTGGGCTCCTCCCTTACCTCCCTCTGACATGACGGATTCTTCTCTTCTGCAGCAAGCCCGAGCCCTCCGGGACCAGCTGGAGACGCTCCACGCCACGGACCCTGCCGCGCTTGCCGACCCTGACCTGACTCAGGAGCTGGACTCCCTGCGCCTGCTGCTGACGCCGCCACCGCCGGCTCTGGATGGGGATCATCCGGAGCAGGACCTGAAGCGGTCGCTGGACCAACTGAGCTACGTGCAGGCGGTCACACAGCTGAGCTTCTACGAGTACAACTTCGACCGTCAGGAAGGACGATCAGACCGGTACCAGAAGGAGCTCTTCGGGTTTCAGCGGCTGTTGACGCCCACGGAGTTCGTGTCGCGCATCCACCCGGACAACCAGGAGGTGATGCGCAAGCTCCTGCTTCACGAAGGCGACATCCCCGCAGGTTCCACCGTCAAGCACTCCTACCGATACCTGCACCCGGACAAGGGGTGGCGCTGGATGGAGTTCTCTGGACACTACCTGGAGCTGCCCAATGGAGAGCGGGTGGTCCGGGGGTTTGACCGTGACGTGACCCAGGAAAACAAACGCTGGCAGGAGGAGCAGAAGAACCTCTTGCAGGAGCTGGAGCTGGCGTTGCAGGTTGATGAATTGGGGTACGCCCTGACGGACCTGAAAACCGGGACGCTGGAACGCTGGAATTCGCACTTCCTCCGGCACTGTCAGCTGCAATCGGCCATGGAGACCAACCTCTGGGAGTGGATGGAGACGCACCTGCATCCGGAGGATCGCGAACAGGTTCGTGCGTCCATCGATGCCGCACTGGCCCAGCCCGGACGGTACATGCAGGTCCTCAATCGGCTGTTCGACGCGGACCAGCAGCTGCGCTGGATTGAGATCAGCGGCTACATTCAGGTGATCGATGACGCTCCCAAGGTGTTTACCCTCAGCCGAGACCTGACCCAGCAGGTGCAGCAAGAGGAAGAACGGACGCAGCTCATTGCTCAGCTCAAGCGTGAGATTGAGCAGGGCCAACGGGCCCGGGAGCTGAGCCGCAGTGGCTACTGGAGCTGGCACATCCCCTCGGGCGCGATCCAGTGGAGCCCGGAGGTTTACGAGACCTATCAGATCCCGCACGATCAGCCGATGACGTTTGAGTCCTTTCAAAAGGCGGTTCACCCAAGTGACTGGCCTCATCTGGAGGCCCGCATTCAGGAAACCCTGGAGACGTCGAAGGGCTATGAGATCAAGCACCGTGTGGTGACCCCACAGGGGGACATCCGCTGGGTGGAAGCGAAAGGGGCCCTGCGCCTCAACGACGAGGGACAGCCGCTGGAGCTGTATGGGGTGGTGACCGATGTGACCGAGCGGCACCTGGCCCAGCAGGAGCGAGAGAAGCTGCTGCAGCGCCTGCAGTTGGCCATGAAGACCGCCCAGTTTGGCTTTGCCGAATCGTGCCTGGATACCGGAGAGCGGCTCATTGATAACGCCTATGCCCAGCTGCAGGAGCTGGCGGAACCCGACGAGATCCCGTTTGAAAAGATGATGCAGCGGGTGCATCCGGACGACCGGCCGATGATGGAGCGTCTGCTCCTGGAAGACCTGCCTCAGCTTCCGCATGGCACCCCGCTGACCTTTGTGTACCGATTCCAGATGAAAAACGGGACCTGGCAGTGGCGGGAAGCCTCCACCACGCTCACCCAGCGAGAGGGCAAGCTCTGGCGCATTGGGGTGATCCGGGATGTGACGGAGTTCATGCAGCAACAGGAGGAGCTGCGTCGCCATGAGCGGTTTGCGGCCTTGGGGCAGCTGGCGGCAGAGATCAACCACGACCTCAAGCAGCCGTTGTCCATCCTGGAACTGCGCCTGCACCAGCTCCAGGACCTGCTGGCTCCGGAGCAGCGAGAGAAGGGGCTCCGGTCACTGGAGGCGGCGTCCTCGGCGCTGGAGCACGCCAAGTCGATCATGACGCGGACGCTGGAGGTGGCTCGGGCGGAAGATGAATTCCAGAACCAGCCACTTTCCGCCATTCTGCACCAGGTCGCGGAACTGTTCACCACCACCTTCCGGCACCAGAACATCCGGTTTGAGTGCCAGTGCCCCTGGGCCGATCATCCGGAATCCGAGCCGCTGGTGTCCCTCAACCGCAAGGAAATGATTCAGGTGTTCCAGAACCTCTTTTCGAATTCGGTAGATGCCATTGTGGAGCAGCAGGAGCAGCACGGAAGCGCCTCCGGAGAAATCCGGGTGGTGTTTTCCGAGCAGCCCTCGACCCTGAAGGTCTGCCTCTTTGATACGGGAATCGGAATTTCCGCAGAGGTGCGGGAGCGGATGTTTGACCAGTTCTTTACGACGAAAGGCAAGGACGGCAGCGGACTGGGTCTCTCCATGTGCCGCCGCATCCTGCAGCAGCATCAGGGCTCTCTGGAGGCCTTCAATCGGGTTGACCTCGACCACGGGGCTCACTTTTGCCTCGTCCTGCCCAAAGCCGCGGTGCCGGCCTCCTGACGCAGGGGCCGTGGCGGGCCTTGGTGTTCGCTTGCAGCTTCCTGGGCTGGGGCCCTGCTACCCGTGGTAGCCGACGACCCGTGGCAGCCAGAGCACCACCTCCGGGACCAGCACAATGACCATCAGGGCAATCAGCAGCACCGCCAGAAACGGCAACACCTCCCGGATGATGCTTTGGAGCGAAATGCCTGTGGTGGCATTGATGACAAAGAGCAAGATGCCATAAGGTGGGGTGATCAGGCCAATCATGGAGTTGACGACCACCACCACACCAAAGTGCACCAGGTCAATGCCAAGCGCTCGGCAAGATGGAATGAAGAGCGGGATCACCACCAGAATCAGGGTGGTGGCATCAAGGACGCACCCGAGCAGGAGCAGGAGCAGGTTCACCCCCAGCAAAAACATCAGTGGCGAGACGTCGATGTTCTGAAGCGACCCTGCCAGCTGGTTCGGGATGTTTTCGCTGGCGACAATGTAGTTCAGAATCAGCGCCCCCCCAATCACGAGCCCCACCGCCGCAGAAGACCGAGAGCTTTCCAGTAAAATCGAGTAGAGGCCCTTCCAGCTCAGGGACCGGTAGAAGAAGGCGGCCAGGATCAGCGCGTATGCCGCTGCGACGGCGGCGGCTTCTGTGGGAGTGGTGGCGCCTCCGTAAATGCCGAACAGGAGGATGACGGGCAGCATCAGAGCAGGAAAGGCACGGACGGTCAGCCGCGGCATTTCCCGCAGGGGCACCGGCGCCTCCGACTCGAAGTGGTGAACCTTCGCCTTGTACGCGACCATGGTCATGAGGACCGCTCCCATGAGCAGTCCGGGGGTGATTCCGCCCAAAAACAGGTAGCCGATGGAACTGTCGGAGACCAGGGCATAGAGGACCATCGGGATGGACGGCGGAATGATGGGGCCAATGGTGGCCGAGGCTGCGGTGATGGCCGCTGCAAAACCGGGCGTGTAGCGGTTGTTGCGGGTCATCATCTCAATGATCACCTTGCCGATTCCTGCTGCATCCGCAATGGCCGAGCCGGACATTCCGGAAAAGATCAGGCTCGCCACCACGTTCACGTGCCCCAGCCCCCCCTTGAAGCGCCCCACCAGCGCCACACAGAAGTTCAGGAGCCGATCCGAGATGGTGCCGGCGTTCATGATGTTGGCTGCCACAATGAACAGCGGAACCGCCAGCAGAACAAAGCTCTCAAACAGCCCCTGAATGATCTGCTCGGCAGCCAGCGCCAGGTCCTGCCCCTTGGTGGCCAGGTAGGTGATCGCCCCCACGAGGATCGAGTAGGCGATGGGGGTGCCGAGGGCCGCGAGTCCAAAGATCGCGGCAATGCAGTAGAAAAACGCCTCGCTCATTCGCGCTCCTCAGGAGCGGGCGCGTTTTCAAATTCGGGCGTTTTCAGGATCCGGACCAGGCGGACGCCGTAATACACAACGGCTCCGGCCATGAAGAGGAAGTAGATGCTGAAGATGTAGTCGAGGCGGATCTTCAGCGAGGAGCTCCGCTCAATCTTCATGAAGGAGATGTAGTCGTAAGTCGCGGGCGCCGTCGTGACGAAGGCCACAACGATGGCCACGGCAGACACCAGGGCAAACCCGCGACGAACCCGGGGGGAGGCCCCGAGGTAAAGGATGTCGAACTTGACGTGATCGGAGTCACGCAACAAGACGCCACAGCCCCAGAAGACCGTCCAGAGCCACGTGATCAGGCAGGCCTCAAGGGTCCAGCTCAAGGGCTCATTGAGGACGTACCGGGTAAAGATCTGGAGGAGGAAAAACGAGAACATGGCGGCCAGTAAGAGGACCGCCACGAACTCGGCTCCTGCCTTGAACCAACGCAGAATCGACATCAAACCGGTGACTTAGCGAATCGCGTTGACGCGCTCCACCACGCCCTTCGGCCAGTCACGGGAGAACTCGGACTCCAGATACATCTGCTGCACCTGGGTCCGGAAGGCATCGACATTCGGCGTGTAGACCTGCAGGCCTTCGTTGCGGAAGAAGTCTTCCAGCAGGGCTTCCTGGGACTCGACGTTGATGCTGATGACCTGCATGGCATCATCGGCAGCCTCCTGCATCTGGCGCTGCTGGTCTGGGGTCAGGCCGTCCCACACCTTCTTGCTCAGAGCGAGGAAGTTCATGTCTGCCAGGTGTCCGGTGAGGATGATCTGCTTGGTGACCTCGTGGAACTTCTTGTCCTTGTCGGTGGGCAGCGGGTTGTCCTGTCCATCAATGGCGCCGGTTTGCAGTCCGGTGTACACCTCGGTGAAGGCCATGGGGGTCGGGTTGGCTCCCAGGGCTTTTCCGAGGAACTGCCACGCGTCGGTGCCGGGCATGCGGAGCTTGACCCCTGCCATGTCCGCTGGGGTCATCACCTTGTTTTCAGTCCGCAGGTTCAGGTGGCGCTTGCCAAAGTACATGACACCGAGCAGCTTGATGCCCAGCTTGTCTTCAGCCATCTTGTAGAACTCTTTTCCGACATCGCTGGTGAAGACCTTTTGCTGATGATCCGCATCGCGCAGCAGGTATCCGGACGTGAAGACCGACCACTCCGGGATCAGTTTGGCCAGCTCCTGGGCAGAGGTGATGGACATCTCCAGGTTGCCGCGGGCAATGGCGGTCAGCTCGGTGTTTTGCTTGAAGAGGGTCGCGTTGTAGTGAGGCTGGTAGTCGGCAAAGCTGCTCACTTTGGCTGCAAAGACGTTTTGCAGGCCCTGACACCGAATGTCGGTTTCCGTGGCCGGAGTTGACATGCGCAGCGTGATCTTGTTGGCCCAGGCCGAAGTGCTGGTCAGCAGGGTTCCGGCAGTCACACAGGCAACAGCCAGCGCTGAAAGCATGGATCGGCGAGTAAAGTGCTTCATGTGGGGGCTCCATCTTGAGGGATAAGGATCTTCAGCAACCGGGGCATCCGGGGAACTGAAGGCGCAAAGATTAGAGGATGATCAGATATTCGCAAGGTAGAAACAGACCGTCCGCCCGCTCCGGAACCAGGGAAATCAGCAGAATGATCATCGTTTTATGAAAAAAGCGGCTGGCGCTGGCGTTCGGGAGTCACCTCCGGAAACGCCTCCGGTCCAAGGCCTTAGGCCAGGTCGTGCCACTGCTTTAGCTGCTCCCGGATGCCGGCCTGCGTCTGAGCCGCCAGCGGCTGAAACGGTCGACAGAGCGCCCCGGCGCACAGGCCCTTCTCCTCGGCCGCACACTTGAGCCCCTGCGTCACGCCTGATCCGTAGGCGCCATGGACGTACAGCGTGTGCTCCACTTCAATGACCTGCTTCTGGAGGCGCCGGACGGTTTCGAGATCGCCCTGGCAAGCCGCCTCATACAGCTGGACGTAGAGCCGAGGAAACAGGTTGGCGCCTCCGGGAACTCCCCCACCTCCGCCCAGAAGCACGGTTTCCGCAAGCAGCTCCTCCGGACCGGCAATCACGGGGAAGTCCGGTTGCTCCTCCACCGCCCGCAGCACCTGGTGAAAGAAGCCCATGTCTCCGGAACTGTCCTTGATGCCCACGATGTTCGGGTGCGTGGCCAGGGCCTGGATGCTCTCCACCGTAAACGAGACCTTGGTCATGCCCGGCATGTTGTACAGCAGCACCGGCAGCGGTGAGGCATCGGCCAGCTCGGTCATCCAGCGCACCAGCTCCGGTTGGGGAATGGGAAAGTAGTAGGGGGTGGAAGCCACCACGTAGCGGGCGCCAGCGTCTTGAGCAAACTGGGCCATCTTCACCGAGTCGGCAAAGACCGACTCCGTAATGCCCACCAGAACCGGCACCCGGTCCTTGACCTGCTCGCAGACCTGCTGGACGAGCTGCTGCCGGATGGGGTACGGCAGAGCAGGGCCTTCTCCCGTGGAGCCCAGCAGAAACAGCCCGTGGACGCCTCCGGCAAGAATGTGCTCGACCAGCCGCTCGGTGCCGGCGGAGTCGAGGGTGTCCGGGTCCTGGAGGGGGGTGATCATCGGAGGAAGGATTCCCCGAGGGGCATCAGAATGAGAGGCGGTTGGCATGCAGGAGTTTTGTGGGACAGAGGAATCTCCCCATGGGAGCAAGCCTCAAGCGTGGTGGACGCTTGAGGAGTCAGGGGAGGATGTTAATGATTCTGGTGGACAGAATCAATGAAAGTTTCCGGGCCGCCCGAGCCCCGATGGGGGAAGGCCCCCGCGCGCCACTTGCGCCTAAGACCGAATGAACTGCAGGGTCGAGAAGCGCTGCCGGAAGCGCGACACCTCCGGAGCAACCTGTTCCGGCGCCTCGCCTTGCAGCAGCACGCGTCCAAAGAACTGGGCGAGTTCCGGAGCCTCAGCGGGGGTCATTCCCCACCGAACCATCTCCGGAGTCCCCAACCGCAGCCCGTTCAGGTCCCCCTCCACAGCAGGAAGCGGCAGCCCGATTCCGCAGGTGAGGAGGTTGGCCCGCCGCAGGTGTCGCGCCAGGGTCTGGCCGCCTCCCCAGCGCTCTGCATGCAGCGCCAGTTGGTGAGACGTGGTCCACGAGCCGCCGGCGGAATGAACGGGCAGGCCCTGCTGGGCGAGGGATTCGGCAAGCGCGGAGGCGGTTTCCTTCATCTGTGTGGCGTAGGCGGCACCGTGCTCCCGCCAGTCGAGCAGGGTCATGGCCAATGCCGCAATCTTCCCGGCGTCATGGTTGGCCGTCAGCCCCGGAAAGGCGATGGCCTCCAGGCGCTCAGCGAGCTCTGGCTCTTGCGTCAGAACGACTCCGGAAGGGGGGCCTCCGAGGCTTTTGTAGGTGCTGAACGTCATCAGGTGCGCTCCGTCTTCGAGCGGGTGCGGCCAGCCGTTTCCAGCAATGAGGCCACAGAGGTGGGCGGCGTCAAACAGCAGCCACGCGCCCACTTCGTCTGCAATCTCCCGGATGGCTGAAACCGGGTGGTGCGTCAGGTTCAGGCTTCCGCCGATGGTGATCAGCTTGGGGCGGAGCGCCCGAGCTTGCTCACGCAGCGCCGTCAGGTCGACCGTGTAGCGTTCGGCATCAACGGGCTCCGGGTGGATGGTCAGCCCATAGAGCCCTGCAGCGCCAGCAGATTGGTGCGTGACGTGTCCTCCGATTTCCGGAGGTGGCACCAGAATCGGGTCGCCGGGCTGGGTGGTGGCCATGAAGGCATACAGGTTGGCCATGGCGCCAGAAGCCACCCGCAGCTCGGCGAAGGGGCTCCGGAACACGTCAGATACCAGCTGCTGCGCCAGCACCTCAATCTTCTCAATCGCCTCGAGTCCGGTCTCATACTTGTCTCCGGGAGAGCCCAGCGACGGGCGGGAGCCGAGCCCGCTTGCCAGCAATGCCTCTGCCCGCGGGTTCATGGTGTTGGTGGCGGGGTCGAGATTGACACACTGCTGGTCATGCAACTCCCGGTTGCCCTCCACCAGCCGGAGCAGGCGACGCTCCAGGTCATCGCTGGTACGTCCCTCAAGGGTACGGGTTTCCTGAGTCCAAAAAGACTGGGCGGCGGCTGAAAGCCAGGGCCGGGGGGCGGTTGTCATGAGGTTCCTCTGCTGAAAGAAGGTTGAGGCGTTGGGTGCTGACGAAGCGGCGGCACGGTCAGCAAGCGCGAAGTGTTCCGGAAGCCCGCTGAGGCGGTCCTTCTTGACGGATACCCCTGCAGGGTATAAGGTGATGGTCCTGAACTGGAGCTTTCCTTAACGAGCAAACGGATGCGCTTTTCTCTTCATCTCATCGGGTGGAGCCTGATTCTGGTCGCCTTGGGAGCCGTGGGACCGACTCAGGCGCAGGAACCTCCCCACGCGAGCTGTGCCATGCCGGGGTGCCTGCAGGTGCTGCATCAGGACTGCCTGCTTTCCGTGGCGGTGCTTCCGGGACCCACAGCGCACCTGAGCAAGAGCAAGGCCCCCGTTTCCCCTCGGCTGCCTCGCCTTCCGGAGCCTGTGCGGCTCAAGGGCTCCCTTTGCCAACCGGTGCTGCTGACCGGAGCCTCCCCTCCCTTGTTCTTGCGCACCCGCGTTCTGTTGCTGTGAGCCGTGGATTGAGCTGATTGCCTTTGCCTTGATCCACAACTCACTCAACAGAATCTCATGACTCAACCCAACAAACGCAAGGAGTCCCCGCTGATGTGGGGGCTGGTGCTGCTGCCGTTGCTGCTGGCCGGCGGATTTTACTTTTTTGATGGCCCCGAGACGGCTCAGGCGGCGCTGACGAGTCCTCCGACGCCCGCTCAGATTACCGAAGGAAAGGAACTCTTCAACCAAAACTGTGCCTCGTGTCATGGCGAAGGCGCAGTGGGAGAGGATCCTCGATCCCCCAAAGGTGGGGTCAAGGACAACGGGGTGTACCTGGCTCCGGCGTTAAATGGCACCGGACACATGTGGCATCACCCCAACAGCATGCTCTTCAACACGGTCAAGCACGGCTCGGTGGCCAGGGATTCACCGATGCGTGGCTTTGAGGGCCGGCTCACGGATGAGGAAATCGTCAGCGTGATTCAGTACCTCAAGTCGCTCTGGCCTCAAGAAATTCAACTGCGGCATTCGATGATGCCGGATCAATAAGAAGCAACCTCATGGGAATCAAAATGGCAGGAGCAGCATTGGTGGTCATGATGGCCGTCGCCGGCTGGGGCTGGGTGGACGGCTGGCTGCCTCGGCCGGGGCAGGTGATGCGGCACATGATGACGTCTCACTCGGTTCCGGAGGCCTACGCGTCTCAGGTCAATCCGGTGGTCGTGAACGAGGCGACCCTGGCAGAAGGAGAGGCGCTGTATCAGGCCAACTGTGCTTCCTGCCATGGAGCCTCCGGACAGGGGGACGGCCCCGTGGCCGCGTCGCTGCAGCCCCCTCCCGCCAACCTGGCTCGAGCGGTCCGGATGCCAATGGTGGATTCGGCGTTTCTCTACTGGCGCATTTCGGAAGGAGCCCTCACGCAAAAGAGCCTGATGCCTCCGTTCAAGGAGATGCTCAGCGAAGACGAGCGCTGGAAGATCGTCTCCTTTGTCGAGACGCTTCCGTAGCGGTCAGAACTGCTGCAGGAAACGCAGGTCGTTGCTGTAAAAGTAGCGGATGTCCTGAATGCCGTGCTTGAGCAAGGCCGGACGCTCCACCCCCATGCCAAAGGCAAACCCGGTCCACTCCTCCGGATCGTATCCCCCATTCCGGAGGACCACCGGGTGGACCATCCCGGCCCCGGCGATTTCCAGCCAGCCGGTGTACTTGCAGAGCCGGCATCCGGCAAAGTCGCAGGTGCAGCTCATGTCCACTTCCACACTCGGCTCGGTAAAGGGGAAGTAGCTTCCCCGGATGCGGATCTGCCGCTCCTGTCCATACATCTTCCGGGCAAACTCCTGCATGACGCCAATCAGGTCCGTCATCCGGATGTTCTTTCCCACCGCCAGGCCTTCCACCTGATAAAACTGATGCTCAGACCGGGGGGTGATCTGTTCGTAGCGGTAGCACTTGCCAGGCAGGATGACGCGGATGGGGTTCGGATACGACTCCCGCATCACCCGAATCTGCCCCGGTGAGGTGTGGGTGCGCAGCACCACCTCGTCATTGACCCAAAAGGTGTCCCACATGTCCCGAGCCGGGTGGTACTCCGGGATGTTGAGCATCTGGAAGTTCAGCTCGTCGGTTTCCACCTCTGGCGCCTCATAGACCTGAAAGCCCATCTCGCCGAAGATTCCGTAAATCTTGCGCAGAACCTGGTTCGTCAGGTGGATGTGCCCCGACTGCACCTTGCGTCCCGGGAGGGTGACGTCAATGGCATCCGCAGCAATCTCCTGCTGCAGCTTGGCCTGCCGGAGCTCTTCCTGCCGGGCGTCAAAGGCCTGCTGCAGGTGTTCCTTGACTTCGTTGACCAGCTTGCCCATCTGAGGACGCTCCTCGGCGCTGAGGGCGCCCAGGCCCTTGAGCACCTCCGTCATCCTCCCCTTGCGGCCAAGGTAGGTGCGGTACCACTCCGGGAGGGCATCAGCGGTTTCAAGGGCACGGAGTTCGTCAAGGGCCTGCTGGTGCAGGGCGTCAAGTTGAGCTTGCATGGGGGTCTGTTCCATCAGTAAGAAGTGAGGTCAGGCGGAGCGCCTGCCAGTTGTGAATCACGGCTCAGTCGCTGAGGTTCAGCTTCTGCCGGAAGGCCTCGGGTTGATCCAGGCGCCGCTCCAGCCGCCGGCAGAACTGGGGAAAGGAGATGCGGTGACTGCTGGGAACCTCCAGGGACTGGGAGGCAAACTCCGAAGGGTCGTACCCCTGATCCCGCAGCCACACCAGCCAGCTGTTGAAATCACGATACTCGGAATCGGAAGGAGCTTCAAAACCTTCTTTCTTCGGTTCCGGAAGCGTGGGCTCGGGCAGGTTGACGTCCACCCCCTGTCCGCGCATGCGTTCAAAGGTCTTGAAGTACCGCTCCATCTGCACCTGCCGCTCCGGATCCTCGACGCGCCGTCCAAGCCGGTGCATGAACTGCCGGAAGGAGATGGTGTGCCCACTCCGGACCAGGAGGGGCTCGTCGAGCAGCTCCTGAAGGTGGATGTGCAGCTCTTCAAATTGCGCGCACCACGCATTGAACGAAAGGTACGCCTCTCGGAGCGGAACCAGCTCGGGCTCATACGCCTCCTCAACGGGCTCCGGTGGGGGGGCGGCGGCAGGCTTGCCCCGGGAGTTCTTGAGGAGCAGCTCGGTTTCGAGAGACTGCGTGGAGATCACGGGAGCCGGACTGGGGCGGTCGAATTCCGGAAGGGGCATCGGTCGGGTTGGGCCTGGAGCCGGAGCCCGGCGAGAGCTGCCTCCGATGTTTTGCTGAACGACGTGGATCTGGTCGATCAAGCGCGCCAGCTCAACCTGCAGGTTCCCCAAGTCGGCGAGCGGGTTGCTGTTGGCGTTCGGGCTGTCCCGCAGCACCTGAGGCACCAGGTTGAGGTCAAACCGGTGCAGCCAGGCCGGATTCGTGACCCGCATGCTCCAATCCGGATAGGGCTCAAAGGCGGATTCGCTGTGTCGGAGCCAATCGGTGTAGCTCAGGCGCTTCGAGTCCGACAGGGTTTCCGGCTGAGGGAGGGCAATGTCACACCCGGCATTCCGGATCAACTCTGCCCACTCTCGCCACGTCTTCAGGGTCTCATGCTCAAGCAGGTACCGTTTGAGCTGCTCTTCCAATCGTTTGACCAGGGTGCCCATGCGTGTTTCCTTGGCGACGGTCCTTGGTGTTCCTTAGTGGTCGTTTTTGGCGAGGAAGTCGAGGAACCGGCGAATCTCCGGCTGATCCCCAAAGGTTTCCTCCAGAATCTTGAGCGCCTCATCGTGCTTGCGGTCGGCCCGGAAGTAGATCCGGTGTGCTTCCAGGATGTCCCGGATGGCGGTATTGTCAAAGCCCCGGCGCTTGAGGCCGACAATGTTGACGCCCTTGACCTCGAAGCGGTTGCCCCACCCGGTGGTGTAGGGGGGGATGTCCCGGTCGATCAGGGAGCCGGCGCCGGTGTAAACGTAGTCGCCCACCCGGAGGAACTGCGCCACGCCGTTTTGTCCGCCGAGGGTGACGTAGTTGCCGACAAACACGTGCCCGCTCAGTCCGGTGTAGTTGGCGAGGATGACGTGGTCTCCAACCAGGCAGTCGTGTGCCACGTGGACGTAGCCCATGTACAGCCCATGGCTCCCCAGACGCGTCAACCCACCGCCCTGAACCGTGCCCCGGTGGACGGTGACGGATTCTCGGAAGACGTTTCCTTCGCCGATCTCGGTCCGGGTGTCTTCCCCCTTGTACTTGAGGTCCTGCGGAGCGGCGCCAATGGAGGCAAAGGGGTAGAACTCGTTCTTGGCGCCAATGGTGGTGAGGCCACTGAGGACCACATGGGAGTGCAGGCGGTTTCCGGGTCCCAACGTGACCTGAGGGCCAATGTGGCAGTAGGGACCAATTTCGGTGCCTTCTCCGATCTGGGCACCGTTTTCAATGATAGCAGTCGGGTGGATGGTGGTCATGAGCTTGTTTTTGTACACAAAAAAAGAGTCATTCTGCGGCAACGGCCTGGAAAGTCAAGCACGGCTCCAGGGGTTCAGGAGTTCCGGGTGAGCCAGTTCACCCGGTAGAAGCGGACGTTGTCAGAGACATTTCCGACAGGGAGCTCCTCGTGGTTTTGATACTGCCGCAGGAGGTCGAGATCGAGGGTGGCACACAGCTCCGCCTCCCGTTCATTTTGCGGAGGCTGCAGGTGCGGAAACACGGCATCGGTTTCGGTGAAGAGGCCCACTTCCGGATGCTCGGTGGAAAAGCGGTGCTTTTCATCGGGGATCTGCCCAGAGAGGACGGAGTAGAACTGCATCTCCTGCTGCAGGACGGGGGCGCTGTCTTCCTGGTCGCTGCTGGGCCAGTGCGGCACCAGCAACAGGTCGAGGTTCCGGTCGGCCACCACCTGCTGCGGATCAATGTCTCCGGGGTGGTGCGAGAGGACACCGATGCAGCCCAGATCCGTCCGGAGGACGTGCACCGCACTGTCTGGTTGCCAGAGGAGGCCGTCATGCGCGGCAATGGAGGTATGGACGCGCTCTTCCCAAGAGCCATCCCGGCGGCAAAGGACCATCAGGTCAAAGTAGCTCTTCCACTCCCGGACCTGCAGGTTCCCTGCGTAAATGTTGAGGTTTTCCTGCTCGGCCCAGGTGGTGAGGTACTCCCGGACCTGTGTCAGGCTCCGTCCCAGCAGCACCTGGCGTTCATCGTCCGAGAGGGTGTTCAGGCGTCGGAGGAAGGCATCGCTGAAGAAATCCGGGAACACGACCAGGTCGGGTGAATACGCCTTGGCCGCCTTGAGGAAGCGGGCGGCTTGCTTCAGCAGGTCCGACACCCGGAGGGCCGGCGCCATGCGCCACAGGACCGCAATGAGCTGAGGAGAGGAGCCCGCATCAGGCTTTGGAGCGGCCCCTTGCTTGGAGGAGGGGTGACGCAGTCCGGTCATGCTCAGGGCCCACTGCAGCGTGTAGCGGGTCATGGACTGAGAGAATCCCAGTTTCTCTCCGAGCTGAAAGAGGTACATCTCCTCCCGCATGTCGAGGTCGAAGTCACTCACCGCCACCAGCGCCAGCATCCGGAGGAGGTCCCAGGCGGTTTCCTCGTCCAGCACCAGGTTCGGAAGCTCCGGAATCTTGCGAGAGTCGAGGCACCGCTTGAGGTACTCCCACTCGCTCAGTTCACGGTCCGGATCATCTTGACGGATCATCTGATCCAGCAACTTCTTCTCTGGCTCCACGACTTGGCCATCCGCGAGGATCATGCCAATCAGGGCACGGTCAAACCAGATGCGGGATTCTTTTTTCAGTGAGCCTCGATTCATAAGCGACCTTGGGGGCAAAGGTTTCCAGCTCCGTTGTGGCGAGCCGTCCAATGGAAAAAAAGTAAGGATCAGGTTGTGGGGTCCGGGGCGCTCTTGCGGTTCTTCAGCAAGATGAGGTGCTCCCAGCGTCCTGCTTCACCGAAGGCTTCAATGAGTTCTTCTTCAAACAACTCACGCTTGGCCGAGGCCCCGCTTTCGACCTCCCAGCCTGTGCTGGGGCCGTACTGGCGAACAAACTCAATGCCGCTGATGCGGTCCGAGTGATCCAGCCAGTCCCCGATCACGAGGTAGCAACGGCCATCCGGCACCGTCCGGTGATGAAGAACGGTCATGAATTCCCGGAACACCTGCTTCCACTGCTTGGGCGTGAAGTTGCGTTTGGCGCCCAACTCGCCTTGCTTCATGGGACTGGTGGTGAGCCCCAGCCAGAGCATCCGGAGTTCGTGATGCAAGAAGTAGTCATAGGTCCCCGGGTACGGCGGACTGGTGATGATGCAGTCCACAGAGTTATTGGGCAAGGAAGGCAGCTCCCGGACGTTTTCATTGAACAGCTGAGGCCGCTTCTTTTCCCGGAGGGCCTCTCCGAATGCCATCTGAAAGCCCAGCAGCTCCTGCGTTTTGGCCATCATCCAGCGGCTGACCGAGCCTTTGGGGTAAGCCGTCTCCTTGGTTTCCAGGGACGTGTCAGCCTTTCGGTTGGAAAACTTGATCACCAGGCTCGAGAAGACCGCCCGCAGGGTTTCGCGCTCTGGAGACTCCGGAAGGGCGTCAATGGCCTCAATCCAGTGCAGCAGCTCCACAAACAGGTGAGGCGGGTGATGCGGCTTGAGCAGGTCGGTGTAAGGGCGACGGAGCGGACGCTTGTCTTCCATCCGATCCTCGACCAGGTCGCGTGTTTCTTCCAGAGCCCCCCAAACGCGTTCGGCGTTGCGTCGGGACATCCACCGGGTGCGCTCCCGAGCAACCAGCAGCGAGATCGGATTCAGGTCGTTCCCCAGGGCCTCGTGCCCGCGTAGCAGGGCTTCGACCAGCACCGTGCCTCCTCCCATGAAGGGATCCAGCACCACCGGATGCGTTTCTGGAGAGAGGTCCTGCAGAATCGTTTGTGGCAGGTGCGGATGAAACCGGCCCGGATAGGTGTGGAACCCATGGGTCCACTGACGCAGCGAGTTGCCTCGTGCCGGAACCTTCAGGGCTTCCAGCAGCAAGTCGGCATTGGGCCCCCGGAGGCGATCCTTGATCGATTTCTGAGTCGCGGCTCGACGCTTGCCCTTGTTCTCCAGGGCTGTAGGGGGACCGGGGCGCAGGCGCTCTTCAGGGAGATCGACACGCTCAAACCGGGGGACGGCGGGGCGTTCGTCTCTTTGGAACCGGTCTTCTCTCCGGGGGCGGTCATCTCTCCGGGGTCGCTCGTCTCTCTGAAACCGATCATCTCTCCGAGGTCGTTCGTCACGT
>JAYOTF010000050.1:0-16518 GCA_038150265.1 Deltaproteobacteria bacterium | reverse complement strand
GGTCTACTGGAGCGTCATTCTGCCGCTGGTGCGTCCGGCACTGGCCGCACTGGCCGTGCTGGAGTTTACCTTCATCTGGAATGACTACTTCTGGTCACTGGTGCTGGTGCAGGGCGACCATGCCCGCCCCATCACGCTGGGCATTCAGGCCCTCCGGGGGCAGTGGACCGCCTCGTGGCACCTCGTGTCGGCAGGGTCGATTATTGCAGCCCTTCCACCCGTCCTCATGTTCTTCATGCTACAGAAGCACTTCATTGCAGGACTCACCATGGGAGCAGTCAAGGAATAGACGCTCCTGCTCCAGACTTTGGAATTCCCGAGGCGGCTCCTGCGGCTTCGGGGCTGCTGACGATTGATTTTCGGTGTTGCCATGATCTCTGCTCTTTCTCCTGTCCGCTGGTGGACGGCTCCCGAGTGCATTGGGGTGAACAACCTCCCGCCTCGAGCCCACCTGCTGCCCTACCCGGATGCGGCCTCCGCTCAAACCCGCGATCGCACCCGGACGCCGTGGGTGCAGTCGCTCAACGGAACCTGGGACTTCCGCCTCCTGGAACGTCCGGAGTTTGTGATTCCGGAACTGCTTGGCGAAGGCCCCCCTCCCGGCGAATGGGGAACTCTGGAGGTGCCCGGAAACTGGACCTGTCAGGGACACGATCGGCCGCACTACACCAATGTGCAGATGCCTTTCCCAGAACCGCCCCCTCAGGTTCCGGAGGAGAACCCGACGGGCGTCTACCGGACCACATTTGAGCTGCCTGCCTCGTGGGAAGACCGGCGGACGGTGCTGCACTTCGGAGGCGTGGAGAGCGCTTTTCAGGTGTACTGCAACGGCGAATTTGTCGGCATCGGCAAGGATTCCCGCACAGAGGTCGAATTTGACCTGACCAACCACGTCCACACCGGGGTGAATACCCTCGCCGTGGCGGTGGTCCGCTGGTCTGATGGCAGCTTTCTGGAAGATCAGGACCACTGGTGGCAGGCGGGGATCTACCGGGACGTCCTCCTCTACAGCACCGGAAAGGTCCGGCTGGATGACGCCTTTGCTCAGGCGATCCCGGATGCAACGCTGCAAACCGGAGAGCTGTCGCTGGAGGTCCGGGTGGGCTTCAGTGGGCCTCCGGAAGCCGGGTGGCGCGTTCAGGCGGAGCTGCTGGATCAGGACGCGTCAGTGGTCCAGCTTTCCGGAGAGGTCCCGGAAGCACGGAACATGGGTTACAACATCGGGCACCTCGTGTGGCTGAACACCACGGTGGCGGCGCCTCGGCTCTGGTCGTCTGAAGATCCATCCCTCTACACCCTGGTGGTGGCGTTGCACAACCCGAAGGGAGAGGCGGTTGAGTTTACCTCCATGCGCGTTGGCTTCCGGCGGGTTGAGGTCCGGAACCGGGAGCTGCTGATCAACAACCGCCCGGTGCTCATCAAGGGCGTCAACCGTCATGAGCATGACGAGGAGCACGGCAAGGTCGTTTCCGAGGAATCGATGCTGGCAGATATCCGCCTGCTCAAGCAGTTCAACTTCAACGCGGTCCGGAACTCCCACTACCCCAATGGGCACCGCTGGTATGAGCTGTGTGACGAATATGGCCTCTACCTCATTGACGAGGCCAACATTGAGACGCATCACTACTACGGCAACCTCTGCCGAGATCCACGCTGGAGCGCGGCCTTCCTGAACCGCATCATGCGCATGGCGGAGCGGGTGAAGAATCACCCGAGCATCCTCTTCTGGTCGCTTGGGAACGAGTCGGGTTATGGCCCGAATCATGATGCCGGCGCCGGATACCTGCGCAGCCGCGACCCCAAGCGCCTGCTGCACTACGAAGGGGTGCACCGTCCGGTTTACCAGGGCGATTGGCTCCGGGAAGACGGCGTGGGCGCTCACGCCACCGATGTCCTCTGCCCCATGTATCCCGAGATCCGGGACCTCGTGGAGTGGGCCCAGACGACCCAGGACTCGCGGCCGCTGATCATGTGCGAGTACTCGCATGCGATGGGGAACTCCAACGGCTGCCTCCGGGAATACTGGGAGGCCATTGAGCACAACCATGGGCTTCAGGGTGGGTTCATCTGGGACTGGGTGGACCAGGGGTTGGTCAAGAAAGACGACCACGGCACCGCGTATTGGGCGTATGGCGGAGACTTCGGTGATGCTCCGCATGATGCCAACTTCTGCATCAACGGCCTCATCTGGCCCGATCGGACGCCGCATCCGGCGATGTGGGAGTTCAAGAAGCTCACTCAGCCGATTCGCTGGACCTGGTCCGGTACCTCGCATCCGGAGGTCACGCTTGAGAACCGGCAGGACTTCCAAACCCTGGAGGCCTACACCTTTCACTGGTCCCTACAGGTCGACGGCGTTCCCCAAGAATCCGGAACCTTCCCCGCCCTGGACACCCGCCCCGGGGAGCAGGTTTCGCTGCCGGTTGCCTTTCAGACCCAGACGCAGCAAGCCGGCTCAGAGGTCTGGCTGCATCTGGAAGCTCGGCTGCGTCAGGACTTGCCCTGGGGAGCGGCCGGACACGTGGTGGCCTGGGAACAGCTTCCCGTCACCCTGCCGGTGACCGCCGAGGTGGCGCACGTCTCGATTCCGCTGACACCCGAGCTGGGGGAGCGAGGGCTGCAGCAGCTGCAGGTTGCCGGCACACCGGTTTTGGCTTCGGCTCCTCAGGTCAACTTCTGGCGCGCGGCAACCGACAACGATGGCATTCGGGGATGGAGTGGGCAGGATGAGAAACCCCTGGGCAAGTGGCTCAACTGGGGACTGGACCGGCTCTCCCTTCAGGCTTCCCGTTACGAGGAAGGCACCTTGCACCAAGTCTATGGCACAGGCGGAGGACACTCACTTGAGGTCCAGCAGCAGTGGACTCCGACAGACTCAGGGGTGCAGGGGCGTCTGACCTTTCAGGTCCCAGACGTACTGGACGACCTTCCTCGACTCGGGATCCGCCTGGCGCTGCCTCCCGGATTTGAACACCTGGAGTGGTTTGGGCATGGGCCACAAGAGAGCTATCCGGACCGCTGTGCCGGATACCCGCTTGGCCGCTGGCAGAGCACGGTGACGGAGCAGTATGTGCCCTACATTCTGCCGCAGGAGCATGGCAACCACACGGGCGTCCGCTGGTTCGCCCTGCACAACGGTCGGCAGGGGCTGGTCTTTGTCGGAGCGCCTGAGCTGCAGTTTTCTGCCTCACACTTCACTGCAGAAGACCTCTTTCAGGCGCGTCACACCTGCGACCTGACCCCCCGTCCGGAAACGTGGGTCTGCCTGGATGTGCGGCAGCGAGGGCTGGGCACCCTGAGCTGTGGTCCTGATACGCTGGAGCACTACCGGATCCGCCCAGGACGCTACGAGTGGTGCTTCCAGGTGCAGGCGTTTGATCCGCAGCAGGACGACCCCGGACAGGTCGCTCGCGCGGCATCTCGGGTCCTGGTGTAACGCCGAGGCCCGGAAAACCGACCGTCCGGAACCGCCTTCTGCGCGGTCCTGACTTGCGCTCACCCGTGGAGCTTCGTATCATTTTGCTTTTTGCCAGAAAAGCAGATGGGAGCAGCAGAAGCCGAGAGGGCAGCGGTCAAGGTCGCGGTCATCATGGGCAGCACGTCCGATTGGGAGACCATGAAGGAAGCGTGTGCCGTGTTGGACGAGTGCGGTGTGGCGTATGAAAAGCGCGTCGTTTCGGCCCACCGGACCCCCGACCTGATGGCCTCATTTGCCCAAAGCGCCCACACTCGTGGTTTGGAGGTCATCATTGCCGGAGCCGGCGGCGCGGCGCACCTGCCTGGAATGGTCGCGGCCCAGACGCTGGTTCCGGTGATCGGAGTTCCGGTGAAGTCCTCAACCCTCAGCGGTTGGGACTCCCTGCTTTCCATCGTCCAGATGCCCCGTGGGGTTCCCGTGGCCACGGTTGCCATCGGAGGAGCCGGCGCATACAACGCGGGCCTGCTGGCGGTGCAACTGCTGGCGGTTCACGATCCGAACCTGCGGGCCTTCCTGGAGCAGCGTCGCGAACAAACCCGCCAGGCGGTGCTGGAGGCGGAGCTTCCATGACTCTGCATCCGCCCGGAACCCGGATTGGCCTGCTTGGGGGCGGGCAACTCGCACGCATGCTGACGCTTGCCGGCACGGCGATGGGGTTCCACTTCACGGTTCTGGATCCCACTCCTGACTGTCCGGCTGCGCTTGCGGGCGCTCTTCCCCTGACGGCTGCCTACGATGATCCGGACGCGCTGCAAACGCTGGCAGCGACCTGTCCGGTGGTGACCTACGAGTTTGAAAACGTTCCGGCTGCGACAGTGGAATGGCTGGAACGAGAAACCTCGGTTCCTCAAGGAAGCGCCCTCCTGCAAACCTGCCAGCACCGCCTCCGCGAAAAGAACGCCCTGCAGGCCCTTGGGGTTCCAGTGACGCCCTTTGCTGCCGTGGCGTCTGCCGCCGACCTCCACGCGTTTGTTTCCGAACACGGGCCGACGATGCTCAAGACGGCAACCGGAGGCTACGACGGCAAGGGGCAGGTTCGCGTGGAAGCAACAGCAGCGGTTGAGGACGCGTTTGCCCAGCTGGGCGCGTCCGGACGGGAGCTGATCGCTGAAAAGATCTTTCCCTTCCAAACGGAGGCGTCTGTGATGGTCGCCCGGAATGCCGCTGGAGCCCTTGCCTGCTATCCCGTCGGAGAAAATTTCCATGAGAAAAACATACTGACTTTCACCCGGATTCCTGCGAAGATTCCCCCTGAAACCCGCACACGCGCGGAACAGATTGCCCGGCAGGTTGCTGAAGGGGTGTCGCTCGTTGGGCTCCTGGGGGTGGAACTGTTTGTGGGCGCTGACGGCTCGCTGGTGGTCAACGAGTTGGCTCCACGTCCTCACAACTCCGGACACTGGACCCAGGATGCCGCCGCCACGTGTCAGTTTGAGCAGCACCTGCGCGCCATTGCGGGCTGGCCGCTGGGGCGTCCGGATGCGCTGGCACCCGCGGTGATGCTCAATGTTCTGGGAGAGCACCTCCCGAGCCTGCTTGCGGCGTTGCCGCAGCTCCCTTCAGATGCTCATGTTCACCTGTATGGAAAACCAGAGGCCCGCACCGGACGCAAGATGGGGCATGTGAACCTGGTGCTGCCTGAAGCTTCCCCGCCTGTTGATGTCCTGACCGCCCTGCAGATCTGGAGCCCGGAGGCCCTGGACCTGCTGCTTCATTCTTGACTCCACCATCAGAACCCACCGCATGTCCGAGACGCTCCTCTACGAAGGAAAGGCCAAACAGATTTTCAGCACCGCTGCCGCCGATACCGTACGTGTGGCGTATAAGAACGACACCACGGCTTTCAACGGTGAGAAGTTCGAGCAGCTCGAAGGCAAGGGTGCACTCAACAACCGCATCAGCACCTTCTTCTTTGAGCTGCTGGCGCAGGAAGGCATTGCCAGCCACTTTGTGAAGCAGCTTTCCGAGACCGAGCAGCTGGTCCGCCGCGTGACGATCATCCCCGTTGAGGTGGTGATCCGGAACGTTGCCGCAGGGTCACTGGCCAAGCGGATTGGCTGGGAAGAGGGCACGGCGCTTCCGGAGCCGGTGGTGGAGTTTTACTACAAGAGCGACGAGCTTGGCGACCCGCTGCTGAACAATGACCACATCCGTCTCCTTGGGCTGGCGACTCCTGAAGAGCTGCAGGTCCTCCGGGAGCAAGGCCTGGCCGTCAACCGCATCCTCCAGCCGTTTCTGGCCGCTCGTGGGCTGCGGCTGGTGGACTTCAAACTGGAGTTTGGCAAGGACGCTTCCGGGCACGTGGTGCTTGCCGATGAAATTTCTCCCGATACGTGCCGCTTCTGGGACCTTGACACAAATGAGAAGCTGGACAAGGATCGCTTTCGCCGGGACATGGGAGGCGTCACCGAGGCCTATCAGTCCGTTTGGGAACGCCTACAGCAGGAAGGAAAGTAACGCATGATGAAAGGAATGGTCACGGTGATGCTCAAGCAGGACGTCTTGGATGTGCAGGGGCAGGCGATTCAGCACTCGCTCCATGCCCTCGGCTTTGAGCAGGCCCAGAAGGTCCGGATCGGCAAATCCATTGAGGTGGAACTGGAGGCTTCCACGCCGGAAGAGGCTCAGGCGCAGCTGAAGGCAATGTGTGAGAAGCTCCTCGTCAATGACGTCATTGAAGACTACACCCTCCAGGTTCAGGAGGCCTGACCGATGGCACGGACGATACGTTGCGCGGTTCTGGTCTTTCCGGGCTCCAATTGTGACTCCGACCTGTTTAAGGCCGCCGCCGCCTTTCCGGAGTTTGCGCCGGAGTTCGTCTGGCACACCACCGATTCGCTGGACGGCTTTGAGCTGGTTTTGGTCCCGGGCGGTTTCAGTTATGGCGATTACCTCCGCGTGGGGGCCGTTGCCGCACGTTCCCCGGTGGTGCGGGCGCTTCAGAAGGTCGCCGCTGAAGGCGTCCGGGTGCTCGGCATCTGCAACGGGTTTCAGATTCTGACCGAAGCGGGCCTGCTGCCCGGGACGCTGCTCCACAACACGTCGCTGAAGTTTGTGTGTGAGACCACGCCGCTGGAAGTGGGCAACGCTCAGACGGCCTTCAGCTCAGCCTACACGGCTGGGCAGGTGGTGCAGGTTCCGGTGGCGCACGGTGAAGGGAACTACTTCTGTGACCCGCAGACGCTGGAACAACTGGAAGCCAATGGGCAGGTCGTCTTTCGTTATGCCGCCGGCCGCAACCCGAATGGCTCGCTGAACCGCATTGCGGGCATCTGCAATGAAGCCGGAAATGTCCTGGGCATGATGCCGCATCCGGAACGCGCCATGGCTCCGTGGATGGGGTCTGCTGACGGACACGCCCTCTTTGCATCGCTCCGAGATGCCCTGTTGGCACCCGCCTGATGTGCGGGAATTGCCTGACTGGATCTGGTCCGGATGTCCGTGCAGGATCCACGTGTTACCGCCTCCTTCCTGAATGAACTGCTGTTTCCCATGACCGAACCAACCCCCGAACAGATCAAAGCTGAACAGGTCTACCTGAAGATGGGCCTGACTCCTGCGGAATACGAGGACGTGGTCCAGCGCCTGGGGCGTCTTCCCAACCTGACCGAGACCGGAATTTTCGGGGTCATGTGGTCGGAACACTGCTCGTACAAAAACTCGCGGCCTCTGCTGGGTCGCTTCCCAACAGAAGGCCCCCACGTCTTGCAGGGCCCTGGAGAAGGGGCCGGCGTGGTGGACATCGGAGACGGCTGGGCAGTGGTCTTCAAGGTGGAGAGCCACAACCACCCTTCGGCTGTGGAGCCGCACCAAGGCGCGGCCACTGGTGTGGGGGGCATCCTCCGGGACATCTTTTCCATGGGCGCCCGTCCGGTGGCCATCCTCAACTCCCTCCGCTTTGGGCCCTTGCAGGGAGATCCCCGCTCCACCCGGACGCGCTACCTGCTCAACCACGTGGTGGGCGGCATTGCCGGTTACGGAAACTGCATTGGCGTCCCCACGGTCGGGGGCGAGGTGGACTTCCACCCCAGCTACTCCGGAAATCCACTTGTCAATGCCATGGGCGTTGGGCTGGTCCGGCACGACCGCATTCAGCATGGACGCGCCTCCGGAGTGGGGAACCCGGTGATTTATGTGGGAGCGGCTACCGGACGTGATGGCATTCACGGGGCAACCTTTGCTTCGGAGGAGCTGAACGACGAGTCGGAATCGAAACGCCCGTCGGTTCAGGTGGGAGACCCCTTCATGGGCAAGCTGCTGCTGGAGGCGTGCCTGGAGTGCTATGAAACCGGAGCCCTGCTGGCGGTGCAGGACATGGGAGCCGCTGGCCTGACGTGCTCCAGCACCGAAATGGGCTACAAGGGGCAACTGGGGATGGAGCTGAACCTGGATGACGTCCCACAGCGTGCCGAAAACATGAGCACCTACGAAATCATGCTTTCCGAGTCCCAGGAGCGGATGCTCTTTGTGGCGCATCCCGGACGCGAGCCTGAGGTCTTTGCGATCTGCGAAAAGTGGGGGGTTCCAGCCAAAACCGTGGGGCACGTCATTGCCGACCCGGTGCTGCGTCTGCGGCATCATGGTGAAGCCGTGGCAGAGGTTCCGCTGGAAGAGGTCTGTGGCAACACCCCCCTCTATCGCCGTGACTCCCGGAAGCCCCAGGCGGCAGAGGAGCGTCAGCAGGAGCCGGCAGTGCAGTGGGATCAGCCCAGCGAGCTGCGCATGGTCTTCCGGAGCCTCCTGCAGCGTCCGGAGCTGGCGTCAAAGGCATGGGTGTACCGGCAGTACGATTCCATGGTCCGGACCTGTACCGAGGTCGGTCCGGGCTCGGATGCCGCCGTGATTCGGGTGGAGGGCACCAACAAGGCGCTGGCCATGAGCATTGACGGCAACTCCCGTTACGTCTTCCTGGATCCCCTGATCGGCGGCCGAACAGCGGTTGCCGAGTGTGCCCGGAACGTCGTGTGTGCAGGGGCCCGCCCGCTGGCGCTGACGAATGGCCTGAACTTCGGGAGTCCAGAGAAGCCGGAGATCTTCTGGCAACTGGAACAGGCGGTGACGGGCATGTCTGAAGCCTGTGCCGCCCTGAAGCTTCCGGTCACTGGTGGAAACGTCAGCCTCTACAACGAAACCGAGGGAGCGCCCATTTTGCCCACGCCGATGATTGGGGTGGTGGGGCTTGTGGAAGACCTGAGTCAGGTCACCAGCCAGTTCTTTCAGCAGGCGGGAGACACGCTGATGCTGGTGGGCAAGACTCATGAGGAACTGGGAGGCTCGGCGTATCAGGAGCTGATGCTGGGGCGTCTGACCGGGAAGCCTCCGGAGCTGGACCTCGACACCGAACGGGCGTTGCAGGAAGGCCTCCTGGAGGCGATTCAGCATGGCTGGCTGCGTTCGGCGCATGACCTGTCACATGGTGGACTGGGCCTGGCGCTGCTGACCTGTTCCACAGAGTCGCTGGGGGTGAACGTTTCCTGGCAGACGGCGCTCCGCCCAGACCTGGCCCTCTTCAGTGAAACCCAGTCACGCCTGCTCCTGAGCCTGGCTCCGGAACACCTCCATGAGGTGGAGGCCATCTTCCGCAAGCATGGCCTGTTCTGTGAGCCCATTGGAACGGTTGCCGAGGCGAGCTTCCGGGTGGAAGTCCGAGATCAGTTGGTGCTGGACGAATCGTTGAGTGACCTGCGCCGCTTGTGGCAGGAGGCCCTGGCGGAGCAACTGGAAGCCTGACTTCCCCAACCCCCTTGCTGTTAGGAATCAGAACGTGTGTGGCATCTTTGGCATCTATAATCACGCCCATGCGGCGGAACTGACCTACCTCGGCATCCATGCCCTTCAGCACCGGGGACAGGAGAGCGCAGGCATCTGCACCTCCGATGGCGAGACCCTGCAGGTGGCCCGGGGCATGGGCCTGGTGACCGAAGCCTTTGCCCAAAGGCAGCACCAGCACCTTCCCGGACGGCATGCCATTGGACACGTCCGTTACACCACAGCGGGCGACTCCGGGCTCCAGAATGCCCAGCCCCTCATGTTCCGTTACAGCGGCGGGCAGGTCTCGCTTGCTCACAATGGAAACCTCGTCAATGCCCACCGCCTGCGGACCCAGCTGGAGCGGCAGGGGTCCATCTTCCAGACCACGAGTGACACCGAAGTCATCTCGCACCTCATTGCCCGGTCCGGACCCCCGGTGATTCAGGCGATTCAAGACGCCCTCCGGGTCATTGAAGGGGCCTATGCGCTGATCTTCCTCACCCCTGATTCCTTGATTGCCGCTCAGGACCCGCGCGGGTTCCGCCCCCTTTGCCTGGGCAAGCTGGAAGAGGGGTGGGTGCTGGCTTCGGAAACCTGTGCCCTCGACATCGTGGGCGCGGAGTACGTCCGGGATCTGGAGCCCGGTGAGCTGCTGCGCATTGATGCCTCCGGACTGCACTCTCAGGTGTTTCTGGAACCCAGCCCGCGCACGATCTGCTCGTTTGAGTACATCTACTTTGCCCGTCCAGACAGCGAAATCGACCAGATCAGCGTCCATGAGGTCCGGAAGGCCCTGGGCCGAGAGCTGGCGCAGGAGCTGCCCACCGAAGCCGATGTGGTGCTGGGGGTTCCGGATTCGGGGCTGGCCTCAGCCATCGGGTATGCCGAAGCCTCCGGGATTCCGTATGAGATGGGGATGATGAAGAACCGCTACGTTGGCCGGACCTTCATTCAGCCGAATCAGGAGCTGCGCCGCCAGGGGGTCCGCATGAAGCTGAGCCCGGTCCGGAGTGCGGTGGCCGGAAAGCGTGTGGTGCTGGTGGATGACTCCATTGTGCGGGGCACCACCAGTGGGCGGATTGTGCAGATGCTCAAGGAAGCCGGGGCCCTGGAAGTCCACCTGCGCATCACCTCTCCTCCGATCACCCACTCCTGCCTGTACGGAATCGACACGGCCCGGCAGGCGGAACTGATTGCCGCCAACCAGACCCCTGACGAGATCTGCGAGGCCATTGGCGCCGATTCGCTCTACTTTCTCTCCTCTCCCGGCATGATCCAGGCGACCGGACGCCCCGACACGTCCCCGAACTGCGGTCACTGCCTCGCCTGCTTCAATGGAAACTACCCGACACCAACCTCATGAGTGACGCCTATCGTTCTGCAGGGGTGGACCTGCATGCTGCTGATGAAGCCGTCTCGCGCTTCAAGCCCCTCGCCCAACGCACCCTCCGGCCAGAGGTGCTGGGCGGATTGGGGGGATTTGGCGGACTGTTTCAACTGGACCTCGCCCGCTTCCCGGATCCGGTGCTGGTTTCTGGAACGGACGGGGTGGGAACCAAGCTCAAGCTGGCGTTTGAGCTGAACGAGCATGACACCATTGGCATTGACCTCGTCGCGATGTGCGTCAATGACATCCTGGTGCAGGGGGCCGAGCCCCTGTTTTTCCTCGACTACCTCGCCTGTGGCGCCCTGAAGCCTGAGCAGGCGGAACAGATCGTCCGGGGCATCAGCGATGCCTGCCTGGAATGCGGCTGTGCGCTGCTGGGAGGAGAAACCGCAGAAATGCCAGGGATGTATGCTGCCGAAGAGTACGACCTCGCCGGCTTTGCTGTGGGAGCCGTGAGCCGCTCCAGGCTGATTGATGGCTCCCGGATTGAAGTGGGTGACGCCCTCATCGGCCTGGCTTCGAGCGGGGTGCACAGCAATGGCTTCTCCCTGGTCCGGAAGATTCTTGCCGACCAGCACCTTTCTCTGCAGGACCCGTTGCCTCAGACAGGGGAAACGATTGGCGCAGCGCTGCTCAGGCCAACAGCGCTGTATGTGCGTCCGGTACTGGAGCTGCTCCGGCAGGTCGACATCCGGGGCATGTCGCACATCACGGGTGGTGGCATTCCCGGCAACGTGCCTCGGATGCTTCCGAACGGAGTCGCGGCAGAGCTTCATCAGGGCTCCTGGCCGGAGCTGCCGATCTTCCGCTTCCTGTGCGAGCAGGGGCACCTGAAGTTTGAAGACGCCCTCCCCGTGTTCAACATGGGGCTCGGCATGGTGATCTGTGTCCCGGAACGTGACGTTGAGGCCACGCTCCAGGTGCTCCAGGGGTTTGGCGAAAGAGCCTACCGCGTGGGGCAGGTGACGTTGGGTGAGCAGGAGGTGGTTTGGGCGTGACTCGCCTGGCGGTCTTTGCCTCTGGGCGAGGAAGCAACCTGCTGGCGGTGCAGGACGCCATTGCCTCCGGAGCCTTGCCGCAGCATCAGCTGGTGCTGGTGGTGTGCGACCAACCCGAGGCACCTGTGGTGGGACATGCGGCACGGCTGCAGATCCCGTGCTTTGCGTTTGCGCCCAGGGCTTATGCCGGAAAGGCGGCTTATGAGGAAGCCATCCTCCAGCAGCTGGAAGCTGCGGCTGTGGACCTGGTGGTGCTGGCCGGGTACATGAGGCTGGTGGGGCCGACGTTTCTGGAGGTGTGGGAGGGGCGAGCCCTGAACCTGCACCCGTCACTGCTTCCGGACTTTCCGGGCAAGGATGCCATTGGGCAGGCCTTCCGGGCCCAGGTTCCGGAGACCGGGGTGACGGTTCACTGGGTCGATTCCGGAATGGACACCGGGCCAGTAATTCAGCAGGAGCGGGTGCCGGTGCTTCCGGACGATACGGAAGCAACCCTGGCCGAGCGCATTCACGCGGTGGAGCACCGGCTTCTGCCCGCGGTCATCCGGAAGGTGACGGAGCCGCGTTAAACGGACCGCCCCTTGCCGAAGGGCTTGATCCAGATGATCAGCTGCGGCAGCAGCGTCAGGGCGGCTGCAAGGGCCGCGACCATGGCGAGGCTGGTCAGGACTCCGAAGTAGATGCTGGGGACAAAGTTTGAGAAGACGAGGATGCTGAAGCCGATGACAATGGTCACGGAGGTGTAGTACATGGCGCTCCCGATTGTCGCGTGAGCGCGATGCATGGTGGCGATGTAGTTGTGATCCTTCTCAAACTCCTCCCGGAAGCGATGGATGTAGTGAATCGTGTCATCCACTGCAATTCCGACGCTGATCGCGGCAATGGTGATGGTCATCAGGTCCAGCGGAATGCCCACCCACCCCATCATGCCCAGCACGGTTCCGATCGAAAGCAGGTTCGGAAAGATGGCAATCACCGCCAGCTTCAGGGACCGGAACAGGATCAGGAACATGAAGATCAGCACCAGCACGGCAAAACCGAGGGTGAGGATCTGCGAGCTGAAGAGGCTCTGGAGCATGTTGTTGTAGAGCACCAGCAGGCTGGCCAGCCGCGCCTGTCCTTCCCGAAGTCCCACCTTTTCCACCAGATCCCGCTCAATGCGCTTGAGCAACTCATCGCGACGCAGCTCTGGAAGCGAGTCAATGACCCGGACGGACAGGCGGACCTCGTCGTTTTCGACTGAGACGTAAGGCGTGAGGATGATCTTGCGGAAGCGCTCCGGAAGCTCCTGGTAGACGAGCGCCAGCAAGAAGCCGTCCAGTGGCTGGTTGTCGTTGAGCGTCACTCCGACCTTGAGCAGGGTTCCCAGCGAGACGACCTTTCCCACTTCCGGGAGGCTGGAGAGGTAGTCGTGGACACGCTCCACGGTCCGCATGCGTTCTGGCGTAAACCAGTACTGGGCGGAGTCCTGTTCCTGAGCAAATTCCTCCTCGAACTGATCGAAGAAGTCGTCTTCCGGAGCGGCATCGCTGGCTGCAGGGTCGCTGGCTGCAGGAGCGGACGTGTCGATGCTGTCGAACTTGATGATCACATCAAGCGGGGTGGTCCCGCCCAGCTGCTGGTCGATGACCGACATGCCCTGGTAGATTTCAGTGGAGGGCTTGAAGTAGTCGATGAAGCTGTTTTCCACCCGGAGCTGCGTGATGCCAATGGCACTGACGACCAGAATGCCGGCGCTGATCCAGAGGATGAGGCCGCCTCGTCGCGCCGTAAAGTTGGCGGCAATCTCGGTGAGGGAAAAACGCCCGGTGCGCTCCGGAGGCTGGTGCGCCTTGGGGAACAGCATGAGCACAGCGGGGAAGATCAGGAAGGCCAGAATGAGCGAAACGAAGACCCCGGCACTCATCATCCACCCGAAGTTGATGACTGGAAGAATGCCGCTGAAGACGAGGGACGAAAAGCCGGCAATGGTGGTGAGGATGGCATAGAAGCAGGGCAGGGCCATGGCCATCACCGCGTTTTCCACCAGTTCGGGAAGGGGCGCATCCGGAAATTCTCGGGCCAGCTCGCGGTACTTGACGATCAGGTGGATCGTCAGCGCCATGGTGATGATGAGCTGAATGGAGATGAAGTTGGACGAAATGACCGTGACTTCCCACTGGAAGAGCCCCAGCAGCCCGGTGGTGGCGACCACCGAGGTGGCACAGATCAGCACGGGCAGCAGGATCCAACGGGCCTGGTGAAAGATGAACCAGAGGGTGACAATGAGGAAGATGAGGACACCGGTCCCGAAGATCGCGAGGTCGTCCTTGATGAACGAAATGGTGTCATTGGCGATCATGCTGACTCCGCCGAGAAAGAGGTCGGCGTGGTCTCGGTAGCCGTCCATGACCGCCCGGACGGCGACGATGTTTTCGTGCTCCACCACCCGCATCTCATCTCGATGCGCCTTGAAGTCGGCCTGTACCTGCTCATAATCGGCGGCTTCTGCAGGCGTGAGGCCCGTTTCCTTTTCCTTGCTCCGGAGGGCGTTCCGTTGCTTCAGGAGCGCTCGGTAGGTGTCATCATCCTTGAGGTTGACGAGCAGAGCCGTCGTCTTGAAGTCCGGACTGACGAGGTTGCTGCTGTAGATGGGGCTATTGAGGAATTCCTGCTTGGCGAGCTCCCGGTCAATTCCCTCCGACTCCAGAGTCGGCACCTCCTTGAGCAGCTCCTGCACGGGTTTGGGCGGACTCTGCAGCAGCGGAACGTTGATCAGGGAGGTGACGGTGTCCACCCGGTCCAGGGCCTCCAGCTCGTTTCCAAGGCGCTTCAGCTCATCGAGCGTCTTGTCGCTGAGAAGGGAATCGGACTTGGGCGTGTAGGTGATGACGAGGAAATCCGGGCTGTAGTAACGCTCGTTGACCTCTCGCGTAAACTGAAGGTCCTGGTCGCCTTCCAGCAGCAGGGTCTCGGCTGAGGCATCAATCGCGAGCTTGCGCGCTTCTTCCGCGAGAAAGGCCAGCCCCAGCCCGAGGATGATGAGGATGGCAACCGGGTACTTGAGGACAACGTGGCGGTAGAAGGAGCGCAGCATGGGGGCTTTGGGCGAAAGGAGGGCAGGTCAGAGTTCCTGTTTGGAGCGCAGGCGATCCATCAGTTCAGAGAAGCTCTGGTTCTGAAGGACTCCGGCAAACTGAGACCGGTAGGTCTGCACAAAGCTGACGCCGGAGATGTCCACGTCATAAACCTTCCACTCCTCGCTCCGGGTCTTGTACATCTTGTACACCATCTCCATCCGGTCTCCTCCGCCTTCGAGGTAGGTGAGGACTTCAATGCGGTTGCTCTTGACCTGATTGGCGCTTTCAATGGCCACTTGCTGGTCGGTGTAGAGGTCGAGCTTGTCGAGGTACGATTGCTTGATGCGCTCCACAAAGAGGTCGCTGAACTCCTTCCGCTCGTCCGGACTGAGGGGCGACCAGTGCTTCTTCCCAAGGCTGAGGCTGGCCATCAGCTGAAAGTCGAAGATGTCGTCCAGGATGTCCACAATCTTGCGGGCGCGTTCTTCTTTCGGGAGCTGCTTCTGCTTGAGGACATCAATGACTTCAATGACCTTGCCCTTGGTGAGGGCCAGGACGGCATCGGTTTCAGAAGCCTGGGCCGCAGGCACCAGTAGCAACACGAGCGCAAGGCTCAGCAGCAAAAAGGATTTCATGGGTTACTCCTCAATTTCTTTTTGACGGTTTTGCTCATAGACATCGCGCAGGAAGGGGTAGAGGTCCATCGCATCCTGGCGCAGGCTCTCGTACTGTCCCAGACGCAGGGACTCCCGGTTGATGATCTCAAGCCCCTTGACGGCGTAAGGCACCGCCAGGTCGTAATCGCGTCCGTAAAGGACGTGATGGGTGGAGGGGTTGCGGTAGGCAAAGCGCTCATTGGTCGGGTCCAGCAGCCAGTCTGGGTAGAGGCTGGCCGTGTCTCGCAGGTTGGACGGACCGAAGAAGGGCAGGACGATGTGAAAACCGCTGCCAACACCGTAGTGTCCCAGCGTCTGACCAAAGTCTTCCGGATGCTCCTGGAGGCCAAACCACGACTCGGCAGGGTCAAAGAGTCCGAGCACCCCGACGGTGCTGTTGATGGCAAAGCGAGCCGTCTCCTCTCCGGTGTTCTTGGCCTTGAGCTGGAGCGCATTGTTCACGAATCGGATCGGAAACGTGAGGTTCTTGAAGAAATTGCGGACGCTGACGCGAGCCGGTTCCGGAACCGCCCAGGCCCAGCCACGGGCCACCGGGTCCAGCAGGTTCAGGTAGAGCCAGTCGTTGAAGCCGGTGACGGCGCGGTTGTAGCCCTCAAGCGGGTCCGAAACCTGCGGAGCCGAGGCTTCAAATTCGCTCTCAAACTCATCAAATCCCTCAAATCCGGAATCAAGGGAATCGTCTGCCTGAGCCCAGATCGGTTGCCCCGCGTAGGTAATGGCGGAGGGCGGACTCAAAGGGGAAGGGCCCGTGGGCGCGGCCGCACTCCAGGAACTCCAGCAGAGGAAGGCCAGGACCAGCAGAAGGGGACGTGTTTGCAAATGCATGAAAAAACGAACTTTTTAAGAGGAAGGGCAGGGCCAAAAGAGGCGTCTCCCTGTGGGAATCTCTCATGAGCCTATCGCAACTCCGGCAAGTGTCCATCCGGGAATTGCAACCCATTGTTTCACAACTGCATTCAATTTGTGTTGGAAGGCACCTGTTCCGGGGCAATCGCCTGAAACAAATGGCTGACAGAATGGGTTGAGCGGTTGGTGTGGGCTGCCGTTTTGGGGTCATCCCAGCGCAGGCTGGGATCCAGTCCTTGAACTGGTTGCCTTCGCTTCCTTGAACTGGTTGCCTTCGCTTCCTTGACTGGATTCTCGCCTTCGCGAGAATGACGGACCTTTC
>JAYOTF010000049.1:361-16679 GCA_038150265.1 Deltaproteobacteria bacterium | reverse complement strand
CCGGTGTCAGTGGGCGACCGGTTGACCGGCGGAAAAACTTGAGGTAAAGATAACGCCCCTGGGCGAGCCCCAGAGCTTTCGGTTGGGCGCACGCCGTTCTTGTTCCTCGTGTCAGGAGTTTCCATGTACAGCAAGCAAGCCCTCAGGGCCCTCGGCATCCAGGATGCACTTTCTGAAGAACGCCGCCTTGCGCTCGATGCGCATGGTTTTTTTGTTGTGGAAGGGGTGTTGAGTCCGGAAGCCTGTGAGGCGATGGCGGCCGAGTTTGATCGGCTTCAGGCCATCGAAGGAGAACAGGGCGGGCACGAGGTTCACATTGAGCCGAATGCAGCTCGTGTCTCCAACATCTTCAACAAATCCGAGGCCTTCGACGCCTGCCTGGAAGTGTCGCCCTTGCTACAGGCCTGTCACTACCTGCTGGGGGAGTTCAAGGTGCATGGAGCCAATCTGCGCGAGCCTCTGCCAGGTGGCGGCCTCCAGAGCCTGCATACGGATGTCCCCAAGAAGTTTGCCGACGACTGGTGGGTCTGCAACGCCATCATTGCCTTTGACGCCATTACTCCCGATAATGGCCCTCCTCGCGTTGTCCCCGGGTCGCACCACTGGCAGCCCCTGAACGTGGCTCATGTGAACATTCACGACTGGGAGCCGACGCCCCTGACTCCGGAAGAGCAGGCTCGGGTTCCGGAAGACCTCACGGCCCCCTACCCCGGAGAGCTTCGGGTCTCGTGTCCGGCCGGCAGCCTGATTGTGATCAACTCTTCCCTCTGGCATGGGGGCACCACCAACACCGATGGCGCTCGGAGGCGGGTGCTGCACCTCACCTACACCCGTCGAGACCTGCCTCAGCAGCTCGTCCAACGCGACCACCTGACTCCGGACCTGTATGAGCGGATGCCTCCGGCACACCGGTACCTGCTCGACATTGAACCGCTTCCCGCCAACGCCTTGGCCGACCCTGCTCTTCAAAAAGCCGGACGGCATGCTGGAAGTGACTGGTGGCAACCCACCTCTGAGGCATAAGGGGTCCCGACTCGCTGGGGGCACCCCAGCCTGACCCACGAGGCACTCCCTGCACCAAACCAGTGGGGCACGCGTCCCAATTGAATTCACTGGTGGGAGCCGAGTGGAGCGAAGGATTTCAGGGGGATTCGAGAGATGAGGAGGGGGTGGGGCGAAAGACGGGACTTGAACCCGCGACCACCGGAATCACAATCCGGTGCTCTACCAGCTGAGCTACTTTCGCCATCCAGTGCAAACAGCTATTTTTAAGAGAGATCCCGAAGACACGCAAGCTCTTTTTGTCCCGTCACATTCGATTCCGGGGCAGAAAGGCCTGAAAGCAGGCTCCGCCTTCGGGCCGGGGCCGGTAGCGCAGCAGGCCGCTGTGCGCCTGAAGGATCCGCTGCGAAATCGAGAGCCCGAGGCCGTTTCCCTCAGGCTTGGTCGTGAAAAGGGGCTGAAACAGACGGTCCTGATGTTCCGGAGCCACGCCCGAGCCCTCATCTTCCACAAGGACCTGCAGGTACGCCAAGGTTGGATCCAGGTTTGTTCCAGCCAGCTCCCAGGGCTGGCAGTACTCGGTCCGAATCGTCACGGTCCCTGCTTCAGGAGACGCCTGGGCCGCATTGCGGATCAGGTTGAGAAAGACCTGATGCAGCTTGTCCCGATCTCCCGTGATCTCGGGAAGCGACGGATCAAAGCGCGTCCGGAAGGCCAGAGCGGCGTTGATGTTGCGCTCAAACTCAATGATGGTGCTGAGCAGCTCGTGGATGTTGAATGAGGAGGGACTCAGCGGCATGGGGTGTGACAGAAACAGCAGGTGCCGGAGCAGCCGCTCCACGCGTCCCAACTCCCCCAGCATCATCTCCACGCTGTCGGTGTTCAGGCCGGCGGCTTCCAGCTCGCGCTCATGGAGCTGCAGCATGCCCTTCACCCCCCCAAGCGGATTCTGGACCTCATGGGCAAGAGACGCCACCAGCATCCCCAGGGAGTGGGCAAATTGTTCTTCCTGCTCCTTGTGTCGGGCTTCCGCAAGAGAGGTCGTCTCCAGGAGCGTCAGCAGTGCCCCCTGCTGAACCCCATCGGCGTCATAGAGGGGCCCCAGCACCAACTCGGCAATCTTCCCCTGAAAAGGGGGCGTCTCCAGTCGCTCAGCGCTGAGGCGGAATTCCTTGCCCTGCTCCAGCACCTGTTGCATCCGGGCCACCAGCCGAGGGTCCTGAGGAAACAACTCGGGGAAGAACAGCCCCTGCAAGCGTTCCGGCTCCTGATGAAACAGCTGGGCCGTTGTTTCATTGACCTGCTGGACCCGTCCCTGGGCATCCAGCGCCAAGACGGCATGACGGAGCTGCTGAAGGAGTTCAACCGATGAAAAGCCAGACATGGCGCCCTCTGGGAGCGAACAGGTTGGGGAAAGGCCCTTAGCGCACGGAAGTGACGGGCTGTTTGATGGAAACCAGGTTTTGAGGACGGCTGTAGGTCAGAGAGGTTCCGGTCAGCAGGCTGCCCTCATACTCCACCTGAACCGGCTTCGGCAGGTTCAGGAACTCATTGGTGATGTCGTACACAGCCGTCTCGGTCCAGACGACCGGTCCCTGAACCTGCTGCACCACCACCTTGCCCTGTAGGGTGATCCGGTTGGAGCGCCACTCGACCAGCCCCTGCTCCGCAGAGACCTTCAGGTCCACCACCGGCTCCTGCATGGGCTCTGTGCCAGCCTCAAACACGTCAATCGTCACGCCTTCGATGCGCATGCGCTGCGAATCCTCCAGCACCACGGCCCGCTCTCCCCGAAGCTCCCAGCGCGGAGACGCCTTCTGAAAATCGTGAATGAGGATCTGGGTCAGCACCAGCGTTCCCTGTTCTTCCGGAAGCGGCGCTTCCATCAGTTCACCGGTGTAGAAGTAGGCGGTTCCTGCCCCCAGCAGGCCTCCCAGGAGGATGAGCGTCAGCACCTCTTTCAGGTTCTGACGCAGCAGGGAAAGGAGTGAGTCGTGTCCGGAAACGGACATGGGTTAGAATCGGAAGTTGAAGAGGGTCGTGGACCAGCGGCTGGAGTCCGGTTTCTGGTGGCGCGTGTACAGTGCGTCGGGTAGCGGCGCGTTGGACGCCTGAGGCGGACCAAACTGAGGGGTCGGCAGCTTCAGCAGAAACCGCTGGTCAAAGGTGACCCCATTCACGATGGCATAGATCCCAAGGCCGTACCCCAGAAGGCCTCCCACGGTGGCGCCAGTGACCACTGACTCCCGGAAGTTGACCCCAGACACCAACTGATACGACAGCCCCATGGTGGCTCCCCATCCGGACCCCCACAGGGTGTTCCAGAAGATGGACTGCATCACCGGAGGCTTGGCGGCTCCGGTGGCGCCCGGCGTCTGGGCATGAACGGGGCTGGCCAGCAAGCCGAATGAAAGGAGGACAACAACCAGCGACTTGCGCAAGAATGGGCGCATGGAATCAGAACGGAAGCAGGTTAAAAGCGGAATTGCCATACGGGGATGTTCAGTCGAAGGCCTTGGGCAGTAGCTGAGCGAGCCTGGGTCGCGGGCCAACCGACATCCTCTTCTCTTCCCAAAAGTTGGTCAATGTTCGTTGGAGCGGCTTCGTTGGGAAAGATGGCCGCATTCTGCAACAGGTAGAACCCAAACAGGGCGCCCAGCGTGCTTCCCACGACAAAGCCATCCTTGATGTTCCCCCGGAGGGTCACACTGGGATTGAGCGGATCAGTAAACCAGACCAGGACGCCCATGCCCACTCCGGCCACGCCTCCTCCCAGGGTGTACCCCAACTCCTGCTTCATCATCAGTGGCCCTGTTTCCTGAGCCGATGCGGAAGCCTGGAACACCGACAGGCTGAGGACGGTCGCAATGAAAAAAAGGGAAAGGCGACGAAGGAAAGGGATATGCATGTGCTTGTTCCGGATGCGTTTCTCTGTCATATTTTCTCAAAAATGCAGGCTGAAGCGTCGAATTGCTTCAGCGGTGAATGAGAATTGCATTGTTTCCATGCAAACATGAATCCTCGAACTTCAAGACGCACGTGATTCTTCAATTTCTTCGATCTCGACTCCGCCTCGTCCTCCCAGCGGGCCTCCTCTGCCTGGGTGCCTTCTGCCTTCCTGCGGGGCTGCACGCCCAGGACCTCTACTCGGATCCCTTTGCTCAGGACGACCCCTTTGCCGCAGAAGATCCCTATGGGTCTGACTTCATGGATCCCTACCAGAGCGACTTCCAGGACCCGATGGCTCCGCCGCCTTCAGGAGGCGCATTTGAGGACCCCTTTCTTCAGCAGCAGCAGGATCCCTTTCAGGCTCCAACGGATCAGGAGCAGCAGTACATTGACGAGACCAAGTTTTCAGACTCCACGGAAAACCGGATCCGCTTCGATGTGGCCAATCGGCAACAGCTGCTGGCCGAGGAGCGTCAGAATGCCATTGCCAACATCAGCTACGGTGCCGGCACGGGCCTCATGATCGGGACCTGGTTTGCCTTCATTCAGCAAGAAACCAACACCCGGAACCAGTTCCGGACCATTGGAACCTCAACGGTCCTGGGGGGCATTCTCGGAACCATGCTGGGCACCCGCTCCGTCTGGGATCCGAATGCTCCGCGTCCTGCCACCGGCCTGAACGTGCTCCCGACCGATGACGGCATGCGCCTCGCCTTTCACTGGGATTTCTAGTCCCTCCGTCCACGCAAGACCTGCTGCATGAGCCGATTGGTTTCCCGAAACCGATGATTGAGCGTGTGCAGCACGGCGCCCACGCCCACGCTTCCAAACGCCAGCAGCATCAGCCCTGAGGCAAGAATCGCCGTTGGCACCTTGTTGACGTATTCATCCTCCAGGTAATCAAACACCACCCAGGTGCCACTGATTCCTCCCAGCACCGCAAAGAACAGCCCCAGCCCCCCAAAGAAGGTAAACGGTTTGTACGCCTTGGCAATGTTGGCAATCGTGGACAGCACCCGATAGCCGTCTCGGAAGGTGTGAAGCTTCGAGAAGCTGCCCTCCGGACGTTCCCGATACGGCACCGGTACTTCGGCAATGGAAAATCCGTAGTCCAGCACCCGAATCGTCATCTCGGTTTCCACTTCAAACCCGGACGACAGCACTGGAACCGTTTTCACCAGATCTCGGTTGAACACGCGGTATCCAGACATGATGTCATTGAGGTTGCTCTGGAAAATCCAGTTGACGAGGTTCTTGACCAGGTTGTTTCCAAAGACATGCAGTGGCCGAAACGACTCGTTGTGGTACTCCTCCAAACGCGTCGCAACGCTCATGTCCGCGCTTCCCTTGGCCACAGGTTCCAGCAGGTGCAGGGCGTGCTCGGCAGAGTAGGTGTCGTCGCCATCGACCATCACGTAGTAATCCGCCTCAATCTTCCGGAACATCGAAGACACCACATAGCCCTTCCCGGGGCGGCGCTCCGGAATCACCCGAGCGCCCAGGCCGGTGGCAATTTCTGCCGTCCGGTCGGTGCTGTTGTTGTCAAAGACCACAATCTCGGCGTCAGGCAACACGGCCTGGAAGTCCTGAATGACCTTGCCAATGGTGATTTCCTCATTCAGGCAAGGGATCATGACGGCCACTTTACCCGGCGGGGGAAGCGGGGAAGCAGGGGAATGGGGCATGTTTTTCCGGTTAGCGTTGATACTGCTTTTTCAGGCGTTCCAGTTCCTGATCAATCTCAGACGAGGCTGAAGGGGCCTTTCGCTGAGTGCGGGCGCCCGGTTGAGCGCGGCGCTGACGCTTGAGGCGCGCCAGTTCTTCTTCAATTTCTTCCTGAAAGGAATGCAGGGTCGAGCCCGACGGACGCGATCCACTTGCATTCAGGTCCTTTTCCCACGAGTCGAGCCAGTCCTCAACCTCCTGATAAATACGCTTTGCCCCGCGGACAAGCAAGCCAAGGGGGTCCTTCGACTGCCCCCTCAGGTCACCAAAAAGCGACCCCAGTTCCTGCAGCAGGTCCTCCAGCGCCTCCTCCGGAGAGGGGATGTCCTCCTGCCGCGGGCGCCGGGGCCGGCTGGTGAAGGAAGCCGTGGTTCCAGACGCAGGCCTCCGGGGCCGTTGTTGGGAAGAACTTGAACCTGCTTGGGTTTTCTGGTGACTTTGTTGGCTTTGCCTGGCCCGACGCTGCTGGTCGTATGCGGCACGCTTGGCCGAGTCACTCAGGACTTCATACGCTTGGGTGATTTGCACAAACCGCAACTGCCGCTGCTGCCGCTGCGCCTCTGAATCCTGAGGATGCAGGTCCGGGTGTTCCGCCTTGGCCGCTTGCCGATACGCTCGCCGGATCACCTCCAGCGTGGCCTCTGGCGACACCCCCAGTCGTTCATAATAATCCACCATCCGTCCTCTAACGCCCGAGAAAGTTCATGGAACGCATCGTTTACTTCGACCTGGAAACCAAGTACTCCGCTGATGAGGTGGGAGGCTGGAGCAACATTGAAGACATGGGCCTGTCGGTTGGCGTCATCTGGGACTCAAAAGAAGCCGACTTCACGGTTTACCTCGACCACCAGGTTCAGGCCCTGATCGATCACTGCCGCCGGGCTGACCTTGTGGTGGGCTTCAACCACATCGGGTTTGACTACCGCGTCCTCGCGGGCGCACGCTTTGCCGACCGCCAGCAACGCCAGCAGCTCTACACCGAGCTCGTTGGACGCCCCAACATGGACATGCTGACCGAACTCAAGAAGGAGCTCGGTCACCGGCTCAAGCTGGAATCCATTGCGCGGCCCACACTGGGGACCGGAAAGTCTGCCGATGGCCTGCAGGCCTTGCAGTGGTACAAAGAAGGTAAAATCGACAAAATCATCGAATACTGCAAGATGGATGTCCAGGTAACCCGAGACGTGTACCTCCACGCGGTTGAACACGGACACCTCGATTACGAATCCCGGAGCGGCATCAAGCGGGTCCAGTTGAACTGGGCCACTGAGGCCAAACGTCCGGAAGCGCAACAGATGTCCTTGTTTTGAGGTATCTTAAAGGTTCATCCGCATAACACCAAATATTTTTTACCCCCATGACCTTCTCTGCTCTGCTTCAGCAACGCGTCTCCCAGGCCCGCTCCCTGCTCTGTGTTGGGCTCGACCCGCAGCTTGAGCGCCTTCCGGAGTCCCTCCCCCGAACCCCAGAGGGCCTGGTGGCCTTCCTCAAGCAGATCCTGGCGACGACCAGCCCGTTTGCTGCCGCCGTGAAGCCGAACTTTGCCTTCTTTGAAGCGCTCGGACCTGTCGGCACCGAGGTTCTTCAGGAAGTGCTGGCCGCCGTCCCGGAAGGCCTGCCCATCATCGCTGATGCGAAGCGCGGAGACATTGGCACCTCCTCCGCCATGTACGCCCGGGCCATTTTTGAAGGATGGGGCTGCCATGCCGTCACGGTGGCTCCGTACATGGGAGCCGACTCCGTCCAGCCCTTCCTCGAGTACCGGGACCGGGGCGTGTTCGTCCTCTGCCTCACCTCCAACCCCGGGGCCCAGGACTTTCAGTTGCCAGACCTGCACCTCGCCGTCGCCCGGAAGGTCCGGGAGTGGAACGAGCACCAGAACGCCGGACTCGTCGTGGGCGCCACCCGTCCGGAAGCCATTGGCGCCATCCGGACCATCACCGGCCCCATGCCGTACCTGATTCCAGGAGTCGGAGCCCAGGGCGGCTCGCTGGAGGCAACCCTCAGGGAGGCCACAGACGGCACCTCCATTCCCTGCCTGATCAATGCCTCCCGGAGCATCCTTTACGCCAGCTCCGGAGAGGACTTTGCCGAAGCCGCAGGTCAGGAGGCTCAGCGGTTGGCCCAGGCAATGGCGGCCCACCTCTAGCTCAGGCCTGCTGCACCCGCCACTGGGCAAAGGTGTAGTCTTCCGGAAGAGTCAGCTTCAGGTTCTCTCGCTCTCCCGGAACGCTCTCCACCTTCCAGCCGGCGCGCTCCATCAGCGACGCATCATCGGTCACCTCCCAGGCTTCGACCTGCGCCTGCTGAGACGCCTGCCACAGCAGCGCCCGGCGGGCGCCCTGGGGAGTCTGGACCGCAAACAGCTCCGCCCGGTCTTCCACACGGGTTCCGGAGGCGTTGATCCGCCGAATCGTATCCACCAGCGGCACCACCGGAATCACGGCATCCTGCGTTTCCAGAGCGTCCAGCACCCGGGAAATCAGTGCTGCCGAAGTGAAGGGACGGGCGCCATCCTGCACCAGCACCAGGGGGGACGCCTCCGGAGCCTGCGCCAGCACCGCCAACCCCTCATGCACCGAGTCCTGCCGGCGGGCGCCTCCTGGCACCAGCGTCACGGCAAACCGCGCCAGCCGCTGCTCAAAGTCGCTCCAGTCCACCTCTGAGGCCGTCACCAGAATGCGCGCAATCCGGGGGTGGGCGTGGAAGGTTGCCACCGTCTGTTCCAGCACCGTTGAGGCTCCCAGAGGCAGCAGCAGCTTGTTGCGCCCGGCCTGCATCCGGGAACCTCCTCCGGCGCCGGCAATGATGACATCCGCGAGAACCGAGGGGCTCATGCGCCCTCCCCTTGCTCCCACCGCCCGCAACGGACCGCTCCGAATTGCCGAAATACGGATGAAGCTTGAGTCTCTTCAACAGGATTCATAGAATGCTGGGTTCGATTCGTTTTCTTGACCTTCATCTTCATCACAGGAGCAAGCATGTCGGAAGCGGTGGCGTTCCTCGGGTTAGGCGTCATGGGATACCCCATGGCCGGACATCTGGCACAAGCCGGACACCAAGTGACAGTGTACAACCGGACGGCAGCAAAAGCCCAGCAGTGGGCAACCGCCTACTCCGGAAGCACGGCGCCCACACCGGCTGAAGCCGCAGCAGGCAAGCGGGTGGTGATGGCCTGTGTGGGCAACGACAACGACCTCCGAGACGTGACCCTCGGCCCCAACGGCGCCTTTGCGTCCATGGCCCCCGGCAGCATTTTTGTCGATCATACCACGGCCTCGGCCCAAGTGGCACGCGAGCTTTCCGCAGAAGCGGAGCAGCGGGGCTTCCAGTTCATTGATGCTCCCATCTCCGGCGGACAGTCTGGAGCGGAAAAGGGCATCCTGACGGTCATGTGTGGGGGAGACACGGAGGCCTTTGCCCAAGCGGAGCCCATCATTCAGGCCTACGCCCAGCGGGTCCAGTTGCTGGGTCCCAGCGGATACGGACAGCTCACCAAGATGGTCAACCAGATCTGCATTGCCGGACTCCTTCAGGGGCTCTCCGAGGGCATTCACTTTGCGCAGGCGTCCGGACTCGATGTGGACGCGGTCATTGAAACCATCTCAAAGGGAGCCGCACAGTCCTGGCAGATGGAAAACCGCTCCGCCACCATGAACACCGGAAAGTTCGACTATGGCTTTGCCATCGACTGGATGCGCAAGGACCTCGGCATCGCCCTTGAGGAGGCCAAAGCCAACGGCGCCCAACTCCCGGTTACCGCGCTCGTTGACCAGTTTTACGCCCAGCTTCAGGCAGAAGGCCACGGACGCTGGGACACCTCCAGCCTGATCACCCGACTGCGCTCCCCAAACTGAGCCACCTTTTCCGGAAGCCACCGTCTTTCACCGGGCCACTGAAGTTCAGACGTTTTGAATTGTGGTTCTTTTCAAAAACAGAAATTCATGAGAGACTTGACCGTCGTTTTCATGGACGGTCCCCCCTGACTGGGCCCCTGCTTTCCTGGCCTCATCAAGAAAGCGCCGAGCCCTTGATCCTTTTTTCCTCTGGAGAGAATGCAATGAAAGCAAAACTGCTTCGTTCCGCGGCCATCCTTGCGACCGCACTGGTTCCCACCCTGGCTGCTGCTGACGTCCAAATGGGCATCATCCTCGGCTTCACCGGCCCCATCGAGTCCCTGACCCCCGGCATGGCCGCCTCGGCAGAGCTGGCCTTCAAGGAGGCTTCTGACTCTGGTGCCTTCCTGGGTGGACAAAAGATCAACGTGACCCGGGCCGACTCCACCTGCATCGACGCCGCGGCCGCCACCGCTGCCGCTGAGCGCTTGGTCACGGCAGACAAGGTCGTGGGCCTGATGGGAGCCGACTGCTCCGGGGTCACCATTGCTGTGGCCAACAACGTGGGCGTTCCCAACGGGGTGACCATGATCTCTCCCTCTGCCACCTCTCCGGCTCTGACGGACCTGGACGACCGCGGCTACTTCTTCCGGACGGCTCCCTCTGACGCCCGTCAAGGACAGGTGCTGGCTCAGGTGACCATGGAGCGGGGCGTCAAGAACGTCGCCGTGACCTACACCAACAACGACTACGGCAAGGGCCTGGCCAACTCCTTCAGCAGCGCCTTCGAGGCACTCGGAGGAACCATCACGGCCAGCGTGCCGCATGAAGACGGCAAGGCGGACTACTCGGCCGAAGTCGCGTCTCTCTCGGCTTCCGGAGGCGACGTCCTCGCCGTGTTCGGCTACGTGGATCAGGGTGGAATTCGCATGATCCAGGCATCCATTGATGCCGGTGCCTTCGACCAGTTCATCTTCGGAGACGGCATGGTCGGTGAGTCCTTGCTCCAGAACCTGGACGGCGACCTGACCGGATCCTTCGGAACCCTCCCGGGCTCGGATTCTCCGAGTGCCGCCAGGTTTGCCGACTTCGCTCAAGCCAACGGCCTGGACCCCAATGGTCCGTACCGCGGGGAGTCCTATGACGCGGCAGCGCTGATGGTGCTGGCCATGCAGGCTGCAGGTTCCGCCGACCGGGCTGCGCTTGCGGGCAAGGTCATGGAGGTCGCCAACGCTCCGGGTGAAAAGATCGGTGCTGGCGAATTGAGCAAGGCGCTGAAGATTCTGGCAAACGGCGGCGACATCGACTACGTCGGGGCCACCGATGTCGAATTCACCTCGGTGGGTGAAGCCTCTGGTGCCTACAAGGAGCTGGAAGTTCAGAACAAGGCCTTCACCACGGTTCGGGTCCGCTAAGGAACCCTCGGCTCCGAACCCGCTCCCCCCAGCGGTTCCGGAGCCTCCCTCTGCCTACAACTGGCTCCTCCGCACAGGGAGCCGGTTCCCCCAGAAGAAATTGGGTCGTGTGCTCCCGGTTTGGAGGTTGTGGAACCGTTCTTGCTTGATGTCGCTTGGAGAAAAGGTCATTTGAAATTCCGCCTTTTCAGGCAAGTTCGTTTGTGTTATTCAATTTTGTTGCGTCGCACCGGAAAGCAGGATTTCCTTGAGGCCGCTGAGAGGCGGAACCGGGAATGGATGCCCCAACTCGTTCACACCCAAGCTCATTAACCATGGCCGACCAAGCCAACCTCATCCAAGACGTCCGGCTACAGTTTCAGGACTTCTTTGGGTCGCTCAGTCTCGGCAAGCGAATCACCATCCTCGGCGCCCTCGCCGTCATTTTGATCGGCATGGTCAGCCTGATTGTGGTGGCTAATCGACCCACCTGGGCTCCTCTTTACTCCAATCTGGATCCAGCGGACGCGGCAAAAATCGTCACCAAGCTCCAGGAAAGCCAGATTCCGTACCTGCTTGCCCCCGGAGGCGGCACCATCATGGTGGACCCGCAGATGGTCGACCAGGCTCGCCTGACCCTGGCCCAGCAAAAGGTTCTGCCTGGAAGTGGCGTGGGCTTCATGGACCTCTTTGCCGCTCCCAGCCTGGGAGAGACGGAGTTCCAGCAGCAGGTGAAGTTTCGGGTGGCCCAGGAAGGCGAACTGGCCCGCTTGATCAGCCAGCTCGACATGGTCCGCAACGCGAAGGTCTCCCTCGCCATCCCGCAGAAGAGCCTCTTCTCTAATGCTCAGGAACAGCCCACTGCCGCAGTGGCCCTGAACCTGAACAGCGGCAGCATCTCCCGGAATCAGGTGGAAACGATTGTGCACTTGGTTGCTGGAGCTGTTGAAGGCATGGACATCAAGAGCGTCCGCGTCACCGACCAGACGGGACAGCTGCTGAGCCGCGGCATCACCGACGAAAGCATGGGCGGCAACATTGGCGACAACTACGCCTACAAGCGCCGCTTTGAGCAGGAGCTGGAACTGAAGATCCGGAACCAGCTGGAAGAAATCGTTGGAGACGGACGCGTCAAGGTCATCGTCTCGGCCTCCATGCGGTTTGACAAGGAGACGATCAAGGAGCAGCTGATCGATCCGGACCAGACCAGTGTTGTCAGTGAGCAGTTGGTCGATGAAGCCTCCACGGGCTCCCGCTCCGTTCCCGTTGGACCCGCAGGTGTCACCACCAACCTGCCGGAAGCCACAGGCCGAGAAGCCGCGACGGTTTCGGAATTCACCAAGAAGAACTCCACCCGGAACTTTGAAACCAGCCGACGTGAGGTCCTCAAGGAAGCCGCCATTGGCGAAGTGCTGCGCCTGAGTGTCTCGGTGCTGCTGGACAACAAGCGCCCGCAGATTCTGGATGAAAACGGCAACTTCATCGGCCGTGACAACATCAAGTGGACGGAAGCCGAGAAAGAAATCATCGTCAGCCTGGTCCGTGCAGCCATTGGCTTCAACGAGTCTCGTGGCGACGAAGTCTTTGTGGGCAACATGCCGTTCGGAAAAGCGGTGGAAGAAGACAAGGCCGCCGAAATCGAGCGGACCCGGGTCCGGAACCAGTTCATCCTCGACATCGTCCGCTACGTGGCCCTCGGCATCGCCGTCATGGCCCTCATCATGCTGGTCATCCGGCCGATGGTGCAGCGCCTCAGCGCCAAGCCTGCCGACCTCGACCTCCTCATGGGCCTGCCTGCCACCATTGGCGAGCTGGAAGGCGAGGAACTCGAGATTCCGACCGAACGCGAATCCGGCATTCCACCACGCGACAAGATCATCGAGATCGCCAAGCAGGACGCCCTCAAGACCGCTTCGCTGGTCCGCACCTGGCTCCGCGAAAAGTAAGACCCTCGGTAGGAGCCTCCGGAACCGCCGGTGGGCTCCTGTCGCTTTCCTGAACGCCTTCCCCCATCTTTCCTCATGCCGGGCGACGCATTTGAGCCATTCCACCTCCGGGACTTCACCGACCTGTCTGCCGAAGCCGAGGCCCGGGAAGCCGAGGCGCCGGGCACCGCTCCGCACGCCAACGACTTCAGCCCCCTTGATCTGACCTCCCACGAGCTGGATCCGGAGTCGCTGATCCCCCAGGAACAGCAGCTGACCGACGACCAGAAGGTGGCGCTTTCCACGACCTTTTCCAACGAAAGCTTCACCCGTGAAGACAGCCTGCTGACCAACGCCGAAAGTTACGCCGCCACGGTCCGGGAAGGCGCAGAGCTGTATCGCCAGCAACTGGTTGCGCAGGCAGAGGCGGAAAACCAGAAAGCCCGGCGGCTTCGTCAGGAAGCGGAACAGTTGCGGGTGCAGGCGGAAGAGGAACGGGTCCGGATGCTCCGTGAGGCAGAAGCCGAGGTTCAGGCCATCAAGGACCAGGCTTATGGAGAAGGATTTGAGCAAGGGCGCCTGGACGGCATGGAGCAGCGCTATCAGGAATCTGCCCCCATTGCCGAGCAGTCCGAGCAGGTTCTGGAGCAGCTCCGGGGCCTTCGGCACCTGGTCCGCTTTCAGGCCGAGCAGGAGTTGGTTCAGCTCTCTGTCGTGATTGCCAAGAAGGTGGTCATTGAAGAGCTGCAGGTCAATCCGGATGTCATCATCGGCATCACCCAAGCGGCCCTCAAGGAGCTTCACTCAAAGGGGAAGATCATCGTGTACCTGCATCCGGACTGCTACGATTACCTGCAAAAAAGCGGCGCGGACCTGGAGCGGTTCCTCGACGAGGAGCAGGCCCTCACGCTCAAGGCCTCCCCGGACATCCAGCCCGGAGCAGTCTCCATTGAGTCGGATGAAGAAGTGGTCAACCACTCCTTCCAGCACCAGTTTGAAGAGCTGGAGAACCTGCTCAGTCAAAAGCTGCTGGAGCGCTACGCCCGGATGAATGACGTGGACATGGACGCCTACGATTTTGGGCCCCCTGTTGCTTCAGCTCCCGAGGCCGCGCCTGCTGAAGGCACCGAGGAGCCGGCATGAGCCACGGCCTCCCGATTTACTCTGCTCTGCAAGACTACCACGACGCCGTTGTCAACAGCCCCACCCTCCGCAAGGAAGGACGCGTCACTCAGGTGATCGGCCACATGGTCGAGTCCACCAACCCCGGCTGTTCCGTTGGCACCTTGTGCCGCATCCTCAACCCTCGCACCAATCAGGCGACCCCGGCCGAGGTCGTTGGCCTGCGCAACGAACGCATTCTCGTCATGCCCCTGAGCCACGCCCAGGGCATTGGCCCCCACTGCCGGGTCGTTGCGGAGGAGCGTCCGGCGATGGTTCCGGTCGGTGAGCAAATGCTGGGACGGGTGTTTGACCCCCTGATGCGTCCGATTGATGACCTCGGTGAGCTGGTCACCAACCATGAGATGCCCCTGTACCCGCAGGTGATCAACCCCCTCAAGCGGGAGCGCATCAAGAGTCCGCTGGACGTGGGCATCCGGGCCATCAACTCCACCCTCACCTGCGGACGCGGGCAGCGCGTGGGCATCATGGCCGGCTCCGGAGTGGGCAAGTCGGTGCTGCTCGGCATGATGGCCCGCTACACCGATGCCGACGTCAACGTCATCTCCCTCATTGGCGAACGGGGCAAGGAGGTCCGGGAATTCATTGAAGACAACCTTGGCGAAGACGGCCTGCGCCGCTCCGTCGTCGTGGTTGCCACGTCAGATCAGCCCCCGCTGCTGCGGATGCGTGGCGCGTATGTGGCCACAGCGATTGCCGAGTACTTCCGGGGAGAGGGGCTGGATGTGTTGCTCTCCATGGACTCGCTCACGCGTTTTGCCATGGCTCAGCGCGAGATTGGGCTGGCAGCCGGAGAGCCCCCCACGACCAAGGGCTATCCGCCTTCCGTGTTTGCGCTGCTTCCCAGCCTGCTGGAGCGCGCTGGGACCCACGAAGGTCCGGGCTCCATCACGGGATTCTACACGGTGCTGGTGGAAGGAGACGACACCAACGACCCGATCGGGGACGCCGTTCGCTCCATTGTGGATGGGCACATTGTCTTGAGCCGCGACCTGGCGGCAAAGGGCATCTACCCGGCCATTGACCTGCTGGTCTCCTCAAGCCGGGTGATGGTCGATGTGGTGTCTCGGAACTTCCGGCAGCTCTCGCAGATCTTCCGCCGGACCCTGGCGACCTACCGAGAGGCCGAAGACCTGATCAACATCGGAGCCTACGTGCAGGGAAGCAACCCGGAGATCGACTACTCCCTCTCCAAGCACTCCATGATCATGGACTTCCTCAACCAGGACATGGAGGAGCAAACCTCCCTTGCCGAATGCGAGGCCCGCATGCAGCACATGTTTGGCGACCGGATGTAACAGAGGCCTCCGGAACGGAAGCCTCTGCCCCGGAATCACTCGTCCAGACTGAAGTTGTTGGACTCCTTGGCGCTCTCCTTGACCAGCGAAATGAACTCGTTGATCGCGGCCTCCTCTTCCTCGGACAGGGCTTTTTTCATGCCCAGCATGCCCCCGCCAGAAGCATTCCCGATGATCTGCCCCAAGCGAATGAGGTCTTCGGCAAAGGTCTTCACCTCTGCCACTTCAAGGCGCCGGAACAGCGACTGAAACACCAGGCGGACGCTGTCCGGATCCTTCGTGATCTTCTTCTGCTCAAACCGCACCCGCAGGTCGGGAAGGCTGGCCACCGTCTCACGAATCACCCCCTTGAGGTAGGGGCTGCGGAAGTTGGAGCGATCCTCCAGGGCTCGGGTGAACTCCAGGAATTCATCTGCATCAATCTTTCCGTCTGCGCTGGCCACCATCAGAAAGATCTGAAAGGGCAGCTGCGTCAGCAGTTGATGAAATTTGGCATTACTGAGCTTTTCCTGTTCTGCCGGAGGAGACTCCGTTTCATTGGTCACTGATTCCTCATTATTTTGAGTCATGTTTGGGGGGATCCTTGAGGTCGTCTTCGAGCTGGTCCAGCTTCCCCATGACGGCCATCATGGTGCCTGCTTCAAAGTTCGGGTCTTCCGGAGCCTTCATGGCCTGTCCACGGGCAAAGGCCAGCTTGGTGTAGTCGGCTTCCGACAGCACTCCGGCAGCCCAAAGGGCGGTCAATTCGCCGAAGCTGTGTCCGGCAGTGAAGTCTGGCTGGAAACCCGCTTGGGTGAGGATCTTGAACAACCCGGCGCTGACGCCTCCGATGCCCGGTTGGGCGTGCTGCGTGAGCTGAAGCTGCGCTTCCTGAGCCGCTTGGGTGTCTTTGCTGAAGGCCGGAGGCGGAAAAACAACCTGCGACAGCGGTTTTTGTCCGGAGTGGCTGAACAGCTGATCCAGCTGCTGGTAAACTTCCAAGGGCGGCGGAAAATTGGTGAACAGCT
>JAYOTF010000049.1:0-351 GCA_038150265.1 Deltaproteobacteria bacterium | reverse complement strand
CTCCCGGCCCATGTTGAGGTACTGAGACCCCTGTCCGGAGAACAGCGCGACTACCTTGCCGCTTGAGTCCAAACCCGACTGGCGGTAGGTGACTCCCTTGACGCTCCAGTGGACGGCGTCGGCCTTCTTCTCAAAGGTTTCCAAAGCCGACTGCAGAGCCGCCTGGGCCTCTTCCGGAGTGGCTGCGACCAGTCCGAGACGTGCCTGTTCTTGAGCCAGAGGAGCCTGAGACGCCTGGACCCACTCGTCAAAAGCAGCACGCGCTTGATCACCTGAGAGGGCTTCTAAGGTTCGGTTCACCTCCTGCTTGAGGGCGTCCGGAGTGGCTGCTGAGAGGATCAGGGTCTGCGG
>JAYOTF010000048.1:0-17846 GCA_038150265.1 Deltaproteobacteria bacterium | reverse complement strand
GGCGAGCACAAACAGCATCAGGACCACCGACTGCGCCGACGATCCTCCAAGGTCCGCTCCCTTGAAGCCATCGACATAAACCTTGTACACCAGACTGGCGGCTCCGGAAGGCGGACCAAACGGAAAGACGGTGTCAATGATGGCAAAGGTTTCAAAGAAGGCGTAGCTGAAGTTGATGACCATCAGGAAGAACAGCGTCGGGGCAAGCAGGGGAAAGGTGACCCCCCAGAAGCGTCCGAAGCCACTTGGGTTGTCAATCCGAGACGCCTCCAGGACGGCCCGTGGAATGGACTGCAAGCCTGCCAGCAGGTAGATGAAGTTGACGCTGACCTGTCGCCAGACGGCTCCGGTGGTGACCACCACCCAGGCGTCCATTGAGTCCAGCGTGGGCTCAAACCACGGCGGTTGCCCGTCGGGATTCAAGAGGGCGTAGATCGGCCCGATTTGCGGACTGAACAGGAAGCGAACCACGAGGCCTGCCACCGCCGGAGCAATCGCATAGGCCCAGGTGATCAGCGGACGATACGTCCCTCCTCCTCGGAGCAAACCATCCACCTGAACCGCCAGGAGCATGGCTCCTCCCAGGGAAAGCAGCGTGACACTCAGCGAAAAGATCAGGGTCGCGACCAGGGTGCCCACGTACTCCGGATCCTCAAAAATGGTCTGGTAGTTTTCGAACCAGACGAATTCATTCGAGAGGCCCCAGGGGTCTTCCAGGAAGAACGAGAGGCGAATGGCTTCAAAGGAGGGCCAGAGGAAAAACACCGCAATGATGAGGATTTGCGGCAAGACAAACAGGTAGGGGATGGGCGAGTGAGAAAACGTGACGCGTTTCAAGGGAGTACCCGGAAGTGACCGAGCCCGGAGGCTCGGTCAGGAACAAGCGAGGATCAGTTGTAGGTGCGAGCGAACTTGGTCAGCAGCTTGTTGGCGCCATCTTCAATGTTGGCCAGCGCGGTCTTGGCGTCTTCCTTGCCCGCGAAGAGCTTGTCGAACTCTTCGTACATGACTTCCCGGACCTGGACATAGAAGCCCAGTTGGTAGCCCTTGGAGTACTCGCCACCCGGCAGGTTCAGCTGAAGGATGCCCACTTCTGCATCCGGATTGTCGCGGTAGTAGCCCTCGCTCCGAGCCAGCTCATAGGCGGCGTTGGTGATCGGGACATAGCCGGTTTCCCGGTGCCAGTAGAACTGCACCTCGGGCTTGGTGAGGTACTCAAAGAACTTGGCAACACCGCGGTACTCTTCATCGCTGTGACCGGACATGGCAAACAGCGCAGCGCCCCCAATGAAGGTGTTGGTCGGCTTGTTGGTCACAGACTGCCAGTAGGGCAGATAAGTGGTGCCGAAATCAAACTTGGCGGAGTTCTTCAGCCCACCGAATGAGCCCGAGGAGCCGAACCAGATGGCGACTTCTTCATTGACAAACGCGTTCTGGTTATCGCCCCAGGCGCGCCCATAGTACTTGTAGAAGCCCTTGTCCTGCCACTCCTTCATTTTAGACCAGTGGGCCACCATCGCAGGGTTGTTGTAGAGGATCTTGGTGTCCAGTCCTCCAAACCCGTTATTGTTCGTGGCCATGGGCAGGTTGTGCCGAGAGTGGAAGTTCTCAGAGAAGATCCAGGGGCTGTGAGACTGGGCCATGGCGATGTATCCCGCTTCCTTCAGGGCCGGCGCCACGCGGCTTTCAAAGTCTTCCCAAGTCGCGGGGGGCAGCGTCAAACCAGCCTTCTGGAAGGCGTCCTTGTTGTAGTACATCACCGGGGTGGAGCTGTTGAACGGCATGCCCACCATTTTTCCGGTGCCGTCGGCATAGAACGACCGGACGCCGCTGATGTAGTTGTTGGCATCAAAACCGACCCCATACTTGGCAAGCAGGTCCTGAACCGGAAGCACGGCGCCTTTGGCATTGATGATGGTCGCCGCACCAGCATCAAAGATCTGGATGATGTGCGGCTGCTGCTTCGCCCGGAAAGCGGCAATTCCCGCAGTCATGGTGTCCTCGTATCCGCCCTTGAAGACCGGGGTCAGCTTGTACTCGGACTGAGACGCGTTGAAGTCCTTGGCAATCTGGTTGACCGTTTCACCGAGGTTTCCCTCCATGGCGTGCCACCACTGGATTTCAGTGGCGGCAAAGGCGGCCGTGGCAGCCGTCATGGAAACACCAAGGAGTGCTCCCTTCACAAGATTCTTGAGGTTCATTTCTACCCTAACGGACAAGTTGATGGAGACCTCGCGAATGAGGTCATGCAGGTCTGGAAACTGAAGTTGTTGCGCAACAAACCATCAATTTCCCACCTGTCGATTTGCCTGGCGTCAAGGATTGGTTAGGAGACCGTCACGCTTCCTTCAGAGCTTTGTTTGAGCCTGAAGGAAGACCTGAAAGTGGGTAAGAAAATGGGGGTCAAACGGAAGGGGCTGAAGCGCTACCAGCAGAAGGTGGGCAGCTCAAACTGGGGACGAGCCTGATGCTCGGTCATGAGTTGTTCCAGCTCGTCGGGCGTGGCGTCCACGAGGATCCCGGAACGAACCAGGGCCCCGGCACACCCAAAGCGAGTGGCTCCGGCGATGTCGTGCTCAATCGAGTCTCCGATGGCCACGGCCTCGTCTTGGGAAAAACCACCATGCTGCTGCGCAAAGTGGTAGATCTCCGGGTAGGGCTTTCCAATCCAGAGGACGGCGCCTCCTTGGGTTTCGTAGTGCTCGGCAAAGGTTCCGGACCCGGCACACAGTCCACTGGGCGTGAGCATCCACTTGTCGGGATTGAGGCACACGCAGGGGAGGTTCCGGTCCAGGGCCGGCTGGAGGCGCTTCAGGGTGACCTCCACTGCTTCCCGGTCAGCCTCGCTGCCCATCAGAATGACCACGTCCGCTTCCTCGGCCGAGGGCACTTCCTGGAGCGAGGTCCCGTCCAGCGCCGAGCGGTCGGTGTCTCGGGAGATGATGAAGCACCGGGCGCCTTCCTGCAGGCCGAGGGAGGTCAACTGCTCCTGAAACAGCGCGTGAGCGACTTCCCCAGACGTGACCAGGCGCTGAAAGAGGTCTCGAGAGAAGCCGAGGCGCTCCATCCGGACCTGGTTGACCTCGGCACGCTTTCCGGAGTTGGAGAGCAGGATCACCTGCTTCCCGGCAGCCTGAAGGCGCTCCAGGGCGTCCAGGGCTCCCGGATACGGCTCTTGTCCGTTGTGAAGGACTCCGAACTGATCGAGGAGAAAGACGTCAAAGGCCTCGGCAAGTTGGGCAACGGTGGTCAGGGTCACGCCGCTCATGAGCCTCCGGACGCCCACCACCCCTGCCAGGCAAGCCGGGCGGCTCCGGAAGCGGCGGCTTCGGACGCAACCGGGAGCATCGGAACCTGCAGGCCACTCTGCCGGATCGTGGTCCAGCCCGGGTTGTTGGCGCCTCCGCCCACCGTCCGGACGGATTGGAGCGCCGGCGCGCCCAGTTGTGCCAGTTGCCGATACGCCAGGGTCTCAATCCGAGCCATGCCCTCCAGCATGCCCTGCAGAAAGAGGTGATCGTCCTCCGGGCGTGGGTCGAGCCGTGGGTCGAGGTTGGGGTCGTTGAGGGGGAAGCGTTCCCCGCGCTTCAGGAGCGGGTAGTAGTCGAGCCCGGTCGGATGCTCCGGGTCAAGGGCGCGAGAAAGGGTCGCCAGCTCCTCGTTGCTGAAGAAGTGGGCGAGGACGGCTCCTCCGGTGTTGGACGCGCCGCCAGCGAGCCAGGTGGACCCAAGCCGGTGGCTGTAGATGCCAAACTCAGGCGCAAAGATGGGCGCTTCGCAGAGCAGTTTGACAACAAGGGTGGAGCCCAGCGAGGTGACGCCATCTCCGACTTCAGAAGCGCCGGTAGCGAGAAAGGCGGCGCAGCCATCGGTGGAACCTGCCACCACCAGCGTTTCGGGAGGAAGCCCAAAGGCTTCTGCCCAATCTGGGGCAAGGGGACCAAGAGGCGAGCCGGGTTCCTTCACTTCCGGAAGCAGGTCCACCTGTGCAGCCGTGCGGCTCAGCCACTCCGGCCAGGCTCGGGAGATGGGGTCGTATCCGGTTTTGAGCGCGTTGTTTTCGTCACTGAAACGGAAATCGCCCATCAGCCGCCCAGCGGCCCAATCTGCCTGATGCAGGACCTTGTGGACGTCTGGGGTGCCCTGTAGCTGGAGGAGCTTGGCGAGTCCGGAGGTGGCCCCGTGGGCGGCGCTTTCCTTGGGGGCTTCGCGAGCAATTGCGTCCAGAAGGTCCGGATTGGTGACGGGGTCGTTGTACATCAAGGCCTCGGCCAGCGGCTGCCCGGAAGCGTTCACCGGCAGCATGGTTCCGGAAGTGCCATCAATGGCCAGGGCCCGGACCCGTGTCAGGGCGTCCGGGTGAGCGGCACGGAGGCCCCGGAGCGTGTGCTCCAGGGTTTGCCACCACACTTCCGGGGCACGTGGGTTGGCGCCACCGACAGACATGGGGGTGCTGTGCTGAGCCACCACCTGCTGGTCGGCATCCAGGAGAATGGCCCGGACCCCGGAGGTTCCAAAGTCGAGGCCCAGACAGAGAAAATCGTGTGCGTTGGTCATGTTGAGCTTGGAGCAAAAAAGGCTCAGGCCACCTGTTCCTGGCGCTGGGCCAGCAGCTGTCGGTACTTCTCGGCATCCCAATTCAGCAGAGCCGCCTCTTCGTCGACCTGCAGCTTCCGAACCGCATCATGGGCGTTCAGACGAGCCGTGATTTCCTTGAGGCCGAGCAGCATTTCGTCGATGCCTCGGGGGGCCTCTTCATGAATGAGGACCCCGGTGTTTTCCAGCACCACCGCTTTGGGCGGCGCGTCGCCAAACCGCTGGAGGTAGTCGGAGAAGGAGGCTCCTGTGGGAAGCACAGAGAGTCCGGACCCGAGGAAGATGACGTGGTCGGGATACATCGACCCGTCGGCGCCCAGTTTAAGGGAAAGCGGGTCCATTGCCAAACTGTGAACGGATTCTTCGGCAAGGCGGTAAGGGGTGTGGGCCGCCGCCTCGCGCAACTCGGCCACGGGGGCTGCTGAGTCGGGACGCCGAGGCCGGGCCAGCTGATGGTGGACGGAGTAGAGCCGCTGGCGGGCTTCGTCAAGGGTGTCACCGGCGACCACCAGGCCGTGGTTGCCGAGGATGAGGACCCGGGTCTCGGGCGTCATCTGTTGCTGAATGGCCTGCGCCAGTGGAAGCCCGGGGCGCGTGTACGGAATGAGGGCCCAGTTTTCGCCAGCGAGGCGTTCCGCCAGCAGGGCCTCGGCCTCGGTCTGCACGGCCCAGGCGATGGTCTCGACACAGTGGACGTGCAGGACGACCTTTTGAGGCATCACGGCGTGGACCACGGTTTCAATGGAAGGACGGAGCCCACCTTCGGGTCCCAGGCTGAAGTTCTGGGGGTGCTCGGCTCGGGCGTCGTTTTGAGCGAGCGCCTGCCGGAGGGCGACGAGGTCCACTGGGACCATGATGGCGCGGGAGGTGGCATCCGCCAGCCAGGTTCCAGAGGCCTTCACCCAGAGGTGCCCGCTGTGCTTGAGAGACGTGTTCCCGCCTGCCGCCTGAACCAGCAGCAGGTTTTTGCCCAGCTCTTCAGAAAGAGCGAGGAAGCGTGAGTACTCCTCGGTTTGAGGAGGAAGGAGTTCGGAAGCCATGGACGCGGAGCCTGCGAATGAGTTGAGGGTGACCCGTTGGGTTGGGCAGGAACCGAGAGAACCTGTTCCTGCCCAGGAGAGGACATGAGAAAGAAGGCGGATGTTATGTCGCCACCGTCCGCTGGGCGGCAGCACCAGAAGCCGGAGCCCCGGGTGCCACTTCACACGCCTCAACCTTCAAGTAGGAGAGAGAGACAGGATCAGGCGTGTTCAAAATCGAGGTTACTTGGGGTCCTGGAGCCCGTAGTTCGCCATGCCCTTGAGGGTCTCGTCGATCTGCTCATCGGTCAGGATGTTGGCTCCTCCGAGGAGTGCGCTGTAGAAGTACTGCTTGGCGAGCGTTTCGATTTCCACCGCCAGCCACATGGCTTTCGCAAGGGAGCTTCCGGTGGCAATCACGCCGTGGTTGGCAAGCAGGCAGCCGGTGCGTCCTTCCAGGGCGTCCAGGGCATTTTGAGAGAGCGCCTCCGTCCCAAAGCGAGCGTAGGGGGCACACCGGATGGTGGGACCTCCGGCAGCGGCAATCATGTAGTGGCAGGCCGGGATCTCGCGTCCGGTAATGGCGATGCTGGTGGCAAAGGTCGAGTGGGTATGGACCACGCTGTTGACGTCGTCTCGGGCCTTCATGATGTCGAGGTGAAAGCGCCACTCGGTGGACGGCTTGAGGGGGCCTTCCCAGCTGCCGTATTCCCCTTCGAGGGGCATGGACGCCATCATTTCGGGCTTGAGCTGGTCGTACGGAATGCCGCTCGGGGTGATCAGCATCGCGTCCTTGTACCGCGCCGAGATGTTCCCGGAGGTTCCCTGGTTGAGCCCAGAGGCATTCATCCACAGGCACTGATTGATGATTTCTTGCCGTAGCTCTTTTTCGGCTTTGGTCATGAAACTCCTTCTGAGTGATGGGGTTAGTTGATGCGTGCTTCCGTCACCGGATCAAAGAGGTGGAGCTTGCTGGCGTCAATCTCAAGGGTAACGGTGTCACCAATGTCCAGATCGGTGTCTTTGGGAACACTGATGCGGATTTCTTGCCCTTCGGCTTCTGAAAACAGGTTCACATCGGCTCCGGTTCGTTCCTTGTAGACAATCTTAACCGGGGAGTGTGGATTTTTGGTGAGGCCAATTTCCGTGGGCCGGAGGCCGCCGATGACGGGTTTTCCGGCAAAGGGGGCAGCGTCAGGGCCAAGGGGCACTCGCAGGCCGGAGCAGCTGAAGTAGGGCTCGCCGTTTTCAGCAACCACGTGGCCTTCGAGGAAGTTCATCGAGGGCGAGCCAATGAAGTCTGCCACGTAGATGCTGACGGGGCGCTCATAGACTTCATCGGGGGAGCCGATCTGCTCAATGCGTCCGGAGTTCATGACGACAATCTTGTCGGCCATGGTCATGGCTTCAATCTGGTCGTGTGTCACATAGATGGTCGTGGTCTTCAGCTTGTCATGCAGCTGGCGAATTTCCATGCGCATGTGTGCCCGGAGCTTCGCATCGAGGTTGGAGAGGGGCTCGTCAAACAGGAAGACACCGGCTTCCCGGACCATGGCTCGTCCCATGGCCACGCGTTGGCGTTGCCCGCCCGACAGCTCCTTGGGGAAGCGCTGAAGGTAGGGCTTGAGGTTGAGGATGCCGGCAGCCCACTCCACCTTTTCCCGGATCTTCTCCAGCGGGGACTTGTTGATGGTGAGGCTGAAGGCGATGTTGTCATCCACCCGCATGGTGGGATAGAGCGCGTAGTTCTGGAACACCATCGCAATGTTCCGGTCCCGCGGGTGCACGTCGTTGACCCGCTCTCCGCCAATGAGGAGGTCTCCGGCAGAGACGCTTTCGAGCCCGGCCGTCATGCGCAGGAGGGTGGTCTTGCCGCAACCGGAAGGCCCCAGCAGGACCACAAACTCGTGGTCCTCAATCTTGAAGGAGATTTCGTTGAGGACCTGGGTGCTGCCGAAGGACTTGGAGATGCTCTGGAATTCTACAGTAGACATGACGCTCTGTTCAGTATTTCTGCCGGGTCGGAGTGATACAGATTTCCTGAACCAGCGCGTTTTGGGGCAGTTGGTAGGCATCGAGGATGAGCTGGGCCACGTAGTCAGACGAAATGCCTCCGCCAATGGCCACCTTGTTGGCCTTGTAGTTGGCGAGCGTCTGCGGGTCCTTCACATGGTCGAGGACCTCCGTTTCAATGATGCCAGGCGAGAGAACCAGCACCCGGACATCGTACTCCGATAGGTACTCGCGGAGGCTTTCGGAAACGCCGTGAACAAAGAACTTGGTGCCACAGTAGACGGTGTGATCGGGGTAAACCTTGCGTCCGGCGATGGAGCTCATCATCACCAGCGTCCCGTGCCGGCGGTCCATCATGCCCTTCATGACAGCATGGACGGAGTACATCACGCCCCGGATGTTGATGTCGATCATTTCATCCCAGTCCTCCGGATCCTGGGCGCCAATGTCGCCGAGTCGGGCAATGCCCGCGTTGCAGAACATCAGGTCCGTTGGGCCGTAAAGGGCTTCAGCTTCAGCCACTGCCGCGGCAAGGGCGTCGCGGTCCCGGACATCGACCTGCTTGCAGAGGGTGTTGGGCAGGTTGAGGGCTTCCATGCGGTCGAGTCGCCGGGCCATCAGGAGCAGCGGGTGCCCTGCATCGGAGAAGGCGCGAGCCGTGGCCTCTCCAATTCCGGAACTGGCGCCGGTGATGGCGACGAGGGGTTTTTGTGCCATGTTCCTCCTTTAACAGAAAAGAAGGTCGCAGACCGAAGCCTGCGACCGGGTTCAATTAGCCTTCAACGATGTCGTCCACTTGCTTCTGGATGTCGTCGAGGAGGGCCTTCGGTGAGGAGTAGTCTCCTGCGAAGTACTTGCCAAGCGCCACAGGGATGGTGTCGCTGGAGATTTCCGCCCACTCGGGCAGGTCGGGCTCGGAGCCCATGTGGTTGGCGATGGTTTCGCGGACCACGTCGAGGTGCCGGGTGGTGCCAGCGCCGACGCGGGCATTGGCCTTGACGCGCGGATCGTCATAGACACTGGTCCGGGTGGGGCCCGTTCCGCCTCCGAGGGTGGTGATGAGGGCCTGCGTGTCGGCACAGGTGGCCCACTGCATGAAGATCCAGGCGGCATCCACATTCTTGGAGTAGCGAGACACGGCGAGGGAGCTTCCCCCCTGGTGACCGACTCCCGGAATTTCACCGTATCCGGTCTGAGAGCTGTTCCGGAGCGCAATCGGCTGCGGAGGCACCACGGCCTCGCAGAGTCCGGACACCTTGGTGGCATTCGGGTCATCGAAGTACGGGAAGAACTCCCCCCAGCTGAGCATGGAGGCGGCCACGCCTTGTGCCACCGACTGGCCCTGTCCGTCCCAGGTCCAACCGTGTACGCCAGGGGGCATGGTCTTTTCGAGCTTGGTCCAGTAGTCCAGCGCCGCAAGGCCCTGGGCATCGTTTCCGGTGAACTTGCCGTCTGGCCCAAAGATGGAGCCACCGTGTCCCCACAGCCAGGCGGTCCAGTCGCACTCGAGGCTGTAGTGTCCGGACTTCATCTGGCCGGAGGTTCCGTACATGTTCGGACCCATTTCATCGGTGATGATCTTCGAGTTCTGGTAGAGCTGCTCCAGGGTGGTGGGCGCCGTCAGGCCGAACTTCTCATAGATGTCCTTGCGGTAGATCATGATGAAGATCGGGATGTCATACGGAACCCCAACCCAGCGGTCTTCGTACTTGGCAATGCCGTCCACAAGGGCGGGGAGGAAGTCGTCGAGGTTGTAGTTCGGCATGGCGAGGTCCGCGTTGCCTTCGTACTGCTCGCGCGGGTCGTAGACGTCCCGAGAGAAGCTGGCGGCCCAGCTTTGGTCGATGTAGTAGAGGTCGTAGGTGCCCAGGCTGGAGGCCACGTCCAGCGTCAGCTTCTGCAGGACCTGCTCCAGGGGGAGGACTTCGATCTCGATCTTGATTCCGGAGGCTTCCTCAAAGTACTGCTTGAGTTGGGTCGCAATCGCGTTGGATGGCGGCGTGGACTCAGTGGCCAGCTTGAGGGTGGTGCCACGGAAGGGCTTTCCGACATCCCGGAGCCAGCTCAGGACCTCGGCAGAGGGCTCGAGGTCGGCTGCCTGGGCGGTCTTCAGGAAGGGGCGTCCTCCCATGCCATAGGCCATGGCGCCGACTCCTAATCCGAGCTTGGCGGCATTCTTCATGAAATTCCGTCGGTTCATCTGACCCTTCACGTACTTGTCCGTGATGTTCGCCAGATGCGCTTTTCTTGTTTGATCCATCATAGTTACCTCTAAGCTCTACCACTTGGGTCCGGCATTGCTGCCGAGGGATTGCGGCCCGAGCGGGCCGGGGGATCTATTGCTTCAAGGAGCCCATGGTCAATCCACGGACCAGGTGCTTTTGAACCAATAGGATGAAGATGAAGGCGGGGATGACAGACGCGGCTCCAAGCGCGGCCATATTTCCCCAAGCTGTGCCAATGGAGGTGACAAACGTTGAAGAGACGACTGGAACCGTCTTCAGGCTGGTCTGGGTCAGCGTCAGCACAAAGAGGAATTCCGTCCAGCTGAAGATGAAGCACAGAACCGCCGTGGCCGCCAGGCCTCCTCGGGCCATGGGCAGGACGACCTTCCAGAAGATTTCCCAGCGGGTGGCCCCATCGATCATTGCACTCTCATCAATCTCGGCAGGAATGTCGTCAAAGAAGCTCTTGAGCAACAGCACCGCCAGGGGCAGGTTCATGATGGTGTGAATGAGGATGATCCCGAGGTAGGAGTCCAGCAGTCCAAATTCCTTGTAGATGAAGAACATGGGCACCGCAACAGCGACCGGCGGCATCATGCGGGTGGAGAGGACCCAGGCCACAAACTGGTGCCGTCCCCGGAAGCGGATGCGGGAAAGGGCATAGGCGGCGAGGGTGGCAATGAGCACAGCACAGAAGGTCGACCCGACGGCGACCACAATGGTGTCCCAGAGCCGGGGGCCCATGTAGAAGTTGCCTCCTCCCGGTGTGACCGTGGACTGCGAGCCAAACCCGAACCCGAGGGAGATTCCAAAGACCTTCTCGAAGTTCTCAAAGGTCGGATTGAAGAAAAACAGCTCCGGATCCTTGGTGAAGACGTCCTTCCCCGACTTGAATGCGACGGTGGTCCAGTAGTAGATGGGGAAGAAGAAGGTGAGCACCACTCCCCAAGCCACCACGATGCGCAGCAAGCGCTTTCCTGTCATAGCCTTACCATTTGATCTTCATGACTTTGATGAAGAGATTGGCCGTAATCAGCACAATCAGCAGGGTCACCAGACTCAAGGTGGCCCCGTATCCCCATTTGACAAAACTGAACGTCTGCTGCCACGAGTACAGGCTGAGGGCATACGTTGAGGTACCAGGGCCTCCGGAGGTCATCACAAAGACGTAGTCAAAGACCCGGAAGAGGTCGATGCCCCGGATGAGGACCGCAATGGCGATGACCTTGCTCATCATCGGCAGGGTCAGTTTGGTGAACATCTGCCAGCCAGAGGCGCCATCGATCATCGCCGCCTCAAAGGGCTCATGCGGAAGGGATCGCAACCCGGCCATGAAGATCAGGACCATGAAGGGGGTCCACTGCCACACCTCGGCCAGCAGCACCCCCGCCAGCGCTGTTCCCGGAGTGGAAAGCAGGGGCTGCGTGGGGTCCAGAATCCCGAGGTCCTGCAGCAGGAGGCTGATGATCCCGAACTCCGCGTCTTCCATCAGGAGAAACATCATCCCGGCAATGGCTGGAGGAATGACGAGGGTCATCGTGAGCAGCCCCCGGAGGATGCCGAAGGTGGGCTCATCGGAGTCGAGCAGCAGCGCAATGGCAATGCCCAGCACCAACTCAATGGCCAGGGCCACCAGGAAGTAGGTGAAGGTCACGCTCAGGGATTCCCAGAAGCGCGAGTCGGATGCCAGCTGAGCCCAGTTGTCGCCTCCCACTGAAATCAGGCGGCGCTTGCGAGTGGAGTACTCGTGGAAGCTCAGCCAGATGTTGTAAAACAGGGGGTAGATGGTGAACACCACCAGCACGGACACGAGCGGAAAGAGCCAGGGCAGGGGGTGATCCGACAGAATGAAACGACTCCGGTTGCGCATCAGCCTTATCCCTGGGTGTGTCGCTGAGCCAGCACGTGCTGCACCAGTTCCACAAACCCCTGCCCGCTCGGCTGCTCGGTGATCCAGGCCGGAGGATGCTGCAGGGTCTCGGCAAACTGAAGCACATTGGCAACGCCACAGGCGTTCGGGAAGAACTGGAACATCGGCTCATCGTTGGGGCTGTCTCCGACAAAGAGAAACTGCTCCTTCTCTTCGTCCAGGTTGATGCCGAACTGTTCGTGCACAAACCGCTTGCAGGCGGTCAGCTTGTCGTAGCTTCCAAACCAGCCGTTGACGTGGATGGACGAAATCTTGGCCTCGGCGCCGGCGTCCGCAAAGAGCTGCTGAATCTTCTCGACCTCGGAGTACGGCAAGGCGGGGACGTCTTCGCAGAAATCGATGGCCAGGTCCGCTTCGCGGTACTGCTGATCGGCGCTGATGGCACACCCCGGAACCGCGTCCAGGATGGTCTGCTTCAGGGCCTCCAGCTTCTTGCGGTCCTCCTTGCGGGTGGCTTCCGGAACCGCGAAGGAGCGGAGCATCTTGGCGTTCTTGCGGTCGTAGGCAAAGGAGAAGGCGCCGTTTTCTCCAACCACGCCATCAACGGGCCAGAAGCGGGCAATCAGGTCGCACCACCCAGCTGGACGTCCGGTGATGGGGATGGTCAGGAGGCCTTCTTGCTGGAGCTGCTCCACCGCCAGGTAGGCATGCCCTTCCAGGCGTCCTTCGGTGGTGATGGTGTCGTCAATGTCAAAGAAAACGCCCTTCAGGCTCTTGCTGAGGGCGATGCTCATGTCTCGGAATGGTTTCATGCCACCTCTTGATCGGCAAAGGGTTCAAGCAGGCCACTGTCGGCTGCGATGTCAAGGAAGGAGTAACGGTTGCGCATCTCGCGACAATGCACAACCGCTTCTCGGTACAAGTCTCCCTCAACCCCAAGCTCTTCATAGGTAGTGGGTCCTCCGGAATCCCGGAGCATCGTTTCCATTTCTTCAACAGCAATGAGGAATGGCTGGACCTCAGCCTTCAGGTCGTCCCAAATTTCCGCGAGCCGCGCATTCACGGCTGCAACCGAAGCTTCGGTGAAGGCCTTCTTTTCAAACTCAACCTGACACTGCTCCGCAATGCTGGCGCCCATGCGCTGCTGCATTCCGGTGGCATCGACCTGGGTGGCCTGCATCACGGGGGGACGGTCTTGCGCCAGGAGCGCTCGTTGCAGGCGTGCCATCGTCAGAGACGCCACGCCGACCTGTTGCCCGTGAAGGGTGCCGGGGTGGCGGTCGCCGGCAAAGCAGTCGATGTAATGTGAAATCTGATGCTCCCCCATGGAGCCCGGGTTGGAGACCCCGGTAAAGGAAACCCCGAGGCCACACAGGGTCAGGACCCGGAAGAGGTAGCCGATCGCCTCCGGATGCCCGGCCTTCAGTCCGGCCGCCCGGGCGTTCAGTTCCCGCTCATCCTGCTCCTGAATGAGGTACGCCGAGGGGTGATACTTCGTTCCCAGCAGGCGGTGCGACATCCACCAGTCCACTTGGGCCACGGAGCGGCAGAGGCAGTCTCCAAAGCCCGAGGCTGCCAGGTAAGACGGCGCCTGAGCGCTCACTTCCAGGTCCACAAAGAAGCCCGCTGGCGCATGAGAGGGAAGGGACACCTTGAGTCCGGATTCCAAACGCATGGAGGCGGTGGTCGAGGTGTAGCCGTTCATGGAGCCGGCGGTGGCAAAGACCGCGTAACGCTGCTGATTCTGCAAGGTCGCGTGCTTGCAGACGTCGTTGATGGTTCCGGAACCCACTGCGACCACACCGTCGAAGGACCGAATTTTCTCGCTGAGCTGCGCGACCTCCTCCAGGTCGGCGTGCGGGTGATCGAGGGTGAGCAGCGTGACCGGGTGCCCCGCTTGGCGCAGGTTGGCTTCCACCCGTTTGCCCAGGGCGCCGTAGGTGGTTTCGTCGCACACCAGCACCAGGTTGTCGGTCAGTCCCACGCTGGCCAGCAGGTCGGCTTCCTGGCCATCAAGGCTGTCTTCGATGATGATGGACTCATACGGAACCTGAGCGTATTCCCCTGTCTCGGGATTGAGCCAGCGGCCCTGAATGATGTCGTCAATGAGTGCGGTCCAGTTTCCCATATTTTTTACAACTCAACTGATAGAAAGCCTGAATAGTACAAAATTCATAATTTTTTAACTTTTGATTCACCAAAAGTCACAAACTTCTGATAAAAGTTAAATAGACTTGAATCTAATTTGGGTTCAATGTCAAATCCAAAAATAAATTCGCTTTTTACCGGAGCCCACGTAGTCTCTCAAAAGGCCATGGGTTCCGGATGGGAAGTGGTGGTCACGGAGCAACGATTGATGATGAGAGAGGTCAGGACTGCATGAGGATCAAATTCCGGAAGGCGCCCCCTGAGTTTCAGGATGTGATTGTGTGGGCAGCGTGGTTGTACTATGTGGATCAACTGAACCAGAGCGAAGTGGCCAAGGAGTTGGGCGTTTCCCGGGCATCGGTGGTGAACTACCTTCAGGAAGCGCGAGACAAGGGGATTGTCTCGATCAAGTTTGATGAAAAGGCCATTGAAAACACGGTCGTCTCGCAGGAACTGAAGCAGGCCTATGGGTTGGAAGGCTGCATGGTCATTCCGAGAGGGCCAGAAGACGGACAATTGGCGAACCGCTTGGGGGAGGCCGCGGCCCGGACGCTTTATGCGATGCTGGAACCCAATGACGTGGTGGGCGTGGCATGGGGAAAGACGGTGCTTTCGGTGGCGCAGTCAATGCCCCGGACCTCGTTGAGCAACCTGACGGTGGTGCAGGTGGTGGGCAGCATTCAGGGCACCTTTGACTTCTCTCCGGAGCTGTGCACCTCGGTGATGGCCAATCAGCTCAACGCGCGCTGCATGAACTTCCTCGCTCCAGCCGTGCTGTCTCATAGCCGACTCCGCAATGAGTTGCTCCAGGAGGACGTGATCGAAAGCCAGTTTGAGGCCATCCGCTCTTCCCGGATCATCCTTTTTGGCATTGGAGACATTGCTCCAGAAAGCACCGTGGCGCGTTCCGGGTTCATTGGCGAAACCCTCATGTCGCGCTACAAGGCGCAGGGCGCGGTGGGAACCATCATCGGCCGGATGCTCGATGAAGACGGCTCCCAGATTTATACCGAAATGGACGAGCGCATGATCGGGGTGACACTGGAGGAGATCAAGCCCATCCCCTGCCGGCTGGCAGTGGCCGGTGGCAAGCAAAAGATTGACGCGATCAAAGCCACCCTCAAGGGCGGGTACGTGACGCACCTGGTAACCGATTATGAGACGGCCTCAGCGCTGCTGAGTGGAACCGGCTCTGCGACTGAACTGCAGATGGAGAGGAGATCATGAAGGACCGTTACGTGATTGGCATCGACAGCTCCACACAATCCGTCAAGGCGATTGTCTGGGATCAGCAGGGGCGTCCGGTCAGTGAGGGCCGCGCGCCGCTTTCCCTCTCGGCGCCTCAGCCGGGCTTTGCCGAACAGGAGCCCGATGAGTGGTGGGAGGCCAACCGGATTGCGCTGCAACAGGCCCTGGAGCCCGTGGATGCCACCTGCGTGGACGGCATTGGCATTTCCAACCAGCGGGAGACGGTGTCCTTTCTGGATGAGAACGGCCGCTCCATCCGCCCGGCCATGCTCTGGCTTGATGAGCGTGCGCTCGAAGAGGTGGGGCAGCTGTGTGAACAGGTCGGCGGTGACGAGATTCACCGCATCACCGGGAAGCCCGTCGATGTGACCCCTGTGCTGTATCGGCTGCGCTGGATGGCCAACCACCAGCCGGAGGTGCTCCAGCAGACCCGACACCTGCTCGACGTCCAGAGCTACCTCATCCATCGCCTGACGGGAACCTTCCAGACCTCGTGGACCAGTGCGGACCCGTTTGCCATCTTTGACATTGCCGAGAAGCAGTGGTCACAGACGTTGCTGGAGGCCGTGAACGTGAGCCCGCAGCAGCTTCCGGAAGCGGTTCGCCCGGGAACCCGACTGGGCGAGGTCCTTCCGGCAGTGGCCGAGCCGCTGGGGCTCGCCCCCAAGACACCGCTCTTTGCGGCCGGAGGAGATGGCCAGTGCGCCGGACTTGGAGTGAACGCCATCGCAGGCGGACGGGCCTACCTCAACCTGGGAACCGCCATCATCGCGGGTGCCTCGTCTTCCGAGCTGCGCCTCAGCAACTACTGGCGGACCATGACGTCTCCCACCGGGGAGGGGTACTTCCTGGAAGCGGTCCAGCGCGCTGGCGCCTACTTTGTCAACTGGTTCGTGGATAACTTTTCCGACGAGCAGCGGTCTGCCGCGCTGCTGAACCGACTGGAGCAGGAAGCCCGGACCCTGGACATCGGCTCCGAAGGCGTGGTCGCCTGTACGTACCTTGCCGGCTGCATGGACCCCTACTGGAATCCGCAAGCGCGGGGCGCGTTTCTGGGGCTGGGGACGCATCACACGCAGGCGCACCTGTACCGAGCCTCGCTGGAGGCGCTCACGCTGGAGTCTGCCCGAGCGCTGAAGGCGATGCAGGAACAGGGGGTGGCCCTGCAGCAGATCAATGTGATTGGAGGGGGAGCGCAGAGCGCGCTGTGGATGCAGATGATTGCCGACTCCACAGGGCTTCCGGCCAAGCGGAGCCTGTCCAATGAGGCGTCGTCTCTCGGAGCCGGTATTTCTGCGGCAGTGGGAGCCGGCTGGTACAGCAGCTTTGAAGAGGCCGCCAGCGCCATGACGAACGAAGCCGAGGTCTTTGAGCCCAATCCGGAGGTTGCCGAGCAGTGGGAGGCCCTTTCCGCACGGCAGGCGCGGGTGTACCACCTGACCTCGCAGCTCTAGCACTGCGCTCGGCCGAGCGGGCTTCCGGACGTGTTGGGCGGTCCTTAGCCCGTGATTTCCTCAATGGCGACCCGCCGTCCTTCGGTGGAGCTGAGGAGGGCGGCATCCAGGACCCGCTGCACCCGGGCTCCCTCAGCCAAATCCGGACGACAGCTTCCCTGGGTCCGGATCGCCTCAATGAACTCACCTGTCATCTTTCCGTGCTGACGGAAGGTTTCCTTGTACATCTGCTGAATGTCCGTCCGCTTCTGGCCATTGTGCATCAGCTCCGGAATTTCGAGATCCTGGTAGCCGACCTCAGCGTGACGCGCTCCCTTTAACTCATACACCTGCTCCCAGTCGGTCCAGGCGTGCAGCGTTCCTCCGGACCCGTGGAGGTCGAAGTAGTGCGCCTGTCCCCAGGGCGTGGGCTCGTGGGCAAGGGCGGAGGCCTGAATGACGCCCTGAGCGCCATTGGCAAAGGTCAGCAGCAGGGTGCTGACGTCATCTGCTGGCGTGTAGGGCCGACCGGCCGGGTCTTGCTCCACCCGGGGGCCAATCCGGGAGACCTCTGCCATGACGTGAGTGACGTCCCCAAAGAACCAGAGGGCGAGGTAGAGGAAGTGGGAACCAATGTCCCCCAGCACTCCGGAACCGGAGTAGCGAGGGTCAAACCGCCAGAAGTAGCCGGGATCACGTGCAAAGTTCGCAAAGTAACGGAAGTTGAGGTGGTAGGGTTGCCCAAGGTAGCCTTCCTCCAGCAGCCCCTTGATCCGCTGGGTCATCGGAACAAAGGAGTAGGTAAACGGCGTCATCGTGACCCGTGAGTGCGCGGCTGCCGCTTCGGTCATGCGCCTGGCTTCACCGTAGTTGAGGCCCAGCGGTTTTTCACAAAGGACGTGCAGCCCCTGCTCCACAGCCCGGAGCGTCATGTCGTGGTGGGTGTGGTTGGGAGTGGTGATGATGACCGCGTCCAGAGGCGCCTCTTCCAGCAGGTGCTCCCAGTTGGTGTACACGTGCGGAATGTCCCAGCGTGCGGCAAATGCCTGAGTCCGCTCCCGGTCTCGTCCGCAGCAGGCAACGACTTCGGCGGCGTCCACGCCTTTGAGCGAGGGCAGGTACATGGCATCGGCCCACCAACTGGTTCCAATGACACCAACTCTTATTTTGGAGGACATGTTCAAGCTCCTGAAAATGGGGTTAGACGTGCAAAATGGACGTTAGCTGAAGAAGGTGAAGTCCTCCGTGTTGGTGAAGGGAAATCCGGAGGCGGCATCGGTGCCTTCCAGGTTCA
>JAYOTF010000047.1:0-18164 GCA_038150265.1 Deltaproteobacteria bacterium | reverse complement strand
GACCGGCGGTCAGAATCTACCGGGATGATGAAGCGCCCTCAAGGTGATTCAGGATAGACAAGTGCCTGGATTCGCTTTCCTCTTTGTAGGTACAACCCCACCATGAAAATTCTCTCATTTGATACATCATTGAATAATGAGCACCACAAAATCCGATACAATCCAAACACGCATCATCAACCTGCTGGCGGGGTGAGCAGGCACGCGAGTGCATGGTCGCTTTAGCAGCTTGAGATCAGGAGCGTTTTGAGATCAGGAGCGTTTTTGCCTGCCGAAGCGAGGGTATGATTACACAGCAAACCACCGCTTTGAAGATATTTTTCAGTGGGTGAGTGTCCTCTGATTCGCTCCCAGGTGAGGTCGGACAAAACGAAAAAAGCACAACCCCTGATCTCATCAGGGCTGGCTGGATTTTTGAGGAGGGCAGGGACAAAAAGTGGGGTCAGGAGAGGACTGAGAATTTTTCCATGGGACGGAGTGCGTGGAGTTCGGAAGTGCGGGAGGATTTTTGATCTGGGGATGAAGATGTTTTGACCCTCCTCGTCTTTTCAGAGATACTGGTAAGTTGACCTGATCTTCTAAAATCGCCCCTTCCCCACCGAGCGCTTATGAAAGACCTGAAGAAGTACTTTGACTGGAATCAAGTGAACCCCACCCTGCTCCTCCGGTTGGGGGGACTGCACATCCTCATCATTGCTGCGGCCAACTACCTCGTCCAGTTCCCGGAAAACACCTGGGGCATTGACTGGTCGTGGGGCATGTGGGTGTTCCCGCTGGCAGTGGTGGCAACCGACCTGACGGTTCGGCTGACCAACAAGCACCTGGCCCGAGGCATTGTGGCGGTGGCCTTCCTGCCGGCCATCCTGGTTTCGGTGCTGCTGGCCAACTGGCGCATCGGTCTGGCAAGCGGGATTGCCTACTTCATTGGGCAGCTGCTGGACGTGTCGGTGTTTCAGCAGATCCGCGAGCGGGTGGGGTACTGGTGGGCCGCGCCCCTGGTTTCAACCCTGGCCGCCAATGTGCTCGACACCTACCTCTTTTACGGCCTGGCGTTTCATCAGGGCGAGGATGCCTTCATGGCCGCCAACTGGATGCCGATTGCCACCACGGACCTGATCCTGAAGATCGTCACCTCGACCGTGGTCTTCCTGCCGCTGTATGGAGTGCTGCTGAGTTACTTGAAGGGACGGGTTCAGGTCACCGCCGGGTGACCTGAAGGAGCAGGAGCGAGGCCTGGCCTCGCGTCCGGAGTCAGTAGAGGGACGTTCCCGTGGAACGGAGGTCGGTGCAGGCGTCCATGATGCGCTGCTTCATGCCGGTCTCGGCGAGCTTCAGGTACGCCCGGGGGTCATAGGCCTTCTTGTTGCCCACCTCACTCTCCACCTTCAGCACCTCATCGTACTTGCGGAGCATGTGGTCGACAATCGGCCGGGTAAAGGCGTACTGGGTGTCGGTGTCAATGTTCATCTTGATCACCCCATACTCCAGCGTCTCATGGATCTCCTCCAGGGTTGATCCGGACCCGCCGTGGAAGACCAGATCCAGCGACGCCGCAGCACCGTGCTTGCCGATCACCGCCTCCTGACCATCTCGGAGGATGGTGGGCTTGAGCTTCACGTTCCCGGGCTTGTAGACGCCGTGGACGTTTCCAAAGGTGGCCGCAAACATGAACCGCCCCAGCTGGTTGAGCTGCTCATACACCTCCAGCATGTCCTCTGGCGTGGTGTAGAGCTTCTCATTGGGCAGGTCCCCGTGGTCCACACCGTCCTCTTCTCCTCCCACCACTCCGGCTTCCACCTCCAGAATGATTTCGTTCGGGGCACAGACTTCCATCAGCTCCCGGGCAATCTTCATGTTCTCGGCCAGGGGCAGTTCGGAGCCATCAAACATGTGTGAGTTGAAGAGGTTCGGCAGCCCCTGTGCGCGGCGCTTCTGCGTCTCGGCAATGAGGGGACGCATGAAGGAGTCCACCTTCTTGGGCTGGCAGTGGTCCGTGTGCAACGCAATGAAGACGTTGTAGTGCTCGGCCATCAGGTGAACATGCTGGGCCAGGGAGATGGCGCCCAGGGCCGAGTTCTTCACCGCCTGTCCGGAGGCAAACTCACCGCCGCCGGTGGACACCTGAATGATGCCATCGCTCTTGGCTTCAGCAAAGGCCTGCAGGGCCGCATTGGCGGTGGCAAGTGACGAAACATTGATGGCCGGATACGCGAATTTCTTTTCCTTCGCGTGGTCCAGCATCTTGCAATAGGTCGAGTAATCAGCAACAGGCATGGCCGTTTCCGTTCTGGTGTGAGGTGATTGAGACGTAAACCCCTAATATCGCGAAATTGTCAGGCAGGGACAAGCCTAAGTTTTCGCTTTCCTCAAAGAGGCCCTGTCCAGAGACGCTCCGGGCTTGTGCTGAAAGGAAGAATCCCCTATGGTGAATCGCTTGGATGATCAATGCCCCCCGGAGGCTTCGCTTTAGGAAAGGTTCGGTAATGAATAAATCGCAGTTGATTGAATTGCTTGCGGAAGAGAGCGGCTACAACATACAGCTGACGGACAAGGTCGTCCGCATCTTCTTCACTCAGATCAAGCAGGCGCTTGATGTGGGGGACAAGGTGGAGATCCGCGGATTTGGTTCCTTCAGCCTCAAGCACTACGGGAGCTACGAGGGGCGGAACCCCCGGACGGGGGAGAAGGTGCAGGTGCGGCCCAAGAAGCTGCCGGTCTTCCGGCCCGGCAAGGAACTCCGGGAGCGCGTCAACGCTGCCGCTGCCCGCGACGAGCCCTAGGACGCCGAGCCGTCATCCAGCACATCCCGGAAGCGGGGGCGGGGCTCCAGGACTTCTTCCACGCGCAGCGCCACCTTGCCCTTGTAGGCCCCCTGAGTGCCCCGGAACTTGGTGATGCCGTTGAGCGAGGCCGCCAGGGGGGCTTCCGCATCCTGCTCCAGCCGCAGCACGTCCCCCTTCTTGAGCTTGAGGAAGTGCCGCAGGGTGATGCGGGTGGTGCCCAGCGCCACACTCACGTTGAGCCGGGTGTGCCGCAGGTTTTCGGCCAAGCGGGCGGCATTGACGTGGTTGACCTCTTCATCGTTTTGCTGCAGGGCCGCATCCAGACGCGCCCGGATCGGGTCCAGCATCAGGTAGGGAATGCCCACCCGGAGCGTCATCGGGTTGCGGTGGATCTCCACATCAAAGGTGGTCACCACAATGATCTCCTCCGGAGTGGAGATGTTGGCCAGCTTCGGGCTCGTCTCAATGCGCTCAAAGTGAGGCTTGAGCTGCACAAAGGGCTTCCAGGCCACCCCGAGGTCCGTCAGCGCTGAGCGGGCAATCTTGGCCACCATGCGCATCTCAATGCCCGTGAAGGACCGCTTGACGGGGCTCACTTCATACTGCCCACTGCCTCCGAACATCAGGTCGATCAGCGCATGCACCAACCGCTGCTCAAAGGTCAGCAACGCCTGCCCCCGCAACGGAGAGAGTCCAAACACGGTGAGCGCAGAAGGAGCCGGTGTGCCCTCGGCCAGGTCCTTCATGCTGACCAGCTCAATCGCCCGACGGGTGATGGTGACGGAGCGGCGCAGGTGCTGCCCCAGGGTGTGGGAGAAGGTTTTGGCAAAGCGGTCATGCACCGCCTCCAGCCCAGGCATGCGGCCCCGGATGATGCGGTTCTGGCTGCCCAGCTCATAGGGCTGAATGGCCGCGGGTCCGGAGGCCTGCTCCTCACGGGCCTTCTGGACCACGCGCTCCAGCAGGGTGCTGACTTCTTGATTGGAAAACTTGGGATTCACAGTAACAGTTGGTAGACGGTGAAATTAGGGACGTTGCTCTATCTCGAACACCAGGGGAAGGTGCTGATGCTGCACCGGGAAAAGGCCGATGAGCACCAGGGCCTCTACCTCGCGCCCGGCGGCAAACTGGAGCCCAATGAGGCCCCCCATGAAGCTGCCGTCCGGGAGTTCCACGAAGAGACAGGCTTGCAGATTCTGAACCCCCGGCTCAAGGCGGTTCTGAGTTTCCCCGATTTCGGAGACTCGCCGTTCGGAGACGAGTGGCAGGTGTTCGTCTTTCATGCCACCCGCTTTTCCGGAGAACAGCTGGCCTCCAGTCCAGAGGGGACGCTTGAGTGGGTTCCCACGGCCGAACTCACGGATCGGCCCATGTGGGAAGGGGACCGGCTCTTTACGCCAAAAATTTTTGAACCGGGTTGCTTCACTGCCCGATTTTTGTATCGTGGAGAGCACCTGCAGGACTGGCAGTTTTGGATGCCAGCCCCCGAATGAGGCCTCTCATTAAACGCATTTTCCAGCATGAACGCAAGAAGGGACCCCGAATGAGGCTGAGGCAAATTGGAATCTATCTGGCACTGGTCATCACCCTCGGAGCCCTCGGAGGCTGCCAACTCCACCTCCGGTACCCTGCCGAGCTGCCCTCGGAGGAGCGCATTGTGGAAAACCTGGACTACTGGTACTGGGGCACCGAAGGCGAGCCCCAGTTTGAGGTCTACAACCGTTGCCCTCAGGGACGGATTTACGAAATGACCGTGGAGGCGACCTGGAGCCAGGCCCTTGTTTCCGTGGCCACCCTGGGGATCTACACGCCCCGGACCCTGACGGTGGTCTGTTCGCTACGGGGCATTACCCCAACTGAGTAACGGTTTCTTCAGCCTCAACCCTCCGTGTTTGACCGACGCATTCTCGAAAATTTTGACTGGATCCTCACCCTCCTGGTGCTTGCCATCTGCGGAATGGGGCTCCTCGCCATGTACTCGGCCACCGGAGGCAACTCCGAAAAAACCGGCTACCTGGTCCGCCAGAGCTACTGGATGCTCATTGGCCTGGGCGTCATCTTCCTCACCCTCTTCCTGCACTACCGGACCTGGGCGAAGCTCGGGATCTTCATGCACCTTGGAGTCATCGGCCTCCTGGTCCTGGTCCTCCTTTACGGAACCGGCGGGCCAGGCTCTCCCGTGGAACGCTGGCTGAAGGTTGGGCCCGTCTTTGTGCAGCCCTCGGAGTTCAGCAAGTTCACCCTCGTCCTCGCCCTGTCCTACCACTTCCGGGAAAACGGCCTGGTCCGTGGGCGTGGCTGGCTGCACTGGGTGGCGCCCTCGCTGCTGATCGGGATCCCCTTCCTCCTCATCATCCGCCAGCCCGACCTCGGCACCGCGCTGCTCCTGATCATCATCTCGTTCCCCATCATCTTCCTCATGGGCATCCGGGTCCGGACGTTGCTGATCATGGGAGCCAGCGCCCTTGCGATCCTGCCCCTGGCATGGAACTATGTTCTCAAACCCTATCAGAAGGATCGGGTCCTCACCTTCCTCAATCCGGAACGGGACCCCCTCGGCGCCGGGTATCACATCATCCAGTCCAAGATTGCAGTGGGCAGCGGACAGTTCTGGGGAAAGGGCGTGGGCGGAGGCACCCAGGGGCAGCTGAACTTCCTTCCGGCTCACCACACCGACTTCATCTTCTCCGTCTTCTCGGAAGAGTGGGGCTTTGCCGGGTCCATTGTGGTGCTCCTGCTCTTCATGCTCCTCACCCTCTGGGCCCTCTCTGGGGTGCTGCAGAGCCGAGACCGCCTGGGCGCCATCCAGACGGTGGGCGTGGTGGCCATCATCACCTCGCATGTGCTCATCAACATCGGCATGACCCTTGGGCTGATGCCCGTGGTGGGCGTGCCGTTGCCCTTCTTCAGCTATGGCGGGTCGTCCATGCTCTCCATGATGTTTGGCATTGGCCTGCTTCTCAACATCCGCATGCGGCGCTTCGAGGTCACCGCCTAGCCGCCTGCTGCTTCATCACCTGTCACGGACGTTCATGATTCGCCTGCGTTTTGCTCCCAGCCCCACCGGGCACCTCCACATCGGAGGCCTCCGGACCGCCCTCTTCAGTTGGCTCTACGCCCGTCACCACCAGGGCGCCTTCATCTTCCGGCTTGAAGACACCGACCGGAACCGGCTGGTTGAGGAAGCCGAAACCGGGCTGATCCGGATGCTGGAGTGGGCAGGGCTGGACCTCGATGAAGGCCCTGGCGTGGGAGGCGACCACGGCCCCTACCGGCAGTCGGAACGCCTGGAGCGCTACCACGCCACCGCCCAGCAGCTGGTTGCGCAAGGCGACGCCTACCCCTGCTTCTGCTCCCCCGAGCGGCTGGAACAGGTCAAGACGGCCCAGCGCGAAAGGGGCGAGACCCCCCGGTACGATCAGCACTGCCGGCACCTGGACCCGGCAGACGTGCAGCAGCAGCTGGACGCCGGCACCCCGCACGTCATCCGCATGAAGGTCCCTGACATTCCGGAGACGCTCGTGCTGGATGACCTCATCCGGGGCAAGGTGGCCATTGAGACCACCCAGACCGAGGACCAGGTCCTCATCAAGGGCGATGGCTTCCCCACCTACCACCTGGCGGTCGTGGTCGACGATCATGCCATGGGCATCACCCACGTCGTCCGAGGCGAGGAGTGGCTCCCGTCGTTCCCCAAGCACCTGCTCCTCTACCGCTACCTCGGCTGGACGCCTCCTCAGTTTGCGCACCTGCCGCTCATCCTCAATGCCGACCGGACCAAGCTCAGCAAGCGCCAGGGCGCGGTTGCCGTTGAGGACTTCGAGGCCGCCGGGTACCTTCCGGAGGCCCTGGTCAACTTTGTGGCCCTCCTTGGCTGGAGCCCCGATGACGATCAGGAGCTGTTCCCCCTTCCGGAGCTGATTGAGCGCTTCGACTGGAGCCGGGTCAACAAGTCCGGAGCCGTCTTTGACCGTGACAAGCTCAACTGGATGAACCAGCAGTACCTCCAGCAGCTGGAGCCGGACGACCTCTTTGCCCGCGCCCGTCCGTTTCTGCAGCAGACCCGCTTTGCCGACCGTCCGGAGGAGCAGCTGCAGCGCGTGGTGGCCTCGGTTCAGAACCGGCTGGTGACGCTGCAGGACCTGGAAGCGCAGCTGGTGCCCTTCTTTGATGAGCGTCCCCCCAGCACCGATCCCGATGTGCAGGCGGTGCTGGCTCCCGAAACCGCCCAGCAGGTCCTGAGCGCCTTCATCGCGTTGCTGGAGCCGGAGCCTGCGCTGGATGGGGCCCGCCTGGGGCAACTCGCCAAGCAGGTTCAGAAGCAAACCGGCATCAAGGGCAAGGACCTCTGGATGCCCCTCCGGGCGGCCATTACACAGGAAGTCCAAGGACCCGACCTGCACCTGCTGGTCGACTTATTCGGAAAGGACAAGTGCCTCCGTCTGCTTCAGCAGGCTCAGCACTGATCCTTCTGCCACCTACTTTCCCTGGAGTGTTTGGACCATGTCGTTAACGCCGGAAACTCATGCCTCCCTCCCGGAGGTCTATGAGCGCATTCAGCAGTTTCCCCAGCAGTTCAAGCAGGCCATGTCCCAGGTCATTGTGGGGCAAGACGAGGTCCTTGACCTCCTGGTCACCGCTCTCTTCAGCAACGGACACGTCCTCCTCACCGGGGTGCCGGGGCTGGCCAAGACCCTGCTGGTCCGGAGCCTCGCCCAGCTGTTTCATCTGGACTTCAACCGCATCCAGTGCACACCCGACCTGATGCCCTCAGACATCAGCGGCATCGAGCTGCTTGAGGAGACGCCGGAAGGAGGGCGGCAGTTTCGCTTTGTGCAGGGCCCCGTCTTCACGAACCTCCTGCTCGCAGACGAGATCAACCGGACCTCGCCCCGGACCCAGGCGGCCCTGCTGCAGGCGATGCAGGAGCGTCAGGTCACTGCTGCCGGAAGCACCTACACCCTGAGCCCGCCGTTTCTGGTCTTTGCCACACAGAATCCGATTGATTCCGAAGGCACCTACCCGCTTCCGGAAGCCCAGCTGGACCGGTTCCTCTTCAACATCTCCGTGGGCTACCCCACGCTGGAAGACGAGGTCTCGATTGCTGCCGCCTCCGAGGCTCCGGAGGCGCATCACCTTGAGCCGCTGTTTGAACCCGACCTGCTGCTGGAGTGCCAACGGCTCGCCGCGTCCATTCCGATTCCGGACTACCTCGTCCAGTGGACCGTCCGCCTGGTCCGGGAAACCCGCCCCGAGAAGTCGCAGCTTCCGGAGGTGCAGGAGTACGTGGAGTGGGGAGCCGGGGTCCGGGCCTCTCAGAACCTGATCCGTGCCGCACGAGCCCACGCCCTGCTGAACGGCGCCCATGCCGTCCGCCTGCAAGACATCAAGGCCGTGGTGCCGGCCATCCTCCGGCACCGGGTGCTGCTGAACTTTGCCGGAGAGGCCGAGCAGTGGACCACCGACAAGCTGATCGCGCACCTGCTGGCCACCTTCTCCGACCCCAAGGAGTGATGCACCATGAGTGGCGTGGCCTCCTGGAACCAACGCATCACCCGTCTCCGGAACACCCTGGGGCAGGACTCCGGACTCCTCATGGCCTCGTTCCTCGAGGCCTTCGATGGCGCCTGGACGCGCTTTCAGGACGAGTTTCCCCAGGAGATGCCCTACCCGGGGAGCGATCCGCACCGGGCCTTTGTCCACGCCATTCAGTTCTACACCCCGGACACCGTCCGGCGCCTCATTGCCAACTACGACCCGGAGCAAGGCGAGGCGGCGCTCCGGTCCAGTGTCCAGAAGAGCATCCAGTCCCTGGCCGTCCTGCACCGGCTCTTCGACTTTGCCCGGACGCAACGCGAGGCCGATGCCCTGAACGCCTACCGGTCCACCCTCGAAAAAAGCCTGCAGGCCCTGCTGGAGGCGCCAGACGGCGCCCTCCGGAACCGACAGAAGCTTGAGCAGCACTTTGCCTCCATCCCCAGCTTTCCGGAGGACCGACGCCGGGACTTCCTGGCGGAGCGGCTGCAGGGGCTGTTTTCTCCGCATTACCACATCTACCTCACCGCCAAGAACCGCTTCTTCCTCAAGAAGCTGGAGGACCTGGCCCAGAACCCGGAGGGCTCCGCGTGGATGCTGATGCGCCTGGGGCAGCTGCTGGGCCGCCCAGTGACCCGGTGGGAAGCCCTCCTCCGCAAGCTCGACTTCCGGACGGTGGAGCGCCTGGTCAAGGAAGGCGTCCTCCGTCTGTCGCAATCGGACATTGATGACACCGAAGAGCCCCCTCTGGAAAAGCTCGAAGGGCCCGAGCCCCCTTCGGCCAACCTGGAGCAGGCCTTCCGGGAGTACTGTGGCCGCAACGCGTCCCCGCTCAAGCAGGTGATCCGGACCCTCAACCCGGTTGATGACTGCTCGGCGCCTCACTTTCAGGCCCGGATTGAAGACTACGTGGAGACGGCGCTTGATGGCACCCGAGGGCTGCTTGGGTATGAAGCCTCGTTTGAGGCGGCGCTCCTCAGTGTGGTGCAGTACTGGCTGAGTGAGGCCGACCGGCAGTTCCGTGACTCCGAACGCTGGAGCGCTCACCCCTTTGAGCGAGGCGGACGCCTGCAGCGCGAGTACAGCCGCATGCTGGGCTTCCGGCTTCCGAAAGTGCTGCGGCTGGATGCCGAGACCGAGCTGCCGGCCGGATGGATGGTCGCCTGCCAAATTGGCGTGGGCGCCTTTGACACCGAAACCCAGAGCCTGGTGGAAGCCCCCTTCCTGCGGTTCCTCATTCAGGGAAAGACCCTCTCCCGCAAGGGTCCGGCCATTTACATTGGACGGCACCTCTACTACGCCCTCGAAGACGAGTACCTCGCTTCCCTCAAGCAGCTGTTTGGCTGGTTCCTCACCTCCATCAGCCTCCGCTTCGACCTCATGCTGCCCCCGCCGCTCCAGCGCTTCATCCTCCGGAGCGAACGGCGCTAACGGGCGGTTCCTCGCGTCAGCGCGCTGGTTGCGTAGATTTACGACCAGCTTCGTCAGCTATATTTATTTATTCTAATACACTGATATTAACCTCTAGCGAGGACCTTATGCCGAATTCCACACGCCCCTGGTTACGTCGTTTTTGGGGAATCCCCCCCCTCCTTCTGGGCCTGAGCCTGGTGCTGCTTGCCCCCAAAGTCCAAAGTGGTCCGCAGCCGGCCAGCTCAGAGGAGCGAGCGGTGAAGGTACGGGTGCTGGAAGCCCGTCCGGTTCAGATTCGCCCTCGGTTGTCAGGGTATGGCACCGTTCAGGCCAGCCGCACCTGGGAAGCGGTGGCAGAAGTGGCCGGGCCGGTTGTCTGGCTGGCCGAAAACGCCCGGAGCGGGGAAATCATTCCGGCCGGCACGGAGCTCCTCCGCCTGGATGAGAGCGACTACCAGTTGGCGCTGGCCCAGATTGACGCCCAGCTGAAGGCCTCCGCGATTCGCCACCGGACCTCGCAGGCCAGCCTCACCCTGGCAGAAAAGGACCTGGCTCTGCTGACTGCCGACTACCAGCGCAAGCAGGACCTCGCCTCGAAAGGCGCCGGCGCCCAAAACGCGGTGGACGCGGCGGAGCGCTCCATGCTCAACGGACAGTCTCAGGTCCAGGGCCTCCAGAATGCCATTGACCTCAACCTGGCAGAGCGGGGCGTGCTGACGGCACAGCGCAAGGCCGCCTTGCTCAACCTGGAGCGGACGCACCTCAAGGCGCCGTTTGACCTGCGCCTGACCGAGGTGAAGATTGGGGAGATGCAGTATGCCAACCGCGGACAGCTGCTCCTGACCGCCGATGCCCTCGACGCGGTGGAAGTGGAGGCACGCTTTCCGGTCGGAGGCCTGAGGCCCCTCATCAGCCTGGTCGCCTCAGACTCCGTGGCGCAGGGGGTGCTGGGGCTGCAGGCCACGGTTCGGCTCCGGACGCCCACCCACACGGTGGAGTGGCCGGCACAGATCGACCGGGTTTCCGGCGTGATTGATCCCCAAACCCAAACCCTTGGGGTGGTGGTTCGGATTGAAGACCCGCTCTCTCAGGCTCAGCCCGGCAAGCGTCCGCCGCTGCTGCGCAACACCTTTGTGGAGGTCGAGCTTTCGGTGGCATCCGACGCCAAGCAGCTCATCCTGCCACGGGCCGCGGTTCATGACGGGCAGGTGTACCTGGTGAACGCAGAGCAGCGGCTGGAGCTGCGCCCGGTGCAGGTCCGCTTCCATCACCAAAACTACACGGTTCTGCAAAAGGGCGTTCAGCCCGGAGAGCAGGTGATCGTGTCGGACCTGCTGACGCCGGTTCCGGGAATGCTGCTGGCGCCTCAGGACGACCCCAAGACCCGCAAGGCCCTGTTGACCGAAGCCACAGGAGCAGCCGCCTCAGCCTCCGGACCAGGCGGCAAGGGCAGCAAGGGGGGGCAGGAATGATCCGGTACTTCAGCGATCACCCCACAGCCGCCAACCTGCTGATGGTGGCCATTCTCGCCTTGGGGCTCAATGCGCTCCCTCGCCTGCAGCGCGACACCTTTCCCCTCACCCCCGCGACGGATGTTGAGATCCGTGCCGCGTACCCGGGTGCCACGCCTGCGGAAGTCGAGGAATCCGTCTGCCAGCGTCTTGAAGAGTCCCTTGATAGCGTCTCCGGCATGAAGGAGCTGCGTTGCGATTCCCGGGAAAACCTCGCCATTGCCACCGCGGTTCGGCTTGAATCCACCGACATGGGGCAGTTTTACGATGACGTCAAGTCTCAGGTCGAAGCCATCTCGTCGTTTCCGACCAAGGTGGAGCGTCCTTCGGTGACCAAGCTGGAGCGGACGGCCAGCGTGGCGAGCCTGGCGATCACGGGCAACACCTCGGAAGCCGGCCTGCTGGCCTACGCCTCAGCGGTCAAGGACCGCCTGCAGCGTGACCCGCGCATTGCGCAGGTGCAGCTCAGCGGCTTTTCCGACCGCAGTGTCGTCATTGAGGTCTCGCAGCAGGCGCTGCAGCGACACAACCTGAGCCTGAGTGACGTCCAGGCGGCCTTGCTGCGTCAGAGCCTCGACCTCCCGGGCGGCATCCTTGCCACCTCCGGAGGTGACTGGATCGTGCGCTTCAACGAGCAGCGCCGGACGCCTCGGGAATTTGCCGACCTGCTCATCCTCTCCAGCAAAAACGGCGGGCAGGTGCGCCTGGGAGACCTGGCCACGATCCACCTGGCCTTCGACCGCCCCGAGGAGAAGACCTACTTCAATGGGCAACGGGCGGCCATTTTGAACATTGCCAAAACCTACGACCAGGACAGCCTGCGGGTCCGGGAAGCCATTGAGGAAAACCTGGTCCGGGAGCGACAGGTGGCGCCCCGTGGGATGAGCCTGGAGGTCAGCTCCGACACCACCACCAACATCCGCTCCCGTCTCCGGATTCTTGTGGAAAACGGGCTTCAGGGGCTCGTGCTCGTCTTCCTGACGATGTGGCTGTTCTTCTCGCTGCGCTTCAGCTTCTGGGTGGCCATGGGGCTTCCGGTCTCGTTCCTGGGAGCCGTCTTTGCGATGGATGCGCTGGGCTACACCCTCAACATGATGACGCTGGTGGGACTGCTGGTGGCCACCGGATTGCTGATGGACGACTCGATCGTGATTGCGGAAAACGTTGCGGCCAAGCTGCAGGAGGGGAAGAGTTCGCTGGAGGCGGCTGTGGAAGGAACGGCTCAGGTGTTTCCGGGAGTCGTGTCGTCTTTCCTGACCACCGCCATGATCGTGGGACCCCTGGCGTTCCTCAGTGGCAACATGGGAGCAGTGCTGCGCTACATCCCGGCGGTGCTGCTCATCACCCTGGCCGTCAGCCTGATTGAGGCCTTCCTCATCCTGCCGTCTCACCTCAAGCACTCCTTGCCGTCGCTGCAGCAAAAGCGTCTGGGGCCCTTCAAGGCCCGCTTTGAAGCCGGCTTTCAGGCCATCCGGGACCGGGTCTTTGTGCCCCTGGCCCGGCGGACCACGCAGCAGCCCTACCTCTGGCTGGGAGCCGTGCTCGGGTTCGCCCTGGCCGCCTACGCGACCCTTCCCAGTGGGCTCCTGAAGTTCCAGGCCTTTCCCACGCTGGAGAGTGACATCATTCAGGCGCGGGTCCTGCTTCCGCAGGGCACCCCGCTGTCTCGGACGGAGTCGATCATGGCGCAGCTGGAAACCTCCCTGAAGGCACTGGATGCGGAGTACACGCCGCAGCAGCCCGGGGAGCAGCCCATGATTCAGAATATATCGATTCTGTACAACACCAACGTGGACGCGTATGAGAGCGGTCCGCACCTGGCGACCATCAGCGCCGACCTGCTTTCGGCAGAGGTCCGGAAGGGCTCGGTTCCCGAGATGCTCGAGCGGTGGCGGGAGCTGACCGGCGCCCTTCCGGATGTGATCTTCCTCAAGTTCACGGACAAGGAGCGGGGCGTCGCCGGGAAGGCCATTGACCTGCGTCTGCAAGGCAATCAGCTGGCGTCCCTCAAGCAGGCCTCCCTGGACCTGCAGGCCTTCCTTTCCGGCTACGCTGGGGTCCGGGATCTTTCGGATGACCTGCGTCCGGGCAAGCCGGAGCTGCGCATTCACCTCAAGGACACCGCAGGCATCTTTGGCATCACGGCCAAAGCAGTGGCCGATGAGGTCCGGGCCGCGTTGAGTGGCAACACGGGGCTGGAGGTGCTCCTTCAGTCCGACTCCCTCAGCGTGCTGGTGCAGCTGGAGGCTTCCGACCGGGCCACCCTGGACGACCTCAGCCAGCTGCAGGTCCGGGCTCCCGACGGCACCCTGGTTCCCCTGCAGGCCGTTGCCGAGCTTCAGGCGTCACGGGGCTTTGCCCGCATCCACCGCGTCAACACGCTCCGGACGGTCACGGTACAGGGGACACTGGATACCGAAGTGGCCAACGCGCGGGAGCTGATGAAGGCGGTCCAGCAGAAGTTTGTGCCTCAGCTCAAGCAGCAGTACCCCGGCATCAAGATGGTCTCTCAGGGACAAGACAAGGAGTCTGCCGACACCGGGAATTCGCTGCAGATGAACCTGATCATCGGGGTGGTGGGGGTCTTCCTCATCCTCGGCTTTCAGTTCCGGAACCTCGTGCAGCCCTTTGCGGTGCTGCTGGCGCTGCCGATGGCATGGGTGGGCGTGGTCGCCGGACACCTGCTGCTGGGTTTGGAGCTGACCATGCCCAGCCTGGTCGGCATGGCAACCTTGACGGGGGTGGTGGTGAACGACAACATCCTGCTGGTGAACTTCCTCAAGGAGCGTCTGGGGCATCAGGTGCCCCTTGTCGAGGCCGTCCAGGAGGCCGTCCGAGACCGCTTCCGGCCGATTGTGCTCACCTCCCTGACGACGGTGGCCGGCCTGCTGCCGCTGCTGTCCGAAACCAGCACTCAGGCGCAGTTCCTCATCCCGCTGGTGGCCAGCCTGGCCTTTGGGCTGATGTTTGCGACCTTTGCCTCGCTGATGGTCGTGCCGGCCTTCTTTGCTTTGCTTGAAGACTGGGGGCTGACGTACCGGAAGGATCAGCTGGTGGCCTCGGCGCCGTCGACTTCCTCCTGAACCCGCGCCCTCAGGGCGTCCGTTGCACGCGGGAGAAGCGGAATTCTGGCGCCTCGTCCCCTGAGCCATGGCTGAGCGGTTGGTGGGGGCGGTCGCTTGGGGGTCATCCCAGCGCAGGCTGAGATCCAGTCCTTGAGCCTTGCCTTCGCCTCCTTGACGGGATTCTCGCCTCCGCGAGAAGGACGAACCTCTCGCTCCATTCATGACTCCAGCGAGGAAAGGAGCCGGGCCTCCTCCTGCAGGCTTCAGGCAGCCAACCGAAAAGTGGCCTGAATCAACTCATGGTCCGAAATCAGAAGCGAGTCCGGGCCAACAGCAGGGGTGACCACGGGGTGCTCCACGGCACAGGATCGATGCAGGAGCCAGTCCAGCAGGTAGTGCGGCGCATCCGGAGGATGATGCGGGTGCAGCCGCGTCGTGACCTGCCCGGTGTTCGCCTCCCTCCAGGTGAAGCCCGCGTGGGCAAAGGCCCTGAAGCAGGGCTCCCAGCGGTCGGGATGCGCAACCAGGGCAGGATCTGGAACTCGTGGGGTCCGGAGTTCGTTGGTGTTGAGGTCTCCCCCGAGGATCACCGGCGCCCCCTTGGCTTCACGTGTGACCGCCTCCAGCAGGCGCTCCGTCTGTTCCTGCCGTCCGGAGGGCGTGCTTTCGCTCTCATAATGAGCCGAGACCACGTAGAGGGGCCCCCGCGCAGTCGACATCCGGGCAACCAGGGCCATGCGTCCTCCCACACGGTACTCAGCGCTCTGCTTGGGATCGGTGACGTACCAAAGCCCCCCGTCATCAAGCGCCACCCGCTGCACCGACTCCAGGGGCCAGCGGGACAGAATCGCGTTACCGTGCAGGCCTGCTTCATTCATTTGCCCCCGGAAGGCCTCCGCCTCGCGAGGATCGCCCATTCCCAGCTCCACAAACTCCACGCCAAACGCATAGCCCCAGCCCAGCGCCTGCGCCAGCTCTCGGGTCGTGTGCCGCTGGGCCGAACGGGCCATGCCCCAGTCCATTTCAGAAGCCAGCACCACCTCCACCCCTTGATCACGAATCAGCGCGGCTGCAGCCTCCACATGCTTGCAGCGCTCCAGGTTCCAGGCGCCCACGCGGAGGGTGTCTTCCGGAGCTTCCGGATGCACCGGAGGCGGCACCACTTCCACCTCATGCAGGCAGGACCAGCGTTGCCTCCAGGCCTCATGGGCGGTCGCCTGCCCCCAGGTGGTGGCCGCTTCCAGACGCTCAGCGGCCGGAGGAGGGTGCAGGGTGGAGACCTGGGGGGATTTTGAGGAGGACATGAGCGGTCCGCATTGGGGTTCATCAGCAGGAGGACGCAGGTTAGCCCCCTTCTGTTCAGGTTGCATGAGCCCGGTGGTTTTGACGGGGAAGGAAGCATGGTATCGTGAATCTGAACCGCAGGGCAGGCCGTCCAACGGCTTCCGGCTTCCCGGCTGGCCTCACTCCTGGAAGCCACCGCCCTGAATCTTCCCCCTGACCGTCAAGGAGTCCATGCACCTCAATGCTGATTTTCAAAAACGTGTGGTGATTCGTCCCGATGCGCACCAGTGGGTGCCGTCTCCCATGCCAGGCGTGACCCGGATGATGCTGGACCGGGTGGGAGCGGAAGTGGCACGGGCGACGTCGCTGGTCCGCTATGAACCTGGGAGTACGTTTTCGCCTCACACGCATGGAGGAGGTGAAGAGTTTTTGGTGCTCGAAGGCGTCTTTGCGGATGAGCATGGCGCCTATCCAGCGGGGACGTACGTCCGGAATCCCATTGGCACCACCCACACGCCCGTCATCGGTGCCGAGGGCGCCCTCATTCTGGTGAAGCTGCATCAGTTTTCGCCAACCGATCAGCAGCCGGTGGTGCTGGATACCACACAAGCGGCCTGGTTTCCAGGACGGGTTCCCGGGCTCTCCGTTCTCCCCCTCCACCAGCATGACGAGGAGCAGGTGGCCCTGGTTCGCTGGGCACCAGAAACGCGCTTTCCGACCCACCAGCACTGGGGAGGCGAGGAGATCTATGTGCTCGAGGGCGTCTTTCATGACGAACAGGGCGCCTATCCAGCGGGATCCTGGCTCCGCTCCCCACACCTGAGCGCCCACACGCCCTTCACCGAAACCGAAGGCGCCTTGATCTATGTCAAGACCGGGCACCTGCCTCACCCCCCTTCATCCGCCCCTGCATTTTCAGCATGAGGCCCTGGGAGCGAGGGCTTCGGAACCATGAAGAGCGACCGCCCCATCCTGGAAAAATTCTTCAGTCCTTTCTCGACTGCTGTTTTTGTCCCTGCCCTCCTAAAAAATCCAGCCAGCCCTGATGAATTAAGGGATTGTGCTTTTTGCATTTTGTCCCACCTCTCTGGGGGCGAATCAGAGAACACTCACTCGCTGAAAAATATCTTCAAAGCGGTCGTTTGCTGTGTAATCATACCCTCGCTTCGGCAAGCAGAAACGCTCCTGATCTTAAGCTGCTAAAATGGCCATGCACCAGCGTGCCTGCTCACTCCGCCAGCAAGGCGCGCGCTGGGCTGGCTGCGGACTTGAAGTGGGGGATCGTGCCCTTTTCCTCGTGGGAGAGTCCGCTCAGGTTCAGGAGTTGTACCCTGAGCAACCTAAGTACACGACAAAAGTTTGATGAGCGGCGAGATTTGGTCTTTTTTGAGGGGGTCGAGCAGGGTTTCCCGGATGTAGTTCAGCCCATATCGAATCAAGGAGACGGCTTTTCGCTGATGGGTTTTCTTGGGGATCGGTCGTTTTTGAGCCTTCCAGATTCCCGCCTTGAAGGCCCAGCACGCGGCTAGAGCCAAGACGGCCATCAGCTTTTTGAGTCTCATCCTTTTGGTGAGATGGGTGTCCTCGAGTTCAAATCCTGAAGACTTGAGGAAGCGGAACAGGGGCTCAATGAGCCACCGTAGCCGGTACTCAAACAGGGCCTCGTTCTTGTCTTGCGAGGGGCGATCGCGTATGAGGACGAGGTAATCTCCGTCTTCTAACCGCATGCCCGTTGCATAGATGCGCAGCCCCCACATGAGGCGAGGTCCGGTGTAGTAGACCACTCCTCGGGGATACCCACAAAAGAGGGTCGAAACCGATCGCACGTTCCCAGCCTGGTTGGTGATTCGGTGGACCTTCTTGGCTCGGAAGCAAAACGGTATTCGATTTTCAATCATGAATTTCAGTGTTTTGCGATCCAGGAATTCTCGATCTGCCAGCAGGCACCCCAGTGAGCTTTTGCCAAAGATACGAATGAACCGATTGATCAGAGCGCGACGATGCTCGAAGCGTGAATTGCCACAGCTTGGCATCAGCGACCAAAGCAAGGGGACGGCAGAATCGCGGTAAACCACCGCCAGGACCAGGTAGTTCAGGTCAATTTTTCCCAGCTTCCAGTTCGTTCGGTCCATGGACAGCGTGAGCTTTTCTCCCTGGAGTCCCAGGAACTTGATGATGCAGCGGGCGACTCCGTTATAGTCAAAACGGACTTCACGAAAAAAGCGTTGGAATCGCCGGTACTTCGATTCCTGGCTGGCTGTTCCCTCAACCCCAAGAACCCAGCGGGTCCCACTTACCGTGCTGGTCTTCATCAAGGCCAGAATCAACTGGCACAGGAAGGCCAAACGGCTCCGGTGCCAAGAAAAGTACGACGAAAGAAGCGATTCAAGTTCAAGTGCAGGCATCACGACTCCACTGGCAAGAGGGTAAGGAGGATTTCATTATTCCATACCCTCACTGAGCTGTCAGCACTTTCGTTATGATTTCAAGTCACTAGCGACTTCTGTCGTGTACTGAGCGGAAAATCAGGTCCTGGTTCTTGACAACCTCAAAGTGCACCATGCTCGTGCGGT
>JAYOTF010000046.1:0-20635 GCA_038150265.1 Deltaproteobacteria bacterium | reverse complement strand
CAGGTGCACGGAGGCCTGACCATGGGCATGGCCCCTGCCATGTTTGAGGAGCTGGTCTACGACGAGGAGGGGAACATCCTCAACGGCACCTTCATGGACTACCTCCTGCCCACCGCTGTGGAGACCCCGGCCTGGGAGACGGATCACACGATCACTCCCTGCCCCCACCACCCGATTGGGGCCAAGGGCCTGGCGGAGTCTCCTACCGTGGGAGCCCCTCCGGCCATTGCCAATGCCGTGGTCGATGCCCTCGCACACCTCGGTGTGAAGCACGTGGACATCCCCATCACCCCCTACAAGGTGTGGCAGATTCTCAAGGACAAGGGCGTCGTCTCCTGATTCCCTGAGTGCGGGGAGGGTTCGCCCTCCCCCCTTGTCTTCCCTTCAACCGCGGAGTGAATTCATGAACCCCCATCTTCCTGCCGACCCGGACGCGGTCACAGCGCTCCTGGACCAATCCGGATACGTTGTCGATGAGGCCCTGGCCACCTCCGTCTTCCTGCTCCTGCAGATGGGCAAGCCCATTTTGCTGGAAGGCCCCTCTGGAGTGGGAAAGACCGAATTGGCCCAAACCCTGGCGCAGGCCCTGGACACGCAGCTGATCCGCCTGCAGTGCTACGAGGGGCTGGACATCAACAGCGCCGTTTACGAGTGGAATTACCCCAAGCAGCTCCTGGCCATCCGCATGGACTCCGCCGAGCCCACCTCCCGGGAGCAACGCGAGCAGGAGATCTTCAATGAGGCCTTCCTCCTGGAACGCCCCCTGCTGCAGGCGATCCGGGCCCAGGACCAGGCGCCGGTGCTGCTGATTGACGAAGTGGACCGGGCCGATGAGGAGTTTGAGGCGTTTTTGCTGGAGCTGCTCTCGGCCTTCCAGATCACGATTCCGGAGCTGGGCACCCTCACCGCCCGGCACCGGCCCCGGGTCATCCTGACCTCCAACCGGACCCGAGAGCTGAGTGACGCCCTCAAGCGCCGCTGCCTCTACCACTGGATCACCTACCCGGATGCGGCCAAGGAGCAGGCGATCCTGCAGAAACGGATGCCGCAGGTTGCGGCCCAACTGGCCCAGCAAACCGTCCACTGCATCCAGGCCCTCCGGGAGCTGCGCCTCAGCAAGTCTCCCGGAGTCGCCGAGACGCTGGACTGGGCGCAGGCGTTGGTGACGCTGCAGAAGCAGGAGCTGGACGCCGCCACCTTTGAACGGACCCTGGGATGCGTCCTCAAGTCCACGGAAGACATGGAGGCCGTCCGGAGCCTCGGGCTCGAGACGTTCCTGCAGGAAGCCGCCTGATGCGGGCCCCCGTCTTCTGGCAGCACGAGAGCCTCCCGGTGGCGCTGCTGGAGTTCTGCCGGCAGGCCCGCGAGCAGGGCTTCCGGATTGGGGTCTCGGAGGCGCATGCCGCCCTGGAGGCCCTCCGGATGGGTCCGCTTCACCGCAAGTCCTACGTCCGGGAGAGCCTCCGTGCCCTGTTCTGCACCTCGCAGCAGGACCTGGAGGCATTTGACCCGCTCTTTGAGGCCTACTGGTCCACTGAGCCGGTCCCCTACCCGCGCTCCAACCGCAACAAGAAGGTCAACCCACTGGGCGTCGTCACCCGGGAGAGCCGCTCGCTGCTGACCTTCATGAACTCCAGCGAGGGCCAGAGCGACTCCGTCCGCGAGGATCAGGAGGTCTCGGGAGCCAGCCTTCAGGAAGCGCTGCGCAAGACGGATTTTTCAAAGGTCCCCATGGCGCAGATGGAGGAGCTTGAGCGCCTGACGCAACGCCTTTCGGAGCAGCTCAGCGCCCGCCTCTCTCGGCGCCTCAAGCCCTCGGTCCGGGAGGGCAAGCTGCACCTGCGTCGGACGTTTCGTCAGAACCTGCAGCATGGGGGGGAGCCCCTGCAGCTGAGCTACCGGACCCGCAAGCTGCGCAAGCCCGGGCTCGTGGTGCTGCTCGACATCAGTGGGTCCATGGACCAGTACAGCCTCTTCTTTCTGCGCTTCCTGCATGCCCTGCAGCAGAACTTCCGGCGCATGGACGCCTTTCTCTTCAGCACCCGCCTCACCGCCATCTCGGAAAAGCTCCGGACCCGTCAGTTTCCGGAATCCCTCCGCAAGCTCTCGGAACGCGAGGAGGCGTGGTCCAGCGGCACCCGCATCGGCGAATGCCTCCACCAGTTCCATGAGGTCCACGCCCGGCCGCTGCTCTCCCGGAACACCATCGTCCTGATCCTCAGTGACGGCTATGACACCGGAGACCCGGAGTTGCTCGGACAGCAGATGCGGCGCTTCCACGGACGGGTCCTCAAGACCATCTGGCTCAACCCCATGCTGGGCACCGCAAGCTACGAACCCGTGACCGCCGGCATGCAGGCGGCCTTGCCCTGGGTGGATGCCTTTGTCGCCGCCCACAACCTGGAAAGCCTTCTTGATTTGGAGAAGCTGTTATGATTGATCAATTCTTAAAGCATGCCCAGGAATTGCGGGAGCAGCGCGTTCCCTTTGCCCACGCCATTGTCGTCCGGCACGGCAAGCCCATTTCCGGGAAGCCTGGAGACAAGGCCATCATTCATCAGGACGGCACCCTCCACGGCTGGATCGGCGGAGGCTGCACGCACCCGCTGGTGGTCAAGGAGGCCCTGATGGCGCTCCGGGAGGGCAAACCCCGGATGATCGCAGTCAACCCGTCTGGCTCGGCACAGCCCCTGGAAGGCGTCACGCAGTACGAGATGACCTGCCACAGCGGCGGTGCCCTGGATGTGTACATTGAGCCCGTGCTCCCGGAACCGCAGGTGGTGGTGCTGGGGAACTCCCCGGTGGGCAACCACCTGAAGCGGCTGGCCCGGGAGATCGGTTACAGTGTTCCGGAAGAGATCCCCACCTCCTGCTGCTCCGGCGCGCCCCAGCTGGAGAAGCTCGGGGTCAATGCCACCACCTACCTCGTTGTTGCCACACAGGGGGAAGACGACGAAGTGTCCCTGGAGCAGGCCCTGCGGACCGAAGTTCCGTATGTGGCCTTCATTGGCAGTCGCAAGAAGGCCCAGGCCCTTCAGGAGTACCTGGAGCGACAGGGCCTGGCCCCCGAACGGCTGGCGCAGCTCCGGACGCCTGCCGGGCTCGACATCTCGGCGCACTCTCCTGCTGAAATTGCCGTCAGCATCCTTGCTGAGATCATTCAGGTCTTCCGGACGCAGCCCCCGCTGCTGATTTCCCGAGAAGCCACGGAGCTGCTGGAACAGGAAACCGCCACCGACCCCATCTGCGGGATGAGTGTGACCATCGCCTCAGCCAGGCATCAGGCGGAGTACAAGGGACAGGCGTATTACTTCTGTTGCGCGGGTTGCCGCACCCAGTTTCTGGAAAACCCGGAGGCGGTTCTGGCCAACGCCTGATCTCAACAATTCCGGCATTTTGTGAGATTATCCGGAAAGCATCCCTTTTGAATTTGTGATATTCTGAGGAAAGTTCTGAAAAATTTTTACACCTGTCCCCCTTTATGAGGAGTCAATAAATGGAAGTGATTGCCGATAAGGTTTTTGAAGTCAATGCCCCGGTTGAGGACGTCTGGGGGCTCCTGAGCGATCCGTCTCGGGTGGTCGTTTGTGTCCCCGGCGCACAGCTGACCGAAATTGTGGATGACAGCAATTTCAAGGGAAAGATCAGCGTCAAGATTGGCCCGGTGACCAGCAAGTTCAATGGCGATGCCAAGTTTGAGAAGCTCGATCCGGAAGCCAAGGAAATGGTCCTCCAGGGAGCTGGAGCCGATACCGGCGGCAAGGGCAGCGCCAACCTGACCATGACCGTTCGGCTGTCTCCGAAGGGAGACGGCACCGAGGTCAGCAGCAGCATGAAGCTCTCCATCACCGGAAAGCTCGCCCAGTTCGGGTCCCGGATGATTGTCGCCGTCAACGACAAGATCTTCGACCAGTTTGCCAAGAGCTTCCGGAACATGGCAGAATCCGGAGGAGCTGCTGAAGAAGCCGCTCCTGCCACCCCGGCTCCGGCCGCTGCCACGGCCTCGGCTTCTGCCACGGCCTCAGCATCCACCCCAACCAGTGCCGCTCCTGCCGCCTCCGATTCGGCGGCCGCACCGGCTGCTTCAGGTGCCGACACCAGCGCCCTCGAGGCTCGGATTGCCACCCTCGAAGCCAGTGTGAAGCGCCTGGAGTCTCAGGTCCGGGTGGTGCAGTCGCAGCTGACCGCAGAAGAGCCGGAGCCCGTTAACGGTCTCCAGCTGGTCGGCTCGGCTCTGATGGGGCTGTTCACCGGGAAGAAGTGAACCATGGTCAGCGCCGTGCTGCTGGCAGCCGGTGAGTCTCGGCGCATGGGGGAGTCCAACAAGCTCCTCCTGCCGTTCCGGGGGCAGAGCTTCATTGCCCACATCACCGCGCAGCTGCTGGCTTCAGAGATTGAAGAGCTCCTTGTGGTCACCGGTCACGAGCCGGAGGCCATCCAGCAGGCGCTTGCCGGCCAGTCCGTCCGACTCGTCCACAACCCGGACTACGTCCAGGGCATGACGACCAGCATCCGGACGGGAGTTCAAGCGGCTGACCCCAAGGCTGATGGCCTGATGATCTGCCTTTCCGATTTGCCCTTTATTGAGGCCTCGGACTACACTGAGCTGATCCGGCGTTTTCAGCAGATGGACCGTCAGGAGGCCCCGGTGATCGTCCGGCCGGTCTACGAGCAGCAGCCCGGAAATCCGGTGCTCTTTTCTTCCTTCTTCCGAGAAGAAATCCTCGCGCATGAAAAGATGGAAGGCTGCCGCGGCCTCATCAAGCAGCACCGCGATCGGGTCCGGCTGGTTCCGATGCCCAACGATCACACGCTCCGCGACATTGACACCCCGGACGAATACGAACGGTACCGGTCGCAGCTCTAGCGACGGCTTCCTTCAGCAACCCAACGCACCCCGCCCTTCCTGAATGCTCTGGAATTCCCATGTCCGCTGAATACTTTGAGAAGATCAACGAGCTGACCCGCGCTGAAATCCCCTTTGCCACAGCAACCGTGATCAAGATCACGGGCTCGGTCTCGGCCAAACCGGGGTCCAAGTCGATTGTCGATGCTCAGGGGGAAACCCTGTTTGGCTGGGTTGGGGGCGGGTGCGCTGAAAGTGCGGTCCGGGAGGCAGCCCTGGAGGCCCTCAAGGATGGAGAGACCCGGATTGTGCCCCTTGACCTGGATGATGAAGTCCTGGGCGTGGGCATGCCCTGTGGCGGAACCATGGAGGTGTACGTCGAGCCCTTCCTGCCCCGTCCGGAGCTGATGATTGTCGGACACGGACGCATCGCCGAGATGCTCGGAGAGCTGGGCCATGCCCTGCACTTTCGGGTGACCGTCAATGATCCGGGGGCAACCCGCGAGCACTTCCCTCATGCTGAGAAGCTGATCACCTCGGACCCGGACTTCCAGCAGATGGAGGTGGGTCCGAACACCTACGTGGTCGTGGTCACCCAGCACAAGGGAGACCAGCACTCCATCAAGAAGGCCCTTGAGGGCAATGGACGTTACATTGGACTGGTCGCCAGCGCCAAGCGCTCGGGGCTCGTCTTTGAGTACCTCCGGGATGAAGGCGTCTCCGATCCGCAGCTGAAGCGCGTCCACGCGCCCTGTGGCCTCGACCTCGGAGGCACCAGCCCAGAGGAAATCGCCCTCAGCATCATCAGCGAAATCGTCAAACTCCGCCGCGGTGGATCCGGCACACCGCTGATGGAACTGAAGCAATGCGGGATCTAGGAGTCGGATGGTGACCCTCGCCGAGCTTCGAGCCCAGTTCCCCATCCTGCAGCGCTCCATTCACGGGCACCCCCTGGTGTACCTGGACAATGCCTCCACCACCCAAAAGCCGCAGGTGGTGATTGACGCGCTGACGGACTTCCTGACCGGGCGGAATGCCAACATCCATCGGGGCGTGTACCTCCTGTCTGAAGAGGCCTCGGACGCCTACGAGCAGGCCCGAGACCGCGTGGCTCGCTTCCTCAACGCCCCTCGATCGCAGCAGGTGATCTTCACCCGAGGCACCACGGAGTCCATCAACCTGGCCGCTCAGGCCTGGGCCCGTCCGCGCTTGCAACCCGGGGACCGGATCCTGCTCACCGAAATGGAGCATCACTCCAACCAGGTGCCCTGGCAGCTTGTGACCCAGGAGGCAGGCGCCACGCTGGACTACCTCCGGATCAGCGACACCGGAGAGTTGCTCCTCGAAGACGCGGAGGCCCAGCTCCGGACCCGTCCCCAGCTGCTGGCCCTGACCGCCATTTCCAATGTCCTTGGGACCATCAACCCCCTTCCGGAGCTCATTGCGCTTGCTCACCAGTACGACGTCCCGGTGCTCCTGGATGCCGCACAGGCCGTCGGACGCCTGCCGCTGGATGTCACCGCGCTGGACTGTGACTTCCTCGCCTTCTCCGGACACAAGCTCTATGGTCCCACCGGCATCGGTGTCCTCTACGCCAAGGCGGAGCGTCTCGACGAAATGCAGCCCTGGCAGGGCGGAGGCGGCATGATCGCCAAAGTCGGACGGGCCCATTCCACGTGGGCCGAGGCCCCGGCCCGGTTTGAAGCCGGAACCCCTCCCATTGCTGAAGCCGCCGGCCTCCAGGCTGCGCTGGACTGGGTGGAGACGGTGGGAGTTCCGGAAATTCAGGCGCATGAGCGGGCGCTGACGGACCTCGCGTTGGGACGCTTGCTGGAAGAGCCCGGCGTCACAGTGGTGGGCCCGCTGACCCCAGAGAAGCGCTCCGGGCTCGTGTCCTTTACCCTTGACGGCATTCACCCCCATGACGTTGCTCAGATCCTCGATGAGTCTGGCGTGGCCGTCCGGGCAGGACACCACTGCGCCCAGATCCTCCACCAACGCCTGGGCGTCTCGGCAACCGTCCGGATGAGCTTCGGCGCCTACAACACGCCGGACGAGGTCAACGGTGCCATTGACGCCCTGGATGCCGTCCGAAAGGTTTTTGCATGAGTGACACCCTCTACCGTGATGTGCTCAAGGAGCACATGAAGCACCCCCGCTTTACCGGAAAGGTCGACCCTGCCGACCTCCAGGCCTCGGCCCACAACCCCCTCTGTGGCGACGAGCTGGAGCTGACCATTGCCCTGCAGGGAGACCAGATTGCGGAAGCCCGGACCCAGGCCCGAGGCTGCTCCGTGTGTGTCGCCTCCGCCTCTCTGATGGGCGAGGCCCTCCAGGGCCGGAGCCTGGCAGAAGCCGCCCACCTGAGCGCCACCTTCCGGGCGGCCATGGAATCGGGGGACCTCCCGGAGCCGCCTCCGGACTTTCTGCCCCCCTTGATGCAGATTCGTCAGCACAAGAGCCGTGTCAAGTGTGCCTCGCTTGCGTGGAACGCCCTTGACGAATGCCTCCGCCACGCACCTTCTTCTGAGCCGTCTTCATGATTCAAAACAGTCAACTGGAACGCGTCCAAACCCTTCTGGAAGAGCAGGACTACATTGCTGACCGCAGCATCGTCATGTCGGTTTACCTCGCCATGACCCTGCACAAGCCCCTGCTCATTGAAGGCCCTGCCGGGGTGGGAAAGACCGAGATTGCCAAGGTCATGGCCCGGGCGCTGGACACGGACCTCATCCGACTTCAGTGCTACGAGGGACTGGATGCGAACATGGCGCTCTATGAGTGGAACTACCAGCGGCAGCTGCTGCACCTGAAGATGGATGAAAACAGCACCCAGACTCTGGAAGAGCGCGAGGCAACGATTTTTGGCGAGCAGTTCCTCCTCAAGCGTCCGCTGCTGCAGGCCCTGACGCACCCCCAGCCTCCGGTGCTGCTGATTGACGAGCTCGACCGGGCTGATGAGGAGTTTGAGGCCTTCCTGCTGGAAATCCTCTCCGAGTGGCAGATCACCATTCCGGAGATTGGGAGCATCAAGGCGGAGGAGCCCCCCTATGTCATCCTCACCGGCAACCGGACCCGGGAGCTGTCTGATGCCGTCCGGCGCCGCTGCTTCTACCTCTGGATTGACTACCCGGAGTATGACAAGGAGCTGGCGATTGTGAAGAACAAGGTCCCGGAGGTGGACAGCAACCTGGCATCGCAGCTGTGCCAGTTCATGGAGCTGATGCGGGAGCAGAAGCTGGAGAAGACTCCAGGTGTGGCCGAAACCCTGGACTGGGCCAAGGCCCTGGCCGCTCTGCACCAGGATCACCTGGATCCGGAAATTGTGGAAGAGACCCTCGGCCTCGTCTTCAAGGATCGCAACGACGTCCGGCAGGTGAAGGAATCCCTTGCCAGCTTCCTCGAACGCGTGGGCGTCCACGCCAAGGAAATCCCCACGGTTGAAGACTGAGCCTCCACATTCGTCTATGTCGTACCTTTTTGAAGACCTGGCGCTGCGGCGGGAGTTCAGCGCCAACGTCGTCGGCTTCTGCCGCTGGTTGCGCAAGCATGGAGCCGGCCCCGGACCCGGCGATCAGATGGACGCCCTGCGGGCGCTGGACGCCATTGACCTGAAGAGCGAGGAAGACTTTTACTGGACCCTCCGGACCACCCTGGCCAAGAGTCAGCGCGAGCAGGAAATCTTCGATGAGCACTACCGCAAGTTCTGGTACGTCTGGGACCACGCCGATCAGCTCAGCTACCGAGACGAAAAGGAGACGGAGGTGCCGCAGAATGTCATTGACGAGCGGCCCCGGAAGCAACGCTACATCAGCATCAACGACTGGCTCAACCACAAGGATGAAGCCTCGGATGAGCAAGAAGCCGCAGGCTACAGCCCGTTTGAGGTGACCACTGAGCGCGACTTCAGTGGCTTTGCCGGAGAGGACCTGGAGGAGGTGGCCCGGTTGATCAATGAAATCGGCAAGTCCCTGGCGGTCAAGTTCAGCCGCCGGACCATGCAGTCCAACCGCCGAGGACGGCTGGACCTCCGCCGGACCATGCGCAGCTCCCTGCGACGCGGAGGAGACATCCTCGACCTCGCCCACCGGCAACGGCGCCGGCAGAAGCTCAAGCTCGTCCTGCTCTGTGACGTCAGCAAGTCCATGGACCTCTACAGCCGGTTTCTGATTCAGTTCATCTATGCCTTCCAGAGCGTGTACAAGCGCATTGAGACCTTCGTCTTCAGCACCTCGCTGCACCGGGTGACCGAGACCCTGCAGGCGGAGGAACTCGAGGAGGCCCTTCAGGAGCTTGAGGACACGGTTCCCGATTGGTCAGGGGGGACAAAGATCGGAGGGTCGCTGACCGAGTTTGTCGAGCAGCATGGGCTGGCGTTGCTGGATCCGGGGACCATTGTCCTCATCGTCAGTGACGGATGGGACACGGGAGAGGTGGAGCTGCTGGCAGACAGCATGCGGGTCATCAAGCAACGCTCCCGAAGCGTCATCTGGCTCAACCCGCTGATGGGCAATCCGGAGTATCAGCCTTCCACCCGAGGCATGCAGGCCGCGTTGCCCTTCATTGACATCTTTGCCTCTGCTCACAACCTCAACAGCCTCCGGCGCCTGGTTCGGCAGCTGTCCCGTGTCCAGCACGGGCGACAGCTCCGGGCGGCCTGAAGCGTCAGGCGTTGACCTTCAGCGGGTAGTAGTGGAAGGTTTCATAACGCCCATACTGGGCCAGGGACCGAGCGTACTGGAGGGCGCCTTCCGCAGTGGTGTAGTAGGGCAGGTTGTAAAGCAGGGCCACCCGTCGGATGTGGCTCGGGTCCACGGAGCGCTTGCGCGGTGCCGTCGTGTTGATGATCATCCCCACCTCTCCCGCATGGATCCGGGCATGAACGCTCTCTGAAGACTCCGGATCCAGGTTCGTCCGGACCACAGGCACCCCGGCTTGCTCCAGCACCTGGGCCGTCCCTTCCGTTGCCAGGATCTGGTACCCGGCCTCCACCAGCGCCTCGGCCACCGGAACCATCTTCGGCTTGTCGGCATCGGTCACTCCAATGAAGGCGTAGTGCTTCTCCAGCAGCTTCGGGTTGTAGACCGCCACCTGGGCCTTCACAAACGCTTCCTCAAACGTTTCTCCGCGTCCCATCACCTCACCGGTTGATTTCATTTCCGGCCCCAGCTCAGTGTCGGAGCCGGCAAACCGGGCAAAGGGGAAGACGGTTTCCTTGACGGAGAACAGCTCCGGTGTCTCGTACTCATACCCGAGCGTGTCCATGGTGGCGCCCAGCATGAGCTGCGTCGCGTACTTCGCCAGGGGCTTGCCAACGGATTTGCTGACAAAGGGCACGGTCCGAGACGCCCGGGGGTTCACCTCAATGACATAGACGTCCTCATCCTTGACGGCAAACTGGACGTTCATCAGCCCCTTGACCTTTAGCTCCAGTGCCAGGGCCTTGGCCTGCTTCTCGATTTCCGCCACCACGGCAGCCTTCAGGCCATGAGGAGGCAGGGAGCAGGCGCTGTCTCCGGAGTGAATGCCTGCGCGCTCAATGTGCTCCATGATGCCTCCGATTTCCGCATGCTGTCCGTCGGCCAGCACGTCCACATCGACCTCAACCGCTTCCTCAAGGAAGTCATCAATGAGCACCGGATGTTCCGGAGAGACGCGGGCGGCTTCTTCAAAGAACTCCTCCAGCTGCGACTCCGACTGCACAATCATCATCGCCCGCCCCCCCAGGACGTACGAGGGACGCACCAGAATGGGGTAGCCGATGGACTCTCCAATGGCCCGGGCCTCGGTCAAGGAACGTGCCATGCCGTTCTGAGGCTGCTTCAGTCCCAGCTTGGCCAGCAGTTCGGCAAAGCGCTCCCGGTCTTCTGCACGGTCAATGCTGTCAAAGGGGGTGCCCAGCAGGCGGACCCCGGCTTCATGCAGGGGCTTCGCCAGCTTCAAGGGGGTCTGCCCGCCAAGCTGCACAATCACTCCCAGCGGACGCTCCAGCTCAATGATGTGCATGACGTCCTCAAAGGTGATCGGCTCAAAGTAAAGGCGGTCGGAGGTGTCGTAGTCGGTGCTGACGGTTTCCGGGTTGCAGTTGACCATGATCGCCTCGTAGCCCAAATCCTGGGCGGCAAAGGCAGCATGGACGCAGCAGTAGTCGAACTCAATCCCCTGCCCAATGCGATTGGGACCGCTTCCGAGGATCATCACCTTCGGCGCATCCGTGGGCAGCGACTCGTTCTCTTCCTCGTACGTTGAATAGAAATATGGTGTTTCAGAGGGAAACTCCGCCGCACAGGTGTCCACCTGCTTGAAGACCGGGAGCACCCCCCACTGTCGGCGGTGTCCGGTGACCTCACGCTCCGTGACACCGAGGAGGCGGCTGAGGCGCTGGTCCGAGAAGCCCGCTTGCTTCCAGTTCCGGAGCAGGACGGGGTTGACATCGGTCCACGCTTGGGCAGCAATCTGCTTCTCTTCATCAATCAAGGCCCGCAGCTGCGCCAGGAACCAGGGGTCAATGAAGGTCAGCTCAAAGAGCCGCTCATTGGTCCAGCCCTGCCGCATCGCCTCGGCCACATACCACAGGCGCTGGCTGCTGGGCTGCTGGAGCTTCTCCTGAAAGAGCGCCTCCAGGTCATCGGTGGCTTCGAGCTTGGGCTCATCCAGTCCGGCGCTTCCGACTTCCAATGACCGGAGGGCCTTCTGGAAGGACTCCCGGAAGGTTCGGCCAATGGCCATCACCTCTCCGACCGACTGCATCTGGGTTCCCAGCAGGTCCTGGGTGAGCGGAAACTTTTCGAAGGTGAAGCGGGGGATCTTGGTGACCACGTAGTCAATGGAGGGCTCAAAGCACGCCGGGGTCTTGCGCGTGATGTCGTTGGGAATCTCATCCAGGGTGTAGCCCACAGCCAGCTTGGCGGCAATCTTTGCAATCGGGAAACCCGTGGCCTTGGACGCCAGCGCCGAGCTTCGTGACACCCGGGGGTTCATTTCAATGATCATCACCTGACCATCAGCCGGATTGACGGCAAACTGGACGTTGGAGCCGCCGGTGTCCACCCCGATCTCGCGCATCACGGCCAGCGAGAGGTCCCGGAGGTGCTGATACTCCTGATCCGTCAACGTCTGAGACGGCGCCACCGTGATGCTGTCGCCGGTGTGAACGCCCATGGGGTCCAGGTTTTCGATGGAGCACACGATCACCACGTTGTCCTTGCGGTCTCGCATGACCTCGAGCTCATACTCCTTCCAGCCCAGAATGGACTGCTCCACCAGCACCTCCTGAGTGGGAGAGGCGGCCAGTCCGGCCTCAACAATGCTCTTGAGCTGCGGCGTGTTGTAGGCAATCCCTCCTCCGGAGCCTCCGAGGGTAAAGGACGGGCGGATGATGAGCGGGAAGTCGGTCTCTTCCGCCATCTGCAGCGCCTCGGAGACGTGGTGGATGATGCGGCTGGCCGGCATGGCAATGCCGATTTTTTCCATGGCTGACCGGAAGAGCTCCCGATTCTCGGCCTTGTTGATCGCCTCAATGGTGGCCCCAATGAGCTCCACACCAAACTCCTCCAGCACCCCGGCTTCATCCAGAGCAATCGCAGCATTGAGGGCGGTTTGTCCGCCCATCGTGGGGAGCACGGCGTCGGGGCGCTCCTTTTCGATGATGGACCGGAGGGCTCCCACCGTGATGGGTTCAATGTAGGTGGCATCCACCAGTCCGGGATCGGTCATGATCGTGGCGGGGTTGCTGTTCACCAGAATGACCCGGTACCCTTCCTCCTTCAGGGCCTTGCAGGCCTGGGTTCCGCTGTAGTCGAATTCGCACGCCTGACCAATCACAATGGGTCCGGAGCCAATGAGCAGAATGGAGGAGATGTCAGTGCGCTTGGGCATGGAGGTGGAGGCAGAGTTAGGAGGTTAGTGAAGTTTAGATGCGTCCGAAGATGCGGTAGCCGATGAGGCCCAGGTATTCGTGCGCAACGGTGCGTAAGCGAGCGTAGTTTTCCCAGTCGAAGAACAGCCACCAGGGTTCGGGTCGCCGAGGGTAGCCGAGGTTGGCGGCATAGGGATAGGTGGTGACCCCCAGTTTCTGGAAGACGGCGCTGAGGCGGTAGAGGTGGTAGTCATGGGAGACCAGCAAAATCCGCTGGGCCTCATGTTCGCGTAGAATGCGGACGGTTTCAATTCCATTCTGATAGGAGTCCACCGATCGGTCCTCAATGATGATGGCGTCTTCCGGAACGCCCATGCCCTTGAGGATGATGTGCATGCCCTTGGTTTCCACGGGTGGCTGATAGGGCTCTGTCACCCCGCCGGCAATGATCACCTTCGGCGCCCAGCCTTCCAGGTAGAGGCGTCCTGCCGTGTAGGCCCTCAGGGTGGAGCCTGGCGTGGGCGCGCCCGACTCATGAACCCCGGCCGATGCCACAACGATCGCATCCGTTTGCACCTTGACGCTCTCGGGCGTCAGGAGCTTCAGGGGGTAGGCAAAGGCGTGATAAAACGGTTGGCTGCACCCCACCAGCAGTCCCAGCCACAGCCCCCCCAGCCAACGGAGCTGGGTGGACGCTGGAGGACGACGGACGAGGAAGAAGGCGAGGAGGCACACCGTAAGGGCCAGAAACAGAAAGGGGCCAAATACGAGTTCCTCTGCGATGAATCGCCAGGATCGGTCCATACCCTCTGCTTAACGTCCGTTGGCCGAAGCGTTGGGCGTCGCCGGCGGAGCGTTGCCTCCTGGCGCAGGAGGAGCCGTTGAGCCCTCCACCACCCGCATGGAGCCTTCGTAGCGCCGCTTGATGAGCGCTTGCTTCCGGGCGGTTTGGAGCGATTCCTGATAGTTCCGGAGGCACTTGCGGAACTCGTTGAGCTCCTGGGTCGTCTCGCCATTTGCCAGCTCCTTGCACGCCGACAGGGACGGCATGTCCTGGGCCTGGACCACGGAGCCTCCCAGCAGGAGGAGTCCTGTCAGGCTGAAAAGGAACGATCGCCCCCCCTTCCTCAGAGAAGGCTGGAGCTTTCTGAGGATTGCTTGTAAATTCAACGAGATTTTTCTAGCCTGTAGCTGCTTCAACAAGATTCACGCTCCTTGCCTGATGCTCAAACTCCTCATTGCCATTGTCGCCGTTGCGCTCCTGTACTGGCTGTATCGTCAGCGGCGGCACATCTTCAATCGACGCCCGCGGCCCACCCCCGTGGTGACCACCCTGGAGGCCGTGGAAATCCGGGCCTTCCTCGCCGCCGACACGCCCCAGGAGTGCCTGGAGAGCGACGGATCGCGTCACGGGGAAGCCTTTCAGAGCAAGACCCCTCCGGACCTTCCACACGGTTCAGAATGCCGGTGCGAGAGGGTGTCGTTATTCTATACGTCCGCCGATGTTTTTCAAGGAGCTTCCGAAAGCACCCCCCGGAAAACCGAGTTGGGCGAGCTGGAGGGCCTGGAGGCAACGGCCCTGAAACGCGCCCTGCTTTCCCTCAAAACCGAGGTCTGGCACAGCTGGGCCGACTTTGTGGCCGAGCATCCGCTGGACCGCTTTGCCCCTCCTCGTCAGGAACCGGTTCAGGCGCTGCTGCAGCACGCCTGGACCCACCGTCTGCTTCCACCTCCTTCTGAATCCACCCCTGTGACTTCGGCTCCACCTGCTTCATGAGACTCCTCCTCCGTACCATTAAATGGATGTTCTGGACGGGGCTCCTGCTCGGCTTCATCGTCGCAGGAGGCATTGGGTATCACCTCTATGAACTCAGCAAGGACCTCCCGCAAAACCTTGCAGAGGAGTTGCACAAGCGCAACGACCTGCTGCCCACCGTGCTGTACGACCACGACGGCAACCAGGTGGAGGAGTTCTTCATTCAGCGTCGCATCCCTGTCCGTTACGACGAATTCCCTCCGCACCTCATCCAGGCGTTGCTCGCCAGCGAGGACACGCGCTACTTCTCTCACTTCGGCATCGACCCCTTCCGGATCCTGCTGGCCCTGGGGGCCAATGTGCAGGCGGGGCGCATCGTTCAGGGCGCCAGCACGGTCACGCAACAGACCGCCCGGATGTTCCTCCTCAACCAGCAAAAGAACCTCGACCGCAAGCTCCGGGAGATGCTGCTTTCCTTCCGGATGGAGCTGGAGTACAGCAAGAGCCAGATCCTGGAGTTGTACCTGAACAAGTACTTCCTGGGCAACGCTGAAGGCGTGGAAGCCGCCTCGCAGGGCTACTTTGGCAAGCACGCCCACGACCTCTCTCTCGCTGAAAGTGCCTTGCTCGTGGGCATGCTCCCTGCGCCTTCGCGGTATGCTCCTCATGTGAATCCGGACCTGGCGCTGGGACGCCGCAACCTCGTTCTGCGCCGCATGCACGAAGAGGGCTTCATCAGCACGGCCGAGATGCAGAAGGCCCTCCGCGAGCCCCTGAAGCTGATGCGGGCGGATGACCCCACCTCTGAGGCCACCGCCTATTACGTGGAGCACGTCCGGCGCTACCTGCTCCAGAAGTATGGGTTGGAGAAGCTCTACCAGGGAGGCCTGAAGGTGCGACTCGCCATGGACCTCGACCAGCAGATTGCCGCCCATGAGGCGATGCAAAACGGGCTGCTCGAGCTGACCAAGCGGCAGGGCTACCAGGGGGCTCAGTCGCAGGCGCCCCGAGACGAAGCCACCGGCGGTTTTTCAGAGGCGGTCCTTGAGGAGCGGCTCCAGGACAACCGCATCCTCCTCAACAGCATCGTCCAGGCGGTGGTGACCGAGGTGGGAGACCAGCATGCCACCCTCAACCTGGGGCAGGGGCAGCAGGCGGAGTTGCCGTGGGAAAGCGTGAAGACGTGGCGCAAGGCGCGCCAGGGAGAGGAGTACCCGCTCCCCTTCCGGAACCTCAAGGACGCGGTGGCCGTCGGAGACATCGTCTCGGTTCGCCTGACCGACTATGACGCGGAAGCCCAGCTGTTCCGGGCCGACCTTTATCAGAAGCCCTCCGTCAACGGTGCGCTGCTCGCCATGGAGCCCAGGAGCGGACACGTCACCGCCATGATCGGCGGCTACCGTTTTGAGAACAGCGAGTTCAACCGGGCCATTCAGGCTCGCCGTCAGCCGGGCTCGTCCTTCAAGCCTCTTGTGTATGCCGCGGCGCTGGATGCGGGTTACACGCCTTCCAGCACCCTCGTCGACAGCCCCCGAGCCTACAAAACCGGGAGCCTGACGGTGGGAGATGCTGAAGTGTGGATGCCTCAGAACTACGGAAACAAGCTGCTCGGAAACGTGTCACTCCGGACCGCACTCGTCAAGAGCCTCAACCTGCCCACTGTCGGCCTGGTGGAAGACCTGGGCCCCCAGACGGTCATTGACTACGCCCGGCGCTTCGGGATCGCGTCGCCGATGCGTCCGAACCTGACGGTTGGCCTGGGCGCCTTCTCCATGACCCTGCAGGAGATGACCAACGCCTACATGGTGTTTGCCGACCGGGGCCTCAAGAAGGAGCCCATCTACATCCTCGAGGTCCAGGATCAGAATGGAGACGTGCTGGAGCAGGCCGAGGTGCAGGAGCAACCGGTCATTTCAGCAGAGACCGCGTTTCTGGTCACCGACATCCTCAAGGACGTGGTGGAACACGGAACCGGCCGCCGCGCCAAGGCCATTGGCCGCCCTTCTGCCGGCAAGACCGGGACCACCAACGACTACGTGGACGCGTGGTACATTGGGTACATTCCTCAGCTGCTGACGGGGGTTTATGTGGGGTACGACCAGCCTCGCCCGATGGGGCCCAACGAAACAGGCTCCCGGGCTGCAGCACCGATCTGGATCGATTTCATGAAGTCTGCCATCTCGAGTTTGCCGACCGAGCAATTCTCTCAGCCTCCGGGCGTGGTCACCATCAAGGTTCATGACTCCGGACGTCGGGCCAGCCCCTGTGATCCACCATCAGAGGTACACGAGGAGCACTACAAGCTCGGAACCGAACCTCCGCTGGAGGCGGCATTGCTGGGCTGTGGCGGAAGCAATCTGGCAGGAGGAGGGGAGGAATCGGGGAGCACTCAGGCCCTGACAGAAGCAGAGCCTGAGCTTTAGGGAACCGATTGGTCAGGGTTCGGAGGGCCGCTTACTTCGCCGCCTCCTTCAGCTTGGAGCCGACCTTGAACTTCACCACCTTGGAAGCCGGGATGTCCATCGGCTCCTTGGTCTGCGGGTTGCGGCCGGTTCGAGCCGGGCGCTCGGACACAGAGAAGGTTCCAAAGCCCACGAGCGTCACCGAGTCTCCTTCTCTCATTGCGCCTTCAACGGCGTCCTGGAAGGCCTTCAGGGCACGCTCAGCGTCTGCCTTCGTCAGATTTGCGCTAGCCGCCATGGCATCAATCAGTTCTGCTTTGGTCATGTTCGGGTTTTCCTTAGAGGATGAAAATGAATTCGAGAAAGGCAGCGTTGCTGGAATCCTTCCTTGGATAACGTCAACGAATCCGCACTCCGCGGAGTCCGTGAAACCCCGCTCGGCGTCTCAAAGCCGATTGGATTGACGAAGTTTCTGCTGATATAGCTATCCGCCTTACCGTTAGATGTCAAGCCTGGACCTCCGGAAATCCGCTGATCATCAGGGGTTAGCCCCCATTCGGACCTTTTTTCCTTCTGAATTCTGATTCAACTGATGTTGATTGCAACCGCTCCTTCCTCCGAATCGTCTTCCCTCTTTTTGGGAATTTCCGTACTGGTGCATGGACTCCTGATTGGAGTCGCCTTGGCCGTCAGTCAGTGGACGCCTCAGCCGGTGGAGCCGATGCGTGCCAGCGTGGGAGTCAAGTATGCGACCGCTCCCAAGCCGCCTCCCCGCACTCCGGCCCAACCAGCGGCCACGCAACCGACTCCGACACGTCCCCAACCGGCCCCCCAGCCCAAACCACCGAAGCCCGCTCCGGAAGCAGCGCCCCCCAAGCCGGCTCCAGCAGCGCCCAAGCTCCAGGAAACGCCACCTCCGAAACCGGCTCCTGCGCCGCAACCGGAAGCGACCCCGCCTCCCCCCTCAACGCCACAGGCTCCGGCCAAACCGACCCTGACGGCACCGTTGGCGCTGCCCACGCTCCCGGGGGCAACGCCTCCGGCTTCACCCCCAGGTGTCACGCCCGGCGCGACTCCGCCTTCGACTCGCGTGGGCGGAGCCGGCATGCGTCCCAGCGCCCTTCCTTCTGCAGGCCGAGTTCAGGGTCCGCTGACGCCACCAACGGCGCCCAAGGCTTCCAATTCGCCCATCAAGCTTCCCAAGGCAGACCCGGTGCTTCCTGCCAGTCAGCAGTTGGGAACCGCCTCCTCCGGACTGCCTGCGCCTCCGGCGCCCCCCACGCAGGCCACACCAACACCCGCTGTGCCTGCCACCTCGGTGAAGCCACCGTCGCTGCCCACGCCCGTGATTCCAACCCTTGACGACCCGACCCTACCGGTTCCGGTGCTAACGCCTTCCACGGAGCCTCCGGCACTGGAGGCTCCGGTGCCCCGCATTCCCGTTCCGGAAGCGTCCACAGCCAACACGGCTGCAGCAGAGACGCCCTCGGCACCGCTTTTTAACGATCCCGCTCCTTCCACAGCGCCGGCTCAGCCACCGGTTCCCGCCGCGCCCCTGCTCTCTGGGGTCGACACGCCTGAGGGTCCTGCGGTTTCTGAAGGAGGCGGAGGCGACGTCCTCCAGGGGGTTCAGCAGCGTTTGAAGCTCCGGAATGCAGAGCGGGAATACAACGTGCAACTTCAGAAGAAACTGAAGCCCCGGACGGCCTCGCAGACTGGAGAATTTGTTCGGGTCGAATTAAGCATCTCCCCTAACGGAACGATCTTGAAGCATGAGATCACAGAAAAAAATGCCTCGGAATCCTTTGTCCTTGCCGTTGAATTGGCCATCCGTAACGCTCAGCTGGACCCGCTTCCTCCGGAGCTGGCGGCCAACCCGCCGTACGTCGTTCTCGTCCGGGTTGAGTAGCCTCTTCCTCCTGCTGGCGCTGCTGTTCGGCTCGTCTTCAGCTCTTGCTCAGACGTACTCCAGCGAAGAGGTGGTCATCAGTGGCCTTGGCTTTGCGCGCTACTCCGTTGTCCTGGTTCCCGATCCCAGCTACACCCGTCACCCGCAGTCCCCCCGGTGGAGCCGCCTGATTGACCGGAACCTCTGCTGGAGCGGCGTCTTTCAGATCAAGGAATCCCGTTACAACGCCTGCCGGACCCAGACGACGCAACCGGACATGCAGGTCCTGCTCAAGGTCGCTCAGAACGCTGAGAATCAGCGCGTGCTGCGGCTTGTGGTCGCAGACACGCTGGGGAACCCCCTCTTTCCCCAGGACCTGGTCCTGGAAAATGAGCAGTTCCAGGAAGAGGAACTGATGGCGCTGGTCAACCGCATGACGGAGCAGCTGACGGGCACGCCCGGCATTCTCGGCAGCACCATTGCCTTCAGCCTCAAGCAGCCCGGACGCCGCAAGATCATTGCCCGCGTCAACACGCATGGTCAGAAGCTGTTCGGGATCTCCCGGAACCAAAACATCAGCCTCTTCCCCCGCTGGTCTCCAGATGGGCAGGAGATCATCTACACGACTCTGGGACGGCAGGGAACCGCCATTTGGTTAGACCGCTTGGACAATCAAGAGCCCACGCCCCTGCTGATGGGCCGCCCCGGATCTGGCATGGGCGTGACCAGCGGCGGAACGTGGTTTTCCGATAAGCAGAACCTGATCCTCACCCTCAGTCAAAACCGCAACGTCGACCTCTACTCCCTCAACCTGCGGAGCCGGCAGCTCCAGCGCCTGACTCAAAACAAGGCCATTGAGACCCTGCCGTACCTCGCCCCGGACAACGAGCGGCTCGTGTTCGTCTCGGACCGGACCGGACGGGAGCAGATCTATTACTACGAACTCGCCACCCGGGTCACCTTTCAGCTGACCTTCAGCGGCTCCAGCAACTCCGATCCGGCGTGGTCGCCAGACGGCACCATGCTCCTGTTCTCCAAGGTCCTCGGAGGCGAAAGCCAGATCTACCTGATGGACCCCTTCACCGGCGAGCAGCGCGCCCTGACCCGCTACAGCTACAATTCCGAGCAGCCCACCTGGTCTCCGGATGGCAAGCAGATCATCTTCTCTGCCAACCCCAGTGGGGTCTACAAGCTTTATGCGATGTTCATTGATGGCACCGGCATGCGGCGGCTGACCCGGACGCCACGGGACTTTGAGGAAACCGGCCCCAACTGGACCCTCCGGAGCTTCTGAACATGTCTGATTCCGGATTTGAGCCCGGCTGGTTTGAGAGCGCGGATCCCGACCACATTCGACGGGAGAAGCAGAAGGCCCGGGACCTGCGGCAGTCTCAGTGGTGGAAGAACCGACGGGCCAGCAACCACTGCTACTACTGTCAGAAGGAATTTCCAGCCCGCGAGCTGACGATGGATCACATCATTCCCATTGCCCGAGGCGGACGGACCACCAAGTCCAACGTGGTTCCCTGCTGCAAGGAGTGCAACACCCAAAAGAGCTACCTCCTCCCCGTTGAGTGGGAGGCCTACCTGCAGCGCCTGCGAGGCTCCTCCTCACCTCCCTGATCCCTTCAGGCGACCGCCCGGCCAGGCTTCCTGTTCCCTTCTGGAGTGCCGGACAACTTCCCCCCTTGAGTTCCGGCCAAATTTTCCCTTCTGGAGTGCCGGCCAAATTTTCCCTTGAGTGCCGGACAACTCTCCTTCCCTCTTGAGCTTTCACCTTCTCCGGATTTGGTTTGAGGGATGCTTTGAGGAAGGTTGGGGCTTGGGAAGGTTGTTTTTAAATTTACATAATATTAAAATAAAAAATAAATAGCCAATAGTCCAC
>JAYOTF010000045.1:0-20764 GCA_038150265.1 Deltaproteobacteria bacterium | reverse complement strand
GGTGGAACTCCGGAAAAACGTTGAGTTCCTGGATTCCATTGCGGCCGAGCGATTGATTGCGCAGGTGAAGCGTCGGGAACTGGAAGAGCTTCAGGACATCCGGCTGGACAAGCAATCCGCGTTCACGATCTTGAAGGAGCTCACCAAGCTGGCCGTGGTCGACAAGGAGTTTTCCGACACTGAGGAAGAGTTTCTCCGGAGCGTCACCCAGAAGCTGGGGTTTCCGGAAGAAGTCGCGGAACGCATGGTGGCCGCAGCTCATAAGGTGGTTGCTGAAATGCTTCAGGCTCGGTTGACCTTTCGGAAGCACCGAATTCCGGCGATCCTGATGGACGTCACCCGAACAGGCTGCACGATTTCCTCGAAGGCGAATCTTCCGGAGGAGCTGCAGGTGATGCTGGAGGTGGGACACCTGGAAGAGGACGAGGAAACCTGCGACACCTACTTCTCACCGTTGCCCGCCAAGGTTCGGATGACCAAGCCGAGCGAGCAGTCGCCGGGCAGCTACCTGGCGCAGGTCGACTTTGGGGTCCGCATCAACCTGAATCATGGAATCCTGCATCGGCTCTATCCCGGAAATTATCAGAAGGGCACGGCCAAGCCGCTCAAGACCGTTAATGAAAAAATGACGGGCGTGTATGGGGTGTGCCGCACCTGCGGCAATGAGGAGGTTGAACTGTGGTACCCGGCTGAAGGAACCGAGCCGGTCTACAACATTTTCGGCTTTTCCAGCCTTCAGCGGGATCTGGACTCGACCGCCGGTTTCAACTTTCTGAACTACCAGCCTGCCGTGTGTCCGCAGTGCCTGTTTGCCACGCCAGACCACCGGCTCTTTTATGTGCACGGCCAACCGGTTCTTCCCATTCAGGACGACACTCCGGATTTTCAGCACAAGTGGATCACCAGCGTCAAAACGCGCCGGCAGCTCCAGGACGGCAATGTGAGCAACTGGTCAGAGATTCATGAGCGCGAAATTGATGATGGCCTGAATGCCTGGAAGCTTGCGGTGGAAACCCACACAACTCTCAGCGAGTTGGGCAAATCGGGAAGTGGTCGACAGCTCCAACTGGCCGCCTACAGTCTGATTCAGGAAGCGGAGCTTCAGCTGCTGAAGGGCTTCCCGTCCATGGCCCAGGGATTGATGCAACGAGCCATCCGGAATCTGGTTGAGGTGGAAGACCGCCTTTCCAATACCGCTCGGACTCATGCGCTGGCGATCCTGGTCATGCTTTCGGTTTACGATGAAGACCAGAACCGACTGAAGGACACCCTGGCCCGGATGCGGGAACACCGAAAGGCCATGACGGATGAAAAGGAGTCCGGTTTGGTCAGTGAGTACTTCAAGCTGTTTGAGGAGTTGATCAAGAACCCTGCGGTCTACGGTAAGTCGGTCCGCAAGAATTTTGATCCAACCGATGAAGCTCCCGGCATTTCTGCTTTTGGCTCCCAGATCAATTATCCCCTCAGCATCTAACACCTCCTCCTGGCCGGGAGCTCAGTGAGTTCCCGGATCAGTCCCGCTCCCTTCTTTTTGAAACTGCTCCGACCCGGCTTCCCCCTCACGGGCTTTGCCTGCTGTGGCGACATCGAGCTCCGGTTGGACCTGAGTGGCACCTGCTGCATCTCGATCGGACACCACTCGACTGCTGGAGCGTTTTACGGTTCCGGCGGTTCCAAGTGGTCGGCGCCGGCATTCGCGCTTCATCAGGTCCGGACCTGATTGGTCATCCCTCTGCCGGATGCTCGCCTGCGCGAGGAGAGCGGGGCGAATGTTCCTCCACCTCTGGTTGGGCTCAGGAAGGCGGAGCTCGGTGAGGCTCTGAGGAAATGAAGGTGATAAATTTATATGTTCGATAATGTTAATTTTCGTACATATAAAGAATTCCGAGATTCAAATCGCATCTTCGCGGGAGAAGCGCTAGGTTAAGAGCCATCAACTCACACGAAGAGGAAGCCATGAGTGACTACCAGCTAGTGTCTGACATTCCGGACGCGCTCCTGAACCATTACCTCGCGCAGCCAGTCATCGCGATTGATTCCGAGATGCACGGGTTACGCTTGTACCGAGATGAAATCTGCCTGAACCAGATTTGTGATGCCGAAGGGCAGGTCTGTTTGGTTCGTCCGGAAGGCGGATGCCCGCCTAACCTGAAGCGCTTGCTGACAGATCCGAACGTCATCAAGCTCTTCCACTATGCGCTGTCGGATGTGGCGTTCATTCACACCTCCCTGGGGGTGACGGTGGAAAACTTCCGCTGCACCAAAGTGATGAGCAAGCTGGTCCGGACCTATGGCCAGCGTCATGGGTTGAAGGACCTCAGCAAGGAACTGCTGGGAGTGGAGATGGAGAAGGAGCAGCAGCAGACCAACTGGTCCCGCTCCGACCTCTCGGCGGAGCAGTTGAAGTACGCGGCCAACGATGTCCTCTACCTGGTCGCCATCTACAACAAACTCACTGAAATGATTGAGAATCGTCCGCCGCTTTCGACTGGGACCACGGTGAAGGAGCTGAATGAACAGGCCCAGGCCATGCTTCCGGGGATGGTCAACCTGCTCATTCATGGCTATGGCGATGAAGACCAGGGGTGGCAAACGACCCTATTCTGGCACTGACCGTCGGGGGTGCAGTTTCTGAAACTTGTCCTGGAGCGCTTCAAAGTCTTCAGGCTTCAGAGACTGCATCCGTCGGACGTAGCGGACATCCCGAAACGTTTGGATGGAGCGGATGTCTGCTCCACGCTCCTGAAACGCCTGAGCAGACAGCTCCCGGAGCTGACGGAGCCCCAGGCCCAGCGGCTTCAGTTGCTGCTTGAGGATCTCCCGGATGGCCTGATCGCTGAGTTCCTCGCCCCACGCATTCAGCCAAAACCCTGAAGTTTCAGTGAATTTCCGCTGTTGCTTGCGGTACAGCGCCAGTCGCTGGCGTCCGCTGGCTCCGAGTGGCACCTCCCGCTGCTCCCGCCCCATCTGAACCTGCACCCCGGTTTTGGCGCGATTCAGGGTCATCTGTTCGATCCGGGCCAACTGGCTGCTGGTCCAACCGCAGCTGTAGGCCAGCTCGAGCAGGAGCCGGTTCCGGTTCGGTTCAAAGCCACTTGGCGCCTCTTCAAGCAGACGGTGGAGGGCTTCCAGGTCCTGCTCCTCGCGCTCCAGTTCCGGAAAGGGCTGCGTCCAGGTGTAATGCTGAATCGGATTCGCCCGCAGGATTCCCTGCTGAGCCAGGTATCCGAAAAAGGAGCGTAACCCCACAAGCCGTGTGGCACAGGTGTTCACCTTCCAGCGCTCCTGGGCCTGCATGTGCTGAAGGTAGCGCTCCACTTCCCGACGTCCCAGGTCCGGCCATTGGAGCTCTTCCGGAAGGTCGAGCTGCTCGCTAAAGCTTTGACAAAATTGCAGAAAATGCTCCGTCGTCTTGATGTAAAGCGCTATGGTCGGCGGGGATAATCGTTTTTCAACTTGCAAAAAAAGTCTATAGTCGGAGATAATTCGCCTTTCATCCAATCGCATTTACCCCCTAAATCGAGTCTACTTTCATGAAAAAAATCGAAGCCATTATTAAACCGTTCAAGTTGGAGGAAGTCAAAGAGGCACTGGGATCTGCTGGAATCCAGGGGCTGACCGTGAGTGAGGTCAAGGGCTTTGGCCGACAGAAGGGGCACACCGAACTCTACCGAGGTGCCGAGTACATCGTTGATTTCCTGCCCAAGGTGAAGATTGAAATCGTCGTTGCAGACGATGAAGTCTCCAAAGCGGTGGATGCCATCCAGACGGCCGCACAGACGGGACGGATCGGAGACGGAAAGATTTTTGTCATCAACCTCGACGAAGCCATCCGCATTCGGACGGGAGAGACTGGCGAAAAAGCCCTCTAAACGCCTTTCCGCGTCCGGATGCTCCCCCTTTCGGACGCTCTTCCCCCGTTTGGGCCCCTCCTTTCATCCCCCTCCGAAAAAAACGACCCTTCAGATTCGCTGTCATTCCTTTTTTTTGAGGGGACTCAACCCATGAGTCATGGAACCCCTTTCTTTTGATTCTGGCGATTTTGACGCTCTTTTTAAAGGTCACGCTAAATCGCTAAAAATTAAGGCGCTCTGATCAGGAAGAAGTGGGCTTGCGTTTGATTTTTTGCTCAAAACTAAGGCAGGGCTCTCCCGAAACCTGGAGGATGTACTGGGCGGGCTCAATCCGACTCTTGAAGTTCAACTTCCGGCAGCCGTAAGGCTGATTCGGATCCCAGGTGACTTGGTAGTAGCGGCAATTGATGCAACGACTCATGTCAGCCCTTCGGCATTACCTGTTCCAGCGTCTTGGAGAGGGCAAAGGCGTCAAAGGGTTTGACGATGTGACCGCTCATCTTGAGTTGCTCCCCTTCCAACAGGATGGACTCAAAGGGCTCCATCATCATCAACAGAACGGGCAGTTCCTTGTGTCCGGCATTGCGGATGTCCCGAAGCAGGTCCAGTCCGGTTTTTTCCGGCATGTGGGTATCGGCGAGGACGAGGTTCACCGGAGTGCCTCCGTTGATGACGGCCATGGCGTCTTCCACTGAAGCGGCCTCCTGGCATTCGAACCCCAGCTCTTTCAGAGTCAGGTTCATGAAGCGCCGTGCGGTGGCAAAGTCATCGACGATGAGGGCGAGTTGTCCCGAGTATTTAGACATATTTACATAATATCACTGTTTATCTGGATCACTTCCCCGCGGCGGGAAGCTCGGGAGCGAGGTCCTGAAACTGGAAGCGGCGCTCTCCTTGAGAGTACGGTCCTGCCGTATGCCCTCCACCATACAGACGGTATTTGTAAATGACCAGTCCCTCCAACCCAACGGGTCCCCGTGCGTGGGTGCGAGCCGTACTGACTCCGACTTCAGCGCCAAATCCGTAGCGGAAGCCATCCGCAAACCGGGTGGAGGCATTCCAGAACACGCCCGCCGAGTCGACGGTTTCCATGAACCAGGTGGCGGTTTCCGGATTTTCCGTCACAATGGCGTCCGTGTGTGCGGATCCGTAGTGGTGAATGTGTGCCACCGCGTCTTCTCCGGAAGCAACGGTTTTGATGGAGAGGATCAGGTCGGTGTACTCGGTTGCCCAATCATCTTCTGTTGCTGCCTGCAGCACCAGATCTGCAGCGCCTTCCAGTCGGTCCCGGGTACGCGAGCAGCCGCGCAGTTCCACTCCTTGAGCCTGCAGCGCTCGGAGGATGGAGGCCAGCACGTCATCCGGAAACTGCTCATGAACCAGCAACGTCTCCATGGCGTTGCACACCGCCGGGTAGTCGGTCTTGGAATCCACTACAATATCAAGGGCTTTGCCTGGATCCGCTTCAGGATCAAGGTACACGTGGCAGATGCCATCTGCGTGTCCCATCACCGGTACCTGAGCATTTTCCTGAATGTACTGCACCAGCTGGTTGCTGCCTCGTGGAATGATCAGATCCAGGTGTTCGCTCATCCGGACCATCTGGCTGACCTCGTCTCGGCTTTCAATGAGACTGACCGCGTGCGTGGGCAACTGGGGCGTCGCCTCCAGAACCTGATGAATCAGAGAGGCCAGCAACCGGTTCGTGTGCTGGGCCTCCTTGCCGCCTTTCAGAATGACCGCATTCCCGGACTTCAGAGCCAGCGCTGAAATCTGAGTCACCACATCCGGACGAGATTCAAAGATCACCAAAATCACGCCAATGGGACAGCTGACGCGATACAGGTTGAGGCCGTCATCCAGCTGCCGTGCCAGCAACACCTGACCAACGGGATCCGGGAGGCTGGCGACCTGTTCCACACTTTGCGCCATCTGCTCAATCTTTTTCTCTGAGAGCTCCACGCGAGCTGCGGCACTTCCTGTCAACTCGCCCCGCTCCCGGAGGTCCTGAGCAAAGGCAACGTCCTTCGCATTGGCCTCAAGGATGGGGCCAACCTGGGCTCGCAGCGCAGCGGCAATCGCCTGCAGCGTCTCGTTCTTCAGTTCGGTCGATGCCTGGGCCAGTTGCTGAGCAGCCTGACGGGCCTGGATCGCTTGATTTTTTAGGGTCTCGGTAACAGTCATGGCGTGGGGTTTCCTTTCAAAAAAGGAAATCATTTCAGGATTTTCAGAAAATACAATGCAAAACGCTCGTCCCTTTACTCCGTGGAAGCGAGGCTCCGGAGCCTGGTCAGTGCTGCTTTCATGATCTCAAGAGTCGGAGCCACTTGATCAGCCGAAAACATCAGGTGAGTGACCACCCGGATGGTGTGCGGACCCGTCGCCATCACCGCGACGCCTTGCTCCGCAAGCAGCTTCTGAAACACCTGGGCTGAGAAGGGCTGCAGGTTGAGGTAGAACATGTTGGTCTGCAGGGTTTCCCAGTTGATCGACACGCCTTCCACCTCGGCCAGACCGGTGGCCAGCGCTCGCGCATTCGCATGATCTTCCGCCAACCGTTCGCGGTGATGCCTCAGGGCATACAGCGCCCCGGCAGCCAGAAACCCCGCCTGTCGCATGCCTCCTCCATATTGCTTCCGGAATCGGCGAGCCCGCTGGATGAAGGAACGAGAACCCGCCAGAGCAGAACCGACCGGAGCCCCCAATCCCTTGGAAAAACAGACACTCACCGATTCAAATCCCTGGACCAGGCGGGACTCGGGTTGTGACTGCGCGATGGCGGCATTCCAGAGACGGGCCCCGTCCATGTGCAGCTTCAGGTTCCGGGTCCCACAGAACTCAACGAGCGCATCAAGCTGCTCCAGTGGCCAACAGGTTCCGCCTCCGCGGTTGCTGGTGTTCTCGACGCAGACCAGCTTTGAGGTGGGAAAATGAATGTCTGCCGGACGCAGGAATTGCTCCAGTACTTCCGGAGTGAACACGCCCCCCTCATTGGGAAGCAGGCGGCACATGACTCCCGCCAATGCTGCCGGCGCCCCGGCTTCATAGAAGTAAATGTGCGCATTGTCCGCCAGCAGGATCTCGTCGCCGGGCTCGGTGTGTGCCCGCACTCCGACCTGGTTGGTCATTGTTCCGGAAGGCATGAACACCGCAGCCTCCATGCCGAGCAACCGTGCCGTTTCTGCTTCCAGTTCCTGAACAGTCGGGTCATCCCCCAAGACATCGTCTCCGACCGGAGCCGCAATCATGGCCTGCAGCATGTCTGGAGTGGGCTTGGTGATGGTATCGCTTCGTAGATCGATTTGATTATTTGACATAATATGTATTTTATTTACTTGAGTCGAATCAAAACCAGCCGGTTCGCGCGTTTGGCACGGCAGCGGTTCTCATGAATTAGATCCGTGGGGGGCTTCCGGTTTCCTCCCTGGGGCTTCCTCCAGGGGCAGCCAGCAGGGTTCGCTGGGGAAGTGACCCGAATCCGTTTTTCAGCGTCCCTTCTCCAGGGTCTCCCAGCGCAAACCGGACGAAAAGTCCCCCAACCCAGCGAGTTCACCCAAATTTCTGGAAGCTTTGAAGGGGGCGTTTCGGAGCGCCTGAGTGTTTTGTCCTTCTGGAAGCAGGTGAAGCAAGTCTGTGTTTACGGGTATTTAAATTTACATAATATAAATTTAAAATACACTAGACAGACTCAATAAACTTCCTCAGGAATCCTCCCGCACCCTCAGGGGTTCAGCTGCTTCCAGAGTGTGGAGGCTCGGATCGGTAGTTCAGTCGGACGGACCTGCACCGCGTTTTGGACCGCGTTGGCCAAGGCCGCGCCTCCGGGGACAATGGGAGGCTCTCCGACGCCTCGGACCCCCAGCACGTTGTGTGGCGAAGGGTGCTCCAGTAACGTGACCTCAACGGTGACCCCGTTATCCGCACGCGGCAGGGCGTAGTCGAGGAAGTTTGCCGCCTGAAGCTGTCCCTGCGCATCATACGGCATTTCCTCCCAAAGCCCCCAGCCGAGCCCCTGCAGCACGCCTCCCTGAATCTGTCCTTCCACGAGCAGCGGGTTGAGCGCCCGTCCCACATCCTGAATCGCCAGGTACTGCCGCGGCGTCACCACTCCGGTTTCCGGATCAACGTGCACCTTCACAGCATGAACCGCCACCCCAGGTGCATTTTCCGGAAGCGAGTTGCTCGATGTCGCAATGATCGGCCCCTCGCCCCCCTTCCGAGACTCCGCTTGCCGGGCGAGTTGCGCATACGACACCCGCTGCGTCGGCAGGCCGTTGACGTGAATCATGCCATCGTCAAAGACCAGGTCCTCTTCCGCCGCCTCAAAGTGTTCAGCGGCCAGTTTGGAAAGCTGCGTCCGGACCTCCTGTGCCGACGCGCTCACCGCTCCAGAGACGCTGTAGGTGACCTGGCTCCCGCCGCTCGGCGGAGCCACTGGTCCGGTTCGGGAGTCCACCTGCACAATCTCCACCTTCGAGGGGTCAATTGACAGGACCTCCGCGGCGACCAGGACCAGGCTGCTGTTGACGCCTGAAACATCGGCGGAGCCCACCTGCACCTGCACCGTCCCGTCCGGAATCATCCGGCAGACCGCTGAGGCGGGTCCCACCGCACAAGGCCAGACGCCCAGGGCGATTCCCCAGGCTTCCTGGGCTCCGGTGGTCCGGGCCTTCCAGGTGGGGTGCTCCTTGAGGGCATTCAGGGTTTCCTTGATGCTCAGGCTTGGCCACGGTTGGCCATTGACCATGGGGTCTCCGGTTTCGGAAGCATTCTGCAGCCGAAACTCCAGCGGATCCAGCCCCAGTTCCCGGGCCAGGTCGTCCATGTGGGCTTCCACAGCAAAGCAGGCCGTCTGGGCCGTGGGGGCCCGGTAGGGACCTGCCATGGGCTTGTGCGTGACCACTTCCTGGCAGTGAATCTTCAGGTTCGGAACCTGGTAGGCTCCGCCCAGCAGCAGCGCCAGCAGGGCACTCCACCATGCGGCAGCATAGGCGCCATTGTCCACATCCACCTGTGCCTCCAGGGCAAGCAGCTTCCCGGAGCGATCCACGCCCATCTTCAGCCACACCTCACACGCTGGAGCCGGCATGGTGGTCATGAAGTCTTCCGTCCGGGTCAGCTCCAGACGCACCGGCGCCTGCAGTTGCAGCGCAATGGCGCCAGCAAGCGGCTCCAGCAGCCCATGCTTGCCGCCAAATCCGCCGCCCAGCGTCATCGGGTGCACCCGGACCTGAGACGAGGGCAGGTCCAGCAGACGCGAGACATCGGCATGAACGGTCCGAGGCCCCTGTGTTCCGGTGTACAGGGCCAGGCCGCCCATCGGCTCCGGAAGGGCCACACAGGCCTGCGGCTCCAGGTAGCCCTGATGCACAATCCCGGTCCGGTAGGTGCGCTCCAGCACCACCTCCGACTGCGCAAACCCGGCCTCAACGTCACCGCGCTCAAAGTCGTTTTGGGAGTGGACGTTGGGCGGCAGCGCCTGATGGCCCTCGTCCTCGACGGTCACCGCGGCGTGGTCGCTACTGACATTCGATTCATCGCGGGGAATGCCCTGTGGCCACACCAGCGGCGCTCCCGGCGCCAGGGCTGTTTTCAGATCCGGAACCACCGGCAGGGGTTCATACTCCACGGACACCAGGGCCAGGGCGTCCCAGGCTGCTGCCGGAGAATCGGCGACCACGGCCACCACCGGGTGTCCTTCAAACATCACCTCCCCGCGAGCCAGCAAGGCGCCCACTCGTGAGGCGGCCGTCTTGTTCCAGTGGGTGAGCCGATCGGCTGTCAGCACAGCCTTCACGCCCGGAGCCTGTTCGGCAGCAGTGGTCTCAATGGCCACAATCCGGGCATGCGCATGCGGACTGAGCAGGAGCCGCACGTGCAGCAGGCCAGCCACCTGCAGGTCGCCAATGTAACGGGCCTGTCCCGTCAGTTTTTCCTGCGCGTCAATGATGCCACGCGGTTTGCCAAGGTACTTGAAGGTCGTGGGCTGAGACATGAAACTCCCTTGTGTTTGCGTCAATCAGGCTAAACCTGGTCCAATCCACGGGCCAGCGCCCGGAGGGCCACGGTGAAGTCGGCCTCGCATCCGGCGGCCACCCGAATCAGGTGACGGGTGCCACAAAGCTGCTCCACCAGCTCCAGGGGGGCATGGTAATGGGCCAGCAGCGGGTAGGGGCAGAGAATCGTTCGGTTGGACCCCAGCGTGGGGCCCTTGCCAATGGGGTGCAGGTCGGCATCATAAAACCGCTGGACGGCTTCCAGGCTATCGTCCACCAGCTGAAAGCTCACCACGCTTCCGGAGCCTGACAGCGGAGAGTGGTGCCGAGGGGCCTCCGGGACCTCGGGATGAAAGACCCGGGCCACCTTGGGGTGACGAATCAGGAAGTCCACCAGGATGCGGCCGTTGCGGTTGAAGCGTTCCATGCGCTCCGGAAAGTCCTGCAGCCGCTGCCAGAGCACCCGGGCTTCCGCCTCGCTCATGCTCAGACCAAGGAGGTCCTGCGTCTTCTGCAAGGCTTCCGCAAGCGCAGAATCGTTGAGCGCCAGCACCCCGCCACGGTGGTCGTTCCCTCCATTCAGGTACTTGGCGGTGCTGTGCACCACAGCCGTGGCGCCGACCACCAGGGGGTTGAGGTTATACGGGGTCGCCAGGGTGTTATCCACCACCAGCGGCACCCCCCGGAGGTGGGCATTGGCGGCAATCAGCGGCAGGTCCGGAACCTCCCCCAGCGGATTGGTGATGCTTTCGGTGAAGACAAACGCGGTCTCCTCGGTCAGCACCTCCACCAGTCGGTCCTGCTCTGACACATCCAGAAAGTCCACCCGGGTTCCCTCGGGACGGAAGCGTGGGTGCGTCAGCAGGGTGTAGGTGTCGGTGTACATTCCCCCTACCACCACGACGTGCTGAGGACGCCGCCGGAGCAGCTCGTCAAACAGCACCGCGCAGGCGTTCATTCCGGAAGGGTACAGCTGCACCTGGGCCGCAGCTTCTTGCACCATGAACCAGTCCAGCAGCCGGCTCCGGACCTCGCTGTCTTCCTGGTCGCCAATGGCCCGGGGAGAGAGGATGGGGCCGCGACGTTTGCGCCGCTCGAGGAACTCGTCAAAGGCCTCCGCCTCATCCAGCAGCAAGGCGCCGCCGGAGCCGGCTTCGAGGCCACACACCCACGGCGCCTTCCGGAGCTTGCGGGGCACCGCCTTCGGGGGCTCCGGACTCCACACCAGCAACGGCAGCCGCCCGGGCAGCGAGTGCCACAGGATCATCATCATCCGGTCCACGTTGGGCGTGTCCCGGAGCACCACCACCAGCGAGCAAAGTGGCAGTTGCGCAGGCACCTCGGGCGGCAGGCGCTTCCACGGCAGCTGCTGATGGTCCAGCACGGCTGTCATGCGGGAGAGGTCCGGGTGCTCGGCCTGAGCCAGCACCAGCACCGGATGATGCGGCGGAAGCGTGAAGGTCCCCTGAAGCCACTCATGCAGCGCCACCTCCTGAGAGGGGTAGCAGAGCGCATGCGCACACTCCGAGGCGTCGCACAGCTGCTGCTGCAGCGCCTGCACCCGAGGCGGATCGACCATGCGGTAGTAGCCATGCCGAAGCGCCACCCGCTTCTCCTGCCACTCCTGAAGCAGCGCAAAGCTGGGGATCTCGGCCGTAATGCCAAACTCCCCGTCAATCGGGAGGTTTCCTTCCAGCAACTGGGCGTGTGTTCGGGTCATGGCAGGGCCTAAAGGGAGTTCAGTCAAAAACGTCAGTACCGGGGCACCGAAGGATCCACCTCAACCGACCACTGATCAATGCCGCCAGCAAGGTTCTTGAGGTTCCGGAAGCCTGCTTGCTTCAAGAGGTTGAGGGCCATTCGCGAACGGACCCCCTTGTGACAGTACAGAATGATTTCCGCATCCCGGTCATACGGAAGCGTCTCGGGCTGCAGCTCGCTCAGCGCCACCAGTTGGGCATGCGGCAGCTGGGCAATCCGCCACTCCGTCGGTTCCCGGACGTCCAGCAGGACCGGCAAGGGCTCCGTCTGCAGACGGGCCTGCAGGGCCTCGGGGGTCACATCGGCCTCCACGTTGTCCCAATCCGGAGCCTCCGGAGCCGGGAACGCCACGGTCAGCTCAGTGAGCGTCGGACGCTCCCCACAGAGGGCACACTCCGGGTCACGAGGAATCCGGACCTCCCGGAAGCTCAGGTCGAGCGCATCATACAGCACCATCCGACCAATGAGGGGCTTCCCCACATCGAGGAGCATCTTGATGACCTCCGTCGCCTGCAGGGTTCCCATGACGCCTGGGAGCACGCCCAGGACTCCGCCTTCCGCTCAGGTAGGCACCAGCGAGGCAGGCGGGGGAGCGGAGTAGAGGCACCGGTAGCAGGGGCCTCCGGCATGAGGATGGAAGACCGTCAGTTGCCCCTGAAACTGAAACAACGAGGCCGAGACCAGCGGCTTGTGGGCAAAGAAGGCGGCATCATTGACGAGGTAGCGCGTTTCAAAGTTGTCTGAGCCATCGGCAATGACGTCGTAGCGCTCGAAGAGCTCCTCCACGTTCTCTGCCGTCAGCCGAACCTTGTGGACCTCCACCTGCACATTGGGGTTGATCTCCCGGAGGGTATCCTGAAGCGACTCCACCTTGAGCCGGCCAATGTCTCGGGTGCCATGAACGACCTGCCGCTGCAGGTTGCTGTGCTCCACCACATCAAAATCCACCACGCCCAGGGTGCCCACCCCCACGGCTGCCAGGTAGAGGGCCATCGGAGCCCCCAGCCCTCCGGCGCCCACCAGCAGCACGCGGGACGCCTTGAGCTGCTCCTGCCCGGAAAGCCCCACTTCGCGCAGGGTCAGGTGCCGGCTGTAGCGCTGGATTTCTTCAGCAGTCAGTTGGTGACTCATGGGGTGCCTCACCAGGAAGGAACAAGGGTTCAACAGGTTGCCCAAATGCTCGCATGCTTCGTTTCAGCCCTCAAGCCATTTGCAGCAGTTCCGGACTTGAGCGTTCCCTTCCCTTCGCTCATAGTGATGGGCTTGACGCATTCCTCCACCCTGTCCCTGATTCACGACCTGGTCCGCAACGTCCTCATGCAGCAGCACCACCCCATTTGCCTGGCCTCCTCCTCGCCCCGACGCAAGGAATTCCTCCACCGCTACGGCCTCGATTTTGAGACCAAGAGCCCTGATGTTGATGAGCGTCGCCTTCCCGGAGAGGCCCTTGCCGACTTCATCCGCCGGGTCACGCGGGAGAAGGCCGAGGCGGTGCAGCCTTCCGATCCGGAAGCCGTGGTGCTGGCCGGCGACACCGTGGTGCTCATCAAGAATGAGCTGCTCGGCAAGCCCACCGATCGCGAACACGCCCGGATGATGCTGGAGTTGCTGGAAAACAGCTGGCATGAGGTCCAATCCGCCTACATCGTGGGACGCCCTGCCGAGAACGACTGGATTGAAGGCGTTGAGAGCACCCACGTCCGCTTCCTGCCACTGCCCACGGAGGTCATCGACTGGTACCTCGCCACCGGAGAAGGCGATGACAAGGCAGGGGCCTACTCCATTCAGGGACTCGGAACCGCGCTCGTGGACCGCATTGAAGGCTCCTACAACAACGTGGTCGGGTTTCCCATTGAACGGATTCTTCATGAAATGGCAGGAAAGGGCTGGATCTCCTTTGGAGCGCCTCGATGATGGCTGTGTTTCCCAAACGCCTGCTGGGCGCCAGCCTGGCGGCGCTCTTCCTGCTTCCCTCCGTGGGACACGCGCTTGAGCGCTTTGACCGCCTTCCCGAGGGGCGAACCCAGTGGCACCTGCGTGTGCTGCATGAGCCCACCAGTGAGGAAGCCTTTGACGCTGGAGGAAACCGCAGGCGCTGGCCGGTCCTGCTGTCTGGTGACCCAGAGGTGGCCGCGCTGCTGGAGGGCTCGGTCTCACGATCCCGGACCGAGCTGCAGGTGCGCTACGACCAGGCCCTGAGTGACCGCACCGCCTGGGGCCTGAAGGTGCCGCTGGTCCAGAGTACGCAACAGGCGGATTTGTCGGTCACCACCGGAGACGCCACGCTGCAGCAGTCTGCCGAATGGGTTCAGGAAGCCACCCCCAGCGAAACGCTTTCCGGCGTTGGAGACGCCCGCCTGTTCCTGCGGCACGAGCTTTCCCTCGGCCTCAACCGGGTGCTGTTTGGGGGATTGGTGGCCACTCTTCCCACTGGCGCCTCCGACACCGCCCGAGGCCTCTACGGGCACACCCTGGGCTCGGGACAGGGCGCCCTCACGGGCTTCTTGCAGAACCACTGGATGCCCACCACACCGGGCTGGCGGAACGTCCTCAGCGTCTCGCTGACCAATCAGCTGGCAGGCACCCGTCAGAACCTGGCAGGCGACAAGGTGCTGTATGCGCCCGGAAATCAGGCTGAAGCGGAGTATGGCTGGAGCTGGGAGCAGGACAACTGGCACTACGGTTTCAACTGGCACCACCTGCAGCAGCAACCAGCGACCCTCGGAGGGCAGCAGTTCAGTCCCCGGGTGCTGCAGGAGCTGACCCTGGAGGTGGGACTCGGCACCCTCTCCGACCTCGAAGCCGCGCCTCAGGAAGCACCCTGGCAGGTCCTCCTTCAGGCGACCACCCCCACCCGTGGCGAAAATGTTCCGGCGACTCAGCGGCTGACCGTGAGCTGGGTGGGGTACTTCTGGTAAGAGACCCTCAGCCCACAGGAAGGCAGTCGGTCCGGAACTCCGTCCCCTTCTTCTGCGAGCGGAACACAATGCGGAGGCCCCACTTCCGTGCGGGCGCATTGACTTCGGCCCGGAGGCTCCGCTTCGGGTCATCCATCTCCACCGACACCGGCTCCTCTCGCAGGCTGGCCCGCACCAGCTGAAAGACCTTCTCGGACACCTTCTGAACAAACCGCGTGGCGGGCAGGGTGCCCACGGGGGTTTCCGTCTCCGGAACCGTCAGGTGGACCTCATGGCGTCCGGACTCGGCAAACACCGCCTGCACCTCAAAGAACTCCTCAGCCAGGTACAGCTTCTCGGGGGCCACCGACACCCGGAACCATCCGGAATCCCGACCTTGCAGCAGCGGCAGCCCGTGGGCCTCCAGCGTCTGTTGCAGCGTCCGGACGCGCTCCAGCAGGGCCGCCTCCCGGAATTCCATCCAGCCCAACGGGTGCAGATGGACGCCCTGCGGGCCCTGAAGCGTGCCATGCAGCGCCTGCCACGCCATGCCGACCAGCAGCCAGCGCTCAGCATCCGTCAACTCCACAAACACCTTCTGCTCCTTCCCGGTTTCTCCCACCAGAAAAGCCGCCTCCGGACTGACCGGGACGTCAACCCCTTCCGCAAACAGGGGTGGGTCCACAAACGACTCCGGCAGGGTCTGGAGCTTCCGGAGCAGCTTCTCGGAGGAGCCCGCCTCTTCCAGCCACGCCTGGATGTACACCCGATGGTCAGCCTGCGTCCCTCGGGCCACCTCCTCCGGGGTCATCCAGAGCAGCTGCCCGTCTGGGGTCTCCTGCATGGTTTGGCAGAGACGCTGAAACCCGGACGCGTTCAGGTGGACTTCAAAGCAGGAGATGTCATACCGCGTCAGCGCATGGTTGGCCCGGGACCCTTCAATCTCGAGGTACGGTTTTTCAAGCCGATGAAACCGACGGGCCTCGTAATGCTGGGTCAGCAGTCCCAGCTCTTCACGCAGCTCCCGCTCCAGGGTCAGGAACAGCCCCTGCTGCACCAGCTCTCCCGGAGGAGCCTGCTGAAGGCGCACCAGGGCTTCGGGAGACAGCGCGGAGCTTCCCCCCAGGTCATGCAGGTTGAGCTTCCCTCCAATCAGGACGTAATTCGGACGTCCGGGCCGAGGCGTGTCTTCACGGTGGTTGACCAGGATCCGCCCCTGAAGCCGAATCAGCCCCCAAGCCACATGCACCTGACGGATGGGGCGGGCCGCTTCCCGGAGCTGGTTCTGGCGCTGCGTCTCGGCTTCAGCGAGCCACTTCCGCTGCGTGTCTTCATTGGGTCCGGGAAGCCAGAACCCGGGACCCAGCAGCTCCGGCTGCTCCTGGGCCAGGCTCTCCAGGAGGGAGCGGGCCATCAGCGAGGCTGGAAAGCTCACAAACTGCCACCGCCCCTGCCCAAGGGCAAACGGGTCGAGCAGCCCCAACGCGTGCCACAGGTGCTGCAGGAACTCCAGGGAGCCGTGGACCTGGGCTTCCGGCACCTGTGTGTCCAGCACTACCTGCTCCACCAGTTCTTGAAACAGAACCGCCTCTGCAACCGGGACCTCCTCCGAATGAACCGGCAAAAGGCGTCGCAGGGAGGTCAGCATGAGAGGAAGCGTCACAGTCATGGAAGGATCCCTCCGGGTAAGAGTGTCATGGCAGTACGATCCACTGGGTGATCTGCTCCTTCAGGGGAGGAGGCAGTAACGGGCCCTTCAGGGGGCCCACGTCACACCAGTGGTTCAGGTCCGTTCGCTTGATGCGAGGAAGCGCCTTGAGCATCAACGGCGTTGTCCCAGAGACCTTCCAGTCCAACTCCACGTGCGCTGCTTCCTGCTCCCCCGTTGTGAGGATCAGCTTCAGTCCTTTGGAAAGCAGGCGGGGTCCCAGCCGCAGCACCTGCTCCGGACGCTCCAGCACCAGCGACAGCGTCCGGCCCTTTGTCGAAACGCCGATGCCTTCATCCACGAGCGACTGCCCGTGATGCAACCGGGAGTTCGTCGCCAGGAGGATCGGACGGCTCGGCCGCCGCGCAAACAGGGACGAGCCCCAGGCCGTTTGGAGCCACAGCGGAATGTCCAGCTGTGCCTCGTAGCCCCGCTCGCCGACCAACCCAACGGCCTCCAGCGGCTTCGGGACGTCATCAGGGTCTGGGCATCGCCCCGGATGAAAGGCCCATGCCGCCGGGGGCACCTTCCGCCGCCTCTTCCGGACAAAGCGCAGGCGCTCCACAAAAAAGGCCTTCAGGTCTTTCGTGACCACCAGCCCGCCTTTGTTCTGCGGATTGAAGGTGCTGTTGATCACAACCCGGGTCTGGCGGTACCGTTTGGAAAAGGCGATGCGGACCAGCCAGGTGGCCACCTTGCGGTTGTCCGGATCCAGCCGAAAGGGCTCCAGCGGGGTTCCGGAAGCAGCCTGCAGCACCTGTTCCACCGCCTCTGCCGAAAAATGAGGGGTGCCCTCCTCCACCCAGGCGTCCAGGTGCTGCTGAACCTGCTGGCGCACAGAAGCCTCCGGGTGCTGGAGGAAGGTGTAAAACAGCAGCGGAAGGGCGCCTCGGGTGACACGATTCGGATCTTGAGGGGACATGACGGTTCACGGCAAAGGGTTCAGGGCCTGCTGGGCCACTTCAGCATAGTGGGGGTTGACCTCATACCCCAGCACCCGGCGCCCCAGCAAACGCGCCTCCCGCAAGATCGTCCCGCCTCCGGCAAAGGGGTCCACGACGAGGTCTCCGGGATCAGAAAGCAGCTTCAGCAGGCGCCGGGCGGGGGCCGGTGGGGTGGCATGCGGGTGGGTGTTGCGGTGAAACCCACGGGCCAGGCGCCACAGGGGCTGCACCCACTCCACCAGCCGGGCTTCCTCCTCCAGCTCCTGCACCCAGGCTTCCGGAAGCGTGGAGGGCGCCAGCCCCTGTTCGGTGGCAAAGATCAGGAAGTACTCCGGATCCAGCGGATGCCAGCGGGAGCGTTCCGGGTGCCGGAGAAACGTCGGGAGCAGCTGGGGACGCACCCGCACCGGGAGCCACGCGAGCCGCCCCATCAGGCGAAGCCCCTGGGCCTGAAGCAACGCGCTGTGCCAGTCACTCAGGGGAATCAGCGCCTCACCAAACCGGAGGTCCTTGATTTGCCAGACCACTGCGCCCTGCGGCGCCAAAATCCGGGACACCTCCTGAACCACCGGCTTGAGGGACTCCGTGAAGGCGCGAAGCTGGGCTCCCACGGCTTCCCAGGCCACCTGCTGCTTCCGAGGCGCCTGCAGCGCCGCTTCCGACTCAGGCCCCCAGTAAGGAGGGCTCGTGAAGACCAGGTGGGCGGCTCCGGAAGCCACCTCGCTCATGTGGGCCGCATTGCCCGGCCAAACCCTTTTCATTTCCCCACTCCCCTCGTCTGGAGCTGAGCCCGGAGGGCTGCGGCTTCTTCCGGCTGCGTCTGGGCCAGGAAGTCCACCAGCCCCAGCAGCTGATCATCCCTCACGGGACGCCCATGCCACAGCGCGGCTTCCTCAGTCTGCACCCGCCGGTGAACGGCTGCCCGGAGGCGGCGCCTGAGGGGTTTGGGCCAATTGGGTTTTTCATTGACCACCAGCCCGGTCACACTCTGGCGCCGCCCCTTGCGGAAGAAGTTCGTCTTTTTCGGATCCAGCACGTACCCCTGCCCGGCCAGCACCTCTTCCACAAACGGCAGCAGCTTCATGGCTCCCGAATGATTGGCCGAGAAGGTCAGGTCATCGGCATAACGGGTGTAGACCACCCCCTGGCGGTGAGCCACTGTGGCCAGGGCGGCATCGACCGGACGGAGGATCTGGTTGGCCAGGGCCGGACTGGTGGGAGCGCCTGTGGGCAGGGCGCCATTGTAGCTGAGCAGCACCGCCAGAAGCCGGATGGCTCGAGGCTGAAAACGCCCCCGGAGGCGCTGGGTGAGCACCCGCAGAACCTGAACCAGGCGGGTGTTTGGAAAGAACCCCTGGATGTCCACATTGACGACCAGACGATGCCCACAGTGCCGTTGGGCGTTCTCCACAATCCCCATGCCCTTGCGGAACCCTGTGGCCGCCTCATGCAGGTCCCACTGGTTGAGCTCCCGGTCCAGCACGGCGCGTTGAAAGTGCTTCAGAGGGGCCTGGGGGGCGGTGATCACCCGGACGCCTCCCGAGCGCTTGGGCAACTCATGCGTTTGGTACCAGGCATCGCACTCGTTCCCCTTCAGGTCCTCCTCTCGTCCCAGCGAAAGTCCAGAGGCCACCCCCAGCAGAAACGGCGCATGGTGAAGGCCAAAGTGCAGAGCCAGCTCGAGGGCGGCTCGTTGATTGGGCCCATAGTGGGCCTGCAGAAACTCCAGAGCCTGAGGAATCTGTTCGGGCTGAACGTGGGAGGAAAACGCCCGAGCCACCAGCGCCCGATGGATCACCATCGGAAGCAACTCCCACCACGGATGCTGCTGGAGGAAGAGGTCCTGAAAGGCTTCCGGAGCACGCGTCACCACCCAGTCCAGAAACGTGGGATCCTGCTCTGCCAGCGCCCGCATTGACGCCGGGAGCTCCTGCCCCCGAGCCTTCCAACTCCGAAACGGGAAGTGCCGCAGGTCATCCTGGAGGGAGGGCTCCTTCCAGAACCAGGGCTGCTGCACCAGGTGCTGCCACTCCCGAGGCTTCAGCGCCGAGGCGCCCAGCTGGTCCTTGACCGCCCGAAGCTCCTGAGGCGACATCGCGCTCAGGTCCTCCTGCCAGCTTTTCGAGGAAGGCCCCTTCTCCTGGCGGACCACTTGCCACATCTGCACCAGGAGCCGAACATGTTCCGGACCTCCCCGTTGCAGCCGACGCCGACGCCAGGGCTCCAGCCACTCCCGGACACGGGCCGGAGTGATTTCCTGAAGAACCCCCTGAAGCAGCGGCTCCTCTTCAGGACGTCCTCGCAGGGTCCACAGCAGGAACTCCTCACGCTGGTCCCGAGGCACCTCCGGAAGGCTCACCAGCGTCCGTGGCTCCAGGTAGCGCAGCCCTGCCGAAAAGAGCTGAGGGAGGCTCAGGGCTTTCCTCAGCCACTCAGGGCTCAGGACCTGGTGCAGCAGCCCTGCTTGCTGGAGCCCCTGGACCCAGCGGTGCACCTTCGTCAGCTCCTGTACCAAACGCGGTTCCGAAGGGGTGGCGTCCAGGGAGGAGCGTTGGCTCTCCAGAGGCTCCTGCAGCTCCTTGAGCACCACCTGAGGCAGCTGCCTGGGATCCGCAGTGCGCGGGAAGGCCTGCAGCCACATCAGCCGATTGGCCCTGGGGGCATCCAGAAACAGCAGGGCCCAGATCGGCAGCTCCGTCTGCCAGCGCTCCAGAGCCCGGCACACCTTGGGATGGATCGTGAGGTGAAACGGTGGGCGCAGGTTGAGCAGCTTCTGGAGGATCACCGGCAGATGGGCCTGAAAGTCCTCCTCATGCTTCATCCACTGGGTCCACGCCTGGGCCGTCAGGGTGCCCTGCTCCAGCTCAGCCAGAGCCCGAGCCCGGTTCTCCTTCAAGGCCTTCCACTCCGGAGTGCGAGGAAACTGGTGCGGGGCGGCTTCCAGTTGCTCCAGAAGCGGTGGGGCCAGCAGGTGCGTGCGGTGCTTCTGGATGAGGAGCAGCGAGTGCAAGGGGTCCGGAACCTCGCGCAGCAGAGCGGGCGAAATGCGACGCTTGACCACCCCTCCTCGGACCAGCGAGACCAGCCCCTTGACAAAAGCCTCCGGTTGCTCCTCCAGCCTCCGGAGGGGTCGCAGGATCTGCCGGATGGTCCGTCGCTGAGGCGGGAGGGCGTCAACCAGAACCTTCAGGGGCAGAAAGGCCCCGTCGAGGCGTGCCTGCAGCAGCACCTCCTTCTGGGGGGCCTCCGGACTCAACGCCAGGTCGCGCAGCAGCCGCCAGGCGTTTTGAGGCCGAGGCAACTGCGCCACGGCGCCCTCCTGATCGGGCCCCAGTGTGCAGAGGCCCTGCGCAAGCTCCCACTCCAGGTACACCCGCCATGCCACCAGGTCCTCCAGCTCCTCCACATTCAAGAGGGTCTCCCGGAGGCCATCGGCCCGGGGATCTGGAGAGTCAGCGGGAGCCGGTGACAGCGGAAGGTGCTCCTGAAAGGCGTGCAGGCGCTCCTGAAGGACCTCATGGGCCTGAGCCCAGGAGGAGGGACGGTCGGGGTGGACGTTCTTCAAGGCCGGCTTGAGCCAGAAGAGGGTCGGAACAGAAGGCTT
>JAYOTF010000044.1:0-22722 GCA_038150265.1 Deltaproteobacteria bacterium | reverse complement strand
GTCTTCGACCCGAGCTTCCAGGGAGATGAATCGCTCATTCGTTGTGTTCTGCAGGTCTTCGACTCGAGCTTCCAGAGAGATGAATCGCTCATTCGTCGTGTTCTGCAGGTCTTCGACTCGAGCTTCCAGGGAGATGAATCGCTCATTTACCCGAGCTTCCAGGGACTGAAATCGCTCATTCGTGTCCTTCCGGAGTCCGATGATTTGGCCCTCAACGGACTCAACACGACTCTCCAGCGATCCGACCCGATTGTCCAGGGAGCCGAGTCGCTGATTCATGTCGCTCCTCAGTCCCTTGACTTCTCGATACAGCTTGACGTCACGTTCCACGCTGGTGTCGTTGATTTCGGCGAGTTTCTGGAACGACAGACGTACCATCTCGACGAGGTTGGTTTCATTGACGGCTTCAGGATTGGGTAGGGTCACCATAACGTTTCCTTGGTTTGCAGTCTGGTGATGGCGGGAAAGGCCTGGTTGCCCTTTGCTCCCTGAAACGGGGAAGCCTTCGGCTCCAGAAAGGGAACCCTGCCTCCACCGTAGCACACTTCCCCAGTGAGAGGAAAGCCTGAGCCTTCAAGGCGCCAGGCTGAGCGTGGGGAGTTGACGAGCCACGGTGTCAGCACCTGCTGCAGGGCTCCACTTTGGGGGCACTCTGAAATAGGTTGCCTTTTTGACGGTCTCCCTTATTCTCCTATTTGCTGAAATCAGGGGGTTTTTCTGACAAAATGAACAAGAAGGCACATGATGCTGGCAAAAACGATCCTGCTCCTGGGAGCCCTGGGCTTCAGTCTCCAAGCCTCGGCACAGGAGGTCATTCAACTCCTCACGTATCACCTGCACCCTCCCTTCATCAATGCTCCTGAAACGGGGCTGACCTATGAATTGGAGGCGTTTCTGAATCAGGAATCTGAGGGGCGCTACCGATTTCAGGTGGCTGAGCTGCCCCGCAAGCGGTTGGACCAGACGATTGAGCAAGCAGGCGCCTGGGTGGCCCTTTGGTCGAATCCGGCCTGGTTTGGAGATGGCAAGCAGGAGCGTTTCTGGTGGATCCCCTTGCTGGATGACAGCAGCGTGATCCTATCGCCAGCGGCAGCTCCAGTGGACTGGACGGGACCAGCGTCGCTCAAGGGCCTGACCTTTGTCGGCATGCGTGGACATCGGTACGTTGGCATTGATGAACTGGTTGCGACCGGTGACGTGAGGCGAGTGGACAACAACCGTGAGGAGGACATTGTCCGGATGCTGCTCAACGGACGAGCTGACGTGGGACTCCTGCCCGGTTCCACCATGAAGTACTTCCGAAAACAGATGAAACTTGAAAACCGCATCTACGTCGCTCCACAGCTTCAGGCTCAGTTCACTCGGAGTTTCTTTGTCCCGCGTTCCCGCAAGGATCTGGCGGATTTCCTGACGTCTCTCAACTTTCCAGAAAATGAACAGTGGCAGCAGACCCTGACCCTGTACGGCTTCGAGTGACGCGCACCCCATGACCATCCGTCCTGTTCAATTCCGCGATTCAATAGGAGTGCGGCTGTTACGGAACGTCTTTGGGGTTTATGTCCTCATTGCGATCTTGATCACCGCCCTGCACCTTTACGCCGAATACGAACACCAAAAGGAGCTGGCTCAGGAAAACCTGGCTCAGGCGGAATTGATCCTCAAGCCCCTCTTTGATGATGCCCTGTGGCACCTGGATCAGCAGCTGCTGGAGAAGGCGAGCCAGGGCGCGCTGAACTTTCCCAGCGTCGTGGGAGTCATGGTCATGGGAGACCCGGGCACGGCGTACATCAAGTATGGTGAGGTCTCGGTGTCTCACAAGGCACTGCCGTATCAGGATGTGGATGGCAACGTTCGCTCTCAGGAAGCCGTTGTCTTTTCCGACAACCTCATTGAGCACTCCTTCTCGCTGGAGGATCCGTCCAATGAAAGCGCCCCGGTCATTGGTCAGGTCCATTTTTACACCAGCCCCCTCCTCCTCCTGGAGAAGATCCGGTACGCCTTTGCACTGATTGTCTTCTATGCGTTGCTGAAGACCACCGCGCTCTGGATGGTCTTCCTCTGGTTTGCCCAGCGCATGCTTTCTCACCCCCTGCATCGCTTGACTCAGGCCACCTCCAGGCTGGACCTGGAAGCCACCACGCATCAGGATCAGCTGCCGCAGGAGGGCCAGGCCCACACGGAAATCAATGCTCTGGTAGAGACCTACAATGCTCTGGTGCACCGGATCATCCAGACGAACCAGCAGCGTCAGCTCGCAGAGAGAGCCCTTCGAGCCAGCGAGCAGCGGCTCCATCTGGCGATCGAGGTGGCCGGGCTGGGCGTGTGGGATACCGACCTGGAGACGCAGCAACGAGTCTTTAATGAACACTGGGCCCGAATGGCCGGCTGCACGCTGGAAGAAGCGGAGGTCGACCCCAAGCTGTGGGAACGTCGCCTGCACCCTGAGGACCGGGAGGGGGTCCTGAAGCAAGAGCAGGGGCTGCTTGAGGGACGCCTTTCCACCTTTGAAGCCGAGTACCGCCTGGTCCGCCCGGACGGGTCCGTGTGCTGGGTGGAAGCCTTTGGGCAGGTTGTGGAACGCAAGGAAACCGGGGAGCCCATCCGGCTGCTGGGCATTCAGATCGACATCACTGACCGCAAGCAGGCAGAAGAGGAACTGCGAGGGCTCTATCAGGAGCTGTCGGTGACGCATGAGCAGATGCAGGCCACACAGGCCCAGATGCTTCAATCAGCCAAACTGGCGTCTTTGGGCGAGATGGCAACCAGCATTGCCCATGAGCTCAAACAGCCCCTGAGCCTGATTAGCCTGAGCAGCGAGATGCTCCTCCAGAGTCTGGAAGAGCAGGAGTGGGAGCGCGCAGAGAAGCTGGCCCGGCGGATTTACTCCCAAAATGAGAAGGCCATTTACATCATCCAGCACCTCCGGGAGTTCGGACGAGACTCCCGGAAGGATGCCCAGCGTCCGATCAATCTCAGTCAGCTGGTCGAAGGCGCACAGGAACTCTTTGCGGGCCACCTCCGGAAGGATCAGGTGCAGGTCACCCTGGAGCTGGACCCGTCCCTTCCCGATGTCCTCGGCGATGCCATTCAGATGGAGCAGGTCCTCACCAACCTGGTGCTGAACGCGTCTGATGCCATGCGCGGTCGAGCCGAACGGCACCTGACCCTCCGGACCCGCACCGTGGCGCCAGACGATCCCCTCTGGCAGCAGGCGGAAGCCCAGGGCGAGCATCCGGAGCCAGGAGCCCGGAAGTGGGTGGCCCTGGAGGTGACCGATACCGGAGGCGGCATTGCCGAAGAACACCTCAGCGACATCTTCCAGTCCTTCTTCACCACCAAGCCTCCCGGAGAAGGAACCGGTCTCGGCCTGGCCATCAGTCGCGGCATCGCCGTGGCGCATGAGGGCTTCCTGTTGCTCGGAAACCGTCCGGGAGATGGGGTGACCTTCACCTTGCTATTGCCAGCGTCCTAAGCATTCCTTAAGCTGTTCCCAGAATACTTTTTGTGCTTGCCTGCGTCAGGAGTTGGCTCCGGACGCTGCTGCGTGGGCCATCCTGTTTTTCCCTCACTGCACCCAATGTCTGCCTACATCCTCCGTCGCCTGCTGCTCATTGTCCCGACGCTGTTGGGCATCATGGTGGTCAACTTCTTCATTGTGCAACTGGCTCCCGGGGGGCCGGTGGAGCAAATGATTGCCCAATTGCAGGGAAGCGCCGTGAGTGCCACGGAGCGCCTCACCGGAACCGGCTCGGAGCTTGGCAATTCCGGCTCCGGAAGCAGTGGAAGCTCTGCCGTCTCCGAAAAGTACCGAGGGGCTCAGGGGCTGGACCCGGACCTGGTGCTGGAGATTGAACGCATGTATGGCTTTGACAAGCCCCTCCATGAACGCTTCTGGGACATGCTGAAGAGCTACGCGGTGTTTGATTTTGGAGAGAGTTTCTTTCGGGACCGCCAGGTGACCGAGCTGATCTGGGAGAAGCTTCCGGTCTCGGTTTCTCTTGGGGTCTGGAGCACCCTGATCGTCTATGTCGTTTGCATTCCTCTTGGCATTGCGAAGGCGATCCGGCACGGAAGCCGTTTTGACGTCTGGACCAGCACCGTGGTCATTCTGGGCAATGCCATCCCGACCTTCCTCTTTGCCATTTTGCTCATCATCCTCTTTGCCGGAGGGGAGTACTTCAGCTGGTTCCCGCTCCGGGGGCTCTTTTCCGAGAACTTTTCCGAGCTTTCCTGGTGGGAGCAGGTGCTGGATTACTTCTGGCACCTCGTGCTGCCGCTGCTCTCCATCCTCATTGGGAGCTTTGCGACCCTGACGATGCTGACCAAGAACTCCTTCCTGGATGAGATCAACAAGCAGTACGTCATCACGGCGCGCTCCAAGGGGCTCACGGAGCGGCGCATCCTCTACCGGCACGTCTTCCGGAATGCGATGCTGATCATCATTGCGGGCTTCCCGGCAGCGTTCATTGGCATGTTCTTCACGGGCTCCTTGCTGATTGAGATCATCTTCAGCCTCGATGGCCTGGGCCTGCTGGGCTTCGAGTCCACCATTCAGCGGGACTACCCGGTCATGTTCGGCACCCTCTACATCTTCACGCTGCTGGGGCTGGTGGTGGGCCTGATCAGCGACCTGACCTACACGCTGGTGGACCCCCGGATTGATTTTGAGGCAAGGCGCTGATGAATGAGACGGAGCAAAAGATAGTGACGGGAGCACGGGCCTGCCTGCTGGCAGAGGGGCATACCCGGACGAGTGTGAAGCGCATTGCCGAATACGCGGGGGTGAACCATGGGCTGATTCACCACTACTTTGGCTCCAAGGAACAGCTGATCATTGAGCTGATTGAACAGTTCCAGTGTGCGATCAAGACCCGGATGCCAGCGCCGCACGGAGCCCCTGATCGATCCTTCCCCCCCGTCTGGCACCTCTTCCGGGAAGACAGCAACGACCGCCTGCTGCTGGAGTTTCTGGCGCTGGCAACCGAATCTCCGCGCATTGCCGAGAAGCTCCGGGAGGTGGTGCAGTCCCGTCGCTCCTACCTGCAAGCGATGTTTGGGCTCACCCCTGAGCAGTCGGCCACCCTGGCTTCAGTGATCATCGGGTCCCTCATCCATCAGCAGCTGGATGCCGACTTCCCGATGGAAACCGTGGTCCGACAGGTCCTGGATTCCTTCCAGCCTCCGGCTTCGGCCTGAAGCTCAAGACGGCCAGCGGACCACCTCAAACTCCATCACACGCTCCAGGACATTGGTCCGGAGCAGCCGCACCTCCAGGGGCTTTCCTGCTTCAATGATCCGCTTCCGGCGCTTTCCTTTCAGAACCAGCGACTCCTCGTCAAACTGATACCAATCGTCTCCGAGCGCCTCCAGCGGCAGGAACCAGTCGATGCCATGAGGCTCCAGAACGATGCGGATGCCCCCCTTGTCCACAGTCTGGACGGTGGCCCGGAAGCCTTCTCCAGCATGAGGCTCCAGAAAAGCGACCTTCATCAGGTCCACACTCTGCTGCTCCGCCTTTTCCGAGCGACGCTCCTGAATGGAGCAGTGCTCCCCGAGGGCTTCATCGACCTTGGGCAGCTCCGCCTTGATGCGCTTCCGCGCCTTTGCGGGCTCAGCAGATCGTTCCGCAGCGAGCCACTGCTTGAGCGCTCGGTGGACGGTCAGGTCCGGATAGCGCCGGATGGGAGACGTGAAGTGGCAGTAGTACTCGGCGGCCAGGCCAAAGTGTCCCAGGTTTCCGGGCTGATACACCGCCAGCGCCATGCAGCGCAGCAGCAGAACCTGCAGCTGATCGCGGTTGGGGTACTCCTCAATTTGCTGAAACACCTCGTTGAAGCCCTGGGGCTCGTGCAGGCGGGACATGGGCGTCTTGACCCCAAAGCGCCAGAAGGTCGGCTGCAGGCGCGTGAGCTTCTTGAAGTCCGGACGCTCATGCACCCGGTACAGCGCAGGGAGCTTGTGGTCCACGCAGTGCCGGGCCACCGTTTCGTTGGCTTCCAGCATGAACTGCTCAATCAGCTTCATCGCATTGCTCTGGAAGCGTCGTCCCATGCCCGTCATGCGATTTTCGGCATCAAACTCAACGGTCTCTTCAGCAAAGGTAAACTGAATGGCCCCCCGGGCTTCCCGGCGCCTGGAAAGGATCTGGGCCAATTCATTCATCTCCTTCAGCCCCGTGAGGATCTGTGGCTTGCGGATGCTGGAAGGCCGTCCCTGCAGCACATCCTCCACGTCGTCATAGGTCAGGCGTCCGGCACTCCGGATGAGGCTTTCATAAATTTTGTAACCCGTCCGGGCCCCTTCTGCATCGAGGTGCATCTCACACGTCACCGCATATCGGTTCACCTGAGGCCGGAGGCTGCAGAGGTTGTTCGAGAGCGCCTCCGGGAGCATGGGGATGGCGTGGGTGGGAAAGTAGACGCTGGTGGCTCGCTCGTAGGCTTCCGCATCCACCGGGTCACCCGGCTGGACGTAGTGGGCGACGTCGGCAATGGCCACGTAGAGGGTCCAGGAGCCGTCGGAGTGCTTGGTTGCCAGAACCGCGTCATCAAAGTCCCGCGCCGTCTTGCCATCAATCGTGACATATCCCAGATCCCGCTGATCGACGCGTCCGGAAGTGGCATCATAGACTACCCGAGTCGGGAACGCTTCCGCGTGCGCCAGAGCCGCTTCCGGATACTCGTTGCGGATCTGGTTTTCCTGAAGGATGCGGTCGAATGCGAGTTCATTGACCGAAATGCCCTCCATCGACCGGATGATCCGAGCGAGGGGGCGATCCACGTTTCCTCCCCGCCAGCCTTCTTCCTCGGGAATCAGCTCCACTTCCACAAGGCTGCCGTTCTGGGCCTCGGAGAGGTCGTGCTCCGGACGGATCAGGAGGGTGCCAAAGCTGAGGTTGGAGTTGATGGGCACAGCGGTGACCGTGGACTTGCGCCGGTGCAGGGTGGCGAGCAGGCGGGAGTTGCTGCGCTCCACCACTCGGAGGATCCGCCCCTTGCGCTTGCCCCGCGCTCCTCGAGCCGGAGACAGCTCAAACTCCACCTTGTCGCCGTCCATGGCATTGAGCTGGTCCCGCTCGCCGACAAAGACATCCTCCTGCCCATCTCCGGTGGCAATGAAGCCAAAGCCCCGTGGGTTCCGGATGAACACGCCAGTGAGCCGCCCCTTTCCAGACGCAGGCCTTCCAGAACGGGCCATGCCCCGCAGCGGCTTTCCACGTTCCTCCGTGGGGTCCACGTGTTGGCGCTTGCGGGATTCGGGCTTCAGCTCGGCTCGGGTCAGCAGCCGGGCGCTTCCGTAACGAGATCCCTGCTGGATCATGGAGCCACGCTTGACCTGCTTGTGGAGCCACGCCTTGAGCTTCGACGTGTCAGCCTTGCTCAGCCCGAGGAGCCCGCGCAGCTGCTTGGCGCTGAGCAGGCCCCCATGGGCTTCCATGAGCGCCAGGACGTTCTTTTTATTGAGCTTCAAGATCCTCCTTTGGAAAAAACGGGCGCCTCAGTTCTGCAGGCGCTCAGCCAGATAAACAGCCGGGTGGATGACCCGGAGGGGAATGCCTTCGGCCCGAATGCCTGCCCGGATCTGGTAGAGGCATCCGGGGTTGCCGGTGACAAGGGTGAGGGCCTTGGGGTGAGCCTTGAGGGTGTCCCGGACCGAATCCACCTTGCGCTTCAGGATCGAGCTCGAAAGCTCGGGGTGGACGAGGTTGTAGATGCCGGCAGAGCCGCAGCACCAGTTGGACTCCGTCAGCGGAACCAGCGTCACTCCGGGGAGGCTGTTGATGAGGGCGCGCGGGTTGGCGTCTACCTTCTGGGCGTGCATCAGGTGACAGGGGGCATCATAGAGCACCACGTCTTCTTCGGTCTTCCAGCGCAGGCGCTTGACCTGTTCGGGGTGCCGGGAAAGAAACTCCAGGATGTCCACAACGCGTCCCTCAATGGCATCCCAGTTCCGCAGGTGTGCCGGGTCGCTTTTCGGAAACAGGTGGTGGTACTCCCGGAGCTGCGCGCTGCACCCGGCGGCGTTGGTGACAAGGGCATCAAGCTTGTGCCCCTCAAAGGCATCGAGGTTGTTGAGGGCCAGCTTCCGGGCGGTCTTGCGATCTCCGCTGTGAACATGCAGGGCGCCACAGCAGCCTTGCTGCTCGGGAACCACCACCGTGTATCCGATCGCCTGCAGCAGCTTCAGGGTCGACTCATGGACCGCGGCCTCGGACACATCCATGATGCATCCGGAGAACAGCCCCACCTTCCCCAGCGGCTCTTCAGCAGTCGGAGGAATCAGGGGCTGGTTGGCGTACTGCTGCTTGAAGGAGCGCCCTGAGCAGTCGGGCAGCAGGTGTTGCTGAAAGACAAAGGACGCGGGAAAGAACGACCGGAAGAGCGGGTGCGTGATGAGCTGAGGCAGCCGGGTCCAGGCATACAGACGCAGGAGCTTGCTGGCGGTTGCCAGCAGGAACGTGGACCGGAACAGGCCCTTCAGGATCAGGGTCCGGAGCGTCTTCTCCTTCAGGCTCTGGGGCTGGGTTTCATGGATCACCCCCCGGGCCTTCTCCAGCAGCTCCCCGTAGGGCACTCCGGAGGGGCAGGCGGTCTCACAGGCACGGCAGTCCAGGCAACGGCTCAGCGGGTCCACCACCTCCGGAGTCAGGTCCAGCTCGCCTTCCCAGACGCCCCGCATCAGGTACAGGCGTCCCCGCGGGGAGTCCTTCTCATCGCCCAACTCCCGGTAGGTGGGGCAGCTGTCGAGGCAGAGGCCACAGTGGACGCACATGAGGATGTTGTCAAACTCAGCCTCCCGGAAGCGTTGCTTGGCCAGAGGAGCAGAGGGGCTGAAGGCAGGAGCCGCGGAAGGAGACGTCATCGCGTTCTCTCAAACAAGGAAGTTAACGGGAGCAAGCGGACTTGCTTAAAGCTCATAAAACGGCGCATGGAAGACCCCGGAAGGATCCAGGTGTTGCTTGAGGCGTTTGGCGAGGGAGTAACCCGGCGCCTGCGCCCGTTCCTCGAGGTCGGTGTAAGTGAGGTCCGGATGGGCGCTCCCCCAGACCAGCTGTCCCTGAACCCGACGGGCCACGGACTTGAGGGCCGCGAGCAGTTGCCGCTGAGCCCCCGGTTCGGAGGCCTTGAGGAAGAAATGGAGGTCCGCTCCAATCGGGTGGGCCACCACGTGGAGGCCTTCTTGCGGAAGCGAGGTCAGGTGCATGGGGTTGAGGGCTTCAGCAGTCGGAAGCAGGAGCATCACATGCAGGTGTCCGTCTGGAAGCGCCCAGTGCTTCCGGAGGGAGGCGACCCAGCCGGTGTGGCGGTCGGTGCCGGGAAGGACCGGGAAGTCCGGATCCGTTTCGCCGTCAGCAAGCAGCTGCAGGGGCGCCGGGAAGCGCGACTGGATTTCCTGCTGCAACCGCTGGCGCCGGTCGGCGTTTCCGGAGAAACCGATGCCCAGCCCCCACTCGGAGGAGCCACTCGTGGCCGGAGAGAGGGCCTGAACCCAGTCCAGCGGCAACCGTGCTCGGTGGAGGTCTCCGACGTGATGAAGCCAACTGGAGTCGGAAAAGCGTCCGTAGAGGGCATGCGGTGCAACCGGACGGGGCATGACCTTGAAGTTGGCAGAGGTGATCACGCCCAGGCCTCCGAGGCTGCCGATCATCATCCGGTTGAGGTCGTAGCCGGTGACGTTCTTGACGACGGTGCCTCCGGCATGGACGCGTTCGCCTTCGCCATTGAGGTACTCGATGCCGATGATGCAGTCTCGCAGCCCCCCCATGTTCATGCGGTTGGGGCCAATGTCGTTGGAAGCGAGCAGGCCTCCGATGCTGGAATCCGGAAACCAGGGGTTGACAGGCAGGAGCATGTTCCGCTCGCCAAGCAGCGTTTGCAGGGCCTGCACCGTCATGCCGGCTTCCACGCCAACCACCATGTCATCCGGATCAAAGAAGTTGGTCGCCGTGAGCGCGCTCAACGACAGCTCGGCTTCCGGAGGCGTGGCTCCCTGCGGATGAAAGCGGCGGTGGTGGCCCCGGATGGCAAAGGGCTGTTGGGCGGTCAGGCGCGCCCGGACCCACGCCTGCGCTTCGTCAATGGAAGACGGCGTTACACGAGTCATACGGCAATTCCCGACTTTCGGGCCACCAGCTTGGGCGCATTGAGCTCGGCCGGTTGAGGAATCTTCGACTCGGCGCAGCGTCCGGGATGAGGCAAGACCTTCCCCGGGTTGAGCTTGCCGTCAGGGTTGAAGAACTCCCGGACCCAGGCCATGTTGTGCAGGTCGGCTTCCTGATAGTTGTCGGTCATGAGCTTGCGCTTCTCCAGCCCAATGCCATGCTCTCCGGAAAGGGCGCCACCGAGCTTCAGGCAGACCTGCAGGATCTCCTCGCCGGCCTGGTGGGTCCTTTCAATCTCTTCCTCGCTTTCGTAGTTGAAGAGGATGAGCGGGTGCAGGTTTCCGTCTCCCGCGTGAAAGACGTTGGCAACAATGAGCTGGTGCTTCCGGCCAATGGCCTCAATGGCGTCAATGACCTCCGGGAGCTTGCTGCGTGGAATGACGCCATCCTGCACGTAGTAGCTGGGGGAAAGCTGGCCAATGGCCCCAAAGCTCTCCTTGCGGGCCCGCCAGATCCGGGCGCGGGCGGCTTCGTCCCTGGCGCGCTCCACGGACTGAGCCCCGTTGTCAGCGAGCATCTGTTCCACGAGCCGCGCCTCTTCCTCAATCCCGTCCTCAAGGTCCTCCAGTTCCACAATCAAGACCGCTTCTGCGTCTTGCGGAAATCCGGGCTTGAGCGCCGCTTCGACGGCATGAATGACGGTCTTGTCAATCAGCTCCATGGCTGCAGGGATGGTCCCGTTGCGGATGATCGCCGAGACCGCATCACACGCGCCCCGGACGGAAGAGAAGACGCCCAGCAACGTGACGGCTTTTTCCGGATTGGGCGTGAGGCGGCAGATGACCTTGGTGACAATGCCGAAGGTCCCTTCGGACCCGATGATCAGCCCCAGCAGGTCTGGACCCGGCATGTTGTGAAACTTCCCCCCCAGGGTGACCAACTCGCCATCAGGCAGCACCAGCTCCAGCCCCAGGACGTGGTTGACGGTGACCCCGTACTTGAGCGTGTGGGGGCCTCCGGAATTTTCTGCGACGTTTCCGCCAATGGTGCAGGCCTTCTGAGAGGAAGGATCCGGGACAAAGTGAAAGCCGTGTGGCTTGACGTGTTCGGTGATGCGCAGATTGATCACTCCGGGACCCAGCGTGATGGTCCGGTTGGTCCAGTCGACCTCGGAGATTTCCTTGAAGCGGGCCATTTCAATGATGGCGCTTCCTTCATGCGGCACCGCGCCTCCGGAGAGTCCGGTTCCCGCACCTCGGGGCAGGAAGGAGATGCCCTCGGCATGAAAGAGGCGGACGACCTGCACCAGCTCTTCCGTGGAGCCCGGATAGACGACGCCGAGCGGCGGCGCGGTGTAGAGCGTCAAGCCGTCGCAGCGGTACGTGTACAGGGTAATGGGGTCGTCCTTGACCCACTCTTTGCCGCAAATCTGGTCCAGTTGCTGGCGCAGGGCATGGGGAAACGGCATCGTTCTCCTTCAGGGAAAATTCAGGGAAGCGTCAAGATGACGTCAGGTTGGCGGTTTCAGCCACGGGCGAACCCAGTCCAGTCCGTCGAGGGTGGTGGTCTGGGGGCGGTACTCGCAACCGATCCACCCCGAGTACCCCAGACGGTCGAGGTGCGTGAAGAGAAACGGGTAGTGGATCTCTCCGGTGCCGGGCTCGTGGCGTCCGGGGGTGTCTGCCAGTTGCAGGTGTCCGATCTGCGGCAGCAGCTGCTCCAGCGTGGGCGCGAGGTCGCCCTCCATGATCTGCATGTGGTAGATGTCGTACTGCACCTTCAGGTTGGGCGCCTGGACCTGCTGGAGGATGGCCACCGCTTGTGCCGAGTGATTCAACAGGTACCCCGGCATGTCTCGCGTGTTGATCGGTTCAATCAGCACGTCAATTCCGGCTGTCCCCAACGTCTTGGCGGCGTACTTTAGATTTTCAATATAAGTTTCCAAAGCCACTTCGGGCGGCACGTCTGGCGTCGGGATGCCTGCCATGACATGCAGGCGCGGGCAGGCCAGGGCCTGGGCGTACTCGCGGGCCAGGTGCACGCTCTCCCGAAACGCGGCCTGGCGATCCGGAAGGCAGGCGATCCCGCGCTCCCCAGCGTTCCAGTCACCCGGAGGCAGGTTGAAGAGAACCTGCTCCAGCCCATTCTCAGCGAGCTGCGCATTGAGGGCCGCCGGAGTGAAGTCGTAGGGAAACAGGTACTCCACCCCCTGAAATCCTGCTTGGGCAGCGGCGGCAAAACGATCCAGAAACGCCACCTCGGTGAAGAGCATGGAAAGGTTGGCGGCAAATCGGGGCATGGTCTCCCGGAAGTCAGGACAGGGTTCTGGGGAAGCGGAAACAGGAGGGCCATCAGGGCGGGGTGCTTGGACCTCCAGCAAAGTTGCGACACCTTGACGCAAAGGGGGACAATGTTCAAGGAGAAGTCGCGAGAGTGCCAGAGGTCTGGAGCCTGCTGAGCGTTGAGGACAGGCGCCTCAACGCAGAGGAAGGAAGTCAGAAGGTCTGATCAATCGCCTTGCGTAGCGCGTCGACAATCTGGTCGGCTTCGTTGCGCTGGAGGCAGAGGGGCGGGGCCAGGCCGAGGATGTCGCCCTGAGGCATGGCCCGTCCGATGACGCCTTCCTTCAAGAGGTTCCCGGCCAGGGTGGGGCCCACCTTCTTGCTGGCATCAAAGAAGGTCCGGGTGTCACGGTTTTCCACAAACTCGACGGCAAGGAGCAGGCCTTCTCCGCGGATTTCTCCGACGTTCGGATGAGCCCCCACGGCGTCCTGAAGGCGGCTCTTCAGGTAGGCTCCGGAGTCCTGGGCGTTTTGGACCAGGTTCAACTCGTCGACCAGCTTGAGGTTGGCAACACCAGCCGCCGCTCCAATCGGGTGGGCGGAGTAGGTCCAGCCGTGGCCGATGGGGCCATACTCATCGGTTCCCTGCATGAGGACGTCGTACATCCGGTTGGAGACGATGGATCCGGAGAGCGGAGCATAGGCGCTGGTGAGGCCCTTGGCGATGGTGATCAGGTCGGGCTGAAGGCGGTAGTGCTGGCTGCCGAACATGGAGCCCAGGCGTCCGAAACCGGTGACCACCTCATCGGCAATGAGCAGGATGTCATGCTTCTGGAGGATGGGCTGGATGGCGTCCCAGTAGCCCTCCGGAGGAGGAACCAGGCCACCGGTGCCCAGCGCGGGTTCCGCAACAAACGCGGCAATGGTGTCAGCGCCTTCTTGCTCAATGAGCTGCTCCAGTTCACGGGCGCAGTGCTGCGAAAATTCCACCTCACTCAGGTGTTCCAGCTCCGGAGCCCGGCGGAAGTAGTAGGGCGCCTCGGTGTGCAGAATCCGGTCGAGTGGGAGGTCAAACTTCTTGTGGAAGAGGTCGAGCCCGGTGAGGGAGCCCGTCATCAGGCCAGAGCCGTGGTAACCACGCCAGCGGGAAATGATCTTCTTCTTCTCGGGACGTCCGAGGATGTTGTTGTAGTACCAGACCAGTTTGAGGTTGGTTTCATTGGCATCGGATCCGGAAAGGCCGAAGTAGACCTTTCCCATGTGGTCTGGAGCCCGGTCGAGGACCATCTTGGCCAGGGTGATGCTGGCTTCGGTGCCGTGGCCCACGTAGGCGTGGTAGTAGGCCAACTCCCGGGCCTGAGCAGCAATGGCTTCAATGACATCGGTGCGGCCATAACCAACGTTGACGCAGTAGAGGCCCGCAAAGGCATCCAGCATCGTGTTGCCCTCCGAGTCCTTGATGAAGACGCCTTCGCCTCCGGTGACAATGCGCTGTGGGGCTTCGCTCCGGGCAAACTGAGCCAGGTGCGTGGAGGGATGAAAGAAATTCTCTCGATCCCACGATTCGAGGGTCTGTTTATCAAGCATGGGTTCCTTGTAGGGTTGGTTGAGTCAGGACCAGTCTCTGCAGACGTATTTGATATCGGCAAAGACATCCAGCCCGTAGCGCGAGCCTTCTCGTCCCCATCCAGACTGTTTCATGCCTCCAAAGGGAATGGGGGCGCCTGTGACCTTGGTGCGGTTGACACCAATCATGCCGAATTTCAGGGCTCGGCTGACCCGATAGATGCGGGAGGGGTTGCGGGTGTGGACGTACGCCATCAGCCCGTATTCGGTGTCATTGGCCCACGCGACGGCTTCCTCCTCGGTTTGGAAAGGCGCCAGTGCGGCAACCGGACCAAAGGTCTCCTCCTGCATGATCAATGCGTCTCGGGGGACGTCTCGGAGCACCGTCGGCGCAAAGAAGTTCGGGCCCTGCGCCAGAACCTTGCCGCCGCACAGCACCCGGGCTCCGCGTGTGACGGCATCGTCCACGTGCTCCTGTTGCTTGCGGACCGCGCCTTCATTGATGAGCGGGCCAATGTCAGGGTCGTCCTTTCCCAAGCCGACCGAAAGGGCCTGCACGGCTGCCGAGAAGCGTTCGCAGAACGCCTCATAGAGCGAGGTGTGGACGAGGATGCGGTTTGCGGCCAGGCAGTCCTGTCCGGAGGTGGCAAACTTGGCCTTGATGGCCTCCGTGACGGCTCGATCGAGGTCGGCATCGTCAAACACGAGAAACGGCGCATGGCCTCCCAGCTCCAGGCTGAGGCGCTTGAGTGTGTCTGCCGACTGACGATACAGCAGCCGACCAATGGGCGTGGACCCCGTGAAGGAAAGGGCCCGGACCCGAGGATCCTGCATCCACTCGCCCACAATGACCTCCGGAGCCCCGGTGACGACATTGAAGACCCCCCGGGGAAAGCCCGCTTGCTCGGCCAACTCTGCAACGGCGAGCGCTGAATACGGGGTCTGCATGGACGGATGCGCGACCACGGTGCACCCCACGGAAAGTGCCGCTGCCGCCTTGCGGACCAGCATGGCGTTGGGGAAGTTCCACGGCGTTACCAGCGCGGCCACGCCCAGGGGCTCCATCCAGACCTCCACCTCGGCGTTGGGCAGGTGCGACGTGATGCTGAGGACATCCGGACGCCGGGCCTGCTCGGCAAAGAACTCGGCAAAGGACGCGCCATATTCAACTTCGCCCCGGGATTCCGAAAGCGGCTTGCCCTGTTCCTCGGTCATCAGCTGCGCCAGTGCTTCCCGGTGCGTCATCATCAGTTCAAACCAGCGCCGCAGCAACGCCGCCCGGTCCTGAGGCAGCAGGGCCGACCATTCCGGGAAGGCCGCGTCTGCGGCAGTGACGGCTTCCTGCGCGTCAGCAGCGGTCAGGATGGGCACCTGGCCAATCACTGCACCTGTGCCCGGATTGAGCACCGGCTCAGTGGCTGCCGAATCGGGAGCCCGCCACTCTCCGTTCAGGTAAGCGGCTTCTCGAAAAAGCGAAGGGGGGTTGGGGACCCAAGACGTTTGGGCATCATTCGTGTGCATGCGACCTCCTGAGGCATAATCTGCTGGAATCCTAACGGAGGCTGCTCAAAAAGTGCTTTTGAAAAGGAACCGTTTTCCCGAAAACTTTTCTCAGCACAGGAGGAAGCACCTGAGGAACCCCCAGGCTTCCGGAGGGGAGGAGGGGAAAAGAAGAAGCCCACGGGCCGGGGAAACCCGTGGGAAAGCCTGAAGGGTTGGCTTACTGCTCGCGAATGCGTCCTTCCAGCTCGGCGTCAAAGCCGCCGTTTTGCTGGATGTAGTCAGCCACGGCATTCGCCATCAGCCGCGCTCCGCTTTCGTCGACAAGCCGCTGAGCGCCCTTGAAGACGCTGTAGCCGTCACCGCCGCTGCCCATGTAGTCGTTGGTGGCCACGGTGTAGGTCTGGCCGTCCTGAATGGGGGCGCCTCCGACCTGAATGGTCCGGATGCGTTGCCCAGGGGCGGCTTTCGGAGACCAGGTGAAGCTGAGTCCGGAAACCTGCGGGAAGCGTCCTGCGCCTTTTTCTGCCTGACTGACGCCATTTTCCAGAGCTTCGCGGACCTGGGCTCCGGTGAGGACGAGCTTGATGGTCTTGTTGCCAAACGGCAGCTCCGTCAGGATGTCTCGCCGCGTGAGGGTGGTTCCAGGCGTGTAGATCTTGTTGCCACGGATGCCGCCACCGTTGGCAATGGCAATGTCGGCCTGCACCTCGTTGCGCATTGCATCAGCGATCACGTTGCCGATGACGGTTTCCTTGCCACGGACCGAGGACTTGCGGCTGTCGATCTCGACCGAGGTCTTGCCGATGGTCACATCCAGCTCCTTGCTGAGGAACTCCTCATACTGCTTGACCATGCCGGTGATGTAGCGGTCCGGGTGAATGTGCCGGGTGTCAATCATCTCCATGCTGGCTTCCCAGGTGAAGCGTCCCTTTTCGTTGCGGTCCATGCTGATGTCCATGACCGCCACCGCTTCGGCATCTTCCCCAGACTCCATCCAGACGCTCCGGCCGTTGTCCCAGGTGATCTTGTAGTGATCGTGCCCGGAGAGGACCGCGTCAACGATGCCGCTGTTGACGATCTCCAGGTCTTCCGTGTAGTCAAGGTGAGCCAGCGCAATCACGAGGTCTGCGCCTTGCCCCCGCAGCTCGTCAGCGAGCTCCCGGGCCGACTCGAGGTTCGGGGCAAAGGTCATTCCTCCAACGGTGGAAAGCTCCTTGGTCATGGGGGTCACCAGGCCCATGAAGCCAACGCGGTACGGTCCCACGTTGACCATGTGCGTCCGGATGGTCCCGCCAATGGGGAGGCCGTCGGCTTCCCGGACGTTGCTGGCCAGGACGGGGAAGTTGGCTTCCATGACCCGTTCCCGGAGCACCTCGGGACCAAAGTCCCACTCGTGGTTGCCCAGCACCATCAGGTCCAGCTGCATGGCATTGAACAGCTCCACCATCTGCTTGCCCTTGACGAATCCGGACAGCAGCGACGGGGAGAAGGTGTCACCGGCATGGACAAAGAGGACGTTGTCGGCCGCCGCTCGCTGGGCTTCCACAACCGTGGCCAGTCGGGCCATGCCCCCGCGACCAGCCGAGGAGTCGAGCTCGTAGATGTCTCCGGTGAGGACAAGTTTCAGGTTTTCCGCATGCAGCGGGGTGCTCAGAGCCGCCCAACCCAGCAGGGAGGCCACACAGGCTTTCTTGAAGAGATTCATGGAAGTTTCCTTGAAAAGTGGAGGTTGACAGACACTCACTAGCTCATCATCCCGGTGTTAAGATTCGATGAAGTCCCCGAGGAACGCGTGATTTTGCTGAAGGTGCCAGGGCGCTTCTAAGGTACCGACCTCTGGGGACGGAGTCAACGCCTTTGCCAGAGGCGCAGGACCCGGCCACACGCGGGCTCAGCGGGAGCGGTGGTAGGCCCGGTGCTGCCGGCGACGCTGGTTGATGAACTGCTCCCCGGTGTTGCGGGAAATCAGCTCGTACAGCCGGGCCTGCTTGCCCGGGCGGCCCCGGAGGATCCGTCCCAGGCGCTGGACGTGTTCCCGGATGCTGCCGCTGCCTGAGACCACAATCCCGACGCTTGCTTCCGGAACATCGACCCCTTCATTGAGGACCTTGGAGGTGACCAGCACCGGGTAGTCGCCCGACCGGAATCCTCCCAGGAAGGCCTGACGCTCCTGCACTTTGGTGTGATGCGTCAGCACCGGCACCAAAAACTGACGGCCCAGCCGGTAGGCGGTGTCGTTGTCTTGAGTGAAGATGAGGATCCGTTCACCCTGATGCCGTCGCAACAGGGTCCAGACCCAGCTCTCCTTGGCGGCAGAGGCCAGGCTCAGGCGCTTCTGAGCCAGGTAGGCCTGAAAGGCTTCCCGCCCCTCGGCGGAGCGGCTGCTCTTCCAGAGGAAGTTCTTCCAGCCATCGGGTCCGCTCATGTCAATGCGTTCCTGTCGCAGAAACGCCGTGTACCGAGCCCGCTGGGTGGCGTATTCCTCAGCCTCCTCCGGAAGCATTTCCACCTGAATGGTCTCCACCTCATAGGGCGCAAGCGTCTGGCCCCGGAGCTCGTCGATGTGGGCTTCGTAGCAAAGTGGACCACAGAGCTCATACAGCTGTGCCTCTCGTCCGTCACTGCGTTCCGGAGTCGCGCTCAGGCCCAGGCGAAACGGGGCCAGGGACCCGATGGCTGTGAGTTGGTACTGCTCGCCGGGAAGGTGGTGGCATTCGTCAAAGACCACCAGGCCAAAGCGGTTGCCAATCTGGGAGAGGTGAATGAGGGCCGAATCGTAAGTGGCGACGGTGAGGGGCTGGAGGTCGTTGACGCCGCCGCCGAGCATGCCCACCGGCTGGGCAAAGCTCTGCTGGAGGATCTCCTGCCACTGCCGCATCAGGTCGATGGTCGGCACCTGCACAAGCGTGGGGCGTTGGGTGCGTTCAATGAGAAGGACGGCGAGGATCGTCTTGCCGGCCCCGGTTGGGAGTGCCACCACCCCACGCTGCTGCTGCTCCCACGCCACAACCGCCTCCGTCTGATACGGACGGGGCGTGATCGTCAGAGCCAGGGGGAGGTCCAGGGGCTGAAAGGCCCGGGCCGCATCGTGATACGGAATGCCTCGGCGGTGAACCGAGAGGATCAGGTCGCGGTACCGCCACGCAGGAGCACGCCACTGATGGGTCCGTTCATCCCAGTTGATGTGCGGAAGCAGCGCCCGTACTTCCGGAGGCAGGTCCGGGGTCCCGTTCCAGTCCAGCAGCAGGGTTCCTCGGTCAAAACGGAAGGTCAGCCCGGGCGCGTCCATGCTCAGGGGATCTGGGTTTCAGGGTCAAAGCTGAGGTGCCGCTCCAGCTCCGCCATGCCGTAGCTCACGTCCAGTGCAATTCCCTGCATCTTGCAGCTCATGCCCAGCGCATAGAGCACCTTGAAGAGGTTGTGAGACCGGCACTGCTCGCCCATCTGTCCGATGCGGACGATGTCGAGCCCGAAGGCTCCGGAGATCTCCACGTTGAAGCGTGAGGACATGATCTTGCGGATGCCTGCGCTGTCGACTCCTTCCGGCAGCTGAATGGCCACCACGGAGTTGAGCCGGTAGGCTTCGGGCACAAAGAGCTCCAGCCCCATGGCCTGAACGGCGGCCTGCAGCGCCCGAGAGCTGATCAGGTGCCGCCGGAAGCGCTGGGGCAGGGTTTCTTCACAGATCTGCCGCATGGCCTCATGCATGGCCAGAATGCCGGGAACCGGCGCGGTGTAGTGGTACTGCTGGTACCCCCAGAACTGCTGGGCCCGCTGGGCATCAAAGCACCAGTGAGGCTGCCGGGCGGTCCGCTTCTCCAGCACCTCCCACGCCTGGGCCGAGAAGGCCAGCATCGAGACCCCAGGGATGGACGCCAGGCCCTTCTGTCCTCCGGCCACGGCGGCGTCGATGCCCCATTCGTCCATCAGCAGCGGCATGGTCGTGAGCGTCACCACCGCGTCCGTGATCACGAGCGCCCCGTGTGCCTTGGCAATGCGGGCAATCTCCTGCAGTTCTGAAGTGTGGACGCCACAGGACGTCTCTCCCTGAGCCACAGTGACCACGTCGTAGTGCTGCTTCCGGAAGGCCTCGGCGACCTCTTCGGCCCAGATCGGGCGGATGCAGTCGGCCTCCAGAACGTCGACCTCTGCCCCGACACCTGCGGCCATCTCGCCCAGGCGCCCGCTGAAGGTCCCGACCTTCAGCACCAGGGCCCGGCGTCCTGGCCAGAGCAGGTTCGTGATGGCCATTTCCATGGCGGCGGAGGCGGGTCCGGAGACACCGAAGATTTTGTCAGACGCGGTCTGAAAGGCGTAGCGCGTCATCTGCTTGAGGTTGCGGATGACGGTGTCCATGGTCTCGCCAAGGTGGTTGATGACCACGCCGTTGGCCCGGGCAACCGCTTGCGAAATCGGGACCGGGCCTGCGCCCATCAGCAACAGAGGTTCCGCCGGAAGAATCGCATCAAGCCGAACCGCCTCCGGAGCCGCCAGCGGCGCCGCTTGAGTGAAGTCCGGAAGGGTGACAGAAGAGCGGGTGTCGACAGACGACGATTCTTCTTCCTCGGAAGACGGAGTAAATTGCTGATCCATGAAAGCCTCGGTTTGTCAAAAAGGGGGGGCGGTGAAAGCTCGAAACTGTATCGCCTTTCCCGGAACTCTGCAAGGCGAGTTCCAGGTTCTGGAAATTGAGACTCCCGACCCGGAACTCGCTGGTCTGAGCGCCGGAGGGAGTTCAACTTGCGCTTCTTCCGGGGAGTCGCTACTTCAGAGGAATCGCAATTTCCATGCGTTCCTTGATAGCCGTTTCGGTGAAAAAAAGGAAGCGTCCGGGAGCCGCGTGTTCCTTTTTTCTCCGTGTGATCGACCCCATGACGTCTGCTGCTGAAGCGCCTCCCTCGTACCTGCCTGGCATCCTGGCGATGCTGCTGGGGCAGTTTTGCTTTTCGGTCAATGATGCGCTGGTCAAGTGGCTAGTGTCGCAGCAACCGCAGGCCGACAGCATCTTCTGGGTGCTGTTTTTACGGGGGCTGATGGTGTGCGCCTTTGCGTTGGGGTGGCTGCTGGCCCGCAAGGAGGGACGGCCCCAGCACTTCTGGCCCCTGAACCTCTTGCATGGCCGGGGACTGATTGAGGTGGCGCTGACGAGCTTCTTCTTTGCCTCGGTGCTGCTGCTGCCGCTTTCGGATGTGTACACGATCATGCTCTCGGCGCCTCTGATGATCACGGCCGCCGGAGCCTTTTTTCTCAAGGAACGCGTGGACCTCCGGACCTGGGGAGCGGTGACGTGCGGTTTTGCTGGAGTGCTGCTGGTCATTTGGCCCGATGAACTGGGCCTGCAGCTGACCTATGGGTTTCCGCTGGTGGCCACGATGCTGCTGGTCACCCGCGAGTTGGTGACCAAGCAGATGCCAGGTGGGTATTCCGGAATGGAAGTGGTGCTGATGACGTCTGCGCTGGTGACCGCTGCGGCCGGAGCCATGGCTCTGGCTTCAGGCGTGACCACCCTTCAGGGGCCGCTGTGGCCTCTGTTTGGGTCGGCGGGCATGGTGGCGGTGGGGTACCTGATGTCGGTGCTGACGGTTCGGTGGGCACCGCTCTCCGTGACTTCCACCGTCCGGTACTCGATTGTGGTGTTTGGCGCCTTCAATGGCTACCTGATCCTCGGAGAGGTCCCGTCCCTCAACACCGTGTGGGGCTCATTGATCATCATGGCCAGCGGCGTGCTGGTGCTGCGCCGCCATTCGCTGGTCAGAGGTAGGCCTGCAGCGCAGAAGCCGTCCCGTAGCTCCAGAGGTGGTTGAGGGCCCTGGCAAAGTCTGCCTGAAACGAGGGCACGTCGGCTAATTCTCCGAAGAGGTCCCGAAGCTCGAGAAAGGCCTGTGGCTGCGCCCGGGCTGCTTCTGCGGCGACCTGAAGGCGTTGGGCCTGGGGGTCATCCACTTCGTAGGAGGTTCCGGAATCCGAGAACCCCGCACAGTAGCGGCACCACAAGGCACTCACCAGAGCGAGCCCCGGAGCCGGTAACCCCTGACGGACCCGGTCGCGTGTGGACGGGAGGATGAACTTGGGCTGCCGATTTGAGCCATCCTGACACAGCCGGGGAATGGTGTCGCCAATTTCCGGATTGAGGAAGCGCTGCTCAATCAACTCGTAGTAGGCCTTGAGGTCGGTGTCCGGAACCGGCGGCACAATCGGGATGATCTCCTCCTGCTCCAGCTTCCTCAAGAAGGCCTGCAGGAGCGGGTGCGCCATGGCGTCATGAACGTAGGTGAGATCCAGCAGCGCCGCCGGATACGCCAGCGCCGCATGTCCGCCATTGAGGATCCGGATCTTCATGTGCTCAAAGGCTGCGACCTGGTCGGTGAAGGTGACCCCGACTTCTTCCAGCGGTGGCCGTCCGGCTGGGAAGTGATCCTCCAGCACCCACTGCCGGAAGGGCTCACAGAAGACGGGCCAGCGGTCTTCCACCCCAAACGATTCGGCCAGGGAACGCCGTTCTTTGTCACCAGTGACGGGGGTGATGCGATCGACCATGCCGTTGGGGAAAGCGACGGTCTCGCTGATCCAGCGGGCCCAGGCTGGGTTTTGCAGTTGAGCAAGGCCAACAACTGCGTTACGGGTAACGCCACCGTTTCCGGGCAGGTTGTCGCACGACAGAACCGTAAACGGTGGCACCCCCTGTTCCTGTCGCATCCGGAGGCTGCGGAGGAGGATGCCAAAGACGCTCACCGGGGCGTCTGGGTGCTGCGCATCCGCCTGGATTTCCGGATGCTCCGGATCAAACTGACCGGTTGCCGGGTTGATGCAGTAGCCTCCTTCGGTGATGGTCAAGGAGACAATCCGAACCTCCGGACGGGTGAGCGCCTGCAGCAGCGGTTCGTGGTGGCTCGTTACTGGAAGGAAGTCGAGCATCGCGCCACTCACACGAGCGGTATGGGCGCCCGGCTCCAACTCCACCACCGTGCTCAGCCAGTCCTGCGGCTCCAGAGCGTCTCGCATGCGCTGATCGGCCGGCCGGACGCCGGCTCCGATGAGGCCCCAATCCAGAGCTTTCCCCTGCTCGAACAGGTCCTCCAGGTAACGGACCTGATGGGCGCGGTGAAAGTTCCCGATGCCAATGTGAAGAATTCCTGGCGAAAGCTGAGACCGCTGGTAGCGCGGGCGCTGGACGGCTTCCGGAAGGTGAGGAAGGGTCTTCAGGGATAAGGAGGTCATGAGATTCGATCTCCTTGTGAGTTGAATGAGTGGATCTTGTTTTCATGTGGC
>JAYOTF010000043.1:0-25190 GCA_038150265.1 Deltaproteobacteria bacterium | reverse complement strand
TCCGGAGTGTTTGGCGTCCTGGGTGTGGTGGCGTTTCAGTGGCCCAACACGCGAGGCTTCGCTTACTTGGGAGGCCTCACCCTCGCGTGGCTCCTCCTCTACACGCTGGAATACGATGTGATCCGGAGGCCCGTGAGCACCCTGCGGGGACAGTCCGACCACCGCAAGCGCCGGAGCCTGATGCTGGCGTTAGGGCAACAGATGGAAGAGTTCTTGGCAAAGGATCCCCATCAAGAAGCGGTCTTCCGGAGCATCCGGTACTGGGGAGACCTGGCTGGGGTGTCGCGACTGGAGGTCCGTCAGCAGGAGAGCACTGTCTGGGCCAGCGGCCCCGAAGATCAGTCCCACCGGATGCTGCTGTTTCGTCACCAGGGCTGGGAGATCCGCTGGTCCCTTCCGGAAGCCAGCTGGACCCTGGATTCGGATGTCAAGGGCGAGTTGCTGGAAGAAGTTTCCCATGCCCTGTTTGAACGCCTGCAACAGCTGGAAAACCCCAAAGTCCGGGCCTTCCGGAAGCCAACGCCTTAGCGCTTACTGCTGAGCCGGCTCCTCATTCAGGAGGGCGTGTTCCTTTTCAGCTTGGGCGAAGCCGTCTTTTTTTCCAGAGGAGTAAGCGAGGGTCCAGACAATGCCCACGAGGGTCCCAATGGCAACCACGTGGAAACTCAACAACAGCATCTTTCAGTACACACAGAGGGAGATGGGGAAGGAAAGGCCATTGCCGAAGGTTGCCAAGGGAGCAACGACAAACCGGTTGGCCAGGAAGAAGAGCAGCAGCGCAACCAGCGGGGAGAGGTCAACACGTGCTCGGGGAAGGTAGCGCTGAATCGGCGTGATCATCGGATCCGCCAGGACGTGAATCACCCGGACAAACGGATTGTTCAGCGCTGGGTTGACCAGGGTCAGGAAGAACCAGACCACCATGATCAGCATCAGGAAGAACAGCAGGCTCTGCAGAACAACGCCGGAGCTTTGCAACACGTGCCCGCCCATCTGCGTCAGGAACTGAGACGAGCCGGCTTGCCCCTCAGCAAGAAGCCCAACGGACTTCAGGGTCGCCGGAAGCAAGGCCTGCGCAAACACCACCACCAGCAACGACGCATAGGCGCTCAGGTGCGCCAACCCCACGGGTAGCCACGTTTCACACCAGACCCACAGCGGACGTGTCGCCCGGGCAATGAACCGGACCATCGGATTGAACGGATCCGCGCTGACCCACGTCAGCAGGACCGCTGCAATGATGACCCACTTGTACAGAAAGAGGCCAAAACACAGCACTCCTGCCAGGTACTCAAGAGCCATCCCCATCAGACCGCCTGCCGAAGTTCACGAACCGGCGTAAAGGACTCGCCGCATCCACACTGGTGCCCACTGATCAGTTGCTCAAAGACAAAGCCCTGCTCCACCAGGTTCTTGTCGGAGAAGTCAATGCGAACCGGGCCCAGCACCTCCATTAGGCACTCCCGCTCCACGGCCACCTGCACTCCTTCGCTGGTGACGACCACATCCTCCTCTCCCAGGTCATCCGGACCATTCCACTCCAGCTCATACTTCCAACCTGAACAGCCTCCGGGCTTGGCGCCGATGCGCAAGAAGGACTGCTCCAGCGGTTTGCCTTCCGCCTGACACGCTTCTCGGAACACGGTGGCGGCGCGTGGCGTCAACTCCACCTGCGGCAAAGTCACTTCACTCATGCCGTCCTCCTTCAGTAGCGAGGCAGGGAGGAATCCACGGTCAAGGACCAGGCGTCCACTCCCCCTGTGACGTTGTACACCTGCCGGAAGCCCTTCTGCGTGAAGAACTCGGCAGCCTGCAGGCTCCGTTGCCCAATGTGGCAAATGAACACCAGCGGACGCTCCGGATCCCACGTGTTGATGATTTCCTCGGCCAGGGCCTGATCAATCATCCTTGATCGACCCACAGCTGCCAGCTGCCGCTCGTTTTCCGGACGGACGTCCAGCAGGAACAGCTCCGGATCGTTTTCCAGCATCTTCGCTGCATCTTCCGGATGAATGTTCTGAACCTGAGCCGGAGGCGGTGGCGCCTCAAAGCTCTGGTCCGGATACGCCTCCTGGAACAGCTCGCCCAGCTCCCCATTCCCGGACATCTCTTCCACGATGTCGCACCCGCCCACAAACTCCTGGTTGACGTACAGCTGCGGAATCGTCGGCCAGTTCGCAAACTCCTTCACCCCGTTTCGGATGCTCTCGTCACTGAGCACATTGAAGGACGAAAACGGGACCTTCCACGCGTTCAGCACCTCCACCACACGATAGGAAAAACCACACTGCGGCGCCTCCGGAGTTCCCTTCATGAAGAGGAACACGGGGCTTTGGGAAAGCATCTGCTGAATGCGCTCATTGGCAGGTCCGGAGCCGGCCTCAACGCCAGCGTCGGAGGAGACAACTTTGAATTTCATGGAAAGCTCCTTAAGGAATCGGATGGGTGGATGAGACGGTTCGGGTCACAAGAGGCATTGGGTCGAGTGCCGCCACACCGTCTTGACCAATGGCTTCAACCGGGCAAGACTCCAGGGCGTCCCAACAACGCTGCTCTTCGTCAGCGTTCCGGGGCTGCTGCGAAACATAATCGTACCCCAGCTCCACATTCGTTGAAAAGTTAGCAGGCGCAATCTCGGCGCAGAGCCCACATTCAATGCACTCACTATCGACGTAGTAGCGTCCCGGGACATTTTCTGGAAAGCGTTTTTCCCACTCGGCCATTGAATTGCCTATACCGGACCGTTTTGGTCCTAATTGTAAACACTCGTCTGGGGAACAGCAATAAAAAACGAACGGCGCTGATCCCAGATCTGATTCTTCGAGACGAGCATGGCGCTAAATCCGCTACGCTTTCAGAAACTTAGCCAGTTCCTGATGCTGATGCGGCGCATGAATCGGATTCTTCAGCAAGAGCACGCCCTCAATGGGGCTCAACAGCTCCTGCACGCCCTCCCGACGATACAGCCGCGCCAGTGGCTGTCCCACCTGCACGGACTCTCCGGCGCTCACCTTCCACTGCAAGACTCCGGATTCCGGAGCATACCACTTCAGCAACCGCTCCTTGATCGCCCAAACCGTCCCCGGCTCAGCGGGTTCCTCCAGTCCCAAAAAGATCCGGAGCGCCCGCAACCCACGCTCCACTCCGGCTTCCGGAACCGTTCGGCTCTCGGATAGCTCAAAGGTCAGGGCCACCTGGCCGCGCTTGAAGCAGGAGTCGCTGAAGCTGTCCGACGGCGTTTCCCACGCCAGCACATGCGGAAAGCCCAGCGTTTCGGCATGAGCCACCTGACTCACCTGCGCATAAACATGGGGCGCGTTCTCCAGTCCAGCGGTGTGGAAGTCCAGCACCGTCGAAGCCGGCTCCGCGAGGTCCAGTAGCGTCTTGATCCAGCGCCCTTCGATGCTCCCCTCATTCCGGAGGTTCCCCACCCGGTTCCAGTTCCAGCAGTTCTGCTGATTCGTGTGGAGGTTGTTGTACCCCACCTGCTGTCCCATGATTTGGCTGTCGAGCCCCATCGGATTTGCCAGGGGCACACAGATGAAGGAAAACGGCAGCTGCTCCGCCTCGACCTGTTGCATGAACTCGTACAGCACCGGAACGCCGGTCAGCTCCACGCCATGCACCCCAGCCTGCAGGTACAGCGTCTGAGTGGCCTGGGGGTGCTCGTAGCGCCACACGTCCACCTCAAAGCGGACGCCACTGGCGGATTCATGAAGGGGGAGGATTTCGCGTTCGAACCGAACCGTCATCAGAGGTCACTGTAGGAAAGGTAAGATTTCAGGAACAGCACCACCCGTCCGGTAATCTTGGGACCCCGGCGGAAGAAGAACTGCTGGGCCAGGTTGTACTGCTCCAGCTCCACCTGCCCCTTCTCCCCCAGCTCGCCATTGGCATCACGGATCGCCACGGTCTTGACGTTCTGAACCAGCACCTGCGTGTTGAAGTCCACCGCCTCAAGCTCCGGAACCAACCGGGATGCCAGCAGGTTCATGGGGATCGCATACAGCGACTCCGCAAAGAAGAACGCCGTGTAGCGCGCCACCCCCTGAATCTCGGCATCGCTGCGTCCAATCGTCCACGCGGTCAGGTCACTCCGGAAGGCCTTCAGGTCCCCCTCACTGACGCCTGGCGCCCGGATCGAGATTTCCTGCTGAGACAGGTAGGTCTGGGTTTGCTTCCGGAAGTAGCTCAGGAAGCCCCCCTGCTTCTGAAAGAAGGGGTGGCTGAGGAAGCGCTTCTCAAAGTCTCGGAGCACCTGCCGCCCGAGCAGCAGCTGATCCAGAATGCTCTTGGAATCCTGCGCCACCTTGAGTTCCGCGGACATCCGCTCCACCAGCAGCTTCAGCTCCTTCTGCTCATTTTCCAGCTCCTTGACCCGCGCCGCATCACCTGCTCCAGAAGCAGCAGGGGTCGGAGCCGGCTCCGCGCTTCCGGAAGGAGCGGGAGCGCCCGTTCGCGTCTGCAAGGGGTCGGGTTGCCCAAAAAAATCCAGGAACGCAAACGCCAGAGTCGTGATGAGGAGAATCAGGGAAAGGATGGGGAAGATGTTTCGTGAATTCATGGGGGAGTCTCCCTGAATCAGCAAGTGGTGCCGCGTCGGGGGAACGACGCGGCGGAGAGTCAGCGCTGGCGCAATCGAGCTTGAATGCGGAGCGGCAAGGCATGAAGCCGAATGAAGCCATTGGCATCGCGCGGATCATACTTCCCTTGATCCGCTTCCATGGTCGCAATGTCCTCGTCATATAAGCTGTAAGGCGATTTGCGTCCCGTCACGATGCAGTTGCCCCGGTACAGATTCAGGCGGACGGTGCCCGTCACCCGCTCCTGCGTCTTGCGGACCATGTCCAGCAGCACTTCCATCTCCGGACTGAACCAGAAGCCATTGTACGCCAGCTGCGCAAAACGTGGCATCAGCGAGTCCTTCAAATTGATCACCCCACGGTCCATGGTGATCGACTCCATCGCGCGATGCGCAAGGTGCAGGATCGTTCCCCCCGGCGTCTCATACACGCCTCGAGACTTCATCCCCACAAACCGGGATTCCACCATGTCCACGCGTCCCACGCCGTGCTTGCCGCCGTACTCGTTGAGGCGCGTCAGCAGTTGAGCCGGACTCAGGCGCTCGCCATCAATCGCCACCGGAACGCCGTCCTCAAAATCAATCAGGACCGTCTGGGGCTGCTCCGGCGCCTCCTGCGGAGACTGAGACAGCTCAAACATCTCCTCCAGCGGCTCCTGCCACGGGTCCTCGAGCATGCCGGACTCAAAGCTGATGTGCATCAGGTTCTCATCCGAGCTCCAGGGCTGCGACTTGGTCGCCTTTACCGGGATGCCGTGCTGCTCGGCGTACGCGATCAGCTCCGAGCGTCCGGGATACTGCTCATAGAACTCCTCGATCTTCCAGGGGGCCAGAATCTGAATGTCGGGCTCCAGCGCCAGGTAGCCCAGCTCAAAGCGGACCTGGTCGTTTCCCTTGCCCGTTGCGCCGTGGCTGACCGCAATCGCGCCTTCCTGACGAGCCCACTCGATCTGCTTCTTCGCAATCAGCGGACGAGCCAGGGAGGTGCCCAGCAGGTAGGTGCCTTCGTAGAGGGCATTCCACTGGATGGACGGGAAAACGTAGTCGGTGACAAACTCTTCCTCAACGTTCTCCAGCACCACTTTGCTGGCGCCGGCCTTGAGCCCCTTCTGACGGATCTCTTCCAGGTCCTCGACCTTCTGTCCCAGGTCGAGGCAGAGGGCCACCACTTCCCAGCCCTTGGAAGCCAGCCAGTGCACAATAACAGAGGTGTCCAACCCTCCAGAGTAAGCGAGGACGATTTTACCTTGGCTCATGAATGCAGTCCAAAAGGGTTAAGAGGCCCGAGAGATCGACTCTGGGCGTTCTTCAATGTACGGATCTGGGGCGGCTTCCAGACGGATGACGTGGAGGGCCACCGGACCTTTTTTTCCGGTGCCAATTTCAAACTCCACCCGGTCCCCCTTGTTGAGGTACCGGAAGCCGGCCTGCTGAATTTCCGACTGATGCACAAAGAGGTCGTCTCCAGAGTCCTGCTCAATGAAGCCAAACCCCTTGCTCGGGTTGAACCACTTGACCAGTCCCTGCCGACGCTGTCCAGAGCCCTGGACCGCCCCTTCGGAGGCAGAGACGCTGGATTTTGCTGCAGCAGCAATCCCGGCAAGCGCAATCAGCCCAGCGAGCCCAAGCAGCAGCAGCGACGCGGAGGCCGCTTCCGTGCTCCAGAGCAGGTAACTCAGCCCCAAAATCGTGAGCGATTGCAGAAGAAGAATGAGGGTGTTGAAACGTTCTAACATGATGAAACGGTTGTATTGCGGTCTTCAGATTGATTCATGCTCCGCAAGCCAGCGTTCCGCGTCAATGGCAGCCATGCACCCCGTGCCAGCCGCGGTTACGGCTTGGCGGTAGATGGGGTCGGCCACGTCTCCGGCAGCAAACACTCCGGGGACAGACGTGTAGGTTGAGCCGGGTCGAACCGTAAGGTAGCCGTTGGCATCCATTTCGAGCTGGCCCTGAAAGAGCTTCGTATTGGGGGTGTGACCAATGGCCACAAACATCCCGGAAAATGCGCGTTCACTGAGGGCACCCGTCTGGGTGTCGCGCAGACGCAGGCCGGTCATGCCATTCCCGTCTCCAAGCACCTCGTCCACCACCGTGTTCCACTGAAGGGTGATGCGCTCGTGACGCTCAGCACGTTCCTGCATGATCTTGCTGGCCCGGAGCTCGTCCCGTCGGTGAATCAGCGTGACGCTTTTGCAGAGGTTGGCCAGGTAGAGGGCTTCTTCCAAAGCCGTGTCTCCTCCTCCCACTACCGCCACATCCTGATTCCGGAAGAAGAACCCGTCACAGGTCGCACACGCGGAAACGCCGCGGCCGTTGTACTCCTTCTCCGACTCCAGTCCCAGCCAGCGCGCCGAGGCTCCCGTGGAAATGATCAGCGCCTCGCAGGTGAGCGTGTTCCCCTCTGCCAGCTCCAGCTGAAACGGGCGTTGGGAGAGGTCCGCCCGGACCACATCTCCGCTGAAAAACTGGGTCTCGAAACGCTCCGCCTGCTTGCGGAAGAAGTCCATCATCTCCGGCCCCTGCACCCCATCAGGAAACCCTGGGTAGTTCTCCACCTCAGTGGTGATCATCAACTGGCCACCCGGCTCGTTCCCGGAGACCAGCACTGGACTCAGGTTGGCACGGGCCGCATAAATGGCAGCAGTCAGTCCTGAAGGTCCCGACCCGAGGATGATGAGTCGGTGATGAGCATTCGATGATTCGGTCATACTTCTTTGGGTTTTGTGACTTTGGCGGACAAAAGAAACATTGTCTCAGACGCCTATTCACATTCAAGCGAATTCCCCCATGTGGCCCCCATCGAGAAGCCCGGGGAGTGAACGCAGCAAGTGGAACAGAACGAAATGAAGAGAGGCAGGGGGCTCCGGAGGTCCGGAGCGAAAGAGGCGCCTGGCGCCTCCGGAGGCTGGCTGGGGAGACTTACTTGGAGGAAGAGGAATCAGACGGGTTTTTGCCGGAAAGCATGTCGGACATTTCGTTGTTGGCCATGCCCATGAAGGCGCCAATCGTGGCGCCCATGATGCCCGCCACCGCGGCCCCAATGCCCACGCTGGTGCCCACGCCAATCTTGACCGATTCGTCCATGGCGCTCATCGCCGACTCCGTCAGGTGCTGGCTGGCTTCCACAGCTTCCAGGGCATTTTGAGCAATGCGCTGGTTGATCTTCAGGGCCACGGCTCCGGCGCTCATCTGCGAGGCCTTCACCTGGTGCTTCGGCAGGCTCGAGTTTGCCAGCTTCTCAATCTCCTTGACGCTGTCACTGAACAGCCGGACCGACAGCTCGCTGAGGGAGGTCTCGTCCAGCTCCAGAATCATCTGGTGCAGCAGCTCAATCTCCTGCTTTCCAAACAGCAGGAACACCGGATTCACTCCCAACGCATGCGCAATTCCCGCAATGGTCGAAAGCCGCGGGTCCACCTCTCCTCGCTCAATCTGGGCAATCGCGGTGGTCGAGATCCCGGAGTCGTCAGCCAGCTGTTCCTGCGTGTAGTGCCGTCCCAGCACCTTGGCCTTGGCCTTGCGAGCCGACACAATGTTCTTGGCCAGGGTTGCCCGAAGCTCCTCCTTGATGCGTTCCGCGTTTTCTTCTCGACTCACGACCCTCTCCAGCGTCTGGAGCCTCGCTTGGCCCCATCATAAAAAAAGCGGTTTTCAAAAGAATGGCGAAAATCCGCTGTTAAAGCAGCAAACCTGCAAATCAAAGAATCATCCTAACCTAAAACTAAAAACACAAGTAAAAACACAATTACGTCCTTTTTCACCAACCCCGAAAACCGAACGGAAACACCTCTATTTTGTGAGCAGACGCCCCGCGCTCGGGTTCCCGGAAAGGAGAAAAAGCAGAAGGGGAGCCCGGGGCAGAAGGAGAGGAAAGGCCGCAGGGGGCAGGGAGCCAAACAACCTCCGCGCGGAACAGCCCCTCCGCGCGAAACATCAGCTCGGCTGGGTCAGCTGCCGAGCCTTGCGGTTGCTCCAGACGGTGTTGCTGGTGTAGATCACCAACGCCACCCAGATGCAGGCAAACGTCACGGCATGCGCCGAGGTAAAGGGCTCGCCGTAAAGGAAGACGCCGAGGGAAAACTGAAGGGTCGGCGCAATGTACTGAAAGAGCCCAAGGGTCGAGAGGCGCAGGCGTTTTCCCGCGTTTGCAAACCACAGCAGCGGCAGCGACGTCATCACGCCTGCAGAAAGCAGCAGCAGGTCCTGGCCTCCGTTCGTCCCGAAAGCGCCGGTCCCTTCGACGTCCCACCAGACGATCAGCGCGGCGGCCACCGGAGCGAGCAGCAGCGTCTCAATGGCCAACCCGATGAGCGGCGGCGCCGGAGCGAGCTTCCGGAGCAGGCCATACAGCGCAAACGTCACCCCGAGGCTGAGCGCAATCCACGGCCACTCCCCCACGCTCCAGACAAAGTTTGCCACCCCCACCGCCGCCAGCCCCACGGCCAGCGACTGCCACCGGTTGAAGCGTTCCCGCAAAAACAGGAACCCGAGCAGCACATTGATGAGCGGATTGATGAAGTACCCCAGGCTCGTCTGCACCACGTTGCCGCTGTTGACGCCATAGACGTAGACGCCCCAGTTTGCCGAAAGCAAAAACGCGGTCAGCAGCAGCACCGCAAGTTGCCGAAACTGCAGCAGGTAGGTCTTCAGCTCCGGAAGGCGACGCTGAAAGGCAATCAGTCCCACCACAAAAAAGAGGGACCACAGCATGCGGTGCGCCACCACTTCTGCTGCAGGGATGTTGGGGAAGAGCTTCCAGTAGATGGGAAGCAGTCCCCATGCTCCGTACGCCAGTACCGCGTAGCCGGCTCCTACCTGAGGAGCCGACCAGGTTTCCGTGTGCGGGACTGAGGTTCCGGAACGCATGGGGTCTCCTTCAGTAGGGGTGAGTCAGGCGCGTCATAAACCCGCCTCCTTGAGGGACCGTTCGGCCCCCGCATGGATCGGCACCACGCGTCCAGCGTCCGCCATCTCTTCAGGACGGAGTTGGGAAAAGGCGGGGTGCATTTGCTGGAGGTCCGCCAGTTGCTTCAGCACCGTCTGAGTGACCCCATACACCACGTCCTCCGGAACCTGCGTCGTGGTCACCAGCAGGGCCCCCACCCCAAACGTCTCAATCGGACGCGAGGTGCCGCGGTACATTCCTTCCGGAAGGGTCGTCTTCCGGTAAAACGGGAAGTCCTCCACAAAGCGGTCCACCACTGGACCCGTCACCTGCACCAACACGCTATCGCAGCGCGTCGTCACCTCCTTCAGCAAACCATTCGGATGCCCTGTGGCAAACGCAGCAGCATCCACCTGCCCCTCACAGAGCGCCTGGACCTGCTCCCGAGGCGGAAGCTCGCTCACCTGAGCAAACGTGGACTGCGACCAGCCCAGGCCTCGCATCAGCGTCTCCATCAGGCCGCGCTGTCCCGAGCCCAACTCCCCGAGGCTCACGCGGTTTCCAGCCAAATCCTCAACCTCCTCAATGTCGGCATCAGCGCGCGCCACCAGCGTCAGGGGCTCGGCATGCAGCTGCAGCACTGCCCGCAGCTCCGGATGTGCGCCGACGTCGGCAAACTTGCTGGTTCCGCGATACGCGTGATAGAGCCAGTCGGACTGCACCACCCCAAATTCCCGGTCTCCGGAACGCAGGGCCTCCAGGTTCTCCACCGAGCCGCTGGTGCTCTCAACCAGGCAACGCAGATTGAGTGACGTCTGAGCCTCGTTGATCAACCGGCAGATCGCGCCTCCCGCTGGAAAGTACACCCCGGTCACCCCTCCAGTTCCAATGACCATGGACCGCAACTCCGCCTGCACCGTCAGTGGCAACACGCTCCCCAACAGCATCACCATCCCGATGCCCCATCGCTTCTTCAAAGTCATCCTTTCGCACTCAAATGAACAAAGGCGTCCCGCAGGCGCCGGAAAATCAAACCCTCAATCCTAGGAGGTCCTGAGACGAAATCAAGTGCACGATTTCGCCGCTCCGGAAAAAACAACGGGCGCCCACATCAAGAATAGAGCCCCGGAAGCGCCGGCTCTTCCGGCGATTGGGTCCGGGCGGTCTCCAGTCGTTTGAGCTGAACCATCAGCGACGTGCGGTTCCAGCCTCCGGACTGGAGCGCATAGCACGCTGCCTCCAGTGCCTGCAAGGCCTCCCGAGCTTCCGGGCAGTGCCGCTCCAGAGTTTCGAGGGTCGCCGGCTCCTCCGGCCAGCGCACAGCAATCCATTCTCGCAACGCCGCCCGGAAGGGTTGCGGGTGCTCACCGGCGTCTCGAAGACGTCGCCACGCCGCTTGCTGCGACAGGACCTCCTGGGTCTCGGCCTCATGCTCAGCCGTCCGGGGTCCTCGGCGGGTGCCCCACCACGCCAACAGGGTCAGCGCCCAGCCCAGAGCCAGCCCACCAGTTGCCCACTGCCACAGCGTCAGGTCCTGAGACGTCCCCAGCGCTGGCGGTCCGGGCTGCAACGCGGCTTGCGGTTCCAGAGGAGCCGGTGCTGCCACAGGTGGAGGAGGCGCCTCGCCTTCAGCGGCAGGCAAGACGGTCACGGTCTGGGCGGGCACCACGGTTTCCCGAAGCTGATGCGTCTGCACGTCCCACCACGCCACTCGCTGCTCCGGAATGGTCAAGGTCCCCGGCTTCGAGGGAATGAGCGCCATCGCCTGCGTTCGGTAGGCCTTCACACCCTCGGGCTCCCGGAAGGTATCAAGCTGCGGCTGCTCCGGGTAGCTCTTGAGTCCGTCCGGCAGCACCGGCTTCAGCTCCGGAAGCTGCCCAGGCCGCACACCCAGCGCCTGAAGCTGCAGGGTCCAGGTCGCCGGCTCTCCCACTCGAAAGGTCGGTGGATCCGGAGCCCAGCTGGAGGTGATCTTCAGATCTCGCGCCGGAAGCCACCACCCCTTCACCTCCGGAGGCCGCTCCCAAACCGTCACCTGCTGGGCCTCCAGTTGCCGGAAGATCCGCTTGCCCCCTCGGCGCATGAGCTGAAACGGATCAAACGGATCCCGCTGCCGTCCGTCTGGAATGTCTCCCTGGTAGCGCAGCTCCGGAATCTCCAGCGTGCCGGGCTTCTGCGGAAAGATCGCATACCGCAGCTCCGTCACCTTCACCCGCCGCCCGTTCACCACCTGCACCCGGGTCTGCTGATCGTACCGCTCCAGGTCGGCATTGGGCGGATCAAACGACGACAGGCTTTCGTTGCTCGCATCCACCGTCCGGAAGATGCGGACGACGTAGTCCACCTCCTCTCCCGGATAGACCTCTTCCTTGGAAAGCTCCCCCTCCAGCCACACCACCGGGTCCGCGTCCCTGGTCGCCGCAGGCTGCCTCCGGACCTCCAGCGAAATCGCTGACGACGCCTCTGGTCCCACCTGAATCGGCGGCAGGGCCATCTTCCCGGCCTGCTTCGGCAGCAGCGTAAACGTCCAGCGGCGGCTCTGCTGGACGCTGGTGTTGACAATCGTGGTGTTGCTCTGGACGCTTTGAGAGAGCACCTCAAACGGCCCCAGCTGCGAAACATCCGGCTCGGCATCATCCGGAAGCCCCTCGGCCTCCACAAAGAGCTGAAACGTTTCTCCCAACGAAACCGGATTGTGGCTCACCCACGCGGTCACCTTGGCCTGCCCCACTAACGGAACCAGCAGGGCCAAAAGAAGCAATAAACGACGCATCACCAAAAAGGTTGATCAGGGTTAAGGTCAGGACGCCCCCGCTCCTGCTGCCGGAGGCGAAACTTGTTGCGCAGCAGCCGTCCGGGGTCATTCGGAACCTGCCGGAGCGCCTGCTCCAGCTGCTGCTGCTGAGGGGTCAGCTCGTCTCCCGGACGGGGCACAGCCACCTGCTGATCCGGAGCGTCTTGCCCGGCCTCCGGCTTCTCCGAGGGTGTCACCGATGACGCTTCTGGCGTTTGATCCTTTGGGGAGTCGGTCTTTTCTGAGCGAGAGCCGGAAGTCTCCGGTGACGGTTGACCCGGTGACGGCGGGCCGGAAGCATCCGGACTCTGGGCACCGCCTTGGGAAGAAGCTGAGTCGTTTTGCGGTTGGCCTTGTTGCTGCGGCTGGCCCTGTTGCGGTGATTGCGGTCCGGAGTTCTGCGGTTGGCCTTGCTGGCCCTGTTGCGACTCGGAGCTCTGTTGCTGGTTGGGCTGAGACGACGATCCGGACTGGTTTTGCTGCTGCTGGTTTTGCTGATCCAGGAGCTTCTGAACGAGGTCCCGGTTGAAGCGGGCATCTTCGTCCTCCGGATTCAGCGCCAGGGCCTGGTCGTACGCCTCCCGGGCGGCCTCCAGCTTCCCGGACTTGGCAAGAGCGTTTCCGCGGTTGTAGTGTGCTCGGGGGGTCTCCACGCCTTCGAGTTGCTGGGCGGCCTGCTCAAAGTTCCCGGCCCGGTAATTCGCGACTCCTTGCCATTCCGGATTCTGAAAGACTTCCGCCGCTTGGTCAGAGAGCCCCTGATCCAGCAAGGCCTGTCCCTGCTGATCCGGACGTTGCCACAGGTCCTGCCACTTGAAGGCGTGGGCCGGAGGTGGCAGCAGCAGCATTCCGGCAAGCCAGCACCAAACCATCCCGCGCCGGAAGAGCCACGCGGCAACCGGAAGCGCAGCCAGGACCAGCCAGATGCCCTCATCGCGCCAGCGTTCGGCAACCGGCTCGTCTTGTCCGCTAGAAAATCCGGAGGCCTGCGCCTCCCACTGCATCAGCTGGTCGAGGTCCTGGTCATCGACTCGTGCCACCACGACTCCGCCTCCGGAGGGATGCGCCACCTGCCGAAGCGGATCAAGCTTGAGCTGCGGCACCACAATCTTCCCCTGCGCATCTCGGATGAACTCCCCCTGCCCGGTCGGAATGGGAGCGCCCGATTCGGTTCCTACCGCCAGGACCACCAGGCGATGCGGTCCCAGCGCCTGCTGAACCGATGCGACCTGCTCGGCGTCGATGCCGTCCGTGAGCCAGTAGAAGGTCCCCTGCGTCACCTGCTGGCGCTCCAGTAGCTGAGCCGCCAGGGCAAACCCGGCCTCCGGACGGCTTCCCGGGACAGGCATCAGCCCTGGTTCCAGCACCGGAACCAGGTTGGCGATGGTATTGGTGTCCGGAGTCAGCGGCGCCACCACATCCGCCGTGCCCGCGTAGGCCACCAGCGCCGTGTCCCCTTCCTTGAAGCGCTGGAGGAGGTCCAGCAGCTTGAACCGGGTCCGCTCCAAACGGTTGGGCTTCACATCCGGAGAGAGCATCGACCACGACAGGTCCAGCACCACGACCCGAGCCTGAGCCGCCCGCAGCACGGGCGTCTCCAGACGCTCCCACGCGGGTCCGGCCAGTGCCAGCAGCGCCAGGGTCCACATCAGCCCAAACGCGACCCAGCGCTGGGTTTGGGTGGAGCGGACCGCGGTTGTGCCACTGAGAAAGGTCAGCAGGTGATTGTCCATCACCTTCCCCCAGTCTCCAGAAGCCTGGCGGAGTTGACTGAGCAGCCACGCCAGCAGCCACGCCACGGGAATCGCCAGCAGCCACGCCGGTCGCAAAAAGTGAAACTCGCTCATGTGGCTCCTCCGGAAGGCCGGATTCGGCTCCAGAATTTGGCACCCGGCGGCCCAAGGGCCATCAGCAGACTGAGGACCACCGCAGCTCCCAGCGGCCACGGAAAGAGCGGCGTGATCGGGCGGTAGGTTTCCTTGCTCTGCTCCACGGGCTCAATGCGATCCAGCTCTTCATAGATGGATTCCAGCTCCTGGGTGTCTCGTGCCCGGAAGTAGCGCCCGCCGGTTTGTTCGGCAAAGGAGCGCAGCAGGCCTTCATCCAGCTCGGCTGAAGGGTTGACCCTCCGGGTGCCAAACAGCGTCCGGATCAGCATCTCATCGGCGCCCACCCCAATGGCATGGATGCGGACCCCCGTCTCCACCGCCAGCTTGAGGGCATCCTGTGGTGAAAGCTCACCCGCGGTGTTCTGTCCATCGGTCAGCAGGATCAGCACCCGCTGTGCTTCCGGGAGGTCCCGCAGGTGCCGGACGGCGAGGCCAATCGCCGAACCAATGGCGGTGCTCTCGCCGGCCAACCCAATCACGGCCTCCTGGAGCATCTGGGAAACCGTGGCGCGGTCAAAGGTCAGGGGCGTCTGCAGGTAGGCTTCATCGCCAAAGAGAATGAGCCCCAGGCGGTCGCCCTGCCGGCGCCCGATGAAGGGATTGAGGACCGACTTCACCACTGCGAGGCGCGTCGCCGGATGGCCACTGAGCTGCAGGTCCTGCTCCTTCATGCTGCCCGAGAGGTCCACGGCCAGCATCAGGTTCCGTCCGGACCGCGGCACCTCCACAGGGTCTCCGGCCCACAGGGGGTGGGTTCCGGCAAACACCAGCAGCGTCCAGCACAGCCACGCCCCACCAGCCCGCAGGCGACGCCAGCGCCCCCCGGGGCTGCCTCCGGAGGCCTCCACCCCAAACGGAACCGAGATCGCCTGAATCGGCTCAGAGGTTCCGGACAGAAACCGGCGGACGAACCACGGAAGTGGCCACAGCAGGGCCACCCACGGCCACGCCATGCTGAAGGAATCGCCCCAGCTCATGCCTCCTCCGTTGCAGGACGAGGAAGCGTCCGGGCGGTGGCCGGCAGCACTCCGGTGGCGGTGGTTCCCGACTCTTTGGGTGCCCGGGGCCGGGGCGTCCAGGCCTTGATCCAGGCACGAGCCGCGTCAACGACAGGCCCAACGGGCTCATCGACTGTGCGCTGATACGGTTCTTCCGCCAAGCGCTTTCCGGGGCCCTGCGTGAAGAGGTTCCCTCGGCTCTGCTGATCCAGGTACTGCAGCCACGCCGCTCCGGAGAGGGCCTCGGCGCCTGCTCCCTGAAGGCGGGCCAAACGCCGGAGCAGCTGAGACGTCGCCTGCAGCTGTTCCTGTGCGCTCAGGTTCTGGGTGGAGAGCGCCTTCAGCTCAGCGAGAGCCGCACGGCGGGGGGCTCCGCGTTTCCACCAGCGCCAGGCACTCCGGAGCAGCAGCCCCCCCAGCAGCAGCCCCAGCCCGGCAAGGATCCACCATCCCGGAGCCGGAGGCCAGAACGCGACCGGCGGCGGCAGGTGCACCTCTCGAAGTTGAGCAAGTGGATCCGGAGGCATGAGTCAGTGCAGCGGCAGGTGTTGAACGTCTTCATCCGTCCGGACCGACAGCAGCGGAACTCCGGAGTGCCGCATGGCCTCCTCCAGCTGCATCCGCTCTGCCGTGGCTCGGCGCTGATGCTGCTCCCGGAGGTCCACCTGGCTGCAATCCAGCCACACCACCTCGGAGCGTGTTCCAGAAGACCAGACGGGGTAGGTTCCGGAATGCGGAAGCTGCTCCTCAAGGCCATCGTAGATGCGGATGGCCCTCAGCTCGTGGTGCCGCTTGAGCGTGCCAAGGGTCTGCAAAACGGCGTCATCGGCAGCCTTCCAGTCGCTCACCACATAAACCAGGCTCCCTGTCGGCGCCACCCGTCGGGTGACGCGGAGGGCTTCCAGCAGTGGATGCTCCGTTGTCCGGGGAGCGGATTCCGGAGCCTGCAGCAGGCGGTTGTGCCAATCGCCCATGCGTTGCAAAAGCGTGAGCAGGTGGGGGCGCCGGCTCTGTGGACGGGTCTCCAGCAGGCCATCGGGGCCGCCCAACACGGCTCCCACCCGGTCTCCCCGGGCGAGGGCACTCCAGGCAACACGCGCGGCATACCGGCAGGCCTGGACGGACTTCAGCCGCGTCCGGGTGCCAAACCGCATGCTGTCATCGCCATCCACCACGACCAGCACCGGACGTTCCAGCTCTTCATGAAACAGCTTGGTGTGGAGCCTCCCGCTGCGGGCCGTGACCCGCCAGTCGATGCTGCGGACATCGTCTCCGGGCTGATAGGGGCGGGCTTCATCGAACTCCATGCCCCGGCCACGGATTTTCGAGAGGTAGGGTCCGGAGCGGGCCGGGTGCCGGCGTCGGGGAGGAGGAAAGCGTTTGGGGGTTCCAGAGAGCGCCAGCAGTTCTCCCGGCTGCAGGGCAACTCCGGAGGGCAGATCCGTGGAAGCAACCGGCATGGCTCAGGGTAACGGAACGCGCTTGAGCAGGTGCAGCACCACATCCTGGGCGGTCACCCCAGCGGCCTCGGCTTCGTAGCTGAGGAGCAGTCGGTGCCGGAGGACATCAGGCGCCAGGTCCTGAAGGTCATCGGGAGAGACAAAGTCCCGGCCGCGCAGCCAGGCCCGGACCCGGGCACAGCGGTCCAGGGCAATCGTGGCACGCGGGCTCACGCCCAGGGCGATCCACTCCGCCAGGTCGTCTCCGTAACGTCCCGGATGCCGGGTGGCTTCCACCAGCTCCACGAGGTACCGCTCCAGGGGGGAGGCCATGTAAACCTGCAGGGCCTCCTGCCGCGCGGCAAAGAGGTCCTGCTGCGACAACCTGGCCTCCGGAGGGGACGCGCTGGAGACATCGGCGCCGGTGTCCGAGAGCGCCTCACGACGCGAGAGGGCGAGGATCAGCTGCTCCTCCTCAAGCGAGGGAAATTCCACCAGCACGTGCATGAGGAAGCGGTCCAGCTGAGCTTCCGGAAGCGGGTAGGTGCCTTCCTGCTCCAGCGGGTTCTGGGTGGCCATGACCAGGAAGAGGCGGGGCAGCGGGCGCGTCTTCCCCCCCACCGTCACCTGACGCTCCGCCATTGCCTCCAGCAACGCGGACTGCACCTTTGCCGGCGCCCGGTTGATTTCGTCGGCCAGAACCAGGTTGTGAAAGATGGGCCCCGGCTGGAAGGCGAAGCTGCCGTCCTGAGGACGAAACACCTCGGTTCCGGTGACATCAGCCGGAAGCAGGTCAGGGGTAAACTGGATGCGGTGGAAGTCCCCTTCAATGAGGTCCCCGAGGGTCTTGATGGCCCGGGTTTTGGCCAGTCCGGGGGCGCCTTCCACCAGCAGGTGCCCATCGGCAAGGAGGGCAAGGAGCAGGCGTTCCTGGAGGTTCGCCTGCCCGATGATGTGCTGTTGGAAGTGCTGCTGAAGGGTTGAAATGCGAGCTTGGAGGTTCATGAGAGGGGGTTGGATGCTCAGGACTCAGACCTCATGAAACGGCTCCAGCGGAATGCTCCGAGACGGATGACGGAGGCGTCGCAACGCCTTCGCTTCAATCTGCCGGATGCGCTCACGGGTCACATCAAAATGCAGCCCGATTTCCTCGAGCGTGTACTCTTTTTGTTCGTCAATGCCAAACCGCATCTTCACCACCCGAGACTCCCGCTCGCCGAGCGTGTCCAGCACGCCCCGGAGCATGGACTCCAGGCTCTTGCGAGACGCCTTTTCGTCAGGATCCATCGCGTTCTGGTCGGCAATGAAGTCCCGGAGGTGGGTGTCTTCATCATCGCCAATGGGCATGTCCAGCGAAACCGGGTCCCGCGCCACCCGCAACGTGTCGCGGATCTTGTCGAGCGGTTGCTTGAGGTGCGCCTCGAGCTCTTCAATGGAGGGCTCTCGTCCATACTCCTGAACCAGGGCCCGGGACGTGTGGTGGAGCTTGTTGATGGTCTCAATCATGTGCACCGGGATCCGGATGGTCCGGGCCTGGTCGATGATGGCGCGGGTGATGGACTGACGGATCCACCACGTGGCATAGGTCGAGAACTTGTAGCCCCGACGGTACTCAAACTTGTCCACCGCCCGCATCAGCCCCAGGTTGCCTTCCTGGATGAGGTCCAGGAACTGGAGGCCCCGGTTGGTGTGCTTCTTGGCAATGCTGACCACCAGGCGCAGGTTCGCGTTGATGAGCCGCGTCTTGGCTTGCTTGACGCGCTGCTCGGCGCTTTCCATGCGCTTGACGAGGTCCTGGAAGTTCTCCAGGGTCCGGCCCGTCTTGCTGAGGAGGCTGACGATGTGGCGGCTGTAGAGCTGAATGCGCTCGGCCAGTCGACGGGCATGCGTAAAGGGCAGGCTCGTCATTTCCTCCACCTGCTTCTCAATCTTCCGCTGAGTCCGGACCTGGAACCGCTGATGCCGGTCCAGCAGGTTCTCCAGCTCCTCGAGGGGCACCCCCACCTGTTGGGTCAGCCGTGCCACTCGCTGCTGGGTCTGGAAGATCTTGCGCCGGTGCTCAATGAGGAGCTGGCACATCGAATCAAACTGCCGGGAGCTGAAGGAGATCTTGCTCAGCACCTGATAGTTCTCTTCATAGATCTGCTCCAGCACCTCTTGCGGCTGCTGACCCCGGTGCGCCTCCTTGAGGATCTCATACCGTTCCTCAACAGACTCCAGGTGCCCCAGCAGCAGCTCGGCGGCGGTTTCTTCGTCTTCAATCAGGTTTTCCTTGTCATCCATGCCGGCAATGAGCCCGAGCGCCCGGGCCTTGCCGTTGCGGATGCGTTGGGAGAGCTGCACGAGGTGCCCCAGCACCAGCTCCGATTGAGCAAAGACGTACAGCAAATCGTGGCTGCCTTCCTCAATTTCCTGAGCAATTTCGTACTCCTGCTCCCGGGTCAACAACTTGTGCCGACCCATCTCACGCAGGTACACCTGAACGGGGTCATCGTTCGGATAGTCATAGACCATCGTTGAACGGCGGGTGTCCGTTAACTCTTCCTCGTCAATCGATGCCGGAGCGTCTTCTTCAACCTCCTCCAGATCCGACATGATCAACTCGTCGCTCTCGACCAGCTCCTCTGGCGGGGCCCCCTTTTTTCCGGGGAGCTCGGACCAATCTGACGACATTTCTTCTTCTTGTGAGAGTTCTGTTCGTGTATCCATGACGACCTCAAATTTGTTTCTTAAGATCGTCTCAATTTACCAATACGTTGTCAATTATTTCGCATATAGGAAATTGTAACGAGATTTGTCCAGCAAAGGGCTTGCAAACTGATGGATCAGAAATAGCCTAGTAGGCAGGGATTCCCCCTGATTTATCCATTATTGTTACCCCAAATTTCCGAGGAGAAGTCGGTATGGAACAGGAACTGAAGATTCAAGTGGCCTCCAAGGGGCCGTTACTCATCAAGGGTGGAGCAACCGTTGTCCATGAAGATGGGACCGAGGAGAAGCGCGAGGGCTCGGTGGCGTTGTGTCGCTGTGGCCTCTCCAACAAGAAGCCCTTCTGCGATGGCAGCCACCGCAACTGCACGACGCTGTGACGGCCAGCACGCCTGATTTCCTCACCGCGCTGTCCCGGGCGCGGGAGTTGGAGCTGACGGCAGGAGGCGATGCCGTGCAGGCCTTTCTGGAGACCGAGGTGCTCCCGTCCCTTGAGGATCCGGAGGAAGGGGAGCGCTGGTGTCAGGCCATCTGGGAGGCCCTGAACCAGGACAGCAGCGGCTCTTGGGCCTAGAGCCAGAGCTCGCGCAGTTCGGGTTCCCGGATGTCATACTCCCGGGCGCTGAAGAACTCGGCGTCCGTCTCCACCAGCAACCACCCCAAAAACCGCCCCGCTTCTTCCGGAGTCGTCAGCTGTCCCGACTCCTTCATCTCCCGAAACATGGCCACATTGGGAAAGTCCTCGGCGCTCAGGCTCCGGATGTGCGCCTGCATGGGCGTGTCCACCACTCCGGGCCGGACGCTGCCCACCGCAACGCCCCTGGGAGCCAGCTCCTCCCGAAGCACCTGATACAGCTGATGAAAAGCGGCTTTTGAAACGCAGTACGCGCCCCACCCGGAGATCGCACGGTGAGCGGCTCCGGAAGAGACCTGCAGCACCCGGGCACCCGACGGCAGGGAAGGCAGCAGGGCCAGGGTCAGGTAAAGCGGCCCCTCCAGGTTGATCGCCAGGTGCTCCCGGAAGGCCTCCCGAGGCACCTGCTCCAGCATGCCGTTGGGTGTCAGAACCGCGGCATTGTGGACCAGCGCCTCCACCGGCCGGCCGGCCAGCGCCTCCAGCAGACGCTGATGCCCCGCAGCCGTTGCGACATCCGCTGCCACGGGTTCCACCGCGTCCGGATGCTCGGCCTTGAGCGCCTCCAGGGGCTCGGAGCGACGCCCCATGGCCACCACCGTGAAATCTTTCGATACAAGTTCCTTGGCCAGGGCCCGTCCAATTCCGGTCCCGGCTCCTGTGACCACCGCAAGCTTGGTCATGATTCTCCCATGGTCATTCGGGCTGCATCCGGGATCAGCGTCCCAGCTCCTCAGCCAGTTGGTTCAAGGTTTTGAGCGCCTTTTCATAGATCTCATCGAGGTGGTGCTTCTCGACAATCAAGGGCGGTGAGAGGATCATCGTGTCCTGCACGGCCCGCATCACGAGTCCATTCTGCACACACAGGTCGCGGCAGCGCGTCCCCGCCTTCCCGCGTTGCTCAAAGAAGCGACGCTCAGCTTTGTCGTCCACCAGCTCCAGCGCCCCGAGCAGGCCGACGTTCCGGACCTCTCCCACCAGCGGGTGGTCGGCAAACTGGCTCCAGAGCTCCTTCAGGTACGGTCCTGTCTCGTTCCGGACCTTCTCCACCAGCCCTTCGCGCTCCAGGATTTCGAGGTTCCGCAGGGCCACCATGCAGGAGGCCGGGTGTCCGGAGTAGGTGAACCCGTGGGCAAACTCCTTCCCCTTTTCAATGATGACCTCCGCCACACGATCGCCAACGAGCACCCCGCCAATCGGGAGGTAGCCTGAAGAAAGCCCCTTGGCAATGGGCATCAGGTCGGGGCGGATGCCATAGTATTCGGAACCAAACCAGTACCCCGTCCGCCCAAAGCCACAGATGACCTCATCAGCAATGAGGAGGATGCCGTAGGCGTCACAGATGCGCTGAATCTCGGGCCAGTAGGTGTCCGGAGGCACAATCACTCCTCCGGCGCCCTGAATCGGCTCTCCGATGAACGCCGCCACCCGGTCCACGCCCAGCTCCAGGATCTTCTTCTCCAGCTCCTGAGCCGCCCGGAGGCCATACTCTTCCGGAGAGAGCGTGCCCCCGTTTTCATACCAGTAGGGCTGCTCAATGTGCACAATGTCCGGAATCGGCAGGTCATCCACTTCATGAATGAACTTCTGGCCTCCGAGGCTGGCGCCTGCGACGGTGCTGCCGTGGTAGCCATTGATGCGGCTGATCACCACCCGCTTCTCGGGCTTCCCCAACAGCTTCCAGTAGTGCCGGACCATCCGGAGCACCGTGTCATTGGCTTCTGAGCCCGAGTTGACGTAGAAGACGTGATTGAAGGACTCCGGGCTCAGCGCCGTGAGTTTGGCCGACAGCTCAATGGCAGGCGGGTGCGTGCACTGGAAGAAGCTGTTGTAATACGGCAGGGCCTGCATCTGCTCATACGCCGCCTTCGCCAACTCTTCGCGCCCGTACCCCACGTTGACGCACCAGAGCCCCGCCATGCCGTCAATGACCTGCTGGCCTTCGGAGTCCCAGAGGTAAACCCCTTCCGCCCGCGTGATCACCCGAGTTCCCTTTTGCCCCAGGTCTCGGGTGTCCGTGAAGGGGTGCATGAAGTGCTGCGCGTCAAGCGCCTGCCAATCGGAGGTGCGGTGCTGGTCCATGAGGTTTCCTGAGAGAGCCAATTGATGCCTCCTGTGGCGGGAGGAAGCATGAGGAATGTCAACGCTGCTACGCTAGCGGTTTTCCGGAAAACGGCAAGCTGCGGCATCCTCCAGCGGGCGGGTCTTGAGCTTTGCCGCCATTCGTCCACACTGGATGCTTTTGCCTCCGCCCTGACCTCACTGACTGCCGGGACTCATGACACACGCACCTGAAAATTCGGATTACAACGTCCTGTATGGGAAGCCCACTGCCGAGGGCATTTTGGAGGAGGTCCGGAAGCAAGCCACCTGGTTTGCCGAGCAGGGATGGCCCGTGAAGCTGGTGTCCCTCACCGTGGGCGCGGTTGCAGACGCCGCCCTCTACGTCCGGAACCAGCAACGGACCGCGGAGAAGGTCGGGATCGCCTTTGAGCAGCGCACCTTTCCGGAAGACGTCTCCCGCGCCGAGCTGGTGGGCGCCCTCCGGAGCCTCAACGGCGACCCTCGGGTGACCGGCATCATCCTGCAGCGCCCCGTTCCGGAGCACCTCAACATCCGGGAGCTTCAGTCGGCCATTCACCCGCTCAAGGACGTTGAAGGCATGCACCCGGCGTCCATCGGAAACATCGTCTACCGCGATGTGGAGCTGGCGCCGTGTACCGCCACCGCCTCCGTTGAGCTGCTCCGCCAAACCAACCTGCAGCTGGAAGGCCTGAACGCCGTGGTCATTGGGCACTCCGAAATTGTCGGCAAGCCCATCGCCTTTCTGCTGCTGGCCGAAGGAGCCACCGTGACCGTTTGCCACCACATGACGCGCAACCTGGCGGTTCATTCGCGGGCCGCAGATGCCATCTTTGTTGCCGTGGGCAAACCCCGGTTGCTGACCGCAGACATGGTGAAGCCGGGCGCTGCCGTGATTGACATTGGCATCAATCAGGTGCTGGATGACTCCGGAAGGCCCCGGACGGTTGGGGACGTGGACTTTGACGCCGTCCGTCAGGTGGCCGGCTGGGTCACTCCGGTTCCGGGAGGCGTCGGACCCGTCACCGTTTCCATCCTCATGCGCAATGCCCTGGTCGCTGTCGAAAAGCAACGGGCGCACTATCAGTCCATCTTCGACTCCCGCGCCGTCCTGCCTCCAGACGCCTGACCCCTCACGTCCCCACCTGAGCACCGGTGGGGCGCCCTCCCCCTTCCCGAAATTTGCCACTTCCTCAGCTGCACCCAAAATTCATTGGGACATTTCCCAAAAACTTTATTTTCTCTTGACGCCCTGATTTTCCAAGAGTATCTTTACCGGACACTTTCCCGAGTGGACAAAAAGAGGGTTTTTTACCTTGGTACCAAGGCCATTTTTTTCTTGACCCTTCCCGCCCCTGCCCGCATTCATAAGTACTGACATCCCACCTCACTCAACCGCCACCAGGGAGAACTGGCATGTCTGATGACAAATCTACAGACAGACAGACAGACAGACAGACAGACAGACAGACAGACAGACAGACAGACCAGTTCTTATGGTGGAGCCTTTCGTTTGACATCTTCAAGTTTTTCCAGCCCCCAATCTTCTCCCCAGCTTCCGTGGGAGGCCTTTCAGGAATTGCTCAATTTTTCCACGGACGCGTTGATGATCACGCGAGTGTCCGACTCGACCATCGTCTACACCAACGCGTCGCTGGCTCGTCAATTCGGGGCTGACGTGGATCAGCTCATCGGCCGAGACGCGCTGGCTCTTTACCCCGATCCGGAGGTCCGGAAGCAGCTGGTGACCGAGTTGCAGGCAGCAGGAGAGCTGGAAGGCTACCGGCTGGAAGTGGTTTCTCCCAGCGGGAAGCGCTTTGTGACCCGCTCGCACTTCAAGCTCATTGAGCACGAAGGCGAGCTCCTCATCCTTTCCTCTCACCGAGACGTCACCAAGGAGGAGCGCCAGGATCAGGAGCTGAGGACCCTCAACCAAAACTACCGGGCCATCCTCAACTCTTCGGTGGAGCCCCTGATGATCACGCGGCTCTCCGATGGGAAGGTCCTCTACGCGAACCAGCAGATGGCCGACCTGATGAAGGCCACGGTCCCGGAACTGCTGGAGCGCTTTGCCCCCAGCTTCTACCGCGACCCCAGTGCCCGGAAGCTCCTCACACAAACGATTCAGAAGGGATGGAGCTTCAGCCAGATGCGGGTGGAGCTGATCAACAACGAGCTGGAAGTCGTCACCGTTCGTGTGAGCGCACAGCTCATTGAGTTCAGCGGGGAGTCCGCACTCGTTGCCTCCTTCCAGGACATCACCCGCAAGGAGAGGCTGCAGCGCGAGCTGGAGGAGACCCTTGAGCTGCAGGCGTTGGCCAACCGGGCCATTGGTGTGACTTACTGGACGTGGGACATTGAGGACAACACCTTGAGCTGGGACCCGTTTGGGTATGAGCTTTTTGAGGTCGACCTCCAGGAGCAGAACCTCTTTGAGCGCTTCATGGAGCGCATTGACCCTCAAGACCGGCCTCACTCTGAAAAAATCATCAACGACTCCCTGCAAGCCGCGTTTTCCGCAGTGGTTCCGGAGCCCACTCCGCACTCCTACGAATTCCGCATGAACCTGCCCAGCGGACGGACCCGGGTGATTCGCTCCGACTTCCAGATCAGGCTACTGGAGGGGAAAATGACCATGCTGGGGACCTCTCAGGACATCACTCAAGAGGTCCGCCTCCGCAGAGCCTCTCAGGAGCGTCTGGCTCAGCTGGAACTCATTTCCGAACATGCGCGCATTGGGTTCTGGATTCAAGGGGACGGGGAGGAAGCCTGGTGGGATGAGAGCATGCGGCAGATGTACCAGCTGGGAGAGGAAGAACGCCCTGATTACCACGCCTTCATCCAACGCCTCCACCCCCGGACTCGAGACGCGCAGCTGGAGCGCCTGAATCGTGACAATGAGCGCGCCTTCCAGGGAGAGTCCGTGAAGAACTTCTTTCACTTGCTGCTCCCGGACCAGACTGAGATCTTCGTTGATCACTACGTTCAGGCCAGGGACATGGGCCGCGGCCTCCGCCTGGTCGGGGTCGCCATTGATGTCACCGAGCGGGAGCAGCAGCTCATGCAGATCCGGGAAGCCAACGAGATCCGCTTGCTTTCCAACGAGGCCGCTCGCATTGGCTACTGGTCCCGGGCTTTCAATGAAACCACAATCTACCAAGACCCTTACTGCCAA
>JAYOTF010000042.1:0-25776 GCA_038150265.1 Deltaproteobacteria bacterium | reverse complement strand
CTCATTCACTAAACTAATAGCTGTAAAGTAATAACCTTCCCTAACCCAACTACCTTGAGTGACTCCTTTATCGCAGTAAGCAAAGCTTGGCACTGCTAATAATAAAAGAATTAAAGTAAAAAAACGCATGTTTTCTCCTGTTGGTTAGAACTCAATATTTACAGTTTTAACTGATATCCTTGATGCGTTTGATTCTGAGTTGGAATCATCAGAGCATCCGGAAAAAAACAATATAGCGATAAAACAAATCAAAATCGATTTACGCATAATACCTTCTGATAATGAACAATTACCTAATCCGTTCAGTTCACCAACCTGCCCTCCCATCAGGATGGATCCTTCCGCAGAGGGTGCTGAAAAAGGGAATTTACCCCTCCAGCGCACACACTGTCAAGGGAGACGTTTGAAAAAATACGGCAAAAATACGGGCCCGACCGAAATTAACGACCACTGATATTATTGAGGAAAAACAAGGTTCATTGAGGAATTTGCGGTTGAAACTGACCCCAACCACCACCTGAGCGGGCCAGGCCCCTGCAGGAGATGTGATGTCCTCACACAGGGAGCCCCTTCACTGAGCTCCCGTCAGAAAGCAGATGGTTTCAAGAGGATGGACCGAGGCAACCGGAAGGTGCGGCCCTTCAAAGAAGAACAGAGCGGGGGACGCTCCGCATCAGATCTGGGAGGCGTCAGGTACTGGCTTGGCTCCAACGTCAGGTGTCGGTGGGGCACCCATCCGTTTTTGAGCAAGGCAAGGGGGAGTTCAAGCAGGAATTCAAGGGGGGGGGGAAGGCAGGTGGTCGAGGTGAGAGGATTTGAACCTCCGACTTCTTCGTCCCGAACGAAGCGCGCTACCAGACTGCGCTACACCTCGGCCAATCTGATCTTCCAGAGTACCAAGCTCTTTCGCGGATTGCAAGATCCGGCATGCCGGCTTCCGCAAATTCTCAGGCCGCCATCTTCCAGAACATCCGCAGGGCCATCACCACCAGGAACACGGCAAAGAAGCGCTTGAGGGTCTTCTTTTCCAGCCGGTGGGCCAGCTTGGCGCCCTGTGGGGCAAAGAGGGTGGTCATGGGCACCATGCAGGCGAGGCCGACGAGGCTGACGTAGCCGATGCTGAGGGGCGGAAGGCCTTCCACATCGGCACCCACGGCCATGTACCCCAGGGCTCCGGGAAGCGCAATCATCAGTCCCAGGCTGGAAGAGGTGCCCACGGCTTTTTGAATGGGGACACTGAAAGCGCTGAGGAAGGGCACAAACAGGGTTCCGCCGCCGATGCCCATGAGCGACGACAGGAACCCGATGAGCCCCATGCTGCCTGCCGTTTTGGGCGCCGAGGGCAACGTCTCTCCCAAAATGAGCTCCTGGGTCCGGAAGAGGTTCGCGGCCATCAGGAGGGCGATGACGCCAAAGACGCCCTTGAGGACATCGCCTCCCACGCCTCCCGCCACCCAGGCTCCGATGAGCGACCCGGCCATCACCCCTGGCGCGAGACGCTTGAGGAGGGAAAACTCCACTGCGCCCCGTTGGTGATGCGCCCGGGCAGCCGAGAAGGCGGTGGGGACAATGGTCGCCAGTGAGGTGGCCACCGCGAGGTGCGTGGTGATCGCCGGGTTGTAGTGCAGGAAGTCAAAGGCGTAGAGCAGCGCCGGCACAATGACCACGCCGCCGCCCACGCCCAGCAACCCCGCCATCACACCGGCAAAGGCCCCGGACGCCAGGAGGATGCCGAGGAGCGGCAGCCACTCTTGTAAAGGGAAACCATCCATTTGTTTGCTCGTGTCAGGATCATCAATCAGCCGGAGGGCGCCTCCACCAGAGGCCCCAGCCGACTCCCAGCAGCAGGGCGTAGTAAACCAGCGCCTCCGTGCCTCCAAAGGTCTCGGGAACCGTCAGCTGGACCGCGCCTGCCGAGACATGCAGGTGCTCCAGCAGCGCCACCCACTGCCGGAGCACGAAGTCGGCTCCGGCAAACGCCTGCTGCTCCAGCCAGCCCTCCGGAGGCTGCCCCAGCGAAGCCGCCCCCACCAGCAGCGCCAGCAGGCACACCGGCAGCACCACGGCAGCGAGCAGCGGGATGAGGATCAGGTTCAGCCACAGGGATTCGAGCGCCACGGCGCCAAAGGCCTGCAGCAGCACCGGACCAATGAAGAGCAGCACGCACCCGGTGACCCAGGTGCTGTTCCACAGCCAGGCCCCCCACCGCCGGCCCGGACGTCGAGGCGTCCAGTGTCCGGGGAGGCCCCAGAGGATTCCGAAAACCGCCAGAAAGGAGAGCTGAAAGGAGAGGTCGTCCACCTGAGTGGGATCGGCCAGCAGCAGCAGCGACGCGGTCAGCAGCAGGGTATGAAACGCGGGAGGACGCCACCCGAGGGCCTGCGGCAGGCTCCACAGGGTCAGCATCAGCACCGCCCGGAAGGCCGGGGTGGGGTTCTGCAGCAGCAGCACGTACCCCCACAGCCCCAGCAGCGCCAGTCCCTGGGTGCCCGGACGAAACCAGCGTTGCTGCAGCAACCAGGAAGAGCCCCGCCCCAGGCCCCGGAGGCTCAGCAGCAGCAGCCCGTACAGGAGCCCCATGTGCAGGCCGCTGATGGCCAGCAGGTGCGCCATGCCGGTTTCCTGAAACAGCTGCCGCACCCTGGGAGCATGAGCCCGCAGGCCCAGGGTGAGGGGCAGGAACACCGCCAGCGCAGGACCGTGCAGGTAGTAGCGGATGCGCTGCTCCAGCTGCAGGCGCCACGTTGCCCGCTGACGCGCCCACCCCACCAGAGGCTGGGAGGCGGTTCGGTAGTACGCCTGCTGCCACTCCACCTGCAGCCGAAGCGCCCGGAGCCCCATGACGCCGGCGTGTCCATCCAGCTGCAGCTCCCGGCCCCGGAAGAAGTTCCCCCGCCGACCTCGGGAGGGAAAGGAGACCTCGGCTTCCGGAAAGGTCCACACGTGAGTGGGAGAGGCGAACTCGACGTGCTGCAGGTGCAGGTGAAACCTCCCGGCGGCTTCCGTGGCCTCTCGGAGCGTTCCCCGGACCCACAGGGTTCCGGATGCCGCCTGCTGGAGGGCCGGCAGGGTGGTGGGCAGAAGCAGGTAGGGCCTCAGGGCGCCCAGGCTGGCACACAGGAGCAGTCCCCCCAACAGCCAGTGCCGCTGCCGCAGCAGCAGCGTGGCGCCTCCCAGAGGCAGAAGCAGCGCCCAGAGGGGGTGCAGTCCGGATCCAGCCTCACGCAGTTGCAGAGTCCAGTCCGGCATCCGCCCCCGTTACAGGTCGAGGTCGTCGACGTGGTCGTTGTAACTCATCCGCCCCAGCGCCAGGCCGGCGCCCGCAATCCCGGCCGTCAGGAGGCCTCCCAGCAGGTACGACACCAGCACAAAGCCCCCCAGGGTTGCGTAGCGGACAAAGCGGTTGCTCTTCAGTTGAACCAGAAATTCTTCCATCGTTGACTCGTTTGCGGGGCCTTAGAGCCAGGCCTCCAGAGGACTGAGGTTCGCATTGCGGATGATCCGGGCCTGAGACAGGGACCGGGGCAACACGCTGTAGAGGTAAAACTCGGTGGTCTTGAGCTTGTTCCAGTAAAACTGGGCTTCTTCACTTCCGGCCAGCACCGCGTCCGCGTCCTTTCCCTCCACCAGGGCCTCCCACTTGGTCTGGGCCACCGCCGCTTGCTTGAGCAGGTAGAAGGCACAGAGGACGTCGCCCATCAGCGCCAGCAGGTTGCTGGCATAGAGGATGTAGCCCGGCTTGCCCCCACGCTCCCCCAGCGTCCGGAGCGCGGCAATGCTCTCCATCATCAGGTCCCGGTAGCTCTCCCACTCCTCCACCTGCTTCGTCAGCGCCGCAGGTGCCGGGTTGTGCTCAAAGAAGGCCAGCTCCTGAGCGAGGGACTTCAGCAGGGCTCCTTCCTTGATCGTGAGCTTCCGGCCCACCAGGTCCAGGGCCTGAATGCCGTTCGTGCCCTCATAGATGGAGGCGATCTTCTGGTCCCGGACGTTTTGCTCCAGGGGGAAGTCCTTGAGGTACCCCACCCCACCCAGCACCTGCTGCCCCATCACTCCGACCTCGAAGCCCTGGTCGGTGGCAAAGGACTTACAGATCGGAATGAGCAGGTCGAGCAGGTTCTGGTAGGTCTCACGGCTCTCCTCGGGCCCTTCATGCGCCCAGTCGCTGTACCAGGACGCCGCGTAGCACAGGCCCCGCAGGCCTTCGGTGACGCTCTTCATGTGCATCAGCATCCTCCGGACGTCTGGGTACTCGATGATCAGAGCCTTGTCCCCCGGCTGGGCATCGGGACGTGCCGACGGCCCCTGGGGACGCTCATTGGCATAGGCCCAGGCGTTCTGCAGCGCGGCGGCCGCTCCTCCGAGTCCCTGCAGGGCCACAAAGAGGCGGGCCTCGTTCATCATCTGGAACATCTGCGCCATCCCGGCATTCTCCGCCTGCAGCAGGTAGCCGTAGCAGGCGCCCTGTTCCCCAAACGACAGGGCACAGGTGGGAGAGCCATGCAGGCCCATCTTGTTTTCCACATGCACGAGGGTGACATCGTTCGGGGTGCCATCCAGGCGCACCTTCGGCACAATGAAGAGGCTGATGCCCTTCGTTCCAGCCGGGCTGTCCGGAGTTTTGGCAAGGAGCAGGTGGACGATGTTGTCCGTCATGTCATGCTCGCCATAGGTGATGTAGATCTTGTTGCCCTTGATGAGGTAGCTGCCATCGCCCTGGGGGGTCGCAGTCGTCGTGATGTCACCCACGGCGCTGCCGGCCTGCGGCTCGGTGAGGCACATCGTTCCTCCCCACTCGCCTGAAAGCATCTTTTCGCAGTAGTCCCGCTTCTGCTGGTCACTTCCAAACGTGAGGATCAGGTTGGCGGCTCCGGTGGTGAGGACGTTGGCAATGCAGAAGCCCTGGCTGGCGGCAATCTGGGTCTCACGGGCGGCAGTGGTGACCAGTTCCGGAAGCCCCTGCCCCCCGTGCTCCGGGCTCAGGTTGAGGGCCAGCCAGCCCCCTTCTCCCATCTGGTGCCAGGCCTGCTTGAAGCCCGCTGGGGTGACCACCTTTCCCTCCACCGCCTTGCTGCCCACACGGTCGGCCTCCTGATTCAGCGGCGCAATGACCTGCTCCGAAAAGGTCGCGGCTTCCTTGACCACCATGTCCAGCATCTCCGGATCAAACTCCTGGTAGGCGGGGAAGGTGCAGAGCGCGGCCGTGTCGTAGACTTCATTGATCATGAACTGCAGGTCACGACGGTCGGCGCGGTATTCAGTACTGCTGCTGTGCATGGGGTTCCTTTTTGGAAGGGGGAAAGTGGCAGGACGCCGAGCCGGTTCGGCTCGGCTGAACTCGAGTCTTACTCGCTGTACTTCCGGAAAATGACCGAAGCGTTGGTGCCTCCAAAGCCAAAGGCGTTGGACATGGCTGTGGTCAGCGGCACGCTGCGTCCCACGTTGGGGGTGACGTCCAGGTCGCATTCCGGATCCAGGTCGTCAATGTTGATGGTCGGTGGGACAAAATCCTCTTGCAGCGCCTTGATGCAGAACACGGCCTCAATGGCAGCAGCGGCTCCGAGCAGGTGTCCGGTCATGGACTTGGTGGAGCTGATGCTGACCGTGCGGGCGTGGTTCTCGCCCAGGGCCAGCTTCATCGCCCGGAGTTCATTGATGTCTCCTGCCGGCGTGGACGTCCCGTGCGCATTGACGTAGTCGATCGCCTCGGGCTCCAGGCTCGCATCCTTGAGCGCCAGACGCATGGCGCGGGCCGGTCCTTCGGTGGAGGGCGACGTGATGTGGTGGGCATCGGAGCTGAAGCCGTACCCGATGACCTCGCCATAGATGCGGGCGCCACGGGCCCTGGCAAACTCGAGCTCCTCCAGGATGAGGATCCCCGACCCCTCTCCCATCACAAAGCCGTCGCGTCCCTGATCATAGGGGCGGCTGGCCTTCTCGGGCTCATCGTTCCGGGTGCTCAGGGCATGCATGGCGGCAAAGCCTCCAATGCCCAGGGGGGTGATGCTCGACTCCGCGCCTCCGGCAATCATCACCTTCGCGTCTCCGCGCTCAATGGTCCGGGCGGCGGTGCCAATGGCATGGTTGGACGAGGTGCAGGCCGAGACCGAACACGCGTTGTACCCCCGGGTCCGGAAGATCATCGAGATCTGCCCGGGCGCCAGGTTGCTCAGGGTCATGGGAATGAAGAAGGGGCTGATGCGCCCCGGGCCATTGGCGGCCAGGACTTCCGAGTAGCGCTCAATGCAGCCCAATCCGCCGATGCCGACTCCCAGGGACACCCCGACCTCTTCCTCAAGGTCTTCCGTGATTTCCAGATTCGCATCCGCCAGGGCCTCCTGAGTGGCGCCAATGGAGTAGTGGATGAACAGGTCCATCTTCTTCGCTTCCTTCGGCGGAATCACACTGGGCAGCTTGAAGTTCCGAACCTCCCCAGCGATCTGGGCGCGATAGGGTTCAGGGTCAAAGCGGGTGATCCGGCTGATTCCGGAGCGTCCGTTTCGACAGGCGTCCCACGCCTCAGGCACACTGTTACCCAAGGGGGAGACACAACCGACCCCGGTCACAACAACGCGTTTACGCATGGAAGAACCTTGAGGGAAAAGAGGGGTGGGGAATCAGGACATCTTTTGCTTGATGGCCTCAATCGAGGAACTCACGGTGGTGATCTTCTCCGCTTCCTCATCCTCAAACTTGACGCCAAACTCTTCTTCAAGAGCCATCATCAGTTCCACAGTGTCCAGCGAGTCTGCATCCAGGTCATCCACAAAGTGAGACTCCGGGGTGATTTCGGACTCGTCTTTGCCCAGTTGCTCACTAATGATTGCGATGACTTTAGCCTGAATATCGTCCATAGTTGCTCTTTTTTGAGTTTGGTTGAGGTTAAAAAACAAGAACTGAGTTTTTTCCTTCAGAACAGCGGAAATGTCAAACTCAATTGCGGAAGAATCGGTTTAGAACATCCCGCCGTTGACGTGCAGCGTCGTGCCCGTCACGTATCCCGCCTGTGGCGACGCCAGGAAGGCCACCGCCTCGGCAATGTCGTCCGGAGCGCCCATGCGGCCCAGCGGGACCTGCTGCAGGATCTGCTGCTGCTGCTCCTCGTTGAGCTTGTCGGTCATGGCGGTTTCAATGAATCCGGGCGCCACCAGGTTGACCGTGATGCCCCGGGAGCCGACCTCGCGGGCCAGGGACTTGGAGAAGCCCACCAGCGCGGCCTTGGTGGAGCTGTAGTTGACCTGTCCCGGATTTCCGGAGAAGCCCACCACGGAGGAGATGCTGATGATGCGTCCGGCGCGCTGCTTCATCATGGGACGGACCACGGCTTTCGTCATGTGAAAGACGGCGTTGAGGTTGACGTCCATCACCTGAGACCACTCCTCCGGCTTCATGCGCATGAAGAGGTTGTCGCGGGTGATGCCGGCATTGTTGACCAGGATGTCGATCTTCCCCCACTGCTCCAGGAGGTCGGCGACCATCGTGTTCACGGCGTCAGGGTCGGTCACATTCGCCTGGTAGCTGAGGCACCGGCGGCCCAGGGCTTCGATCTCCTGGCGGGTTTCGGCGTTGACGGCCTCATCCAGATCGGTGAACGCGATGTCTGCGCCTTCCTGGGCCAGCAGCAGGGCAATGGTTTTGCCGATGCCACGTCCGGCACCAGTGATCAACGCGGTTTGGTTTTCAAAACGCACAGGGAGCCTCCGAAAGGGTTAGCGGACTTTGAAGTAGATGATGAGGGTGATGACAAACAACCAGATCGACTTCAGGTGAACGTGCCAGATCACCCGACTGTTCACCTCATGAGGGTTCAGCAACTTGTTTTCATCCGGAACCGGATTGATGCCGATGCGCTTGAGGAGCATCAGCCACACAGACGTCACATCCTGCTTGTCGGAATAGGTCCAGAGTCGCTGCAGGTGGTGGTGATACGGTGCCCGCAGGAAGAAGCGGTAGCGCTCTGCCGCGGAGCGGCCCTTCAGCCGCAGCACCAGCTTGAAGAATCCGCGCTGAATGAGCGTGGACAGGGCGGCAAAGACGAAGATGCCTCCCACGATGGGCAGGAACAGCTCGGCCTTGACGAAGATGAACATGGCCGACACCAGGCTCCCCAGTGCCAGCGCCCCCAGGTCTCCCATGTAGATCAGGGCAGGGGGGGCATTGAACTTGAGGAACGCCAACCCGGCGCTGGTGACTCCGGCCGCCAGGATCGTCAGCTCCTTGATGTCATGCGTCAGGTGGGGAATCCGGAGGCGGGTGGCAAACTCCTCGTCTCCTCCAACATAGGCGACGGCCCCGACGAAGAGCGCACAGGTGATCAGCGGCACCGTGGCCAGCGAGTCCATCCCGTCTGTCAGGTTCACGGCATTGGCCCCTCCGACAATGATGAACACCATCAGCGGAATGAAGACAAACCGCGGCAGGTACGGGTACCAGGTCTTCATGGGCACAAACGGAACCGAGAGGTGCCCGTCAATGTCCACAAACAGGTACAGGCCCAGCACAATCAGCAAGGCGACCGCAAATTCGGCTCCGAGCCGGAAGCGTCCGCTGATGCCGTCGGCCTTTTCGGCATAGCTCTTCCTGGCGGCGCCTCCGGAGTCGACCCGGCGACGGTGTCCCACCTTGGCCCAGTCATCGAGGCCGCCAATGATCGCAAAGCTGACCATGATCGCCATGAGGGCGACAATGTACTGGTTCAGGTCGGTCCAGAGGATGGTCGCCACCAGGATGCCCAGCACCAGCATGCTGCCCCCCATGATGGGAGGCGCGCCCGTGTAGGGCTTCACGCCAGGGGTCGCCGCCTTGAAGTCCGACGTCATTCCACGGTGCCGGAGCTGGTGGATGAGCCAGGGCATGCCCCAGATGACGATCCAGTACACCGTCAAGAAGGTCATGCCGCTGCGGAACACCACCGACTTGAAGATCTGATAGGGCCAGATGGAGTAAAGGAGCGTCGCGAGCATCCGCCTAGTCGTTCATCAGCTCCTGTTCCTTGTCGGCCACCATGGTGTCCACCTTGGCCACATGGTCATCTGTCACCGACTGCACCTTGGCTTGCGCCGCCTTCTCCTCATCCTGGGAGATCAGCTTGTCCTTCTCCATCTTCTTCAGCATGTCGTTTCCGTCCCGTCGGACGTTCCGGACGGCAATCTTGGCGTCTTCTGCCAGCTTCTTGACCTGCTTGACGCGCTCCTTGCGGCGCTCTTCCGTCAGGGGCGGCATGGAGGCCCGGATGATGTTGCCATCGTTGGAGAGGCTCATGCCCAGGTTGGCGCCTTGCAGCGCCCGCTCAATCTCCTTGAGCATGCTCTTTTCCCACGGACTGACCACCAGCATCTGGGGCTCGGGCGTCGAAACGTTGGCCACCTGCGTGATGGGGGTCGGGGTGCCGTAGTAGTCCACCTTGACGGTATCCAGAATGGACGGCGTCACTCGCCCGGCGTGGATGCCCCCCAGGTCACGGCGCAGGTTCTCCAGGGTCGAGTCCATCTTGTGCTGGACGGTTTCATGAACTTCTTCAATGGTTTCCGGATGCATGGTCTTTCAGTTGATGAGGGTTCCTACAGGCTGGCCACAGACGGCATTGACGACCGCGTCTGGGGTGTGGATGTCGAGGACCAGAATCGGGAGTTGGTTGTCCTTGCAGAACGCAATGGCCGTGGCGTCCATCACCTTGAGGTTCCGGCTCAGCACGGAGTCGTAATCCAGGGCTTCGTAGCGGACGGCCTGGGGGTTTTGGTGCGGGTCGCTGTCATAGACTCCATCCGTCTTGGTCGCCTTGATGACGACCTCAGCTCCGATTTCGGAGGCCCGCAGCACCGCTGCCGTGTCGGTGGTGAAGAAGGGGTTGCCGGTCCCCCCCGCAAAGATCACCACCCGCTTCTTTTCCAGGTGCCGGTCGGCCCGACGCTTGATGTAGGGCTCGGCAATGGCATTGAGTTCCACAGCAGAGAGGACCCGAGTGGGAATGCCGCGCTGCTCGATGATCTCCTGCAGGCAGATGCTGTTGATGACGGTTGCCAGCATCCCCATGTGGTCTCCCGGAACCCGACCAATGTGGCCCTGCGTGCTGCTGGCGCCCCGGAAGATGTTCCCTCCACCGACGACCACCCCAATCTCCACGCCCAGCTCATGGACGGCGATGACGTGGTCGGCAATGCGGCGGATGGTCTCGTAGTCAAACCCATGCCCCTTGGCTCCGCCCAGCGTTTCGCCACTGAGCTTGAGCAGGATGCGTTGGTAACGAGGTTCAGCGGTCATGTCAGAACTGGTACTTGACGAATTGATCAAAGGTAATCGTCACCCCCAGCTCCTTGGCGCGCTGCTGCACCAGACCGCCCACCGTCACCTGCGGATCCTTCACAAACGGTTGGGTCTCCACACAGACTTCCTTGAGGAACTTCTGGACACGTCCGCCGATCATCTTCTCAATGATCTCCTCCGGCTTTCCAGACTCACGCGCCTGAGCCGCAAAGACCTCGCGCTCCTTCTCAATGGCAGACTGATCCACCTGATCGGCCCGGACGGCTTCGGACGGAGTCGCGGCAATGTGCATGGCAATGTCCCGCGCCGTGGTGCTCAAGGAGGCGTCACTGCAGGGCTGATCGGTATCCAGCGGCACCATCACCCCCACCTTGCCGGTCATGTGAATGTAGCTCCCGATGGCGCCATTCTGCACCGACACCTTCTTTGCGTCCATGAGCTGCATGTTTTCTCCCAGCTCGGCAATCTTCGAGGTGATCAGGTCCTGAACGGTTCCGGAGCCCATGGACTGCTCCAGGACGTTCTCGTCACCGTTGGCCAGGACGTGCTCGGCGAGCTGCTTGACGAGCTCCTGAAACTTGTCGTTGCGGGCCACAAAGTCGGTTTCGCAGGAAAGGCGAATCAGGGCGCCCTGGCGCTGATCTGCGGAGAGGGCTGCATAGACGGCGCCTTCGGTGGTTTCCCGAGAGGACTTCTTCAGCGCCTTGGCCTGTCCCTTCTTGCGCAGGAGCTCCTTGGCGGCTTCCAGGTCCCCGTCGCACTCGACCAGGGCCTTCTTGCAGTCCATCATTGCCACACCGGTGATTTCGCGCAGTTCCTTCACTGCGGCTGCGGTAATCTCTGCCATTTTATTCTGGTGTCATTAAGGTAAGTTGAGGGAATCCGGAAGGCTGCAGGGGCAGGCGCTTCCGGAAGCAAACGCCCGGACGGTACCGGGCAGCTGAGGTGAAAAACGGGGGTTACTCGTTGGAGCTGGCGGCTTCTGGAGCCTCGGCCTTCGGGGCGGCCTTCAAACCGGAGGCGCCGTCACGCTGAGCCCGTCCCTCAAGGATGGCTGAAGCAATCACGCCGGCAAAGATGCCCACGGCGCGGGGAGAGTCGTCGTTCCCCGGAATGGCAATGTCCAACTCGGTCGGGTCACAGTTGGTATCGGCAATGCCCACAATCGGGATGCCCAGGCGTCGGGCTTCCTTGACCGCCAGGTGCTCCTTCTTCGCATCAATCACAAAGAGGATGTCCGGAATGGAGCGCATGCTCTTCACCCCGCCCAGAGAACGCTCCAGCTTCTCGCGCTTGCGCTCAATCCGGAGGGCTTCCTTCTTCAGCAACCCTTCGTAGGTTTGCTCCGGACCGGCGAGCTCATCGTACTCGTGCAGGCGGGAGATGGACTGCTTGACGGTGCTGAAGTTGGTCAGCATGCCACCGAGCCAGCGGAAGTTGATGTAGTTGCTTCCACAGCGGTCGGCTTCTTCCTTGACGATGCGTTGGAGCTGGGGCTTGGTGCCCACAAACATCACCGACTTGCCCTGAGCCGAGGCCGCCTTGACGTACTCATAGGCTTCCTTGAGGCGGGCCAGCGTCAGCCGCAGGTCAATCACATGGATGCCGGCTTTGGCGCCATAGATGTAGGGGGACATTTTGGGGTTCCAGCGCTTGGTCTGGTGACCAAAGTGGGCGCCCGCTTCCAAAAACTGTTTCATTGAAATGACAGCCATCGTCAAACTCCGTATCAGGCTTGAGGGGATGTTCTGGGGAACAGCAGAACGGTCGTGTACCAGGTGAACTGATCACTGAAGAACCTTGGTTCCGGCAAGGCGGACACAGGGATCAGGTTTGGGGATTTCCCAAGTTCATGACAAACTGATTTTTATAGAGGGTTTTTCCGGAGGGCTCAAGTTTTTTCTGGAATCCCCTTGGCAAGAGGGCCCGGAATCGCGTACGCTGTTGCTTCCTTCAAACCCTTTTCATTGATGCAGACACCATGCTCGCCATTTGGGATCACCCCCGCTTTCAAGCCATCGGCGCCGGACGTCCGGAGGCGGCTTTCGTGAAGCTGGTCCTCGGCGTTTGTGCCCTGCCGCTCCTGGCAGCCCTGTGGGCGGGAGACGGATTCGGGGTCGCCCTCGTCATTGCCCTCAACGCCGGGCTCCGCCTCCTCTTTCCCAGCTCCTACGTTCCGCTCACCCAGGCGCAACCGGGCGTCCTCAGCAACCCGATCTTCGCCCGGGCCCTGGCCACCGTCGCCGAGTTGATCTTTGTCCACTACCAGGCGCGCTACCTGGGCCTGCCCCCGTTTTCCTGGCTGTTCTGGCTGACGGTGGTTGCCGAGTGCTGCTCGTGGGCCGCGGTTCGGTTTCAGAGCGAGGTGTTCAACAGCATGGAGGACCTCTTCTGGACCCTGGCTCAGACGATCGCCTTCCTGGCCGCACCGGAGCCCGCCAGGTATGTGGTCTGTCTGCCCTTTGTCCTGTACATGGTGTTCCTTCACCACCCCCGGATGCTCCAGCGTCCGCACCTGCCCATCTTCCGCATCAACCCGGGGGTGCAGGTGGCGCCCAATGAGGCCGATGCCCTCTCCTGGCAGGTGCCCAGCCTCCTGCTCATGCCTCCAGCCTTTGCCCTGTTCGTGCTCGGATGACGCCCCCGGTGGACTGGAAGCGCCTGACGCCTCAGGAAGCGGCTCAGCTGGATGCCCTGTGCTTTCGGGAAGGGTGCTGGACGGAGGAGGATTACCACTCGCTCGGAGAGAACTCGCACTTTCGCGTCTGGGGCGCCGGGCCTCCGGAAGAGCCGTGCTGGGGCTTTGTGGCCATCATGCAGCTGCCTCCGGAGGTGGAGATCCTCCGGCTGGGCGTGGTCCCCGAGTACCGCAGGCAAGGGCTAGGGAGCCAGCTGCTGCTGCTGCTGCAGGCGTATGGACGCGAGGCGCACTGCCGGACCTGCTGGCTCGAGGTTCATGAGGCCAACCAGGCGGCTCAGGCGCTGTACCAGCGCAACGGGTTTGTGCCAACCGGACGGCGAAAGAATTACTACCGGCACCCCCCGGGCGATGCCCTGCTCCTGAAGTGGGACTGGGCCTGAGCCTCAGGGCGCCAGACGCTCCCGGAGCCAGGCGGCCTCCGGCTCCCGGCGGTAGCGGATGCGGTCGTGCAGCCGATTCGGACGTCCCTGCCAGAACTCCAGCGCCTCTGGCACCACACGGTACCCGCCCCAGAAGTCGGGAAGCGGCACCTCACCGGCGGTGAACTTGCGCTTCAGTTCTGCCAGCTTCAGCTCGAGCACCGAGCGGGAGGTGATGACCCGGCTTTGCTGAGAAACCCAGGCCCCGAGTTGACTTCCATGGGGACGAGACACAAAGTACTTGAGGGACTCTGCGGTGCTGACCTTCTCGGCACGGCCTTCCACCAGCACCTGACGCTCCAGCCCATACCAGGGAAAGAGCAGGGCGACCCGAGGGTTGCCTTCCAGCTCCCTGGCCTTGCGGCTGGTATAGTTGGTGAAGAACACGAAGCCGTTGGCGTCAAAGAACTTGAGCAGCACCGTCCGGAGGCTCGGCTGCCCAGACGGCGACACCGTGCTCAGGCTCATCGCATTCGGCTCCAGCAACTCCGACTTGACGGCTTGCTCAAACCAGTGTTCAAACTGTTTGAAGGGGTCTGGATCGACCGATGACTCATCGAGATCCGCCTGCGTGTACTCCTGACGAAGGGCACCAAGGTCCATGAAAGTGACTCAGCAAAGGTTCCGGGGGCCTGCCCCAACACCGTCCCCTGCGGGACGCCCAATTGTTTTCTTCATTCGAGTGTAGCATGCCCGCATCCGCATCCCAATCCTCTCCGCCCGCTTCGGCGCCTCAGGCTCCGCCTCCTCCGCAACCCACGCCGCCCAAGTGGGTCTTCTGGTGGCTGGCGCTGCGTCCGAAAACACTGGGCGCTGCGGTGGCGCCCGTCTTCATTGGCACCGCCATGGCGTTCTCAGACGGGTTTGGCAATGCCCTCGTCGCCTTCGCAGCCCTCGTTGCAGCCATCCTCATCCAGGTCGGCACCAACTTTGCGAATGACTACTTCGACTTCGTCAAGGGCACCGACACCGAAGAGCGCCTGGGTCCGAAACGCGCCACGGCGTCCGGATGGATCCAGCCGGAGACCATGAAGACCGCCTACCAGCTCACCTTTGGCGCTGCGTTTGCGGTCGGCATCTACCTCGCTGTGGAAGGTGGCTTCCCCATCGTCCTCATCGGCCTGCTCTCGATTGCTGCCGGCATCGGCTACACCGGAGGTCCCTTTCCGCTGGCCTACAACGGACTCGGAGACGCCTTTGTGCTGATGTTCTTTGGTCCAGTGGCTGTGGGGGGGACCTACTACGTGCAGGCCCATGACGTCAACTTCACCGTCCTCCTCGCCGGGTTGGGTCCGGGCCTGATCGCCACGGCTCTGCTTGCGGTCAACAACCTCCGGGACGCCGATACCGACGTCAAGACCGGAAAGCGGACCCTTGCCGTCATCTGGGGGAAGGACTTTGCCCGGTACGAATACGTCCTTTGCCTCAGCGGCGCCTTCCTCCTGCCCCTCCTGCTGGTGCTGGAAACCGGCACCCACTGGCTCGCCCTGCTGGCCCTGGCGACGCTGATTCCTGCCCGGACGCCGCTCAGTCAGGTCATCCTCCGAACCGAAGGCGTGGCGCTCAATGAAACCCTGGCCTTGACCGGGAAGCTGTTGCTGCTCTACAGCGCCCTCTTTTCCCTCGGCTGGCTCTTCAGCTGACCTCATGCCAGACGTGCTGCACTGGACGCTGTACCAGTACCAGATTCCGTTCCGGACCCCTCTGCGCCTGCTGGGGTCTGAGTATGCCACCCGGTCCGGACTCCTGCTCCGCCTTGAAGACGCTTCTGGCGCTTGCGGGTGGGGCGAAGTTGCTCCGCTGCCGGGACTGCACCAGGAGTCCCTCCCGTCCTGTCACGATCAGTTCCTCCAGCTCTTCTCTTCGGCACCGCCTCCGGAGCTTGCGCCTTCTGTCGAGTTTGGCCTCAGCACCGCTCTGCAGATGCTTGAGGCTCAGGCACTCGGGCGGCTCCCCACCGCCGACCTTCCGGAGCAGCGCCGCCAGGTTCCCCTCAACGGCCTCCTCACCGACTCCGGGAAGCCGGCTCCCGAGGAGCAGCGCCTCCTGCAGCAGGCCTGCGTGCGCCTCCGGGAAGACGGTTTTTCTGCTGTGAAGCTGAAGGTCGGGTGGCGCGCCGGGGGGGAAGATGCCCAGCGGGTCCGGTGGGTCCGGGAAGCCCTGGGGGCCGAGGTGGAGCTACGGGTGGATGCGAACCGGGGGTGGACGTGGGAAGAAGCGGTCGCTTTTGCAACACGCGTTCAGGCGGAAAACGTGGCCTACTGCGAAGAGCCCCTGCAGGACGCGTCCCAGCTCGCAGCCCTCGCGGCCGCCACCGGGCTTCCACTGGCCCTTGACGAAACGCTCTGGCCGAGCCTGGGAGGAAGGGTGCCCACCCCCCTGCCTGCCGGAGTGGTCGCGTTGGTGATCAAGCCCTCCGTTCAGGGAAGCTGGGCCAAGCTGCAGCGCCTGATGGCCACTGCTGCTGCCTCCGGAACCCGGGTGGTCTTCAGCAGCGCCTTTGAGTCCGGAATCGGCCTGCACCACCAGGTCCGCTGGGCCGCCCAGTTGCTTCCGGAGCCGGTCGCCTGTGGCTTTGACACCTACCGGCACCTGACTGCCGAAACCAGCACCCCGGGCTTTGCGGTGCACCGTGCCCAGGTCGAGCTTCCTGATCGCTGGCCTGAGGTTCGCCTTCCGCATCCGGAGGTCCTGACCTGGCTTGGGGAAGGCTCCGGAGGCTGGGCTCCGGCGCTGCGTCCGTTGCTTCAGACGGGGTAGAAGCGTTCCCCGGACTGGGCCCGATCAGCGAGCTGCCGAGTGGGCGTGTAAAGCGCTCCGTAGGCAGCATGAGCCTCCAGACGCGTCACCAACTCGCCCACGCCCACGGCGTCGGCCCAGCGGAAGATGCCCCCCCGGAACGGAGGAAAGCCCAGGCCATAGACGAGCCCCATGTCCACTTCAGCCGGTGACTCCACAATGTTGTCTTCCAGACACCGCGAGCTTTCCGTCAGCATCGGGAGCATCAGGCGGTTGATGATGTCGGCATCACTCACACCAGAGCCGTCGCCCTGGAGGAACTCGGCCAGCACCCCGTCCACGTCTTCCGCCCGAGTCTTCAGGGGCTTGCCCTTCTTGTCGGTGCTGTGGTGGTAGAAGCCCAGGTTGTTCTTCTGTCCGTACCGACCCTTCCGGAACATGAACTGCGCAATGGTTTCTGACTCGGAGCTCATGCGGTCCGGGAAGCCTTCGGCCATGACGCCCTCGGCATGGCAGGCGGTGTCAATGCCAACGACATCCAGCAGAAACGCCGGGCCCATGGGCCAGCCAAACTGCTTCTCCATGACACGGTCGATGCGCTCAAAGTCCACGCCCTCGCGGATGAGGCTGTTGAAGCCGGCAAAGTAAGGGAAGAGGATCCGGTTGACGAGAAAACCCGGGCAGTCGTTGACGACAATGGGGCTCTTCCCCATGGCGCTTGCGTATGCCACCGTGGTCGCAATCGCGGCCTCGCTGGTCTTCTCTCCCCGGATGACCTCCACAAGCGGCATGCGGTGGACCGGATTGAAGAAGTGCATGCCACAGAAGCGCTCCGGATGGGGAACGCCCTCGGCCAGGCGAGAGATGGAGATGGTGGAGGTGTTGGAGGCAATCACCGCCTCCGGACCGAGGACCTCGGCCAGCTCCTGATAGACCTGCTTCTTGACGGACTCCTTCTCCACCACCGCCTCCACCACGAGGTCCACGTCCTTCAGCGGCTCATAGGAAAGGGACGGGAGGATGCGGGTGAGGGTCTCGGCCATCTGCTTCGGAGTCGTCTTGCCGCGGTCAATGCCCTTCTGCAGAATCTTCGAGGCTTCCGTCATGCCGAGGTCCAGCTGGCCCTGGGCAATGTCCTTCATGACAATCGGGATGCGTTTGTAGGCGCTTTGATAAGCCACACCGCCTCCCATGATGCCGGCTCCCAGCACGCCTGTCCGGGAGACCTGCTGGCCCTGCCGGGCAAAGCTCTTGGCTTTTTTCTTGACCAGCTGATCCCCGAGGAAGATGCCCACCAGTGCTGTGGCCACATCGGTTTTGGCCAGCTCGGCAAACCCTTCGGCTTCAACCGCAAGGGCCTCCACCAGGTTCATGGAGGCACACGCCTGCACCACGCCCACCAGGGTCAGCGGCGCCGGGTAGTGCTTGCCCGCTTTCGAGGCAATGAAGGCCCGGGCGGTTTCAAACGCCATCAGGCCCTCGTTTTCATTGAGCTGCAGTGGCCCCCGGAGGCTTTCTCGACGGGCGCGCCAGTCCAGCGATCCCTCAACCAGACGATTGAGGAGGGATCGGGCGGCGGCTCGAACGTCTTCCGGCTCCACCACTGCGTCCACCGCCCCGTGCTTGAGCGCGGCGGCTCCGGAGTAGTCTCCGCCTGCGGCCATCCATTCCAGCGCATTGTCCACTCCAATCAGACGCGGGAGGCGAGACGTCCCTCCGAATCCGGGAATGAGGCCCAGCTTCACCTCCGGTTGCCCCACCTTGGCTTGGGAAGACACCACCCGATAGGAGCAGGCCAGCGCCATCTCAAAGCCACCGCCAAGGGCAAAGCCATTGATGGCGACCACTGTGGGAAACTCGAGGTTTTCAAAGTCGGTAAACACCTGCTGCGCCTTCATCACCCACTGCTGCAGCTCTGCTTGCGGCATCTGAAAATGTGTGAGGAATTCGGTGATGTCGGCGCCAACGATGAAGACGTCCTTGGCACTGGTCACCAGCACGCCCCGGACCTCTGGCTGGTTGGCCAACTGGTCCACCACCTCCCGGAGTTCGGTGAGGGTGGTTTGGTTGAACTTGTTGACCGACTCGCCCTGCAGGTCAAAGCAGAGTTCAAGCAGTCCGTTGTCGAGTGGTGTGACGCGGAGCGCCTTCCCTTGGTAAGTCATGAGCCTCCCTTCAGTGAGCCATCAAAGGCGGGTGATTAGAGCAGGATGTCGAGCGGGTCGTAGTTCTGTTGCCGGGCGCCAGCGAGGGGCGCTTCGAATTGTGGCACCACGCTTTCCAGGAAGAACCGGACGGTCCGGAGCTTGGTGCTGTAAAAGCGGGCGTCTTCGTGTTCCCGGAGGAAGGCCTCATCGTCTGGATCGGCGCCATGGGCCTGGGCCAGCTCGTCCAGCCGATCGGAGGCCACCCGCCCCTGCTGCAGGAGGAACCAGGAGGCGGTAACGGCCGAGGTGAACATCAGGAACGGTGTTGCATAAAGCGCCACCCCTTCCATGCCTCGGGTCAGGACCACCTTCTGGGCACTCAAGGCGAGGTCCGAGAGGGTGCTGCACGAGGCTTCCCAGGTGCTGCAGAGCGGTCCCAGCCGGGGGTGAGACTGGTGGGCGCCAATGAACTCCCCGAAGCGCGTGAGGAGGTTCATGAACAGGGCGCCGTTGTGAGCCGTCATCTTCCGGCCCACGAGGTCGAGGGCCTGAATGTCGGTGGTCCCTTCATAGATGGCCGTGACCCGGGCGTCTCGGAAGAGCTGTTCGAGGGGGAAGTCCTGAGTGTAGCCCACGCCTCCGAGCACCTGGATGCCGATGTTGATGGTCTCAATGCCCGTCTCGGTGCAGAACCCCTTGCACATCGGTGTGAGCAGCTCCACCAGGTCCTGATGCGGTTTGGCGGCTTCCGGAGAGGAGGCCTGATGCACCTGATCGAGCTCAAAGGTGGTGCCATACAGCAGGGCGCGCATGGCTTCCACCCGGGCCCGCATCTGCATGAGGTTGAAGCGCACCGCCGGGTGCTCCACGATGGCCACCCGAGGCGCATCCGGAACCCGCATCTGCGAAATGTGGGAGCCCTGCAGCCGCTCCTTCGCATAGGAGAGGGCATTCTGGTGCGCGGCACTGGCCAGCCCCAGCCCCAGGGCAGCGGTGGCCAGCCGGGCTTCGTTCATCATCTGGAACATCTCGGACATGCCCTTGTGCTCCTGGCCCAGCAGCCAGCCTCGGCAGTGTCCGGCCTCCCCGAAGTTCATCACACAGGTTGGGCTTCCATGGAGGCCCATCTTGTGCTCAATGGAGCCCACCCCCACGTCATTGGGCTCGCCAAGGGAGCCGTCTTCGTTGACCAGCAACCGTGGGACGAGGAAGAGGCTCAGGCCGCCGGTTCCAGGGCCAGCGCCCTTGATGCGGGCCAGCACGGCGTGGATGGTGTTTTCCACCAGGTCGCTGTCGCCGTTGGAGATCCAGACCTTGGTCCCCTTGATGAGGTAGGTCCCGTCGTCTTGCGGCTCTGCCGTTGTGGTGGCTGCGCCCACATCGGAACCGGCCTGCGGCTCGCTGAGGCACATTGTCCCATTGAAGCGTCCGGACAGCATGTGAGGCACGTACTTGCGCTTCAGCGCTTCCGTCCCGAAGGAGAGGATCAGCCGTGCGCAGCCTTCCGTCAGTCCGAAGAAGGACGAGACCGCCTGGTTGCCCCCAATCAGGCCTTCATTGACCGCCAGCCCGAGGGTCGATGGCGCGCCCTGCCCCCCGTATTCCGGATCGCTGGTGATCGAGCCCCAGCCCAGCTCATAGGCCTGGCGGTACGGTGTTTTCATGCAGTCCGCCACCTTGACCCGGCCGTCTTCCATCCATGAGCCCTGGCGGTCCGTTTCCTGTCGGGTTGGCGCCACCACTTCGGTGGCAAAGGTGGCAGACTCCTGGAGCATCAGGTCCACGGTTTCCGCGTCAAAGGCCTGGTAGCGCTCCTGCTCACTGAGCTGTGCCACCCGGAGCCACTCGTTGACGACAAACCGGATTTCGGGGAGGTCCACAACTAGGTCGGTGCTGCTCATGATTGTCCTCAAAAGAATGATGATGTTCAGGAAGGCGAGATTCTTTTTCCTTAAAGGGGAAGTCGGGATGAATTCAGCGTAACGCTCCCCCTGCGCAAAGGCAACTGCGGAACGTGCCTTTTACTCCGGATGCTCCTCTTCTCCGTTCGCATGTCGCGCAAAACGGGTGGGGGCGGTTCCATGAATCGGGTCCGGACGGTCCCAGGGCCACCCGCCAAACTGCGTCCGCTGGTAGTCGCCAAAGGCCTGCTGGATCTCGGCGCGCGTGTTCATGACGAAGGGGCCGTACTGCGTGACGGGTTCGCCAATGGGACGTCCCTGCAGCAGCAGCAGGCGGGAGAAGCCCTCTCCGTTGGTCAGCGTGAGGGGGGCTTCCGGGACTTCAGCCATGTGGTTCACCGGCAGAGGCTGTTCGTTGAGGGTGACGGTGTCTCCTTCATAAAGGTAAAGCCGCCGGTTGACGCCCGACCGAACCTCCGGAAGCGTCCAGGTGGCATGGGGCTCCAGCTCCAGCACCCAAATTGCCACCTCGTTTTCCGGCTCGGCCGCCCACGAATCCGGAGGAGGCGCCAGGGCCGGAGTGGCCTCCAGGGCGCCTGCGTACTGCGTCACGACCACGCTACGGCCAAAGCCATCGTGCAGCCGCTGCACCGGGATCTGGTCTCGCCAGAACATCTTGAAGTGCGGGTCGGCCATCTTGTTGCGCTTCGGCAGGTTGAGCCAGATCTGAAACAACTCCAGGGTGTTGGCGCCAATGCGCTGGAGGAGGGGGAACATTTCGGAGTGCTGGATGCCGGCTCCAGCCGTCAGCCACTGCACATCCCCTCCGCCATAGCGTCCGGCGGCGCCCAGTGAGTCGGCGTGGTCCACCAGCCCTTTCCGGACCACCGTCACGGTTTCAAACCCGCGGTGGGGGTGCACCGGGAAGCCGGGGACTTTTTGTCCGTGATACATCCGCCAGCCGTCAATTCCGGCAAAATCCTGTCCGAGGTCCCGCCCCCGTAACGAGGCCTCCGGACCCAGCTCCGCGTTACCGGCTGGGTAGAAATCGAGGTGGTAGACGCAGAAGAGGAAGGGATCAGCCGTTTGCCAGGGAAAACCCAGCGGCTCAATGCGCATCGGAGCGGGAGCAGCCATGAGGAACCGTATGTCTTGGGAACCTTGGGAGTCAGGGGCTCAGGAGGAGGCTCCGCTACTTCCAGGGGTTCCTGGTGAGGGAAAGAATTCGAACTGTTCCGGAAAGAATACCCCGCCTCTGAGGAAAGTCAACCGAGCCTCCTGCCGCCGTTTTGTGCGGAAAAATGGGGAAAACGCTAAAGAAATGTCCGGAATTGCCGATGTAGGAGGAAACAAGGCCGCAGCGAAGCGCAGCCTGATCCGAATTTTACTAGGCATGGATGTCCTATGATCATCAAGAACAACCCGCTGGCTCTAAACGTCATGAGGCGTGCCAATGAACAGCACCAGGCGGTTCAAAACACCATCGGCAAGCTCAGTTCCGGGGAAGCGATCACGAAGGCCATGGACGGACCTTCCACTCTGATTGCCTCGGAAAAAATGCGAGGTCGGATCTCCGCCCTGAACCAGGCCAGCCGCAACAATGAGGCCTCGGTGTCGATGCTTCAGACGGCTGAGGGCGCGCTCTCGGAGATCAGTGGCATCCTCACCCGCATGAAGCAGATCACCATCCATGCGGCCAACGAAGCCGCCAATGACCCAGACACCCTGGGCGCGGATCAGATGGAGCTCGAGTACCTGATGGGCTCAATCAACAACATCGCCCGGAGCACCAGCTTTGGGGAGAACAAACTGCTGGACGGCAGCCGCGGCGTCAATGGGGTGACCGTTGGCGACCACCTGACCTTCCTCGAGGCATCAGCAGAAACCGGCGTCTCTCCGGTGCAGGGGTACGAGATCGACATCACCCAGGTCGCCTCCAAGTCCTACAAGGTCGGGAAGCTTCCGCTGACCCTTGAAAGCATTGGAGAGGGCTTCCAGATTACCGTTCAGGAGCAGGGCAAGGTTGCCGAGATGGACACCCGACGCGGTGACGTGGGCCGGGAGTTGACTCAGATCCTCAACAGCTACTACGACAATCCGGACAACTACAACCCGGACAACGTCTCGGAGCAGATCCGCTCGGTCGTGGGGGTGCACCTGCAGAAGGCCCTTGATGAAGCCGGGGTTCCCGTGGATGCGTGGTTCAGCGAAAACGGCCTGCTGGTGCTGCAGCACAAGCAGTACGGAAGCGACCCACGCTTCAGCGTCTCCTGCACCATGCCGGGACTGATCACCGACAAGGTCAACATTGCTGACCGCTGCACGCTGGGCAAGGACGTCCAGGGCACCTTCAACGGTGAGCAGGCCATTGGCAAAGGCCAACTCCTCACCGGCGGCACCGGCATTGAGGCGGAAGGCGCGGTGGTTCGCTTTGACCTGGATGTCGGATTTGAGGAAAAGTTCACTTACGATGAGAACGGAGCCGTCACTTCGGTGGAGCTGGTTCAGGTGCAACCGGAAGGCATCCGCCAGGGCATGGTGGATGGCTACCTGCACATCTCCCAGCAGTCCCCGCAGTTCCTGCTGGGCTCCAAGGAGAAGCTGACCACCTACTCGCTGCCTGACGTCCGGACCAACCGCATGGCCCTTGGAGTGGACAACAAGAGCGGCTTCCGGAGCCTCGCCGACATTGACGTGACCACCACACAGGGCGCCGTGGATGCCAGCCGTGTGATCACCAAGGCCATTGACGAGGTCGCCGAAATGCGGGCTGACGTCGGAGCCTTCCAGAAGAACCGGGTGCAGCGGACCTCGAACCTGATGCAGGTGGCCAACGAAAATTCGGTCCGAGCCGAATCCAGCCTGCGAGACGCCGACGTCGCAGAGCAGATGTCGAACCTGGCCCGGGAGCAGATCCAGCTCTCTGCCAGCCAGGCGATGCTTGCTCAGGCCAACCAGCGTCCTCAGTCCGTCCTCCAGCTCATCCGCTGATGGAGGTGGGTTTCAGGCTCCTTCCGGAGCCTGAAGGCGCCCTTCCTCTCCCCTTGAGTCCTGCTTCCTCCAGAGCCCTTTTTGGGGCACCCCCTTGTTTTCTGTGCAAAAACTGGTTTATCGTTAGGGTCTTACCGCTTGATTGACCTTACAGGTGAACTATGAACTCCATTGAACAATGGATTGCTGAGCACAAGATCAGCGAGGTCGAGTGCCTCATTCCTGATATCACAGGAATCGCTCGCGGCAAAATCATGCCTGCCCGCAAGTTCCTCAAAAACGAAGGCCTCCGGCTTCCGGAAGCCGTCTTCCTTCAAACCGTGACCGGCCAGTGGCTGGACTACAACGACCTCTACCGGGTGGATCCGGCAGAGATCGACATGCAGCTTCAGCCAGACGCGGCCACCATCTGCCTGGTCCCCTGGGTGGATGAGCCCACGGCTCAGGTCATCCACGACTGCTTTCACCACGATGGCATGCCTGTGGAGCTTTCTCCCCGGAACCTGCTGCGACGCATCCTCCGGATGTATGAAGAGCGCAACCTGGTGCCTGTGGTCGCTCCGGAGTTGGAATTTTACCTCACCAAAATCAACAAGGATCCCGACTACCCGCTCTCGCCGCCTGTCGGTCGCTCCGGACGCCCGGAAGCCACAGGGCAGTTTTACGGAATTGACGCGCTCAATGAGTTTGACCCGATCTTTGAGGACATGTACGAGTACTGCGAGGCTCAGGAGCTGGACATTGATGCCCTGACGCATGAGGCCGGAAGCGCCCAGATGGAGATCAACTTCCTCCATGGGGACCCGATGCGGCTGGCGGATCACGTGTACCTCTTCAAACGGACCATGCGCGAGACCGCCTTCCGGCACAAGGTCTATGCGACCTTCATGGCCAAGCCGATGTCCGACCAGCCCGGAAGCTCGCTGCACATTCACCAGTCCGTGGTCGACAAGAAGACCGGCAAGAACCTCTTCTCCAAGGAGAACGGCAACAACTCCCCCGAGTTCCTTTCCTACATCGCCGGTCTGCAGAAGTACCTGCCCCAGGCCATGCCCATGCTCGGCCCCAACGTCAACTCCTACCGGCGCATCTACCCGGACAACTCCGCTCCGATCAATGTGCAGTGGGGCGTGGACAACCGAACCGTCGGCTTGAGGGTTCCCGTCAGTGAAGCAGCCAACCGCCGTGTGGAAAATCGGCTTGCTGGCGCCGATGTGAACCCGTACCTCGCCATTGCCACCAGCCTGGGCTGCGGACTGCTCGGCATCATTGAAGGACTGACCCCCACGGAACCCGTCCGGGGGAGCGCCTACGAGTTTGACTTTGAGCTGCCCCGCAGTCTGGAAGAGGCCCTCCGGGAGATGGAGGATGCCGAAAAGCTGCAGGAGTTGTTTGGAGAGAAATTTGTGAAGGTGTACTGCGCCATCAAACGGAGCGAGTTTGAGGCCTTCTACAAGGTCATCAGCACCTGGGAACGGGAGTACCTGCTCCTGAACGTCTAGCCCTGCGGACAGGGATACGTTCCCGGAGGAATGACCAGCCCTGGCTCCAGGGGAAGGTTCTGGGTCTGGTCATTTTCAAAGTACACGGTGGCCTGCTGAGCATGGACCACCACCATCACCGGACGCTTCCGGGTCCAGGCCTGATTCTGGTCATAGGGCTCGGTGTACGCCAGGCGGCAGAGGTAGTCGGCTTCCCGCACCGGCTGGTACGGGTAGAGCTTCTCCGGCGCCGTTGGGGCACAGGCCGTCAGCCCCAGCAGGGAGGCGCCCCACCAGGGGCTCAGGCGCATTCCGTTTCAGACGCTTCCGGCTCAGAAACCTCTGGCGGCAGGAAGAGCAACCGCTGGCAGTGGGGGCAGTTTTTCGGGGTCACCGGATCGGCAATCATCTCATTCACCAGCTGCGGAGGAATGACCATGTTGCAACCGGTGCAGCCCCACTCGCCCGAGGCGCCTTTTTTGGTGGGGTCAGACTTGGACACTGCGCAGATCGGTTTGGTCTGTCCGCGCTCCAGGAACTTCTCGTAAAACTTCCGGATGCGGGCCGGAATCTTTTCCAGAAGCACCTGCTGCTGCGCGTGCAGCTCATCCAGTCCGGACTGCAGGGCGTCCCGCTGCTGCTGCAGTTCTGCGGTCTGGCTTTCAAAATCCGACTGCATCGCCTCTGCGGCACTCCGGAGGGTGCTGAGGCGCTCGGCGATCTCTTCGCGGCGGATTTCAATCTCCAGCTGCACCTCTTCAATCTGGCCCCGGTGCTTGCGGCCTTCTTCGAGCTGCTTCTTGCTGGCGACAAATTCCTTTTCATTCCGGATGAGCGGAACCTGGGTTTCCAGCTTGTTGATGAAATCGTCCTGAAGCGCAATCTTGCCCTTCAGCTCGGTGCTCTGCTGCTGCAGGGTATCGTGCTGCTTCTGCAAGGATTCGCACTCGCGGAGTTGCTGATCCAGCGCGGCGCGGGCGGTGTCAATTTGCTGGTCCAGCTGACGGACCTGAGAGAGGGTCTGGTAGATGCCCTGATCCGTGGTCGCAAGATCGATGAAAGGGGAAATCGGCGAAGACATGCGTGACTCCATGGGAAGGGCCTAAACGGCGTGAGCAAAATAATCAATAATGCCGA
>JAYOTF010000041.1:0-29288 GCA_038150265.1 Deltaproteobacteria bacterium | reverse complement strand
ATCAAAAAACGTCCACACAATCGAGTTCTTTTTGACTGCTGGCGGCTTCCATGAGCCCCGCTTGAGCCCGGAGGCGGGGTGGCACCCTCTTTTTGCGCCAGCCCGTCTTCCGGCTTCTCTCCAGACGAAACGCTTGGTACACTGAACGCCTCCTGCTGCTTCGGCAGCCACTCCTTTGCTTTCCCAGGCAACAACATGGCGCATCCGGACCCCTCTCTTGAGACGATCAACGTTTCCTTCCTCTTTGAGCAGCCCATTTCGGAGGAGACCGCTCGATTGATTTTTCAGGAAATCTGGCCCAAGCAGAAAATGGCCCTGTATGCAGACGGTCCCAACCTGACCCTCATGGCCGAAGAAGTGATGTGGGAGGAGGCAGTCGATGTGATGGACGAGTTCATGGAGCACTGGCGCCTGCGAGGAAACCGACGGTCCCTGACCCTGGTCTCCAGCGCCAAGCGCTCGCACTCCATCTTGAAGAGCTGACGGGAGCCGGACGCTCCCGAGGGAGGAGTCAGCTGCGGGAAGTCACTTCGTCCTGATACTTCTGGGTCGCCACCTCCACAGCTTTGGAGTGGACCGCTGCGAGCTCCGGACGAGCCGACCGAGCCCGATCGGCAGCATGGCTGGTGGAATGCGCCTGCCCCTGGAACTGAGGCATGACGTGCCGGGCGATCAGCTCGTAGCTCTTCTTGGTCGCCTCCGGGCTGGCCCAGTTGTGCGCCAGCATCAGGTAAGCGCCAAAGCCTCCGTTGGACTGCTCCCAGAGCCGGTTGATCTGCTTCGTGCACATCTCCGGAGTCCCGATGGCGCCAAATCCAGACTCATTGATGAACTCGATCATCTCCTTGATGTTGTTCCCCGGAACCGCCATTTGCGGGAACGCGGCCACCGCCTGGAAGTAATCAAACCACTGCTCAATTCCATACTCCACATCCCGGTACGCCTGATCGAGCGTTTCGGCAATGTGGCAGAGTCCCACCAGCCGCCACTTGGAACGGTCCACGGTGGTGCCATAGTACTGGGCCTGCTCCTCCATGACGTTCCAGTGCAGGGCCAGGGCATCAAAGCCAGCCGCTGTGGTGGCGCCAATGGAGAGCAACCCAATGCCATGGCGGCCTGCCAGCTTGGGCCCGGTCGGAGAGGCCACTGCCGCTACGGTGACGTCAAAGAGCGGATTCGAGTACGGCCGGAGGTGCAGGCGGGCCTCGTTCAGCTCCCAGCGGTCATTCTTGAACGTCACGGGCTTCTCGGTCGTCAGCAGTTGCATGATGATGTCGAGCCCTTGCTCAAGCAGCCCCCGGGTTTGTGACTGAGACAGGCCAATCATTGCGCCATCGGTCGGCAACGAGCCCGGCCCCATTCCCAGCATCACCCGCCCACGCGTCAGGTGATCCAGCATCACCAGGCGCTCGGCCACCCAAAGCGGATTGTGGTACGACACACTGACCACCCCGGTTCCCAGCTTGATCGTCCGGGTGTGCTGCGCAGCAGCTGACATGAAGATTTCCGGACTCGCAATGATTTCCGAACCGGCAGAGTGGTGCTCCCCAATCCACGCCTCATCGTAGCCACACCGGTCCAGCCACTGCACCAGTTCCAGGTCGTTGTGAATCGCGAGCGTTGGGTTGATGCCCGGCTTGTGGAACGGCGCAAGAAACACCCCAAAGCGCATCCGATGATTGGTCATATCCATAACAAACCCCCTGTTGATGGTGAAATCAGGGTGCACCCCATGTGCTCCCTGTTTGTCAGGATGATTTAGTAAGAAATTTTTCAAATGAAAAGAAATTTTTCAGAAAAATTGTAACAGCTCCCCTGAAGAAGGGGAGCTGCTGACCATCAGGGGACAGGGAGTGAGGGGGAGGAGGGGAGCGAAAAGGGGGAAGGAGCGGGGCTATTCCTTCACGCGCCGGATGCGGGCGCCGACCGCGTTGAGGCGATGCTCAATGCGTTCGTATCCCCGATCGATCTGCGAAACGTTGCCAATTTCAGTGGTGCCCTTGGCGGTCAGGGCAGCCAGGAGCAGTGACATGCCGGCCCGGATGTCTGGCGAGGTCACCTTCGCTGCATGAAGCGGCGAGGGGCCGGAGACCACAGCCCGGTGCGGATCGCAGAGGATGATCTGAGCCCCCATGGAAATCAGCTTGTCCACCCAGAACAAGCGGCTTTCAAACATCTTCTCAAAAATCAGCACGGCGCCGCGGGACTGCGTGGCCGTCACCGTCATGATGCTGGTCAGGTCAGCCGGAAACGCCGGCCACGGGCCATCGTCAATTTTGGGAATGCCTCCGGGCGTATCCGGACGCACCAGCAGGTCCTGCTCGCCCGGCACCCACAGGTCCGCGCCTTCGATGCGCGTGGTCACACCGAGGCGCTCAAACATCAGGCGCACCATCCGGAGGTGCTCCACCCCCGCGTTCTTGATGCACACCTCTCCACGTGTCATCGCCGCCAGCCCAATGAAGGACCCCACTTCAATGTGATCCGGCTGGATGCGGTAGTCCGTCCCGTTGAGGGTGGGCACCCCCTGGATGCGCAGGCAGTTGGTGCCAATGCCTTCAATCCGGGCGCCCATGCTGACCAGCATCCGGCACAGTCCCTGAACATGAGGCTCACACGCAGCGTTGTAGATTTCCGTGTCGCCCTCAGCCAGCACAGCCGCCATCACCGCGTTTTCGGTAGCCATCACGCTGGCTTCATCCAGCTGAATGGAAGCCCCCTTGAGGCCATCCGTCGTCATGCGGTAAATGCCCCCCTCCACCTCAATCCGAGCCCCCAGGTCCTGCAGCGCCAGCAGGTGCGTCTGCACCGGACGCAGGCCAATCTGGTCGCCTCCGGGAACCGGCAGGGAGATCTTGCCAAACCGCGCCAGCATCGGCCCAGCCAGCAGAAAGGACCCTCGGATGCGCGCTGCCTTGGTAAACTCGGGGGCATGCCCCAAAATGCTCTTTGCCTCAAACTCAAAGGCGTGGTCGCCGCATTCCTCCACCCGGGCTCCCAGACTGACCAGCAGCTCTCGCATGGTCGCAATGTCCAGGATTTCCGGGACGTTCCGGAGGCGCACCACCTGTTCGGTCAGCAGGGTCGCTGCCAACACAGGCAGGGCCTCGTTCTTGTTTCCGGACGGAGTCAGTTGACCATTCAGGGGGACGCCCCCTTCAACGTAAAATTTATCCATGAGACGCGGGCGGATCAGTCGGTTTGAAGGTGAGGAGTGGGGTAAAGGGCAGGACGTCGGTGCGGCCAGGCCGGGACGCGTTCCCGGACCGCCTGCAGGCGGTCGTGCTCCAGGCGGGCCGTGATGAGCGTCGTGGCTTCCGGAGCCGTGGCCAGCACGGTGCCCCAGGGGTCAATGATAACGGAGTTTCCGAAGGAACGGCGGGTGCCGTAGTGCCAGCCCCACTGAGCCGGAGCCACCACGTAGGCCTGATTTTCAATCGCCCGGGCCTGCAGGAGCGGGAGCCAGTGATCCTTGCCCGTCTCCAGGTAAAAGGCTGCTGGCACCAGCAGCACCTCGGCGCCGGCGCCGGCCAGGAAGCGGTACAGCTCTGGAAAACGAAGGTCGTAGCAAATGCTCAGCCCCAGGCAGGCCAGCTCATGCTCCACCACAACCGGCTCAGAGCCCGGGGCAATCAGGGAGGACTCCAGGACATCAAGGGTGGGGACGTCAAAGAGGTGGATCTTCCGGTAGACGGCGGCCACCGTTCCCGTCCGGTCCAGCAGCACCGACGTGTTGTAGAGTCGCTCCGGATCTTCCGGAATCGGCTCATAGTGGCTTCCCATCAAGATGGACAGGTTGAAGCGCTGCGCCCACTCCTGAAACTGCTGCACCAGGGGGCCATCTACCGGCTCAGCGACCGCAAACTTTTCCTCCCGGCTGGCGCCCAGGTGCAGGAACATCTCTGGAAACGCAACCAGGTCCACGGCTTCTTCAGCCGCCTGGGCCACCAGCTTTTGTGCCACTGCCAAATTTTCCGAAAGCACTCCCCGGGCGTTCACCTGCGCCACGCCGATCCGAAACGTGGGCTTCATGCGACCACTTCCTCGGCCGGTAGCTCCTTGAAGTGTGGCGCCAGGCGGCTCCGGAGGCGATTGAGGTACCCCGGAAGGGTCGTCAGGCGCAAACGGATTCCCGCCTCCTCGTAGTCGATTTCATCGACGCGGCTCCACTCATAAATTTCCGAAAGTTGCTGAGACTGCTGGTAATCAAGCTGCACCGTCACCGTCTGCATGCGTTGCTCAAAGAACTCCCGAATGCGGTCCTGCAGCAACGAAATTTCGGTCTCCAGGGCCGAGACAAAAACGGCTTCCGGAAAGCGGTGACGCATCAGGGCCAGCTCAATCGGCTCCAGCTGGTCGATCTTGTTGAACACCAGCAGCACCGGAATGCAGTTCGCCTCCAGGTCATCCAGCACCCCCAGGGTCGTGCTGATGTGGTCCTCGTAATCGCCACTGGCATCCACCACATGCAGCAGCAGGTCTGCATCGCGAACCGTCTCCAGCGTTGACCGAAACGCTGCCACCAGCTCCGTGGGGAGGTTCCGGATGAACCCCACGGTGTCTGAAAGGAGAATCTTGGGCCGGATGCCTTCTTCCAGCAAACGCGTGGTCGAGTCCAGGGTCGCAAACAGCCGATCTTCCGCAATGAGTTCAGCGTTGGTCAGCGCATTCATGATGGTGGACTTGCCGGCATTGGTGTACCCCACCAGACTCACGCGCAGGCAGTGCGCCCGGCGCTTCTTCTGCGTGTCTCGCTCGCGCTCCAGCCTCCGGAGGTCCTCCTTGAGCGTGTTGATGCGCTTGCGCAGGTACTGCCGGTCCTTCTCAATCTGCTTCTCCCCGGTTCCACGCGACACCCCAATGCCCCCCCGTTCTCGGTCCAGGTGCTTCCAGAGGCCCACCAGTCGCGGAAACAGGTACTCCGATTGAGCGAGCCGAATCTGCAGCTGCGCCGCTCGTGAGCGCGCGTTGCGGGCAAAGATTTCCAAAATGACCTGCGTCCGGTCCAGCACCGGGCACTTCAGCTCACGCTCCAGGTTCTGGACCTGCTTGGGGCTCAGCGCCCGGTCCACAATCACCGCGTCGGCCTCAAGGTGGTGCTTGGCGTGCTTGATCTCCTGCATCTTGCCCTTGCCAAAAAACAGGGCCGGGTGGATCTGGGAACGGGTTTGAACGATCTGGTCAACAACGGCGCATTCCAGCGACTCCACCAGCGAGCGGAGTTCCTCCAGTGAATGCCTCACGTCTTCGGGGGTCTGTTCGGGAAGTTGTACCGAGAGCAGCAGGGCGCGCTCCCATCCATCAAAAAGCCTGTTCTCCTCCAATCAACCTCTGAAAAAACATTGCTACAATCAAACGGCTCAATTCCGATCATAACACAAACGGCCGGTGGAAAAATATGGAATTTGCAAGAATTTGCTGCTGGGAGGAGCCCTCAGGGCCATCGCATGAGCCAAATGGCGGGCAGAGTGGGCTGAGCGATTGGTGGGGACGGCCGCTTTGGAGGCGTCCCAGCGCAGGTTGGGATCCCGCCCTTGAACCGATGGCCTTCGATTCAGGGTGTTGAAAAATGCTGCAGAAAAGGGGGAGGCTTCTGGAGACTTGGGAGGGGGGAGCGCCCGAAGCACCTGCTCCGGGCGAACCGAATTACTGCTGAATCAGCGAGAGGACCTGCTTGGGCTTCTGGTTCGCCTGGGCCAGCATGGACTGGCTGGCGTTGAGCATGATCTGGCTCTGAGCCAGCTTGGCCGCCTCTTCCGCCACATCAGCGTCTCGCAGGAGGGAGCCGGCTTCAGCGTTGGCATCGGAGTTGATCGCAGACGCCTGCACGTGCTTCTCCACGGCATTCCGCTGGAAGGATCCCAGGTCCGCCCGGAGCATGGAGATGTCTTCAATGGCCTTGTTCACCACCCCAATGGCATCCTTGGCGCCTTCAGACGTCCGCAGGTCCACATCAGCGAGGCTGTGGAACTGGCTGTCGTTGTGGGTGCCCTGTCCCAAGCGATTGGTCCGGACGCTCTGGATCGAGAAGGCGACGCCTTCATCCTTCTTGCCCCCATACTGAATGGAGCGGGTCTGCTGAGAAATGTGCAGGTACCCTTCGATGACCGGGTTGTCGTAGCCCCCCACAAACTCCTCATCCGTCTGCAGCCGGTAGTCCACTCCCACCTGGCGCCCGGCTTCGTCGAGGATCGGCTCCTCCACCAGGGCCGGTTGCCCCGTAAACTCAATGGTCGTGCCTTCCGCCGGAGAGCCGGCTCGTGCCGTGAGGAAGCGTCCTTCTCCCGTTCCGTCACTTCCTGCGATGGTCCCCTGGACGTCTTGGCCCGGGATGCAGTTCTCTGCTTCTCCGACCGTCTTCGTCAGAATGCCGGGAATGTTGCTGGTCGCCGTGAAGTAAACGTCGCTGCCATAATCATGGTGGGTCACCTGAAGGTGTCCGTCATGCGTGATGCTGGACTCCAGGGGAAAGTTGGCTCGGTCGAAGAAACGGTTGAGGGACGTGTTGAGCTGCTCCCGGACGTCCTGATTGAGGCGCTCTACAGGGAAGCGGTCTGGGTGCTTGTCGGCATTGTCCACGAGTTCTGCCAGCGTCTTGGCGATCTCGCCGGTGCTGGAGTCAAACTGCAGAACCCGCCCATCGACCTCAAAGGTGAGCTGCAGCGGTTGCCGAACCTGGTCCAGCACCACCGGCGAAGGCCCCTTGATGTAGGCCTGCTTGGGCACCTGGATGATGTCGATCGGGAAGCCCGCCGCCGGAGAGGACGGGGTGTTGGGCTCAGCGCTGACAAAGCGGAGGTTCGCGCCGACGGTGGTTCCGTTGACCCCAAAGCTGCCGTCCAGTAGGTTCCGGCCCCCGAAGGTGCTTTCGTCCACAATGGAGTTGATGGCATTGAGCATGTGCTCAAATTCCGCCTGATCGGCCTCCAGCATCGCGTCATCATTGACCGCTTCGTTGGCAGCGTGAACCGCAAGCTGCTTCATCTCGGTCAGAATCCCACTGATTTCACTGAGAGATCCTTCCGCAATCTGCAGCAACGTAATCGCCGTCTCCGCGTTTTTCTGTCCCTGCAGTTGACCAATTGAGGTACTCTGCATGCTGTTGGCTCCCACCAGCAAGGCGGGGCCGTCGGCACCTCGGTTGATGGCCTGCCCGGAGCTCAGCTTTTCGATGGAACTGGTGACGGCTTTGTTGTTTGCCTGCGCCATTCGCAAGCTGTCCAGAGCCGCAAAGTTATTTCGGATTCTCATAACAGTTTCCCTGAAGGGGGTCTCAATCGGCTTCCCGCCGCGTTAACTCCTTCATCGGCACCTGATCGAAAAACTTTAGCCGCAAAGTGATTTCCAGACTTTTCCTCGAAGCCAAGGCTCGGTATGCTGGCGTCCATCGGGTTGGACCCGGGTTGCTTTTTACCGTACCCCCTTCATGCCATTGATTCGTCTCACAAGCCTCCTGGCCCTGCTCCTGATGGGCCCCTTGCTCAGCAGCGCTGCTCCGTTGGGACAGGTCATTCTCCTGTCTGGAGCCGCCCGCCTGCACCCCTCTCAGGTGCTGCTCGAGGCAGACCGCAAGAGTGCCCCCTTTCCGGGAGGAGCCATTCAGACCGCCCCCGACTCGGGCATCTCGCTGCGGCTGGAGGGACGTTCTCAAGGTGGCGAGCTGGGCCCCTCGGCTTACCTGGCTCTGACGCCGGACAACACGACCACCCGCTTTCACCTGCATCAAGGACGGGCCTCCTTTCGCTCCAGCGACCCTTCTCACAGCCTCACCATCGACGTGCCTCAGGGCTCCCTCAGGTTGCAAAGGGCAACGGTGCGGGTGCTTGCAGACTACCCCCAGACCCTGATCTGGGTCCGGCAGGGGGCAGCCCAGGTTCAGTCCGCTGGCGCCGATCAGCCGCCGATCACCCTGAGTGCCGGACAGTTCACCCTCCTCCTGCACCGCCGGCAGCCCACCCGTCCGCGCCCTGCGACTCCAGAGCAGCAAAAGTCCTTTCTCGCCTGGGAAGCCTTTCCGGAAGACGAGCCGCTGACGCTCCTTGGCCTGCATGCGCCGCTTCCTCTTCAAACAGCGCCCCTATCCCTCAATCAGGAAGCCCAGCGCCGAGACCAGCAGCTCTTTGAACTGCTGAAGCGTCAGGACCTGTTTGAGTTTGGAGAGCAGCATGGACGTTAAACCATGGGTTTGGGGAAGCCTCCTGCTGGTGCTGCTGCTCGGAAGCGGAGCACGCCTCAGAGCCACCGAATCCTGTACGCTGGAGCAGCGCGCCCAGCTGGAACGTCAGGGGGTTTCTCAAGATGCCATCAACTCGCTTTGTGGCTTCCTCTCTCCTCAAAATGCAGAGCGGCTCCGGCTGCTTCCCAAGCCCAAGACCGTGTGGCGCGATCCGCCTCCGGAGTGCCGCCCGTTTCTGGAAGGCGCCCTCATGGCCCGGGGAACCGATCAGGAAGCCCTCGCGCTGGCCTGCTCCGCCTACCTTGCGCCTCCCACGCGACCAACTGATGACGACCGGTCGCACCTGCTCTTCCTGCCGATCCTGCCGGATGTCTATGCGCTGGAGGAGCAAGACCTCGTCGCGGTCCCGGACGAAGCAGGCGAGGCCTCCCTTCTGAGGCTCCGGGTTCCCCAGCAGGAGACCTACCTCTTTCAAATCCGGATCAGCGCCATGGCGCCCATTCTCAGTGTCTGGATCGATGGGCAGGAACAGCCCCAGTCGGAGCCGTCTTATGAATTGGTCGCTCGGCAGCGCCTCCCCGTGACGCCTCAGGCCAGCGAGGTCCTTGTTCGGGTCCGGACGGTGCTCGCAGAAGAGACACGGGTGTTTCAGGTGTTTCTGGAAACCGAGGACGCCCCCAGCTTCCGGGGCAAGAAGAATGACTTTGACGGACTCGTTGGCGCAGAGGGGCTCTACGACACCAACCCCCTGCAGGCGTCCAGCAGCACATCGGCCCCTTCCGGAAAACGGCTCCGGCAGTTTCTGGACCTCGCCTGGACGCGGCACCTCAGCATTGAGGAACGGCTGGAAACACGCCTGTCCCTGACCGGAACCCGCTACGACCGTCCGGAGCTGCAAGGCCTGGATCAGACGCACCTCCGCTTCGCCTTCGAGTGGCAGCAGGGGCTCCGGAACCGTTCCGAGTGGGCGCTTCATGGGGGAGTGGATGCCTGGGCGTCGCTTCCGGAGGAGAACCTGACCGGCCTCTCGGCCCGGGAACACCGCCCCTACTTCGGGCTCCTCTGGCGAGACCACTCCCTGCTTGGACGCCTCAGCCTGGAGTGGGCCGAGGAGCTTCCGCAAGGAGGGCTGGAGGCAGGGCAAAAGGGGCAGGTTGATCGCATCAGCCTCCGCGCCACGCAGCGCGTCGGCGCCCAACGGGGGAGTGTCCTCATTCAGGCGCGGCGCCTGAACCTCGAAGATCCGACTCAGGACCGATTGGAGACCCGGACGTGGTTCCGGATCGGGTGGCTCTGGCCTCAGGTGGAGGTCTTCAGTCGCCTCGGCCTGCAGCTTGACCAGTACCGGGCGCCCGCCACCTCAGCGGGATCGCTGGAAACAACGCAACTGTGGGAGGTGGGCACCGGCTTCTGGCCTGCCGGGCTGCTCCGCTGGGAGTTCCGGTACTCCACCGAAAAGCAGTACACCTCCAGCGACTTCGTCTACGGGCGCCAGCAGCTTTCTGTCGGAGCCTTCTACCCGTTCTGACGGGCGCTTACGCAGGCTTCAGGTCCACCACCACCTTGCCAAAATTCTTGCCCTCCAGCAGATCAATCAGCCCCTGAGGCGCTGCTTCGAGCCCGGAAAGAACGTGCTCCTGATACTGCAGGGTGCCCGCCACAAAGGCGGCCTCAAGGGCCTGGAGCGCCTCCGGCCAGTCTGCAAGAAAATCCGTCACAATGAAGCCCCGGAAGGTCAGGCGCTTGGTCAGGATCGCCCGCATCAGCAGCGGAGTCCGATCAGGCCCAGAGGGCAATCCTGTGGCATTGTAGAAGGAAATGAGGCCACAAACAGGAATCCGGGCAAAGTCGTTCAGCAACGGAAAGACCGCTTCAAACACCGGCCCACTGACGTTTTCAAAGTACACGTCAATGCCCTCCGGACACGCGTCCTTGAGCTGCCGGGCCAGGTCAGGAGCCCGGTGGTTCAGGCAGACATCAAACCCAAGGGTCTCGGAAACGTACTGGCACTTTGCCTCGGTGCCCGCAATGCCCACCACCCGGCATCCGGCCTGCCTGGCCAGTTGTCCCACCACGGCGCCAACGGCTCCGGAGGCCGCAGCAACGACCACCGTCTCTCCGGGTTTCGGCTGTCCGATGTGCTTGAGGCCCACATACGCCGTGACCCCCGGCATGCCCAGAATGCCCAGGGCCAGAGACGGCTTCGGAATCTGTGGACTCAGCTTGCGGCACTGCCCGGCCTCCAGCACCGAGTGGGTCTGCCAACGTCCTCGGCCCACCACCCATTCGCCCTCCGCAAACCGGGCATCTCGCGAGGCCTGCACCCGGCCAACGGTTTCCCCCTCCATCACGTCGCCCACCTCCAGCGGGGCGGAGTAGGACGGCGCATCGCTCATGCGTCCCCGCATGTAGGGATCGAGCGAAAGCCAGTGGTTTTCCACCCTCACCTCTCCTGCAGCGAGTTCCGGAATCGGAACCTCCCGGAGTTCAAAATTGTGGGGCTGCGGGGCACCAACGGGGCGAGACTTCATGATGATCTGACGGTTCATGGCGTGCCTGTCAAAGTTATTGTGAAAAAAGCGCGAGACAAGAATTTCATCGAAACAGGAGAAAAAAGAAGAGAAATTTGAGGAGAATGCGCCAATAATGGCTGGTCAGAGGTTTGCAGAAGTTCTTCCTGCTTTCTTCCACCTCCCTTCCCAAGAGGCCTCATGCGTACTCTGTTGACGACCCTTTGCCTGCTCCTGAGCTTCTTCTGGAGCGCTCCCGCCTGGTCTGAGATCAAGCAGCCCTCCGGAGACAAAGAAGCGATCATCTCGGTGATTCAGGCCCAGCTGGACGCGTTCCAGCAAGACAACGGCCCCCTCGCCTTTTCCTATGCGGCTCCGAACATCAAGCGGATGTTCCAGAGCCCGGAGCGCTTCATGGACATGGTGGTCCAGGGCTACCAGCCCGTGTACCGCCCTCGCTCCGTTGAGTTTGGGCAGCTCGTTGAGCACCATGGCGCCGTGGTTCAGGTGGTTCAGGTGGTTGGTCCCGACGGCATTCCCTACAACGCCTATTACACCATGGAACGCCAGGCCGACGGAACCTGGAAGATCAATGGCTGCATGCTGGAACGCCTCCCGGGTTTCAACGCCTAGAAGGTCCGGAGCCACTGCAGGATCAGGCTGAAGTCCTCCGAGGTGTTGTAACTCGGATCCTCCGTAAAGCCGAGGGTGATGCGGTTGGGACGTTCATTCCAACTGACCGAGGCGCCCATGGTCCACTCCCACGTGCTGAGGCCACGGATCTCGGGTGCCGAAATGCGGTAGCGCGGCGACGAGGTGAGGTTTTGCAGGCTCAGGTGCCAGGCCTCACTCCAGCGCCACTCCAGCGTGACGCTTCCATTCAACAGCGCAGGCATCTGCTCAAACGCGGTGTGTTCGGTTTCTCCCAGGCGCACCACCCCGGCGTTCAGCAGCAGCCCCCACTTCGTGAAGTCCCCCTCCAGCATGCCGCCCAGCCCGTAGTCCCAGTTGCCGGAACCCAACGTTGGGGCGTCCTGTTCCACCGGAGCCTTGACGTCCAGCCGCACCCCCCAACGCCAGGTCTGCGCCTCTTCCGGAAGGCTCCCTCGCTTGAGGGAAAGCACCGCATCGCCCATTCCCTGCTCCGGAGTGCGCTGCCGCAGGTAGCCCGACGCATCTCCACTTTGGTAGCGTGAGTGGTTGTACTGCAGGTACAGGTAGCCGTAATCCGCCAGCAGCTTCCGGGAGGTGTAAGGCAGGTTCAGGTCCTGGTGAAACGTCCGCATGAAGCTGTCCCACTGGCCTTCGCTGTCAAAGATGTGCCGGACGGTCAGGGTACTCTGCCAGCGCTCCGGCCCCCCGATTGCCACCTGCAGGGTCTGCTCCTGCCGTTCATGATCCACCACCAGCCGAGACGAGTTTTCATCGTCCCGGTACTGAAAGGACACAATCGCCGTGTTGCTGTGCTGCACCCCCAGCAGCACCCGGGTGTCGCCCGGAGCCAGAACGCACGGCGACTCCGGAAGCAGTTGCAGGAAGATCATGCTGGGAGGCAGCTGATTGCGGTGCACCAGCGGTGTCAGGCAAGAGGCCTTCACCCAAGAGGTCCCCAGCAGGAACACGAGAAGCAGGAACCCTCCCTGCTGAAAGAGACGCATCAGCCGCAATCAGGTGGAAACCGTTTCAGGAGCCTGCAGGGTTGCTTCCAATTGGCTCCAGAGCTGCGCCTCCTGGGCTTCCACTTCGGCAACGTGGCGCTTTTTCACCAAGTCGAACCCCCGGATGTGCTCTGGCAGCGACAGCAATGCCACTGCCGTGGCGTGTGACTCGGCCGTCAGCTTCGGAAGCAACCGCGCCACCCGGGCTTCGTAGTCCCGGATCAACTGTCGTTCCATCTGCCGCTCCTCGGTTCGTCCAAACAGGTCCAGCGGTGTGCCTCGGAGGAACTTGAAGGCGGCCAGCACCTTCATCGCCTGAAACATCCACGGCCCAAAGGTTTGCTTGATGGGCTCTCCGGACTGCGGATCTCGCCGAGACCAAAGCGGTGGTGCCAGGTGCAGGCGAAGGTCGGGCGTGCCCTCAAAGGTTTCCTCAAGCTTCTTCTGGAAGGTGCCATCGGTGTAGAGCCGCGCCACCTCGTATTCGTCCTTGTACGCCAGCACCTTGTAGTAGTACCGCGCGGCGGCTTCCGTGAGGGCAGTGGAATCGTTCCCCAGGCGCTGCTCGGCGTGCCGGACCTGCTCCACGAGCTTCCGGTAACGCTGCGCATAGAAGCGGCTCTGGTACGCCGTCAGTTGCTGCTCACGGTGGGCAATCCGCTCCTCCAGGCTCTTCGGAGCCGGCGGGCTCGGTTGCTCCTGCGCAAAGGCGGCCTTGCGGACCGCTCCCAGGTGAACCGCCGCATGCCGCCCCCACTGGAAGGCCTGGAGGTTCATCGCCACCGCCACCCCATTGAGCTCAATCGCCGTTTCCAGCGATTCGGCGCTCAGCGGCAACCGCCCCCGCTGAAAGGCAAACCCGAGCAGGAAGAGGTTCCCGCCAATCGCATCTCCCAGCAGCTGCGTCGCCATTCGGGTGGCATCAATGAACTCCGTCTGCTCGGCTCCGGCCACCGCCTCAATGTTCTGCTTCAGCTCCATTCCCGGAAAGAGCCAGTCGGCATTGCGGGTAAAGTCACCGGTTACCATTTCATAACTGTTGACGACCATCCGAGTCCGGCCGGGCTGAACGGTGGAAAGCGCCTTGCTGCCTCCGGACACCACCAGGTCGCCCCCCAGAATGAGGTCTGCAGAGCCAGCGGCAATCCGTGGCACATGGACCTCTTCCGGACGTTCCGCGACCCGCAGGTGGCTAAGCACCGCCCCACCCTTTTGGGCCAGGCCGATCATGTCGATGATGCCCACGCCTTTGCCCTCGAGGTGCGCGGCCATGCCAATCAGCGCGCCGATGGTCACCACCCCCGTGCCACCGACACCGGTAACGACAATGTTGTACGTTCCATGAATCGGAGGCAACTCCGGATCCGGAAGGGCCGGAAGGGCGTCTCCCAATTGCACGGCCTGACGCTTCCGGAGCGTGCCCCCATAAACGCTGACGAAGCTTGGGCACAGCCCATTCGCACAGGAGTAATCCTTGTTGCAGGCCGACTGATCAATCATCCGCTTGCGGCCCAGCTCCGTTTCCAGCGGCAAAACCGCGACGCAGTTGGACTTCACTCCGCAGTCGCCGCACCCTTCACACACAGCCTCATTGATGAAGATCCGACGGTCGGGATCGGGATACTCTCCTCGTTTGCGCTTGCGGCGCTTCTCTGCGGCACAGGTCTGGTCGTAAATGATGACGGTCACCCCCTTGAGGTCCTGAAATTCCCGCTGCAGGGCTTCCAGTTCCTTGCGGTGGTGGACGGTCACGCCCCTGGCGAGTCCGGAGCCAGAGCCGTATTTTTCGGGCTCATCGGTCACGACCACCGCGCGCCGGACGCCTTCGCCAAGCACCTGCTGCGTCATTTGTGGCACCGTCAGCGGCCCGTCCATCGGCTGCCCGCCGGTCATGGCCACCGCGTCGTTGTAGAGGATCTTGAAGGTCACATTAACGTTGGCTGCCACCGCTGCTCTCAGCGCGAGCAGTCCGGAGTGGTAATAGGTGCCGTCGCCCATGTTCTGGAACGCGTGCGGGGTCTTGCTGAAGAGCGCCTCGCCAATCCAGCTCGCGCCTTCGCCTCCCATTTGCGTGAAGCCGGCGGTGCCGCGTCCCATCCACTGCACCATGTAGTGGCACCCGATTCCAGCCAGCGCCCGGCTGCCTTCCGGAACACGTGTAGAGGTATTGTGCGGACACCCGGCGCAGAAGTACGGCAGCCGGCTCATTGGGTCCGCAGGCAGCTCTGTGGCCAACGCCTGCCGCAGCTCCTCCACCCTGGCCCGCAACGCCTCATCCGGAGCCTGCTCCAGGATGCGTTCGCCAATCGCAATGGCAATCTGGTTGGGGTCAAGAGAAAGCGTGGACGGAAAGAGCCGGCGCCCGGAAGCATCCTGCTTCCCTTCCACCAGCGGTGGTTCCGGAAGGCCGTAAAGTGCTTCCTTGATTTGAGGCTCCAGCAGCCCGCGCTTTTCTTCCACCACCAGCACCCTCCGGAGGCCCCGAGCAAACGCGCGCAGGCCATTGGGCTCCAGCGGCCAGGCGAGTGCCACCTTGTACAGCCGCACCCCCAGGTGCCGAGCCCGGGCTTCATCCAGGCCAAGCGTTTCCAGCGCCAGGCGGACATCCATGAAGGACTTTCCGGTGGAAACAATTCCCAGGCTGGCCTCCGGCGCCGGCCAGACCAGCTGGTCCAGCGCGTTGGCCCGGGCAAACGCCAGCACCGCCGGCAGCTTGACTTCATGAAGGCGCTGCTCCTGCGCCTGCGGCGTGTCGGGCCAGCGAATGTGGACCTCCGACCAGGCGGGGTCATCAGGAAGAATGATGGACACCCGGTCTGGGTTGACCTCTGCGGAAACGGTGGACTCCACGGTGTCATGAATGCACTTGAGCGACGCCCAGGTTCCGGAGAAGCGAGACAGCGCCCAGCCCAGGAGGCCGTAGTCGAGGATCTCCTGCACACCAGAAGGATTGAGCACCGGAATCATCGCGTCCATCATCGCAAACTCGCTCTGGTGGCAGGTCGTTGACGACTCACAGGTGTGGTCGTCTCCGAGCAGGGCCAGCACTCCCCCCAGGGGCATCGTCCCGGCGAGGTTCGCATGCCGGAGGGCGTCACCAGAGCGGTCCACCCCCGGCCCCTTGCCGTACCACATGCCAAAGACCCCGTCGTACTTTTGCCCGCCGAAAAGATGCGCCTGCTGGGTTCCCCACACCGACGTGGCCGCCAGGTCTTCGTTCACACCGGGGTGAAAGCGCACCTCGTGCTGCTCCAGAAGCTTCTGGGCCTTGCGCATCTGCTGATCCAGCGTTCCCAGAGGCGAGCCACGGTAACCGGTGACAAAACCAGCGGTGTGGTGTCCGGCTGCCTGGTCACGACGGTGCTGAACCATCGGCAGGCGCACAAGGGCCTGGATGCCCGTTAAGAACGCGTATCCGGATTCGAGTGTGTACTTGTCGTCGAGTGAAACCTTCCTGAGCGTCATGCTTCATCCCCCTTTCTGGTGAGTACGGATCAATTCCTGGTCGCCTGAGTGCGCAGGCGGCGGTGTGGCAGGAAGCACGGTAGGCGGTTATCGTAGCACAGGCGTTCGGACGTTTCCGAGCAAAACCCACGCAAACCGGGCACCCGTGGCATGAACGTGACTCCTTGCTTGACGCTCAGGCAAGCTTGAGGCTAGATTAGGAGTTTTTTGACCACCTCCCTGCAGGCTGATGATGCGCGCCCGTGCCCTTCCCCATCGGATGAACCTCCTTCTCCGTCCCAACGGGACCTGGTTTTACGGCTGGTGGATTGTGGCCGCGGGGATGGGCATTCAGTACCTGGGGTCTCTGCTCTGGATGCAGTCCTATGGCGCTTATGCGGTGTTGCTGCAGCAGGAGTTTCAGTGGAGCATGACGATGATCTCCGTCGCGTTTGCTCTGACGCGTGTGGAAAGCGGCCTCTTGGGGCCCTTCCAGGGGTGGCTCGTGGACCGCTATGGTCCGCGACGGATCCTCACCATTGGGATGCTGATGTATGGCGTGGGGATGCTGCTGCTGTCACAGATCCACTCGGTGACCACCTACTTCCTGACCGTTGTCCTGATTTCCCTCGGGGCCAGCCTCGGAGGCTTCCACACGCTGATGGTGTCGGTGGTCAATTGGTTCAACCGGCACCGCACCAAAGCCGTGGCGTGGGCGCAGATGGGTTACTCCTTTGGAGGCCTCAGCATTCCGGTGCTGGCCTTTCTGATGGAGCAGTATGGCTGGCGAGCTGTCGCAGTGGGGTCCGGAGTGCTCATCCTCGGCCTGGGGCTTCCGCTGGTTCAGGTCGTCCGGCACCGCCCGGAAGAAAAGGGCACCGTCGCCGATGGGGGGCCGCCGCCACAGGAGCGCGCTCGAACCGCCCCTTCCGGAACCACGCCCTCCCTGACGTGGCAGGAGGCGCTCCGGACCCCAGCGTTCTGGCTGATCTCTGCCGGACACGGAATTGCGCTGCTCACCGTGTCCACCGTCATTGTGCACCTCATTCCGTTCCTGACCACCAGCCTCGACATGAGCCTCACCACAGCCGGGCTGGTGTTTGCCACCGTCAGCACCTTTCAGTTTACGGGACAGCTCTTTGGGGGGTTTCTCGGGGATCGCTTTGACAAGCGGTTGCTCTGTGTGGGGTGCATGCTCTCACACGGGCTTGGGCTGATGCTGCTGGTGTTCTTCAGCAGCCTGCCGATGATCTTCGCCTTTGCCGTGCTGCATGGCTTGGCCTGGGGCATCCGGGGCCCCTTGATGGTGGCGCTCCGAGCCGACTACTTTGGCCCCAAATCCTTTGGGCTGATCATGGGGATTTCGTCGATGGTTGTGATGCTGGGAACGATGGGGGGACCGGTGCTGTCGGGCATGCTTGTGGACCGGATGGGCGACTACTCGCTGGCGTTTCAGCTCATCTCCCTCTCGGCCGGAGGGGGAGCCGTCTGCTTCTGGGCGGCCCGCAAGCCCGCTCTTCCGGAGCCGACCTGAGCCCCTACGCAGCCATCGGCTCATTCTGGAGGCGCCACATTTCCTGATAGTACCCCGGACGCCGGATCAATTCGCCATGTGAGCCCTGATCGACCACCTTGCCTTCATCCAACACCAGAATGTGATCCGCCTGCTCCATCGAGGTCACCCGGTGCGAGACGATCACCAGCGCCTTCACCAGCGGCGGGCGCCCCTTGGACGGATGCAGCAGGGAGTGGATTTCCTGGAGCAGGAAGCGCTCGGTATCGTAGTCAACGGCGGACAGGACGTTGTCCAGAATCAGGACATCACATGGCTGACTCATCGCTCGGGCCAGGCTGATGCGCTGCTTCTGTCCTCCAGAAAGCATGATGCCCCGCTCTCCCACCAGGGTCTCAGAGCCCTTGGGGAAGCGCCGCACTTCGTCTTCCAGTGCCGAGGCCCGGAGGAGTTCCTCAAACGCGCCATTGAAGGGGTCATCGTGTTCCGGAAGCGCAAAGGCGATGTTTTCCCGAACCGTATCTGAAAACAAAAACGGCTCCTGCGTCACCGTCCGGATGCTCTGGCGAACGTCCTGAAAGCTCAGGTCCATCAGGTCCCGATCTCCCAGCGAAATGGTGCCCGCGGGGGCCTCAAGGTACCGGTTCAGGCACTGCACCAGGGTGGACTTCCCAGACCCGATCCGCCCCAGAACGCCAAGGGTCTGCCCGGGTTTGAGGTCAAAGCTGACGTCCTTGAGGACCTCGGTGGAGCCATCGGGAAAGCGGTAGGACAGGTTGTGCACCCGGAGGCCTCCGGTTTGAAAGAGGGCCCTCCGGTCGGCTTCTGGAAGGTCGGGAGTCTCGGCATGGGGGCGTTCCTGCGAGAGCACGGTCCGGACACTGGCAATGCCCACCAACCCCTGCTGAATCATCGTGGTCACCCACCCCAGCGCCATCAGCGGCATCGTCAGCAGGCCGGCGTAGCTGATGAACGCCGTCAGTTCTCCGAGGGTCATTTGCTCCTGCAGCGCCATCTTGCCTCCAATGACCAGGATCAGCAGCTTGAGGATGTTCTCGAGGTTGGACAGCACCGGCATGATGAACGAGCGGACCCACGCAATGCGGAGCGCCCGGGTCACCATGTCCTGGTTGGAGTGCTCGAAGCGCTCCACATTCCACGGCTGCATCTCGTAGCTCTTGATGACGTCAATCCCGGAGAGCGAGGCGACCGTAAAGCCGGAAAGGTCCTGAAGGGCGGTCATCCGCGCCCGCATGTTCTTGACCAGCACCCGCATGCCCAGGCGGACAATGGTGAAGGCCACCACAATGGGAAGGACGCAGTAGAGGGTGAGGTTTGCCGAAATCTGCCACATCTGGAAGGGGGTCACCGAGAGCGCCACCACGATGTTGAACGCCTGCATCATCGCAAACCCGCAGATCATCCGGACGCCGTTGATGTCGTTGTTGATGCGCGAGATGATGTTTCCGGAGGGGTTGGCATCGTAGTAGTTCTTCTGCAGGCCCATCAGGTGCTGGAACATGTCGTCCTTGACCTGGCACTCAATGGCCCGTCCCGGATTGAAGAACAGCACCCGCGAGAGGGTCCGGACCACCATCATCCCCACCGCCAGCACCAGCATGATGAGGAGGTACTCGGTCAGCTGCTCATGCTGCTGCTCCAGTTCCGACTGGATGAGGTCGATGCTTTTCTGGATGTAGTGCGGGATGCTCACCGCAATGGCGTTGGTCCCCAGGATGGCGAGGACCCCGCAGGTGTAGGACAGCCAATGCTGCTTGAGGTAGTGGGCTAAAAAGCGAGGCGTGCTTCCCGTTGGGGGGTGAGGGGCAACAGACACAATGAGTTAGCTGAATTCAGGAGGAAGTTCGCTGCCAAGGCGAATGAGGTGGTGCATCTTCCGTTGACGCACAATGCCCTCAGCGCCCCAGCGGATGAGGATGCGGGTGTACTCTCGTCCGAACCCCAGGCGTCCGCCGGCTCGGAGGAGGAAGTCAATTTCCCGGACCCCGAGGACGTCATCGGCACAGACGACGAGCACGAGTTCCAGAAAGATCTTGGCGGCCTGGTCCCGGTCGGCTCCAGGGAAGCGTTCCAGCTGCGGCAGGTTCTGGTCCTTGACCGCCTTGACCAGGGTGTTGATCTGGTCTTCCGAATTGAGGAAGGAGAGGGCCCGTTCCATGAAGAGGATCTCCTCCGGGGCAATGTTTCCGTCAGCCGTGATGGCTGTACAGATCGCCACGGCAAACCAGTACTTTTGTTTTTCGTCCATGGAGTCCAGCTGCAGGCCGGTGGTCATTTGTGCGATCATGGTGCTCTTGTGCCTCAGGGGGTTGACTGAATTTCGCCACTGAGCTGACGGAGCTCACGGGCAACCCGTTCCATCAGTTCATCTCGTTGCTGCGTCGTGTAGGCAGACGCGTCAATGGGGGCGCCCAAGTGGATCTCTACCTGCTTTCCCAGGTGAAACTCAAGCGAATCGGGGGGCATGACCTGGTCGGTTCCCCGAAGACCGACAGGCAAAAGCTGGGCCCCGGCCTGAATTGCCAGCAAGAATCCCCCTTTTTTCAGGGGCAGCAGCTGCCCCGTGCGGCTGCGCGTGCCCTCGGGAGCAATCCACACCACAATGCCACTTTCCATCCGTTCCTTGGCCACTTCCAGGGAGGCAATCGCTTTTTCGCGGTCGGAACGGTCAATCTTGATGAACTCCCCCAGGCGCAACCCGGCGCCCCAGATGGGAAACTTGAACAGCTCCTTCTTGGCCACCATGCGCAGGCTGGCGTTCAGGGCCTGGTACAGCACCGGAATGTCATAGAAGCTCCGGTGGTTGCTCATCATCACATACCGCTTCCCCGGTTCAATCTGGACCTGATGCGGGTTGTGCACCACACAGTTGATCTGCATCAGGTCCAGTAACTCATCCGACCACTGCTTGAGGTTCTGATCGGCTGCCGCCCGGACCGAATTTCCCCGCCAAGCCGCCCACGCTGTTGCCCCAACGGCCCGGAGGGTCCGCGCATTGATCCGGAGGAAGAGTCCGAGGCTTGACAGTAGGGAGGCTTTCATGAATGATTCTGGCAAAATCCCAAGGCGCCTCAGGGGGGATCACGAGCAACTCGCCGGCTCCTGCTTCCGTCCCTGTGAGCCTCAAATGCTCAATGTGAGGAACACTATTGAATAATCAGCTCTCCTCAAAGTTTCAAGGTGCGCGTCTCCTTCGCCCTGAAACCAGACGTTCTTCCTGCCTCAGAGGCGCATGACCGCACGCGTGTATGTGCTGGACACCAACGTCCTGCTTTATGCCCCGGAAGCCCTGCAGGCGTTCCCGCAGGCTGAGGTGGTCATCCCCATTGGGGTGGTGGAAGAGATCGACAAGTTCAAGAGCGAGATGAGCCAAACCGGCAACAGCGCCCGGGAAGCTGCCAACCGGCTGGACGCCCTGCGGGAACACGGCAGCCTCGCAGACGGCGTCACGCTGCCACACGGCGGAACCGTCCGGGTGGAGTTCCGGACCGGTGCTCCCGAGAACCTGCCGGTGGCCCTGGATGCCCGCCGGGCGTCCAACCGGACCCTCTCCGTCGCCTGGGCGCTGCACCAGCAGCAGCAGCCCGTTGTGCTGGTCACCCAAGACACCAACCTGCGCGTCAAGGCCGGCGCCATGGGCATCCCGGTCGCCCAGTACGAAGGCTCCCGGACACGCTCCTCGTTCGATGGGGTGCAGCACCAGACGGTCGACTCCGAGTCCTTTCGGCAGTACCGCAAGCGCCCCAGCTTCCCATGGGAGGCGCCCCTGCATCCGAATGAGGGCCTCATCCTTCATGACGAGGGCGACCCACGGGCTTCAATTGTGACCCGGTTTGTGGCTCGAGAGCAACAGTTGTTCCGACTCGACCCGGATTTTCTGGTCTGGGGGATTCACCCTCGGAACGCCGAGCAGCGCCTCGCCCTGGAGCTGCTGATGGATCCGGAGGTCCCCATTGTCACCCTCAGTGGCAAGGCCGGCACCGGCAAGACCCTGCTGGCGCTGGCTGCAGGCCTGCAGATGACGCTGGTGGATCGCTGCTACTCGCGGGTGCTGGTGTCTCGCCCCATTTTTCCGATGGGCAAAGATTTAGGGTACCTCCCCGGGGAGTTACAGGATAAACTGGGGCCCTGGATGCAGCCCATCTTCGACAACCTCGAGCAACTCGTGGACGGGGGCTCCAACGGAAAAATGGGCGAACTGCCCAAGCGCTCCCGAAAGGGCTACCAGGAGTTGCTGGATCAGGGGGTGCTGGTGGTGGAGCCCCTGACGTACATCCGGGGACGCAGCATCCCGAAGCAGTACATGATTGTGGATGAGGCCCAAAACCTCACGCCGCATGAAATGAAGACCATTGTGACCCGGGCCGGAGAAGGGACCAAGATCGTCCTCACCGGGGATCCGCAGCAAATTGACAATCCATATCTGGATACAACGTCCAACGGTCTGAGCGTGCTGGTGGAACGTTTCAAGGGGCAGTTCCTTGCGGGACATGTCACCTTTCAACAGGGGGAGCGCTCGGCGTTGGCTGAACTGGCCGCAAACATCCTTTAATGACCCCAAATCGAGCTACCTTTCATGTCTGACTCGCACTGGAGCCTGACGCCTCCGAACGTTGCCGACCTGTCTGACCGGGCGGTTGCCCAGCGTGGAGAGCGCCTGCAGGGCAAACGGATTGCGGTGATGATCTCCGGCAGCATTGCGGCGTACCGGACTCCGGACCTGGTGCGGGACCTGCGTCGCGAAGGCGCGGAGGTCGTGGTGTATGCCACCCGCGAGGCGCTGCGGTATGTGGCGAAGGAGGCCCTGGAGTGGACCTCGTTGCACCCGGTGATCGACCACTTCAGTCCAGAAGCCGAGCACCTCAGCGACTCCCGTCCGGTGGACGCCTACCTGGTCGCTCCAGCCACCTACAGCCTCATCAACAAGATGGCGCTGGGCATTGCCGACTCGGTGGTGCTGGCAACGCTGGCGACGGCCATCGGCCGCATGGAACGGCAGCAGGTGCCGGTGCTGATTGCCCCCGCCATGCACGGGACCATGCACAACCAGATCCTGACCGACTCCCTCAAGCGTCTGCAGGGCCTGGGGGTGCACATCATCCCGCCCCGTCAGGCGCACGGCAAGAACAACCTCCCCTCTGCCGAGGTTCTGGTTGGCTCCACCATTCGGGCCCTCTCGCAGTCCTCCCTCCGGGGCAAGCGCCTGCTCATCACCGGCGGGCCCACACCGGTCATGCTCGACAACGTGCGCCGCATCACCACCGTCTTCACCGGAAGCCTGTCCATTGAAGTCGCCACCGAGGCCTGGATCCGAGGCGCGGAGGTGGAGCTGATTCTGGGCAAAGGCAGCCAGTCGCCCCCGGAATTCCTGGATGCCACCTTTGTCCACACCTATGAGCAGTACCGCGAGACCCTGCTCCGCCGCCTCCAGGAAGAACCGGCAGATTGGGGCATCTTCACGGCAGCAGTGGCCGACTACCGCCCGGAGCAGTCCTTCATTGGGAAGCTGGCCAGCGGAAGCCAACCCGTCAGCATCAAGCTGGTTCCCACGGCCAAGGTCATCCGAGAGGTGCGCGACCACTTTCCGGACCTGAAGATGGTGACCTTCAAGTATGAAGAACTGGTCACGCATGACGAGCTGATTCAGATCGCCCGGAACCGCCTGCAGGAAGGAAACTACCAACTCGTGGTCGCCAACCGGGGAGAAGACTTTTCCGGAGGCGATCAGGTCGCCTGGATGGTCGCTCCCGGTCAGGAGCCTGACCGCGTCGAGGGCAAGCCCCGGATTGCCAAGGCGATCCTGGACCGCATCAGTGAGCCCTCGTGATCCGGAACGGGTTCCTCGGCGCCCTGCTGTGGCTCAGCCTGACTCCGCTGCTCGGCGCCCAACCAACCGAGGCACCGGAAGCCACTCCGCTGACTCCTGAACGGATCCAGGCCCTGGATGCCCTCACGTGGCAAACCCTGACATTTGGCGCCCCTCCGGAGCCGATCTCGATCGCCCGTGCCAAGGTTGCCATTGAGGGCCGGACCACCATCGCGCTCAGCTCCGAGCAGCAATGGGTGGACTTTGCCGACCCACTCGCACTCCAGACCCCCTTCCTGCACCTGGAAATGTGTGGCCCGCCGCCGGCCAACCGTCTTGAGGACAAGCTGCGCTGGCGGGACTTCTTCAACCACGGTGGGACGCTGTTCCTGGATGTCTGCACCGACGTGGAGGACTCGTCCTCTGAGGCCTGGAAGAGCTGGGCGCGCGTGCTGTACCCCCAAAGCAGCTGGGCTCCCCTCAATCGCCAGCACACCCTGTCCTTCAGCTTTTACCTCCTGGAAAAGCGGATGCTGCTGGGCCCGGGAGGCACGCCCATCCACCTGCTGGAAGAGGGCGGGCGCCCCATCATGATCCTGAATGATTCGGCCAAGTGGAGCTGGTCTCGCCTGCGGGACTCACCGGTACGGGTCACCGGAAATGCCGCCGATGATGAAGTTCGCTTGCGGCTTTACGTGAACCTCTTGATGCTGGTGCTGTCCGGAGACTACAAGAGCGATCAGTTGCACCTGCCAACCATTTTGCTGCGCCGCCGCTAGGGCCCGGCAGGCTTCCGGAACCCCTCCCCGCCTGTTGCTTTCAAGAAGAGACATTCATGAGTACCGCAGTGACTGACATCCTCCACACGTTGCAAACCGAAGGGCAGGCCAGCTATGGCGAAGGCGTGACGGTGCTGCAACACTCTCTGCAGTGTGCCCACCTGGCAGAACAGGACCAGGCGCCAGAAGCCCTGGTGCTGGCTGCTCTGCTTCACGACTACGGACACCTCATCCACGGTCTGGGAGAAGACGCTGCGGACCGTGGTGTGGACACGGTTCATGAAGAAATCGGCGCCAATTACCTGAGCCAGCACTTTCCCAAAGCCGTCACCGGTCCGATCCGGTTTCATGTTCTTGCCAAGCGTTACCTGTGTACCACCAACCCGGACTACCTGCGGCAGCTTTCCGAGGCGTCCATTCAGAGCCTGCAGCTGCAGGGAGGTCCCCTGACGGCCTCAGAGGCCAAGCGTTTCCAGATGAACCCTCACTTTGAAGCCGCGTTGCAGCTGCGGCACTACGACGAATTGGGGAAGGACCCGAACCTGACGGTTCCGGATTTGGACCACTACCACGAATTGTTGGAACAATGGGCCTCCGAAACGGTCTAATCCTCCTCCTCGGTCTGCTGCTTCTCAGCGCAGGTTGCTCCTCGGAAATCAGCTCCGGATTGTCCGGAAGTGATGGCTTTGAGCAGGTCAGCACCAATCCGGAGTCGCTCTGCCCCACCCTCAGCAGCAGCCGTCCGCCGGAGCTTTCTGCCGCCCGAAGTGCCACGCGGGGCAGTTCCTTCACCATTCCGGAGGGGACCGTGTCCTTCTCCATCGCCGTCTTGGGCAGCTCCGCAACGATGCTCCAGCTCATTCAGCCCTCTGGTCAGGACCTGTTCCGCCTGATGTCTCCCAACTGTTCCGACACCTTTGGTGCCTTTGAGCAAAACTGGGGCGGCTTCTCGGCCTTTCCGCTTCCGGTCACCCAGGGGACCCTTCCGGAAGCTGGCCCCTGGCGCGTGGAGTACTGGGGCGATTCCGAGCCTTTCATTTTCACTCGCCAAGCGCCTCTGCAGCCCACTGCCACCCTGACCGTTCGACCGTACCTGACGGGTACCCAGTATTCCGCCAGTGACCTGGACGCAGCCCTCGCGGTCATGACCCGCATCTTCCAGATCAACGACATTACGATTGACCTGAAGGCCGTGACTTCTTTAGATAATGACAGCCGCTTCACCACAGTACGGGCGTCCTTTCAGGACAGCGATACCGGAGCCCTGGTCACCAACGGGCAGGACGATGGCGTCAATCTGTTTTTTGTGGAGGACTTCAGCAACCAGACCTACCTGGGGATGGCTTCCGGCATTCCGGGAACACTTGGCCTCAAGGGGAGCTTCAATGGCGTCTTGCTCTCACTGGCGGCCCACAGCACCGGCTCTGGGCTGGACGAGCAGTTGCTGGGAGAGACGGCGGCCCATGAGACCGGGCACTTTCTGGGGCTGTACCACACCTCCGAAAGCAATGGGTTTGAGCATGACCCCCTCTCGGATACACCGGAATGCGATCAGGCCTCTTCCGGAGCCAGCGCCTGTGATGCGGCAGACGGCAGCAACCTGATGTTCTGGGCGTCGTACAGCACGCTGGACCGCAACAACGGAAAGGTGCAAGAGACCCTCTCCGCCCAGCAGCGTTTTGTCCTCCGCGCCTCGCCCCTGGCGCGCTGAGTCCTCGTTTCCGGAACACCAATTGCAGAAGCTTTGCTGTCCTGAAGCACCGGCTGCTTGCAAAGCACTTGTTACTTCAGGAAAAATTGTGGTAGTTTTGCTCGCTTTTTACTGAACCTGTTTCTTTTGTCACGCGACTCTGCATGAGCTCTCCAGAAGCCACCCGCCCCACTCACTTCATTCGCAACATTGTCCAGGAGGACCTCCGCACCGGGAAGCACGCCCAGGTGGTCACCCGCTTCCCTCCGGAGCCAAACGGCTACCTCCACATTGGGCATGCTAAATCGATTTGCCTGAACTTTGGACTGGCCGAAGAATTTTCCGGAACGTGCTTCATGCGCTTTGACGACACCAACCCCGTCAAGGAAGATGAGGAGTACGTCCGGTCCATTCTGGAAGACGTCCGCTGGTTGGGCTTTGACTGGGACGACCGCCTCACGCACGCGTCGGACTACTTTGAGCCCCTGTACGCCTTTGCCGAGTCGCTCATTGAGCAGGGCCTTGCGTATGTGGACAGCCAAACGCAGGAGCAGATCCGCGAGCAACGCGGAACCCTGACGCAGCCTGGAGTGGAGAGCCCGCACCGCAACCGGAGCGTCGCTGAAAACCTGGAGCTGTTCCGGAAGATGCGAGCCGGTGAATTTGCCGATGGTGCGCACGTGCTCCGGGCCAAGATCGACATGGCTTCCCCGAACATCAACCTGCGGGATCCGGTGCTGTACCGCATCCGCAAGGTGGTGCATTTACCCGATGTACGACTACACCCACTGCCTCTCGGACGCTCTGGAAGGCATCACGCACTCGCTCTGCACCCTGGAGTTTGAAGACCACCGTCCGCTTTATGACTGGGTGCTGGCGCACCTCGACGTGCCCTGCCACCCCCAGCAGATTGAGTTCAGCCGCCTGAACCTCCAGTACACGGTGCTCAGCAAGCGCCGCCTCATTCAGCTGGTTCAGGAGCAACACGTCGCCGGTTGGGATGACCCCCGCATGCCCACACTTTCCGGACTGCGGCGCCGGGGCTTCACTCCGGAGAGCCTCCGTTTGTTTGCGGAACGGATCGGCATCTCCAAAGCAGACAACCACATTGACATGACCGTGCTCGAGGACTGCATTCGGGAAGACCTCGACCCGAAGGCCCCGCGCGCCATGGCCGTGCTGCACCCGCTGAAGGTCACCCTGACCAACTGGCCGGAGGGAGAGGTGGAGGAGATTGATGCTCCGGTCCACCAGAAATTTCCGGAACGCGGACGCCGCCTGGTCCCGCTGTCCCGGACCCTCTACATTGAGCAAAGCGACTTTGAGGAGACACCGCCAGACGGCTTTCAACGCCTCACGCCCGGAGGGGAGGTGCGCCTGCGCAATGCCTATGTGATTCGCTGCGACCGTGTCCTCAAGAACGACGAGGGAAGAGTCGTGGAGCTGGAGTGCCACTATGACCCGGACACCGCGCGTGGGAAAAAACCGGAGGGCCGGAAGGTCAAGGGCATCATTCACTGGGTGTCGGCAGAGCATGCGCTGACTGCTGAGGTTCGCCTCTATGACCGTTTATTCACCACCGCCGCGCCGGGCGCCGAGCAGCCCGACAAGGACTTCCTGAAGGACCTGAACCCGAACTCGGTTGAGGTGCTGCCAGACGTCAAGCTGGAGCCCAGCCTCCAGGCAGCGGAGCCCGGGCAGGCCTACCAGTTTGAGCGGCTGGGGTACTTCTGTGCTGATGTCAGGGATCATCAAGCGGCACGCCCGGTTTTCAATCGAATCGTGACCCTGCGCGACTCCTGGGGGAAGTAACATGAGCCAGGCACCCGTCTTACAAGCGCCCTTCGCTGGCCTGAAGGAATCAGCCACGCTGAAGATCAACCAGTTGGCCAAACAGCTACGAGCCGAGGGAAAGGAGGTCTGTCACCTTGGGTTTGGCGAGTCGCCCTTCCCGGTTCCGGAACCGCTGGTTCAGGCGCTGCGAGATGCGGCTCATGAAAAGACGTACCTTCCGGGACTGGGGCTTCCGGAACTTCGTGCCAGCGTGGCCCGGTTCTTTACCGAAGTGTTTGGGTACGCGGCCCATCCGCATCAGGTGGTGGTTGGTCCGGGGAGCAAGGAGTTGATCTTCAACCTGCTCTACCTCTTTGAAGGCCCCCTGCTCATTCCCAGCCCCAGTTGGGTCAGCTATGGTCCACAGGCCCACCTGCTCAACAAGCCGTCTCACCTGGTTGCAACCCAGCGGGAGCAGGGGTACCGCTTGCAGGCCGATGCGCTGGATGCCACCTGCCGGGAGCTGGGTCCGGGGCAAAAGCTCCTGATTCTGAACAACCCGAGCAACCCCACCGGAAGCGTCCACACGGCAGCAGAACTTGAGGCCCTAGCGACGGTCTGTCGTCAGCACCAGGTGCTTGTGATTGCCGACGAAATTTACGCACTGGTCGATTACAGCCGAGAGGGATTTACCGGCTTGGCTCGATTTTATCCAGAAGGCACCATCGTCACCAGCGGGCTCTCGAAGGCTTTTTCTGCGGGAGGCTGGCGGCTGGGAGTCGCCTTGCTTCCGGAAGCGTTGGAGGGCGTTCTGCCCGCGTGGAACGCCTTGATCAGTGAGACCTTCAGCTGTGTCAGCAGCCCCATTCAGTATGCCGCGGTCCCGGCTTTTGAGGCGAATGAGGCGATTCGTTCGTACGTGTCTCAGTGCACCCGCATCCACCAAGCGGCCTGCCAGCACCTGCACCAGCGCTTTCTGGAAATCGGCCTGAATGCTCCGGAGCCCGAGGGAGGCTTCTACCTGTTTCCCGACTTCCAGCCGTTTTCGGACTCACTGGCAAGGCGTGGCATCACCACCAGCGCGGAACTCTGCCAAGCGCTTCTTGAGCAAGAACAGGTGGCCTTGCTGCCCGGAGAGGCGTTTTTCTTTCCAGCGGAGGGTTTGGCCGTTCGTGCCGCCGCTGTTGACTATTCCGGAGCCGAAATGCTTCAACAAACCGCCCCCTTTTCGTTTTCTCAAATGGACCAGGCGGTCGAACGGATCGCTCGATTCCTTTCGGCCTAGCCACACTCTTTCAGGTGCCCCTGCGCCCAGACTGGTGTCATGGATCTGCAACTTTCCATTATTCTTCCGACCTACAATGAGCGGGAGAACATTGTCAAAATTCTGGAAAGGCTGGACGAGCTGCTGCGTCAGATTCCACACGAGTTTGTGGTCGTTGATGACAACTCCCCCGATGAAACCTGGGCGGTTGTTCAGGAATTACAGGCAACGTTCCCGAACCTGACCCTCATTCGGCGCCTCAACCGCAAGGGCCTCAGCACCGCGATTGTCGAGGGCTTTCTGGCCGCTCGAGGCCCGAAGCTCCTGGTGACGGATGCCGATTTGCAGCATGACCTCTCTCGGATTCCGGAACTGCTGGAAAGAAGTCAACAGGCCGACTTGGTCATTGGAACGCGGTATGAGACCGAAGGAGCCATGGACGGATGGGACCCCCGGAGGATGCGCATCAGCGAATTGGGAACGCAACTCGCCCAGCGGTTTCTGACTCAACCGGTTTCTGACCCCCTGAGTGGCTTCTTCCTGATTGATCGGGTCGTGTTTCATCAACTGGCTCCCACCCTCAATTCCAATGGCTTTAAACTGCTTCTGGAAATTCTGATCAAGCACCCGGAGCTTTCTTATGTGGAAGTCCCC
>JAYOTF010000040.1:0-29721 GCA_038150265.1 Deltaproteobacteria bacterium | reverse complement strand
TGCGTGCCGGTTTTTTTTTGGTACAAACCGTGGGGCTTTAAATCCCGAACCAACCTCGACCGCAATCACACATCCAAAATAAATCCATCAAAAACTGAAACTTAGAAAAATACGCTCCAAAATCGACCGCAATCTCATTTGTTCTTGTACCCCGGGAGCCCCTAGGCTGTGTTTGCGCCGTGCGCCATGGAGGCACAACCGCCTCCTCACAAAAGCTTCCCCAGGCGGGAGCACGAAACCGTTATTTTGATGACCGATCCGCTGGGTCAGACCGCCGAGAGGGGCTCCTTCAAGAGAGCCATGGAGGTCAACAGCGAGGTCTTATTCTGGAGCAAGGATTTCTCATGAGAAAGTACGCAACCACCTTCAATCAACGCCCTGTCGTTTTTTCTGGAACCAAGGTTCCGGAGGTTCGGCAAGAAGAAGTCGACGCTGCAGTGCAGGAGTACCTGAACCGTGGAGGGAACATCGAGCGGGTTCAGATGGACCCGGCAGACGGCGGCCCCAGGAAAGTGAACGTGCACTCGCGTTGGTCTGAGCTTCCGGAAGAGCTGTTCATCGAGTACTCCTGACCCAGGCTGAGAGGCAGCACAGAGCCGCCTGGGACACTCTCCGGGCAAGGCTCTTTGCTTGCGGGTTGCCGGTGGCTCCGATAGAGTGGGGGACCGTTTTTGCTGATCCACTCCGTCTGAGCCGGCATGCTCCCACCTCGCATTTCCTCTGTTGCCCAGCTGCTGATTGTCGCGCTGCTGCACTGGACTGCGGCCTTGCCCCCTCACTGGGTCCACCACCTTCCGATTGGAGCCTCGGGCGCACACACCCATCGTCATGCCAACGCCGAGTCGCACCACCAGTCTCACCAGCAGCAGGTGGAGCAAGACACCGAATGCGTGCTCCTGCACCAGGGCCACTCTGCTGGGTGCTCCCTGCTCCCTCATGCCCTGACCCTGCGCCTACCAGACGCCAGAGCCTGGCTCACCCAGCCGCCTCAGGCCGTCCCGTTTCTCACTTCCTTCTTTGCCATTCCTCCTTCCCGAGGTCCCCCCGCCTGACCCTCTTCTGTTGCGTATCATCCTGATTTCCGGAGAAGCCTCCGGACCACTCTGACTCGACGAGGGTTTCATGCGTACATTCATCGTCATGCTGGCATTCCTGTTTCTGACCAGCTCGGCTCAGGCTGAACTGAAGGAATACGGGAGCATGGGAGGAGACTTCACTCTCCCCAGTTCTCTGGACCGTCCGGTCTCGCTCAGCGAGTTCCGGGGACAGGTGGTGATCCTCTTCTTTGGGTACACCGCGTGTCCGGACATCTGCCCCACCACCATGGTGCGGGTGCAGCAGGCCCTCAAGGAGCTGGATCCGGACGTGGAGGCTCAGGTGCAGCCCCTCTTCATTTCGGTTGATCCCGAGCGCGACACCCCCGAACAGCTGCAGGGATACGTGACCTACTTTCATCCTCGCTTCATCGGCCTGACGGGCTCGCTCGACGAACTCAAGGCCGTCGCCCGACAATACGGCGCCTTCTTTGCCAAGGACACCCGCACCGAAACCGCTGCCGGCTACCTCGTCGCCCACTCCGGATACGTCTACCTCCTCGATGGAGAGGGGGAACTCCGGGGCCTGTACCGACAGGATGCCGAGCCAGAGGAAATGGCGGACGACATCACGACCCTGGCGGAAGACCTCTGACCCTCATGATTTTGAGATTTCCAATGATGACTCATTTTTCCAAACTGACCCTGGCCCTGCTCGTGGCCCTCACCCTCGGCTTCATTCCTCCTGCAGGAGCCCAGTCCCAGGACGGCTCTGGCGTGGAGGCCCATGAGGCCTGGATCCGGGCCACACCGCCGAATGCCTCCAGCAGTGCCGCCTACATGCACCTGATGAACTACGAGGCTCAGGCAGATGCCCTCCTCTCCGCCAGCTCTCCGCTGGCAGAAGTGACGGAAATCCACAATGTCACCGAAAAGGACGGCATGATGCACATGGCCCCCGTGGACGCCATTGAGGTCCCGGCTCAAGGGATGGCGGAGCTCAAACCCGGTGGCTTTCATGTGATGTTCATGAAGCTCAAGCAGGCACCGCAGCCCGGAGAGACCTACCCGGTCACCCTGCGCTTCCGCCATGCCCCGGAAATCACGGTGCAGGTTCCGGTGATGATGAACGCCACCCCCATGGATCATGACCAGATGCACCAAATGCATCATGGGGGCGGTTCCATGAAGAACTAGCCATGACGCAACCATCTCGTGAGCCACGGGGGAAAATGCTTCAAGCGGTAGGACTGTTGATCGCCGGGGCGGTGGGGGTCGTGTTGGCCTGGACGGCTGGGCCTGCAGACCCCAAGCAGGACATGAGGCCGGAGCAGGCAGGCGTGCATCAACTGCAGGCGGGCCAGGGAGCAGAGAACTGCTTCACGGTTCATCCGGACCAGCAACTGGATTACCAGTTTCAGGCGTCCGGGCCGGTGTACTTTGACGTCCACTACCACCTTGGGCAGGAGGTGGGCTACAGCACCCGCCTGCCAGACGCCCAAACCGGTCAGGGCACCGTCCAGCCGCCCCGCAAGGACATCTACTGCCTCTATTGGGAAAACCAGGGGGCCGCCGATGTCCAACTCACGTACACCGGAAAGCTCACCTCGCAGGACCCCAACCGGGTCCGGACGGAGCTGCGCCTCCGGTACCAGGAAGCGTCTCGGCACATTGTCGCCTTCGACCTCTCTGGGCAGGAACGGTTCACCCTGAACATCGGGCTCCCCGTTCTCAACTTTGCCCTCAACAACGAGGCCTCGCTGCTGGCGGTGCTGGTCTCAGAGGCGCCGGACCCGCTACGGGTCTACGAGTTGCCCTCCGGAACCCTGCGCTATGCGCTTCCACTGGACCAGGCACCCCGATTCCTCGTCTTTTCCGGCGATGATCGCTTTCTGGTCCTTGGGGATGAGCACATGCAGCAGGTGACGCGGGTGGACCTCGAGATGGCTCAGGAGGAACGCCTCCTCCTTCCGGAGGCGCCTCAGGCCCTTTCGCTGGACAAGGACCCGCAGTTCTTCCTGGCCCGCCTCGAAGGCGAGGTCATCAAGATCGGGTTTGAGCCCCTGGAGGTGACCGAGCGTCGGGCCAAGATCGAGTTGGCCTTTGGCGATGAAACCATCCTCGCGGATCCGGAAGCCGTCTGCTTCGCACACGGAGTGCCGCATCCGCTCTACACTCCCATTCCTGAGGCGATGAGCCCACAGGGGCTTCCGGCCTCGGTGCTGCTTTCGGCTCAGGCCCTCTAACCCCACTCAGGAGTCCGCATGTCCACTGCCCCTTCCACGGTCTTGATCACTGGAGCCGCAGGGGGCATCGGCTCCGCGGTGGCCCGCCGCTTTCACCAGTCCGGCGCCTGCGTCATTGGCGCCGACCTGTCTCCCACGGGTCCGGATGCCTGCACCCACTACCACTCCCTCGATTGCACCGACGAGGCGGCCCTGGTTCAGCTCTGCGCTGAAATTCAGGACCAGCACGGCTCGCTGCAGACGCTGGTGCACTGCGTCGGCAAGACCCAGACCGGAGACCTGGCCCACACCTCACTGGCCGACTGGCACTCCCTGCTGGAGGTGAACCTCACCTCCTGCTTCCTCATTGCCAAGCACGCTCAGCCGCTCCTCACCTCTCCGTACGCTTCCGCGCTCTTCATCGGCTCCACCAACGCCCACAATGGCGGAAGTGCGCTCTCCGGAGCCGCCTACGCCGTGGCCAAGGCCGGGGTGGAAAATCTGGTACGGTACCTGGCCCGGGAGTGGGCAGAGGCGGGCATTCGCGTCAATGCGATCTCTCCGGGGCCAGTGGAGACCCCCATGGTGACTCGGTTTGAGGAGCCCATCTTGAAACGGCTGGAGCAGTCCGGACTCCGAGGACGGCTGGGAACACCGGACGAAATCGCCGCCGCGCTCTTCTTCCTCGCCAGTCCCGACGCCGATTGGATCACGGGAATCAGCCTGAACCTCTCAGGCGGATTGGTGCTCCGCTGAAACCGACTCCCAAAACGCGAGCAACCGCGCGTTGACGTCTGCCGCCCGCTCCATCTGCACCAGGTGCCCCGCCTGCTCCCAGACCGTCACCTCGGCCCCCGGAAGGGCCTGGGCCTGCGCCACCGGCACAATCGCATCCTCCTGTCCCCAGAGGACCAGGGTCGGCACGGGAAACTCCTGTGGAGGGGGGCTTTCGGCCTGATGCGCCTTCAGGGCGTTTGCGAGTGTTCTCAGCGCAGGCTCCACCCCCTCCTGAAGCTTGTAGGCCAGAATCGCAGCGACCACCGGCGCATTCACCAGCCCCGGAGTGGCAAACAGCCACTCCAGCACCGGCTTCAGCTCCTCTTCCGTCTGCGCTGCCACCAGGCCATCCAGAAACGCCTCATTGAGCTCAGGCCCCAATCCGGCACTGCCGATCAGCGTCAGGGACTGCACCGACTCCGGAGCCTGTTGGGTCAGCCGTTGCGCCAGCGCCCCGCCCATGGAATGCCCCACCAGGTGGAAGGAGGAAAGCCCAACCGCCTTCACAAACTGCTGGACCCAGTCCGCCAGCCCCGCAAGCGTGGAATCCGGGAGCGCCTTCGTGGACTGGCCGTGCCCCGGCAGATCGAGGGCCACCACCCGGTGGTGCTGGGCAAGCGCCTCCAGGTTGAAGAGCCAGTTCTCCAGGTCTCCGCCAAAGCCGTGGAGCAGGAGCACCGTGGTGTCCCCTGCGCCCCGGTCCGTGTAGTGCGCCGTCAGGCCGTTGACTTCCGTAAACAAAGAGGTTTGCGTCATGATGAGTCACTTTCGCCTTCCCGAACACCGGTGGGGAGGCCGGGTCAGGGAAAATCAGGGAAGGGGGTGCAGGAACAGTTCACGCTGCTGCCCCACCTGCAGGGTCCGCTCCACTTCCAGCACACAGGGGCCCTCTGCGACCAGCTCCACTTCCAGCTCCTCGCCCTTCAGCTCGCGGACCCGTTCCCCGTCCACGAGGACGGTCCCCTCGGAGACCTCAATCGTCCGGACCTCCCCCACGTGGAGCGGCTCCACGCTTTCCAGTGGCACCGACTGCACCACCCCGGCCGTGAGGACCGCCTGCACCGCAAAGCGCTGGCCCATCATCACAGCGACCCCCTGTGGCGCAAGTGGGGGGATCTCCAGAACCGCCCCCGGAATGCCACAGAGCCCAGAGGCGCCCGGCGTGCAGCGGGTCACAAAGACCGCCCGGAGGTCATCGGCCTTCCAGACCGCCCGGCCGCCGATGCGGGCCTGACGGGAAATGGCCAGGTCCACCAGCGCCGTCTCCTCCCAGTCCTCGGTCCGGGCCAGCAGGAGCTTGTGCCGGGGGGTGAGGGACTGGACAATGTACCCGGAGTGCTTGAGGGCCAGGAAGGTCGCCGCGGCGACTCCGGCCTGCGTGGCTTCAACGGTCAGCGGAAAGATGTTGTTGGTTCCGGCCGAGAGCGGCAGCAGCGGCACCGAGTGGGCTTCAAGGGCCACCAGCCGATTTGTGCCGTCTCCTCCGAACGTGATCAGCAGCTCGCAACCGGCCTCCCGCAAAAGCCGAGTGGCCTCAAGGGTGTCGTTCGGTGTTCCGGACGTCTTGAGCGGAAGCGGTTCCACCTCCAGTCCCTTGGGCAGCCCCTCTGGCGCCTCCGGAAGGGCCGTCAGGGCCGAGAAGGCCTGAGGCACCAGCCCCAGCCGCTCCGGCATGTACAGGACCCGGCAGGGCCCCAACGCCCGGAGCCCAGCCAGAACTCGGGTGATCCGGTTGACCTTCACCAGATGCGTCACCGTTTCTGCACTCGAAACCAGGCGTCGCAGGTCGTGTCCAGAAGACGGGTTGGCCACCAGACCCACTCGTGGCATCCCGCCTTCCGGACGTCTCCTGAACATTAAGAGGTCGCCTCAATGGTGGCCAGTGGCATGTCGGGCTTGAAGAGCTTCCCCTTCTCCACCAGCAGCGCCTGAACCACGCCTGAAACCGGGGCCACCACCTCCAGCGCTGTCTTCACAATGACAGCTTCCCCCAGGAGGTCTCCCTCCTGAACGGTGGCGCCCACCTCAACCTCCCAATCCTTGATCAGGCCGTCGGCATTCTTGCCTTCCGCCGGCCAGTCCGCTTGGGTGACGACCACTTCCACCAGTGCGGATTCACTCATGACATCATGCTCCTGACAGTGCTTTCAATGTGTCCCACCTGCGGAATGATGGCCTCCTCAAGGGGACGGGTGTAGGGAATGGGGACATCCGGAACCGCCAGGCGCTTGACGGGGCCATGCAGGTTCACGGTGTCCAGGTTCTCTGCCACAATGGCAGCAATTTCTCCAGAGAGCCCAAAGCTCAGGTAGTCTTCATCGGCCACCAGCAGGCGTCCGGTCTTGCGGACCGACTGCAGCACCGCCTCCTTGTCCAGCGGCACAAGCGTCCGCAGGTCGATGATCTCGGCGCTGATGCCGTCCTGCGCCAGTGCTTCGGCAGCGAGGACGCTCTTGTGGACCATCTGGCTCAGGGTGACAATGGTCACATCCGACCCTTCACGGACCACGTGGGCCTTCCCAAACGGAATGGCGTAGGATTCTTCCGGAACCTCATTGGTGCTTCCGGTGTAGTAGGCCATCCACGGCAGGCCCATGATGCCCTTGTGGAAGAAGTACATCACCGGGTTGTCGTCCCGAATGGCGCTCACCATCAGGCCCTTGGCGTCATAGGCGTTGGACGGCACCACAATCTTCAGTCCGGGAGTGTGGGCAAAGAGGCTGTAGAGGCACTGAGAGTGCTGAGCCGCGTCGTTGTACCCCCCACCAATGGCGGTCGTCAGCACCACCGGCAGGTTGACGTTGCCGCCAGACATGTAGGTGTTCTTGGCCATGTGGTTGTAGATCTGGTCCATGCAGACGCCAAAGAAGTCCACAAACATCAGCTCCACAACCGGACGCAGCCCCTCGGCAGCCGCACCGGTGGCCGCGCCAATGAAGGCGGTTTCCGAGATCGGCGTGTCCATCACCCGCTCCGGACCAAACTGGTCCAGCAGGCCTCCGGTCGCGCCAAAGATGCCGCCATACTTCGCAACATCCTCCCCCATCACAAACACATTCTCATCTCGCGTCATCTCCTGCCCAATGGCTTCGGAGATGGCGGCAGCCATGGTTAATTCACGATTGGACATGGTTTCATCCTCCAAAAAAGAAAAGCGACAGGGTTAGACAAAGACGTGCATGGTGGCTTCCGAAACATCCGGATACGGGCTCTCACGGGCAAAGGTGTAGGCGGCTTCCACGGCCGCCTTGGCCCGAGACCGGATTTCCGCCTCTTCGGCCTCAGAAAGCCCCCCGTCCATGAGCTGCTGCTTGAGTCGGTCAATCGGGTCATTTTCGCGCAGCTGCTGCACTTCGTCCTTGGGACGGTACGCCTCCGCATCGCCCTGGAAGTGTCCGAGGTAGCGGTCGGTGCTGACCTCAATCAGCGAGGGTCCTTCTCCGCGACGTGCGCGCGCCACGGCTTCCCCGACCACGTCATACACCTCCAGCGGGTCATTGTTTTCCACCCGCACCCCCGGGATGCCATACCCCACGGCTCGGTCGGCATTGTTGGCCACAGCAGTCGAATCCTCACGCGTCACCGAGATCGCATACTTGTTGTCTTCGCAGATGAAGACCACCGGAAGCTTCCAGATGGCCGCCAGGTTCAGGGACTCATGGAACGAGCCCTGGTTGGCGGCGCCCTCGCCAAAGAAGGTGACGGTCACCCAGTCCTTGCCCTTCTTCCTGGCGGCCAGTGCGGCGCCACAGGCCTGAGGCATGCCGGCGCCAATGATCCCGGAGCAGCCAAACTTCTTCTCGACGCTGAAGAGGTGCATGTGCCCCCCCTTCCCGCGCCCGAGCCCCGTGACCTTCCCGAACATCTCGGCAGCCATCTGATCCAGCGGAACCCCCTTGGCGATCGCAAAGTGGTGGGGCCGGTGGGTCCCGGTGATGGTGTCGTTGTCCGTCAGGTGGGCGCAGGTGCCCACGGCCACCGGCTCCTGTCCGGCAGCGAGGTGCATCTCGCCCGGAACCGGCCCTCCTCCAATGTCAAAGGCCAGGCCATCCTGAATGTTCGGCGGCAGCTTGCCCTCGAGGTAGATGTTGACCATCGTCTCTTCAAAGTCCCGGATGATCAGCATCTGCTCATACATCCACAACTGATGCTCCTTGGTGGGTTCCATGTTTGATCTCCTTGTGACGAGGCACCCCGCGGCACCTCCGATTGAGTTGCCCCTGCCACCGAAAGTGGCCGAGGACACAGGCCTCCGCAAGGGAGGAAACGCCCTGGCTCGAGCCGAGTCAGGGTTGGTACGAAATGCGATACACGACGCCCGCTCGGTCATCGGACACCAGCAGGGAGCCATCGGGGTACTGCTGCACATCGACCGGGCGTCCCAGGTACGCCCCGGACTCCGTCATCCAGCCGGCCGCAAAGACTTCCGTTTGTGCCGCCTGCCCCGCGTCATCCAGAAAGGTCACCATCACCTGAGCCCCTCGGGGGGTGGACGCGTTCCATGAGCCGTGCTGAGCGCTGAAGATGGCATTGGCATACTTCTGCGGAAACTGGGTTCCGGTGTAAAACATCATCCCCAGATCGGCGGCATGCGCCTGCATCTCCACCTGAGGCGAGACGTAGTTCCGGGCCTTCTCCGGAGGAATCGGGCGGTTCTGGTAGTCACGGGTCCGGACCTCGCCTCCGCCATAGTGCGGATGCCCGTACCACACGTCCGGGCCCAGCCGTGGCGCTCGGTTCAGCTCACCCGGAGGCGTCTCGTCTCCCATTCCGTCGACCTGATTGTCAGTAAACCAGAGGGAGCCATCCTGGGGATTGAAGGCATGGCCCACGGAGTTGCGGATGCCAATGGCCACCACCTCGCGGTTGAGGGGCGCGCCAGGAAACCGGTTGAGGCGGATGATGCCCCCAATGCCCACCTGATCGTAGAGCGGAAACTTGGACGGCGGAGCCACGTTGTACGGCTGCCCGAGGCTGATGTAGAGGCGGTCGTCCGGCCCCACCACACACACCCGTGCCGTGTGCCCCCCCGACTCTTCCTGTGGCGGAATCAGCGCCCCCTGCTCCACCAGCGGAACCGCTCGGGCCTGGGGATTCTGCGACACCTGGTCCGCCTCCGGAAACCAGAGGACGCGGTTGCGCTCTGCCAGATACAGGTCCCCCTCCGGACTGAGGCAGGGCCCATTCGGCACATCCAGGCGGATCCCGGGCGCAAAGCGTGTGACCTGCTCCGCCTGCCCATCCTGGTCGGCATCCACCGCCTCCCAGACATCAGTCCGGACGGTGCCCACCCAGACCCGTCCAGACGGACTCACCGCCAGGTGCCGGGCGTAGGGCGCCATGGCAAAGACTTCAATCTGAAAGCCCGGAGGCATCTGAATGCGGGGGAGGATGCGGGTCTCCACAAAGTCCCGCTCCGTGGATTCCTGAGCAATGACTGGAGCCGTCCGGGAGTTGACCAGAAGGGCGTTTGGAAAGGAAGCCGGGTCCACCGGACGCCCGAAGGCGATTCCGGCGCCCATGAACAGGAGGGTCAAGCAAAGGGTCCGTGTCACGTCGTTCTCCTGATTGTGAGACCTGAGGTTTCCATTCCAGACCTTCCTTTAGCAAAGGAGCGACCAGCCCAGGGCCCAAACGGATCCCTCCGAGCGGCTGCGCCGTTAAAATTCTGGAATGATTGATTAAAAAACAGAATACCGCCTCCGCAGAGTCGGCGTCGCGAAGGCAGAGAGCGCTCACGTGGGTGCTTCACGCGAGACAGGTGTCTCAGCACAGGTGAGACAGGTGTCTCACCTCTAGCGCCGGTTGGGAGGAACAATGCCGAAGCGTTCCATGTGCCGGTAGATGGTGGCGCGGCTGAGCCCCAGCTCCCGGGTGGTCTTGCTGATGTTCCACTGGTTCCGGATCAGCGCGGCTTCCAACCGCCGGGCAGGGTCCGGATCCACCGGCGAGGGCAGCACCTCAGAAGACAGGTGCAGCAGAAGCGGAGGCACCAGTCCGGACGGGTGAAACTGTTCCGGAAGGTCCTGCGGCAAGATCCACTGGTTGTGACAAACGGCTCCTGCAAACTCGAGGACGTTCCGCAGCTCCCGGATGTTCCCCGGCCAGGGGTGCTGACGCAGCAGGCGCAACGCCTCTGGGCTGACCTGAGGCGCAGGAGCCACTTGCTGCTGAAGCAGCCGCCGCACCAGCCACTCGAAGTCCCGGCGGTCCCGGAGCGGCGGGAGCGTGAAGACGGCGCCATTGAGCCGGTAATACAGGTCGTCCCGGAACGTGCCCCGGGCCATCTTCTCCACAAGGTCCTGATGCGTTGCCGAGATCACCCGCAGGTCCACGGGCAGGGGAGCGACGGCGCCCAGAGGCAGCACCTCCCGCTCTGCGAGCACCCGAAGCAAGCGAGCCTGCAACGACAGGGGCATGTCTCCGATTTCGTCCAGAAACAGCGTGCCGCCGTTGGCTTCCAGGATCAGCCCCCGCTTGCCCCGAGACTGCGCGCCGGTGAAGGTTCCGGGAACGTACCCGAAGAGTTCGCTTTCAATGAGCGACTCCGGAATGGCCGCACAGTTGACCGCGACAAAGGGGGCATTGGCACGAGAGCTGGACTCGTGCAGGGCCTTGGCAAACCGCTCCTTGCCGGTGCCGGTCTCCCCCAGGAGGAGGATGCTGACGTTGGCATTGACCAGCCGCTCCGCCTTCGTCAGGTGCCGCTCCAGCAGCGGGTCCCCTCCGGTCAGCTCCGCCAGTGCCGGAGGCATCGGTGCCACCACCGCGCTGGGCTTCCGGGGGAGGGGGGAGTGCTGCTGCGGAGGAATGGCCTGCGCAAAGAGCGTCCGGGCCTGCCCCTGCGTCTGGAGGACCCGTTGCCCCGTCGGGCGCGAGAGGACAAACTCCGGAAGCTTGCTCACGGGGCAGTCGAAGAAGTCCTCAAAGTGCCGCCCCAGCAGGTCATGCGAATCGGGAACCGGTGCCTCCTGCATCAGAAGCTGCTGCATGGAGTGGTTGAAGCCAAGGATGGCTCCAGACGGATCCAGGGCCAGCAGGTATTCGGGATCCACGTCAGCAAACTCTTCGGATGACCCGAGCTTGATGATCCACTCACGTCCGAATTCCTTGTAAAGGTTTGCCTTTTCAATGCGGTGGGCATGGTGCTGCACCAGCTTGAGCGCCAGGTGCTGGCTGCTCTTGGGCTGGGGAGCCTTTGCGGCAGCAATGGTCAGGACCGCCAGCAGGCGTCCATACGGGTTGAACACCGGCGCCGCGGTGCAGGTGAGGGACGTGTAAGGCAGGAAGAAGTGGTCGGTCAGGTGCACCGTCAGCGGGGCTTCTGTCCGCAGGCAGGTCCCGACGGCACAGGTCCCGGCGTGGGCCTCACTCCAGTCGGCTCCCAGAAGCAGCCCGGAACCGTCGAGCTCGTTCCCCAGGGTCGGGTCTCCCAGAAAATCAACGGTGATGCCCTGCTCATCGGTGAGCAGGAGGACGTAGCCCAACCCCGTCACCTGGCGGTAGAGGGTCTCGGCTCCGTAGCGTGCCGTGTGGAGGAAACTTTCCAGACGCTCCTGGTGTTCACGGAGCTGCTGCTGCGGCAAGATGTTCGCCTCCTGACGCGCTCGGGGGTCCAGGTGGTGTTCCAGCAGGCACCGGCGCCACGATTCCACAATCACCGCGTCTCGTTGCCCCCTGTGCCGTTCCCCCACCTGCAGCACTTCCCGGATGTGCGCGGCTGTAGGTTCCACCAGTTGCTGCTCCATACCCTCCTCCTGCCTCTGAGTTCGCGGTGATGCGCCGGGGATGCCCCCATTTGGCCAGAGCAGTCTAATGGGAATGCGCCCCAAAACAAGGGAATCCGGAAAGTTTCTGGAAGGCCGGGATTGCTTTGTTTTTGCGCGGGGGGTCTGGTAGCGTTTTAGGGTTCATCGGTTGTGATCAGCCGCGAAACTCCCCGCTTCATCACCTCCACTTCTGTAGCCCTATGACGCTTCGCCTCTCCGACCTTTCCCAACACGACGACTTTCTGCAACGCCACATTGGCCCCTCGGCTTCTGAACAGCAGCTGATGCTGGAGGCCATTGACGCCCAGGACCTGAACACGTTGATCCAGGAAGCGGTACCGGAAGGAATTCGGATGCCCGGCGAGCTGAACCTTCCAGACAGTTGCCCAGAGGCCCAGGCCCTCGCGGAGCTCAAGGCGCTGGCGCAGCAGAACGCGCCCACCCGCTCCCTCATTGGCATGGGCTATGCCGACACCCTCACCCCCAGCGTGATCCTCCGGAACCTGCTGGAAAATCCGGGCTGGTACACCGCTTACACCCCATACCAGGCTGAGATCTCTCAGGGACGCATGGAGATGCTGCTCAACTTCCAGCAGATGATCATGGACCTGACCGGGATGGATGTGGCCAATGCGTCGCTGCTCGATGAAGCCACCGCGGCCGCAGAAGCCATGACCTTCTGCAAACGCGTCAACCGCAGCAAGAGCTCCACCTTCCTTGTTGCCGAAGACTGCCACCCCCAGACCCTTGACGTCCTCAAGACACGAGCGGAGCCAATGGGCATTGAACTCGTCATTGGACAGCCCTGGAACGCTGATGAGCACCCGGACGCCTTTGGCGTGCTGGTTCAGTCACCGGGCACCCACGGAGACCTCCACGACCTGCGGGAACTGACCGACCGCTGGCACGAGCGCGGAGCCCTGGTGGCCGTGGCCACCGACCTGCTCTCCCTGACCCTGATGACGCCTCCGGGCGAGCAAGGGGCAGACGTCGTCCTCGGCAGCGCCCAACGCTTTGGGGTCCCCATGGGATACGGCGGGCCCCACGCCGCCTTCTTTGCGGTCCGGGACGCCCACAAGCGTTCGGTGCCCGGGCGCCTGATCGGGGTGTCCATCGACCGGCGGGGCAAGCTGGCCTACCGCTTGGCGCTGCAGACGCGCGAGCAGCACATCCGCCGAGAAAAGGCGACCAGTAACATCTGCACGGCGCAGGTCCTGCTGGCCAATGTCGCCGCGGCGTATGCGATCTTCCATGGCCCGGAAGGCCTCACCCGGATTGCCCAGCGCATCCACCGCCTCACCACGGTGCTGGCAGCAGGGCTCCGGAAGCTGGGCTTTGCCACCAATGCCACCTACTTCGACACCTTGACCGTGCAGGTTCCGGATGCCGCTGCGGTGCTGGCACGCGCTCAGGCTGCAGCGATCAACCTGCGTCCGGTTGATGCCCAACGGGTCGGGATCAGCCTCGATGAAGCGTCCACCGCCGAAGAGGTCTCGCTGCTCTGGAACCTCCTGGCCGGACAGGCTCCGGAGTTCACGGTTGAGGCGTTGGATGCCACGGTGGCGCAGGAGGGGACCTCGGGGATTCCGAAGGTGCTGCACCGCACTTCCGACTTCCTCACCCACCCGGTCTTCCACCGCCACCGGTCGGAGACCCAGATGATGCGCCTGCTGCGTCAGTTGATGGACAAGGACATTGCGCTGGACCGGGCGATGATTCCGCTGGGTTCTTGCACCATGAAGCTCAATGCCGCCACAGAGATGATTCCGATCACCTGGCCGGAGTTGGGACGGGTGCACCCGTTTGTCCCCAAGGAGCAGGCTGCAGGGTATCAGCAAATCCTCGAGCAGTTGGAAGCCATGCTGATCGCCATCACGGGCTTTGACGCTGTTTCCATGCAACCGAACTCGGGGGCGCAGGGCGAGTACGCCGGCCTGCTTGTGATCCGCAGGTGGCATGAAAGCCGAGGAGACGCGCAGCGGAACGTGTGCCTCATTCCCAGCTCGGCTCATGGAACCAACCCTGCCAGCGCAGCCATGCAGGGCATGAAGGTGGTGATTGTGGAGTGCGATGCCCACGGAAACGTGGACGTGGAGGACCTCCGGGCCAAGGCGGAGAAGCACTCTCACGAGCTGGCCGCCCTGATGATTACCTACCCGTCCACCCATGGGGTCTTTGAGGAAGCCATTGTTGACATCTGCGAACTGATTCACCAGCACGGCGGGCAGGTGTACATGGACGGAGCGAACCTGAATGCCCTGGTCGGCCTGGCCCAACCCGGGAAGTTTGGTCCGGATGTGATGCACATGAACCTGCACAAGACCTTCTGCATCCCTCATGGCGGAGGCGGTCCGGGCATGGGCCCCATCGGCCTGAAGGCCCACCTGGCGCCGTTCATGCCGGGACACGTGGTGGTGCCGCCGAAGGAGCCGACTCCGGAATCAGCGGTCTCTGCGGCTCCCTGGGGCAGCCCCAGCATCCTCCCCATCTCCTGGGCCTACATCCGGATGATGGGCGCCACCGGGCTTCGGCAGGCTTCTGAGGTGGCCATCCTCAATGCCAATTACCTGGCCACGCGCCTGAAGGGTTCCTTCGAGGTCCTCTACACCGGAAAAAATGGACGGGTCGCTCACGAGTGCATCATCGACCTCCGGCCCTTCAAGGCTCAGGGCATCACGGAAGAAGATGTTGCCAAGCGTTTGATGGACTACGGCTTCCATGCCCCCACGATGTCGTGGCCGGTGGCAGGAACGCTGATGATTGAGCCGACCGAAAGTGAGCCCAAGGAAGAGCTGGATCGCTTCTGTGAGGCCATGATTGCCATCCGGAAGGAGATTGACGCGGTTGCCTCCGGAACATGGGCGGTTGAGGAAAGTCCGCTCAAGCATGCGCCGCACACCCTCGACGATGTGATGGACACCGAGTGGCCGCATCCCTACACCCGCGAAGAGGCGGCCTTCCCGGTGCCAGGCCTGCGTGCGAACAAGTACTGGCCTGCAGTGGCCCGTGTGGACAACGTTTATGGGGACCGCAACGTCGTCTGCTCCTGCCCCACCGTGGACGCGTACCGGGACTGAGCCATGCGTGTACGGAAGGCCATTGCCCAGATGGGGCACTACACGCCCCCTCTTGAGGGACGCAACCCGGACCAGTACCTGCTGATGGACTTCAACGAGTCCCCGCTGCCCCCACCGCCCGGCGTCACAGAGGCCCTTCAGCACTTTCTGAGTCAGGAGCGCCTGCACCTTTACCCCAGCTACGGCACCTTTCTGCAGGACCTTGGCGCCTACGTTGGGGTTCCGGAAGAGCAGGTGCTGATCACCAACGGATCGGATCAGGGCATTGAGTTGGTGATGCGCGCCCTGCTGGAGCCCGGGGACAACTTTGTGATGCCGGTTCCGGGCTTTGCCATGTTTGCCCAGGTGGCCCAAACGCTCGGCGCTGAACACCGCGCGCCTCAATTTCCGCTCGACACCTTCGCGTTTCCTCTGGAAGCCGTGCAGGACGCGGTCGATGCCCGAACCCGCCTGATCGTTGTCATCAGCCCCAACAACCCGACCGGCACGGTTGTTCCACTTGAGGCAGTGGAGCACCTGCTCACCCAGTTTCCCGACTGCGCTGTGCTCGTGGATGAGGCCTACTTCGAGTTCAACGGACTCACCGCGGTCCCCCTCCTGAAGCGTTTCCCGAACCTGGTGGTGCTCCGGACCTTCTCCAAGGCCTTTGCCCTTCCGGGGCTCCGGCTGGGGTACGTGGTGGCCCAACCGGAATTTTTGGCCGAGCTGTCCAAAATCCGGGGGCCTTATGACGTGAACATGCTTTCCGTGGTCGCTGGACACGCGGCCCTGAACGCCCTGCCGGTGATTCGGCAGCGGGTGCAGCACCTGATGGAAGAAGCCAAGCCTGCGCTGGAGCAGTTTTTTGAGGACGAGGAAGTTCGCTTCTACCAAGGCGGGGCCAACTTCATGCTGGTGGAACCTCCGGATGCTCCGGATGCAATCCGGTTCCTCAAGGAACACGGGGTGCTGGTTCGTCCGATGCGTCCCCCCATTGCCCACACCTTCCGCCTCAACGTCCGCATGCTCCCGGAGGTGGAGCGCTTCATCGAAATCTTCCGGGAGTACCTGCAAGTGTCTCAGCTGGTGGTGACATGATCTCGCCGGAGTGGTTGGAGGCCAACACGGTGTGGATTCTTTCAGGAGTGGGCGTGCTGCAGCTCCTCAAGCTCCTCGCTTACGGCAAAAACCTCCTGGACCAACGTCGGGCGCAGCAGGCCTTTCAGCAGCGGCGTCAAAAGCTCCAGGAAATTGCAGGCGCTAACAAGCTCAACTGATTAGGGAAAAAATCGGAGGGGTGAAAAATCTGGTGGGAATCCACCTGAGCATTTTGCAGGTGGTTCAGGAGTTGCTTTGTTTCAGACAAGTTGAGGTTCTGCAAGAAGAGCCGATCCCTTCCAAGGAGGTACTTCTGCCAAGGACGGCATTTCCGGCCGGCTCTTCTTGCCCTCCACCTGAGCGACTCGCCAGGTGGTCTGTATGGAGACATCTTGCACAGATCAGGCCAGCCTCTTCTTTCTGCAGCCAATTTTCACCAAACTCCCCACCCCGCCCCCCGCTTCTCCCCGTAACCTTCCGGATTGTTTCGCGAAAAAAGCTGTCTTTTAGCTTGAATCCCGATCGACTCCTTCTTAGGATAAAAAATTTGCCGAATCTCCCTGCGCCCGGTGTGCAGGCCCCTGACCTCTCCAATTCCTGAGCCTTTCATGAGCGCCAAACCCATTGTAAGAGACGAGGATCTCAAAAAACCGGATCCCGTTGAAAAAGCACTTTATGCTCTCGCTGACCGGGTTTACCGTCAGCGCCAACTGTACATTGGCGTGGCTGTTGCTGGAGTGGTTCTCATTATTGCCGGGTGGGGACTTTGGAAGTACCAGGAAGCCCAGCAGATTGAGCGGGCGAACCTCTACCATGCAGCAGAGAAGATCCTCCGGGACCCGAGCCTTGCCCCTGCTGATCGCATGGCCCGCGGCAAGACGGCGCTGGAGCATGTGGCAGGAAAGATTCAGGACGGCCTGCTGGCAGTGGTGATCCGCCTCGAGCTGGGCAGCATGCACCTGCAGTCGGGCGAATGGGACGCCGCTGAGCAGCGCTTTACGGAAGCACGCTCCCTGGCTCAGGACTCCTCCCTCCTCCGGAACCTGGCGCACCTGAACCTGGCGAAGCTGCACGCGGCTCAAGACCGCTGGGACGAGGCCAAGGCCGACCTCCAGCAGATTTCAGGAGACGGCTGGGGAGACGTTCGGCTCCGTGAGCAGGCCCTGGTCGCTCTGGAGCAGGGCGATGCAGAGGCGGCCCGAAGCACCCTGGAGGAACTCATCAATACCGCTCCCAACTCCATGTTTCGGGATGAGGCGGAACAGCTGTTGATCTCTCTTTAACCTGCGACCCCTTTCCAGAAGACACCATGAGCCAAGACTACCTTCGCTTCATTGAGGAGCACAGCGACCCCGAAAATGCCAACCTGTTTGAGAAGGTCCTGATGACCTCCAAGCGGGCCAAGGCCCTCTACACGCTGGATGAAGCGGCCAAGGCTGCCCTCAACCACAAACCAACCTTCCAGGCCATTGGCGAGGCCAACCAGGGCTCCATCAAGATGCTCCGCAAAACAGCGACCGATCCCAACGCCCGCTAAGATGGCCACGCAGGCCTCCCCCGCTCCCTTCGAGCGAGCGGCTCAGGCGCTTCGACTGCTTCTCACTTCCAGCCTCTCTCTGCGCATGGCCGCAATCAGCTTCAGTGTGCTGATCGCGGCTGACCGGATCTTTGCGCTCTGGATCTTCCCCCACTACGCGGCGTTCCTCTCCAGGTGGGCTCCCAACTGGACCAACCTGGACACGGTCTTTGCCCCCATCGTGTGGCTGTCATACGTCACCATGCTGCTGGGGAGCCTGACGGTGGTCATCACCTTTGCCGCCACCAGCACCCCCAAGCTCATTGACCTCTACATGGAAGACCGCCCCAGCCTCCTGCTGGTCTGGTGGTCCCTCGGGTGCATGGCCCACTCGCTGACCATCAAGCTCTATCCGGAGCTGGGGCTGCCTTATCCTGCCAGTGTGGTCTTCAACTACCACTTCCTGCTCCCGTCCTTCGTCTTTGTCAGCTTCCCCTTCATCCTGCTGTCCCTCAAGTCCACCAAGACCGCAAACGTCATTGACGCCCTCTTCCGGAACACCCATGAAACCCTGGACGCCCTGGCCCGTCAGGGGCCCGACAAGTCCCTGCCGGTTCGGGTGGTTCAGCAGCAGCAGATTCAGCTCTTCGAGACGCTCAATCAGCTCATGGACCTGCTGATTTATGTGCCTTACAAGGAACCCAAGGCGATGATCATCGAGGGCATGGGCAAGCTGATCACCCGCTACATCCAGCTCAAGCCCCAGTTTCCACGGGACTTCTTCCGCATCAGCCCCAAGGCTCGGGACGACATCTCATTCCGGACCATGCAGGGGCTCCTGGGTGAGTTGGAGGAAAAGCAGACCTTCTTTGAGCAAAAGAGCCTCCGGTTGATTGGCAATGCCTACATCACCTTCCTCGAAGGCGGGCAGTTTGACCTTTCCACCCTCTGTGCCGAGCAGCTCAACCACATTGGCAAAGAAGTCGTGACACAAGAAGACGAGATCCTCATCGACCTCCTCACCGTCCGGTTCAACACGCACTTCCGCTTTGCGCTCAAGCAGGCTCAGGCGCACAACGAGCCCCGGAACCTCTACAACCTCGTCTTCCACTACGGCCAGTTTGCCGGACACCTGGTCGCTCAAGACAACCGGGAAGGCCTGAAGACCTGCTTCCGGCACTTCGGTTTCTACGCGCTCCAGTGCTTCAATGCGGCCCCACAGGCCATGGCCCTGGGCTTCATCCTCGACACCCTCGCGGTCGAGATGCAGAAGCTCCTCATTGCCCTCCACCAGCGGCAGTGGGACCGTGAAGCCCAGAAAGGGCTCCTGGAGCAGTTCCTCATGCTCGACAACTTCCAGAACGTGGACCACGAGTTTGCCAAGAACTTCTTCAGCAAAAACGTCGGCGTCCGCCTCCTCCACATTGGACTGGCGCTCTACTACCTGGAAGAGGGGGAACATCAGTGGGCTGAGGAAATTGCAGAAGACACCCTGCAGGACTGGGATCTGATGGGAGAGGAGCTGTTTCACAAGACCATGGGCATGATCTTCATGCGGCTCAAGTTTTCCGGCCCCACCTTCTGGGAAGACACGGACCGCGGGAACCTCAACATCTACTACACGCCGTACGTCCAGCACCTGGAGCCCTTCCAGGAGTTGCAGAAGAAGTACATCGGCGCCCGCATTCAGCAGACCGAGCTCGTCTAGCCCGCTGCTCCGGTTGGCGACTCCAGCAGGGTTCCGGACGCATCAAACAGCAGGTAGCGGTCCAGCACCGGTGTGACGCCTTCTCCGGGATTCCAGTTGCTCTGGGGAGACGTGTGCACACTGAGGCGCTGGCCATCCTTCATCTCAATCTCCACCACCTTCACGGGCCCGCTGAACTCGACCTCCCGGACGACCGCCCGGGCGTCTTCCGCACGGCTCGGCACCTCGAGGCGGATCTCCTCCGGACGCACCATGAGGCGTCGGGCCAGGCTTCCGACTCCGGAGGCGCCCAGTGGTCCCAGCGACGTTTCCGGACTTCCGGAGGCATGGGAGACCTCCAGGAAGTTCGCCTCGCCAACAAAGCTGGCGGCCCACAGGTTCTTCGGGTGCCGGTACACCACCTCCGGAACTCCGGTCTGCACCAACTCTCCCGCGTACATGAGGAAGACCCGGTCCGAAAACGTAATCGCCTCCGTCTGGTCGTGGGTCACCAGCAAGGCGGCCACGCCTTCCTGCTTGAGGATCCTCCGGATGTCTCGCCGGAGCTGCACCCGAAGCTGGTAATCGAGGTTGCTGAAGGGCTCATCCATCAGGATCAGCTGCGGTCGGGGAGCAAGGGCCCGGGCCACGGCAATGCGCTGCTGCTCACCGCCGCTGATCATGTGAGGCATCTTGTCTGCCAGATGCGGCAGGCCCACGAGGGTCAGCAGCTCCTGCACCCGCGCCTGCTTTTCGGAGCGCGCCCCGCTGAGGCCGTAGGCGATGTTGGCGGAAACCGACATGTGCGGAAAGAGGGCAAAGTCCTGAAACACCATCCCAAACCGGCGGTTCTCCGGAGGCACCAACTGACGTGGCCCAGAGATTTCCTGACCCCGCAGGTACAGGTGCCCGGCATCCGGCTCCTCCAATCCTGCGACCAGGCGGAGCAGCGTCGACTTGCCACACCCGGAGGGCCCCAGGATGGCAATGAATTCCTGAGACGCCACCTCAAAGTTGACCCCCTGGACCGCCTGAACAGCGCCATAGGACTTGAATAGGGATTCGCAACGGATCATGTCAGCTCTCTGCGGGGTCAGCCACCGGACTCAGGCGGTGGGAGGGAGGCGCGGTGGCTCGCTCGGAAGCCGACCGCATCTTCCAGTTGGTCAAAACGAGGGGAACGAGCCCAAAGGCCACAATCGTCAGGCACCACAGAGACGCCTGCTGCAGGCGCTCTTCTGCGGCATACCCAAAGGCTCGGGTCGCCAGGGTGCCAAAGTTGAACGGACGGAGCATCAGCGTGGCCGGAAGCTCCTTCATGACATCCACAAACACCAGCAGCGACGCGGTCAGGATGCTGCGTCGGAGCAGGGGCAAGTGGATTTCCCTCAGCGTCTGGCGTGAATTCCGTCCCAGCATGCGGCTCGCTTCATCCATCCCCGGAGTGATTCCATTCAGCCCGGCCTCCACGGTCCCGAACGCAAGGGACAGGAAGCGGACCAGGTAGGCGAACAGCAGCACCAGCACGGTGCCACTCAGCAGGTAGGTGGCCTTCCAGCCCAGCCACGCCTCCAGCTGCGGATTCAGCCACTCGCGGTCCAGCCACGAAAAGGGCAGCAGCACACCCAGCGCCACCACAGGCCCCGGAATGGCATACCCCAGGCTCACCAACCGCACCACCCACCGCAGCGACCGTTGGGTCTTGAGGCGCAGGCCGTAGCTGAGGAAGAGCCCCAGCAGCACGGCGCATCCGGCGGCAAACGCCGCCAGCAAGAGGCTGTGCAGCGCATCTTCGGCAAATGCGTCAAGGTGGACGCGGGCAAAGGACTGCCAGGTCCACATCAGCAGCATCGCACTGGGCAGCAGGAACCCCAGGCTCAGCGGAGCCAGGCACGCCAGCACGGCCAGCCACTGCTTCGGACGCGCAGGCACCCGACGGGGAAACGGCCGGACCACGAGGTTCCGGGACTGGCTCTTTTGCAGCTTCCGGGAGTGCCGTTCCAGGGCCACCAGCAGGACCACACAGGCCAGAAGGGAGAGGGCGAGCTGGGCGGCACCAGAGGGGTTGTTGGTGCCAAACCAGGTGTGGTAGATGCCGGTGGTGAACGTCTGGACCGCAAACAGCTGCACGGTGCCAAAATCAGCCAGCGTCTCCATCAGGACCAGCGAAACGCCCACAATGATGGCAGGGCGGGCCAGAGGCAGGCCCACGCGCCAGAAGCTGCTGCGGCGCGAGCGTCCGAGCATGCGGCTCGCCTCCAGCAGCACGCCGGCTTGTTGCTGAAACGCCGTCCGGGCGAGCAGGTACACGTAGGGGTAGAGCACCAGCGTCAGCATCACTCCTGCGCCTCCCACCGAGGCCACCTCCGGGAACCAGTAGTCTCGGGGCGTCTTCCAGCCAAACCAGCCCCGGAGCGTGCGTTGCACCGGCCCAGCGTAATCCAGCAGCTCCATGTAGACCATGGCCACAATGTAACCCGGGTAGGCCAGCGGAAGCAGCAGGGCCCACTCAAACCAGCGGCGCCCAGGGAAGTCGTACATGGCGACCAGCCAGCCGCTTCCCACTCCCAGCAGCAGCGTTCCCAGCCCAACCAGCAGGGCCAGGTGGAGGGAGTTGAACAGGTACCCGGGCATCACCGTTTGCCACAGGTGCCCCCACACCGTCTGCTCCGCCTGAACCGCCAGTCCAATCAGGGCCAGAAAAGGAAGGCTGAACAGCAGGGCCAGCAAAGCCAGGAGCGCGCTCCAGCGAAACGAACGGTGGGACATCAACTAGGCGACCGGGACGACGACGATGTGCTCGGCAATGTGGAAGGGGAGGGAGATCTGCCCATGGCGAGACTCCAGGGTGAGGGCCTGCATGACGTCCTCTCGGCTCACGACTCGGTGCACCTCACCCGGAATGACGTAGTCGCGGTGCAGCACCTTGAGGAGGTCCTCGGAGTCTTCGAGCTGCTCAGACACCATGGCAATTTCAACCGTGGTCTCAGGCTGGGCCTCATGCAGGGGGAAGGCGTTCTCCGGAAGGGAGCTTCCGGGCATGGGGGTGCCGTGCGGGCAGAACTCCGGACGTCCCAAAAACTCGGTCAGCTTCTGCACCACCAGTGGCGTCAGCGCATGCTCCAGCTGATGGGCATGCTTGTGAACCTCGTACCACGGAATGCCCAGGGTGTGGCAGAGGAAGTGTTCGGCCAGGTTGTGCCGGTAGGCAATGTCCTCTGCTTCCTTCAGGCCGTCTTTCGTCAGCTCCCACGCCTTCGCCTCGCCCATCCGGACCAGCCCATCGCGTTGCATCCGAGACAGCGTGGAGTGCACCGTCGGCGGGCTGACCTTGAGCCGCTCCGCCAGGGTCACCGCCTTGAGCCCCGCCTCTTCGGCGCCGCGCAGTTGGTACAGCGTTAGCAGATATTCTTCAATGACCTGAGAGTGCCTCTCACTCATGGACCGCAGAGAAAGGGGTTGATGTAGGGAGTGATTATGTTAGCGGATTTCACAGGGTTGGGCCAGAGACCCGGGAATTTTTTTCCGGAACTTCCGCACCAGCAGGATACCACGCCCGCCCGCCAACCAGCGTTTTTTTCTCGCACTTGTTGCTTCCGGGGCTTCCCGATACAGTAGAGACCTCCTGCGGTGGAATCCGGAAGCATCCGGAAAAAACGGGAGGCCCAGCAGGTGGCTCAGGAGGGACAGACGGGAGCAGGTTCCGCCTCGTTACCCAAGGGGACCTGACGAACAAACGGAGCTGAAAAAGGGAAGGCGCTGCTTCAGAGTCGAGGCAGCGCAGGCAAGACAGGGCAGACGTCCGGAAGGAGCAGACGTCGCCTGAATTAGCGAGGATCCATGTTGAAGACCATCCAGATCAGCCCAACGGTGGCCAGGGTTGCCACCAGAAACATGAGCTGGCTGGCAATCAGGTCCATGCCTCGGCTGACCCCGTATTCACCGGCTTCCCGCTTCCGGAGCAGCTCCTCGTCATGCTTCTTGGCCGCTTCAATGTCCGCCGCCCGGAGCCGTTGTTCTTCTTCAAAATACTCCCGAACTTCTTTGACCAATTCCTGATCTTCGCTCATTCCGCACCTTAATCTAGAGAAACTTCTTTGAAAAAAATAGAATCCGGGGCCAACCTTAGCACAAGTCGGAACAGAGACCAAGCGCCAAAAGCACCCCCGCGGGCTTTCTCGGCCTTTTGCCCAGCCGGTTCCTGATGCTGGACGCCACCCCGGCGCTCCTGATCGGAGCTGCGTTTGTCCTGGACCTGCTGTTTGGAGACCCGGTTTACCGCTGGCACCCGGTCCGGGTGATCGGGAAGGCCATTGCCGCGTTTGAAGAATTCCTCCGGAACCGGCAAGAAGCCGGAGTACGCGGTGGCATCGTCTTGACGCTGGGAATGGTTTCCGGAACTCTATTAGCCGTTTGGTCGGCCCGGGCAGGCGCCACGGCCCTGCACCCCGTGCTGGGTGACCTGCTGACGCTCTACCTGGCCTGGAGCCTGCTGGCGTTGCGAGACCTGCTCGGACACGCCTGGGCAGTTCGGAAGGCCCTGGCGGAACACGACCTCGTCGGCGCCCGGAACGCCGTCTCCCAAATGGTGGGACGCGACACCGACGCCCTGGATGCCGGAGCCTGTGGGCGCGCAGCGGTGGAGAGTGTCGCGGAAAACCTCTGTGACGGCGTGGTGGCTCCTCTGTTCTGGTGGGCGCTCCTGGGACTCCCCGGAATGGTCCTTTTCAAGGTGGTCAACACACTCGACTCCATGGTGGGGTACCGCAACGAACGCTACCGGCAGTTTGGCTGGGCCAGCGCCCGGCTCGATGACCTGCTCTGCTGGATCCCGGCCCGCCTGACCTTTGGGCTGCTCGTGGTCACGGCCGCGCTGCTGCCGGGCTACTCCGCCTCTCAGGCGTGGCGCGTGGGCCTCCGGGACCGGCACCTCATTGCCAGCCCGAACGCCGGGTGGAGCGAAGCCGCTGCTGCCGGAGCCCTCGGGGTTCGGCTCTGTGGCCCCATCTGGCGACACGGCACGCTCAGCAGCAGCTACTGGATTGGTCCGGAAGCGGCTTCCGAAGCCGTGGGCCCAGATGACCTGACGCGCATGAACCGCCTCGCCTTTGGGGCCACCTTGCTGGCGATGGTCCTGCTGCTCGGGGGGCTTCCATGAAGGTGCTGGTCACCGGTGGCGTCAAGAGCGGAAAGTCCCGCTTTGCCGAGCAGCGCACCCTGCGCCTCGCTTCGGAACAGCGGCCCGTGTACCTCGCCACCACCGAGTTCCGGGACGCAGAAATGGACACCCGCATTCAACGGCACCAGGCTCAGCGGGGCGACCGCTTTGAAACGCGCGAGGCCCCCCTGGACCTGGCGGCAGCAGTCGCAGACACCCAGGCCCCGGTGCTGGTGGAGTGCCTGACGATGTGGCTCAACAACTGGCTGCACCATGAGCGCTCTGAGCCAGAAGCCTTTGCCGAACTGGAACGCCTGCTGGCGCTTCCGAATGACCTGGTCCTCGTCCTCAATGAAGTGGGCCTCGGCGTGATGCCGGAAAATCCCCTGGCGCGACGTTTTGCCGACCTCTCCGGACGGGTCGGTCAGCGGCTGGGGGCAACCTGTGATGAAACCTGGTGGGTGGTCGCCGGACTCCCGCAACGGATCCAATCAAATAAGGAGTTTTCTTGAGTCACTTTGGAATCATGGTGTGCGGTCACGGCAGTCGTGACGAAAAGGCGGTGGAAGAGTTCCAATCGGTCGCCCGGGGCCTCCGGGAGCGGTTGCCTCAGTATGAAACCGACTGGGGCTTCCTCGAGTTTGCCTCCCCCATCATCCGGGACGGGCTCAACGCCCTCCGCGAGAAGGGTGTGAAGGAAGTGCTGGCGGTGCCCGGAATGCTCTTTGCGGCCGGACACGCCAAGAACGACATCCCGTCGGTGCTCAACACCTACCAGGCCCAGCATGCCGGGATGAACATCCGTTACGGTCGGGAACTCGGGATCGACACGAAGCTCCTCCGCGCTGCCAGCGAACGCATTGAAGGCGCCCTGGCAGAAGTGGACCCTTCGGTCCCCCGGCACGAAACCCTCCTGGTGGTGGTGGGGCGTGGGTCGTCTGATCCGGATGCCAACTCCAACATCAGCAAGGTCGCCCGGATGCTCTGGGAAGGGCTCGGGTTTGGGTGGACCGAGGTCGCGTACTCCGGAGTCACCTTCCCGCTCGTGGAGCCGGCTCTGGAACATGCCACCCGGTTGGGCTTCCGGCGCATTGTCGTCTTCCCGTACTTCCTCTTCACCGGCATCCTCGTGCGCCGCATCTACGACCACACGGACCTGGTCGCCGCGCGGCATCCGGAAATTGAATTCGTCAAGGCGCCGTACCTGAACGACCACCCCCTGGTGCTGGATACCTTTGCCGACCGGGTGCAGGAAATCCTGGACGGCACCAACGTGATGAACTGCCAGCTCTGCAAGTACCGCGAGCAGGTCCTTGGGTTTGAAGCCGAGGTCGGACTTCCGCAAGAAAGCCACCACCACCATGTGGAAGGCATTGGCACCGGAAACCTGGACCAGGCCGTGGAGTATGGCGCCGATGCACCCGGTCCTCACTCCCACGCACACCCCCATGGGCACGACCATTCCCACGGGCACGATCATTCCCATGGGCACGATCATGGGCATCATCACCCCACTCACCCGCACGCCAACCACCCCCTGGGACCGGTTTCCCTCAAACGCCTCAAATCGCTCAAGCCGGAATGATCGACTACCTGAAAGACCCGGAAGCCATTTACCAGGAATCCTTTGCCACCGTCCGCCGCGAGACCGACTTTGGGGACCTGCCTCCGGACATTGCCGAGGTCGCGGTCCGCATCATCCACTCCTGCGGCATGACCGACATTCCGCCAGCCCTGGGCTACAGCGCAGACGCCGTCCGGTCCGGAATCGCGGCGTTGCAGGCCGGGGCGCCCATTCTCTGTGACGTCAACATGGTGGAAGACGGGGTCATCAAGCGCTTCCTCCCTGCCCAAAACTCGACGTGGTGCTGCATTGACGACATGGATGTGGCACAAGACGCCCGCCGCCGGGGCATCACGCGCTCGTCGGTCGCCACCGAACGTTGGCTGCCCTACCTGCTGGACGCCGTGGTCGTCATTGGAAACGCCCCCACTTCGCTCTTTCGGCTCCTTGAAGGCCTGGAGCAGGAAGGCTGGCCCCACCCTTCCCTGATCCTCGGGTTTCCTGTCGGATTCGTGGGAGCTGCGGAATCGAAAATTTTCCTCTCCGAGCAGGCTCAGGCCCTGGAGATCCCCTTCATGACGCTGCACGGACGCCGGGGAGGCAGCGCCATTGCCGCTGCCGCCCTCAACGCCATCGCGGTTCTGAGCCGAGAGGTTCCGGCTCGCCCGCCTCAGCTGAGGGAGTCCCGATGAGTGCTGCTGGGGCCCCGTGGCTCAGCGTCCTGGGCATTGGTGAAGACGGGTGGTCCGGAATGGGACTGGAAGCCCAGCAGCGGCTGAAGGACGCACGGGTGATCTTTGGGAGCCCGCGGCACCTCGGCATGGTTCCGGAGTTTGTGACCGCTCCCCAGTACACGTGGTCCAAGCGCATGGAAGAGGACTTCCCTCGCCTCCGGGAGTTTGGGGAAGGCGCCGTGGTGCTGGCCACCGGAGACCCGCTCTGCTACGGCGTCGGCTCCAAGCTGCTCCGGGAGGGCTTTGCGCCAGAGGAGGTCCGGTTCCTGCCCATGCCGTCGGCGTACTCGCTGGCGTGCTCGCGGCTCGGGTGGTCGCTTCCGGAGGTGGAGCTGCTGACGGTTCACGGGCGTCCGCTGGAGACGCTGCACCCCTTCGTTCAGCCTCAGGTCCGGATGCTGATCCTGAGCTGGAATGGGACCAGCCCCCAGCAGGTGGCCGCCCTGCTGACTGCGCGGGGGTTTGGCCCGAGCCGCCTGACGGTGCTGGAACACCTCGGTGGCCCGCAGGAGCGCTGCTTCTCCGGAGTGGCAGAAACCTGGGTCCATCCGGAAGGCGCGTCGCTGAATGTCATTGGAGTGGAGTGCCTGCCGGGACCCACCGCGGTGCTGCTGCCGCGCCTGCCCGGGCTTCCGGATGATGCGTTTGAGCACGATGGCAAGCTCACCAAACGCGAGATCCGGGCCGCGACGCTCGCCAAGCTGATGCCGCTTCCGGGGCAGCGGCTCTGGGATCTCGGAGCCGGGAGCGGTTCGGTGGCCATTGAGTGGCTGCGGTCGGATGTCCGGAACCACGCCGTTGCGGTGGAGCGACACCCCGACCGGCTGGCGTGGCTGGAGCGCAACGCCGTTGCCCTGGGCGTCCGGACGCGGCTGGAGGTCGTTTCGGGAGCCATTGAGGAGCGCCTGCCGCACCTGCCAGACCCGGATGCCGTGTTTATCGGCGGTGGGCTGACAGAAGCGGTGCTGTCCGCCTCGTGGCACGCCCTGAAACCGTGGGGCCGCCTGGTGGCAAACGCCGTCACCCTCGAAAGCGAACAGGTCCTGCTGGGGTGGCAGGCCGCCCAGGGTGGCGAGTTGACCCGCCTCAGCCTGGCCCGCGCTGAACCCGTGGGCCCCTACCGGGGCTGGCGCGCGCTGATGCCCGTCACGCAGTACAGCTGCCTCAAGGAAGCGCCGAACGTTTCAAAGTTGTAAGGTTCGCGCAAGAGAGGCGCAAGGAAGCCCCTGTAGACTGGAGTCATCAAATGAATGACACTCTAGCCAAAGGGGTCCCCATGTTTACGTTCCTTCCTCACCCAACACGCCTGCCCCTCTTTGCGGCTTTTGCCGCCAGCGCCCTGGTGCGTGCCAGCTGCGGCAGTCTGGAAACGTCTTCTCCTCTGCCCGAAAGGTCCTGATGAAACGCCTGTCCCTCAGCCCAGAAGCGGTGGTGCACCTCTTCTTTGCCCTCCAGTTCGTCAAGCTTGGGGTGGCCTCCACCTCCGACCGGGGGCACATCCTGACCCACGTCTCAGGGGAAGCAGCCATGACCTTCCTGCTGCTCAGCCTGGTCATGACCCCGCTGTTCCTCCTCACCGGGAAGAGCTTCCTGCCGCGGCTCAAGAAGCCACTCGGCCTCTATGCGTTCTTCCTGAGTGCCCTCCACCTGGGGCTCTATGCCCTTGAAGAGCACTGGGACCTCCCCGGGCTCTGGAAGGAGAGCCTGACGGATCCGTCACTCTGGGCGGCCTGGGGCGCCCTGCTGGGAATGGTTCCGCTCGCCGTCACCTCCACCCGTGGCTGGATGAAGCGCCTCGGCAAGCGTTGGAAGCGCCTGCATCAGGTGGTGTACGTCCTCGCCCTGGCAGCAGTGATCCATGTGTTCCTGCTGGAAGATGGATTGGAAAAAGGTGCCTTTTACAGTATCCTGTTGCTTCTCTTACTCAGCCTCCGGCTTCCGGTTTCCCGCCGCTTCCTGGCCCAACGGCGTCCTGCCTGGTTGCGACTTCAGGCCCGCTTGAGCCCTCGAAAACTCCTTTCTGCCACCTGATCATGAAAGTTGTCTCTCCCTTTGCCCTTTCTCTGCTCCTGCTCCTCAATGCTGCGGCTTCAGCCTCGGCTCAGGACGACTACCGCTACTCCCAGGACCCGGGGTTCTTCACCACCCTCTTCATGGACCAGGAGATGCCAACGATTCAGAACAAGACGGTTCAGCAGGAGTGTGGGGCGTGTCACTGGGCCATGCTGCCCGGGCTGCTTCCCGAGCGCTCCTGGAACCGCCTCATGCAGGAGCAGGCCAATCACTTTGGAGAAGACCTGGCGCTGGATGACCAAACCGCTGCAGAAATCCGGACCTACCTCACGGCGCATGCAGCCGAGCTGACGCCGTCCAAGGTGTCTGTCAAGATCCTGGACAAGCTGGCGGCCAATGACACGCCGGTCCGGATCTCGGAAACCCGGTACTGGAAGCGCAAGCACGATGACTTGCTGGAGGATCGGGTCTTTGACCGCAAGTCCATCAAGAGCCCTGCCAACTGTGTTGCCTGCCACACGGACGCTGAGAAGACCGGACTCTTTGATGAAGACCTTGTGGAGATCCCGGTGAACTGAGTCACCTCCGGACGCCTCCTGGGAAGCGAAGCTCTGGCACCGCCCGCCACTCACCGCGACCGACCCGCACATCTGGGGCTGCTAACCGCCTCAGGTGCCCTGCAGCTCGGAACGGGCTCGTGAGCGGTTCCGCGCCTCCCGAAGCTTCTGACGAAACTCGCGACGAATGGCCCGGCGCTCTTCCGGAGAAGTCGCCTCGCGCAGCTGGGCCTGGCGGGCCTGACGGAGCTGTTGGCGCTCGGAAGCCAGGAGCCTGGAACGAGGAGACGCCCCTCGCTGCTGCTGCCGCAGAGCCTTGATTTTCTTGCGGTACTCCTTTCGGATCGCTTGGCGCTCCTCCCTGGATGTCGCCTGCTGGAGCCGCTCACGCTGCTCCTGCCGGAGGGCACGGATGGCGTCTTCTTCGTCTTCCAGCGCCGCTCCCACAGAAGCTGTGGACGGCCTTCCGGAGCGGGCGGGCGGGCTCTGAACCAGGCGCACAACGGGGCCTCCCACCCCACTGAGGGTGTACG